>NZ_JBVJMD010000006.1:0-275485 GCF_055584385.1 Streptomyces sp. NPDC104096
GGCACCACCGGCGAACAGCGCGTGACGGCCACCCGCCAGGCCAGGGCCGCCGAACGCTCCTCCGCCACCTGGGCCCGCGCCAACGCCGCCGACCTGCGCCGCCTCGCCGGCCAGATCACCGCACTCGACCAGCTCGCGCCCGAAGCACGCCCGGCCCAGGCCGCCCTGCACGCCGCCCTCGGCACAGCCGACGCCGCCGCGCTCATCGCCCCCCTGACCGGCATGCGCCCCTACCTCGACGCCCGCCACACCGGCCTCGCCGAATCCCTGGACGCCCTAGAACACCGGCGCACGACGACAACCACCGACGACGCCTGACCGACTCCAGCCACCCCGAGCTCGACACCACCGACCTGCACATCCGGTTGGAGGTCGACGAGGATGCCCACACCTTGGCCGTCCGTGACAACGGAATCGGCATGACCGGGACGACCTTGTCGAGCCGATCGGCACGATCGCCCAGTCCGGCACCGCCGGCCTGCTGGAGAGGATCAAGGATTCCAAGGACGCCGCGACCGCCGAGAGCCTGATCGGACGGTTCGGCGTCGGCTTCTGCTTCTACTCGGCGTTCATGGTCGCCGACAAGGTCACGCTGCGCACCCGGCGGGCAGGCACCGACTCCGGCACCCAGTGGGAGTCCGACGGCGAGGGCACCTACGACCTCCAGACCGTCGACGGCCTGCCCGCGGGCACCTCGGTCACCCTGCACCTCGAGCCCGCCGACAGCGAGGACGGGCTCGCCGACTACCTCTCCGAGCCGAAGATCCGCCAGATCGTCGAGCAGTACTCGGTCTTCATCCGCTGGCCGATCCCGATGGCCACCGAGCGCACCGACGCCGAGGGCGAGACGGAAACCGATACCGAGAAGGCCCGGCGCGAACAGGGCTTCGCGGCCCTGCTGCCGTGGCTGACACCACCCTGTCCGAGCAGATCAAGCAGGTCCGCCTGACGACCTCGGCGGCCTGCATCGTCGGTGACGCCCACGACGTGACGCCGAACCTGGAGAAGATGCACCGGGCGGTGGGCCAGCAACTGCCCACCGTCAAGAGGATCCTGGAACTCAACCCCGCGCACCCACTGATCACCGCCCTGCGCACAGCACACGGCGCCAACGCCGACGACCCCGCACCGGCGGAGATCGCCGAGCTGATTTACGGCAGCGCGCTGCTCGCCGAAAGCGGCTACCTGCCCGACCCGGCCCGCTTCACCGGGTGCTCACCGATCGTCTGACCCGCACCCTGTAAATACGCGCGCGGCCCGGGTCGGAGCACCCGATGTCGGTACCGGCCCATCGCCGCCTGTCCGTGGACGTCCACGTCATGGAGGAGAGGAAGACCAGGCGACTGCCATGGCCGAACCACCTCGGCCTGGTCGCCCCAAGGGCGATAGCGGGTCGGTGTACGGAGCGGGCCCGTCCTGCGAGCAGCACCACGTCAACCGGTGCGGCGGCGATCGGTGGTTCTTTCGCCGGCCTGAAGTCGACCCGCGCACGCCCTTGGGCACCGCGGCAGCTGCCTGCCGCATGCCCTGATGCGCCGAGTTCCCGGTCGCTCAGCGTGTCGGAGGGCCCGCGGGGGGCGCTGGAGGACGATGGGGGTGGTCGGGCAGTCTGAGGCGGGGCGGAGGGACGTAGCCGCATGGGTCCGCGGGGTGCAGCGGAGGAGAAGGGCACGGAGCCGGGGCGGGCGGTGTCCGGCACGGCGTGGCGGGGGCCCGACGTGCGCCGGCTGGTTCCGCGTACGGATGTGCTGCTGCGGGAGCCGCGGCTGGCCGAGGCCGCGCGGCTGCTCGGTGCGCCCGTGGTCAGGGCCGCCGTCCGGGAGGCACAGGATCGGGCCCGGGCCGGACGGGTGGCGCCGGAGGACGTGGCGGGTGAGGCGCTCGCGCTGCTCCCGGACACGGCGTGCGGGCTGCGCCCGGTGATCAACGCGACCGGTGTGCTCCTGCACACCAACCTGGGCCGGGCGCCGCTGTCGGACGCGGCCCGGCGGGCGGTGGCGGGGGCCGCGGGGCCGACCGATGTGGAGTTGGACCTGGACACCGGGGTACGGGCCCGGCGCGGGCGCACGGCGTTGCGGGCACTGGCCGACCGGGTGCCGGCGGCGGGGGCCGTACATGTCGTCAACAACGGCGCGGCCGCGCTGGCGCTGGCCGCGACCGCGCTCGCCGCCGGCAAGGAGATCGTCGTCAGCCGCGGCGAGATGGTGGAGATCGGCGACGGGTTCCGGCTGCCCGACCTGCTCTCTTCCACAGGTGCCCGGCTGCGCGAGGTGGGCACCACCAACCGCACCACCGCCGGCGACTACGCCGCCGTGGTCGGTCCTGACACGGGGTTCGTGCTGAAGGTGCATCCGTCCAACTTCCTCATCACCGGGTTCACTCGGGCCGCGGAGGTGGACGAGCTCACCGGGCTGGGTGTCCCGGTCGTCGTCGACATCGGCTCCGGGCTGCTCGGCCCGCACCCTCTGCTGCCGGACGAGCCGGACGCCGCGACCCAGTTGCGGGCCGGCGCCGCTCTGGTCACGGCGAGCGGCGACAAGCTGCTCGGCGGGCCGCAGTGCGGGCTCCTGCTCGGGGAGGAGGGCCTGGTCCACGCCCTCGCCCGGCATCCGCTGGCCCGTGCCCTGCGCGTGGACAAGCTGACCCTGGCCGCTCTGGAGGCCACCCTCACCGGGCCGCCCACGCCGACCGCCGCCGCGCTGACCGCCGACCCCACAGCGCTGCGCGAACGCGCCGACCGGCTCGCCGCCGCGCTCGCCGCCGACGGTATCGACGCACGGTCCGTCGGCAGTGCCGCCACGGTCGGCGGGGGCGGGGCGCCCGGGGTGACGCTGCCCAGTGCCGCGCTGTCGTTGCCCGAGCCGTTCGCCGCCGTGCTGCGGGCCGGGCGGGTCCCGGTGGTCGGGCGGCTGGAGGCGGGGCGCTGTCTGCTCGATCTGCGGGCGGTGCCGCCGGAGGAAGACGCCCGGCTGGCCGGGGCGGTCCGTGCCGCGGCGGCCGGGTAGGA
This sequence comes from Streptomyces sp. NPDC104096, assembly GCF_055584385.1. Lineage (NCBI taxonomy): Bacteria > Bacillati > Actinomycetota > Actinomycetes > Kitasatosporales > Streptomycetaceae > Streptomyces > Streptomyces sp. NPDC104096. Next base: position 3,008 of record NZ_JBVJMD010000006.1, read on the forward strand.
GGCGGGCCTCATGCGGGTGCTGGCCACCGCGGGACACGTCGACCACGGCAAGTCCGCCCTGGTGCGGGCGTTGACGGGCATGGAACCGGACCGCTTCGAGGAAGAGCGCCGCCGGGGGCTCACCCTGGACCTGGGGTTCGTGTGGACCCGGCTCGGCGCGGACGGCGAGGAACTCGCCTTCGTGGACGTGCCGGGCCACGAGAGGTTCGTGGCGACGATGCTGGCCGGTGTCGGCCCGGTGCCCGCGGTGCTGTTCGTGGTGGCCGCCGACCAGGGCTGGCAGCCGCAGTCCGAGGAGCACCTGGCGATCCTCGACGCCCTCGGGGTCCGGCACGCCGTCCTCGCCGTCAGCCGCGGCGACCTGGCGGATCCGGCGCCCGTGCTGGCCGATGCCCGCGAGCGGCTGGCGGCCACCTCGCTCGGCACGGTCCCCGCCGTCGCGGTCAGCGCGGTGACCGGCGCCGGACTCGATGGACTCCGTGCCGAACTGGGGAAGTTGGCGGCCCGCCTGCCGGTGCCGCCCGCCGCTGCGGACGTCCGGCTCTGGCTGGACCGGGCGTTCACGGTGCGGGGGCACGGCACGGTGGTCACCGGCACGCTCGGGGCGGGCACCCTGCGGGTCGGGGACCGGCTGGTGACGGGTGACGGCAGGACCGTGCTGCGGGTCCGCGGGCTCCAGTCCCTGCACGAGGACCGCTCCGCCGTGAGCGGGGTCGCGCGCGTGGCCGTCAACGTGCACGGCCCCGGTGTGGGCGAACTGCGTCGCGGCGAGGTGCTGCTGGCGCCGGGGCGCTGGCTGCTCACCGGGCTCGTGGACGTCCGGGTCACCGGACAGGCCGTCGCCGACCTGCCCCGGAGCGTCAGCCTGCACATCGGCACCGCCGCCGTCCCGGTGACCGTCCGCCCGCTGGGCGAGGACACCGCCCGGCTCACCCTGGGCCGACAGCTGCCGTTGCGCGTCGGCGACCGCGCGGTGCTGCGCGAACCGGGCGGCCGGCGCGTGCCGTGTGCCGCGACCGTGCTGGACGTCCGGCCGCCGCGGCTGGCCGGGCGGGGTGCGGGGCGGGCACGGGCGGCGGAGCTGACCGGCATGAGCGGCTCCGCGGACGGGGTGGCCGAGCTGCGCAGGCGCGGACCGATCCGGCGCCCGGAACTGCTCGCGATGGGCGTCCCGGCGCCGGTCGCGCCCGTGGCCGGGGACTGGCTCGTCGACGCGGACCACTGGGCGCGACTGGGCAGGAGCCTGGCCGAAGCGGTGGACCGGCATGCCGCTGACCGTCCCCTGGAGCCCGGGCTGCCCTCCGAGGCCGCCCGCCGGCTGCTGGGCCTGCCCGACCGGGCCCTGGTCGACGCACTCGTCGCCCAGACCCCGGGGCTCACGGTCCGCCAGGGCCGGCTGTACGGCACCGAGGGACGGCGTCCGTCCCTGCCGCCCCCGGTGCAAAAGGCGGTGGACGCCGTACGCGCGGACCTCGAACGGGCTCCGTTCCGCGCCCCGGACGCCGCCCGGCTCGCCGAACTGGGCCTTTCCCGCAGGGCGGTGGCCGCGGCGGAGGCGGCCGGGACGCTGCTGCGGATCGCCGAGGGGATCGTGCTGCTGCCGGGCGCGGACGGGCGGGCGGCCGCCGTACTCGCGGGGCTGCCCCAGCCGTTCACGCCGAGCGAGGCCCGGCAGGCGCTGGACACCACGCGGCGGGTGGCGGTGCCGCTGCTGGAGCACCTGGACGCCCGCGGGTACACGGAGCGCGTGGACGACACACGCCGACGCTGCCGGGAGCGGGCGGGGGACGGAGGCGGACGGGAATCGAACCCGCCTGCCCGAGATCCTCGGGCACCTCGGTTTTGAAGACCGGGAGGGCCACCAGGCACCCACACGCCTCCACCGACCGCCACGCTAGTTCCCCAGGAGAGCGGAATGACACCAGCGACCCGCCCGGCGTCCGTACGGCTCACACAGTTCGCCCACGGTGGCGGCTGCGCCTGCAAGATCCCGCCCGGTGAGCTGGAGGAGGTCGTCAGCGGGCTGACCGCGCCCTCCCTCACCGGCACCGACAGCCCGCTGCTCGTCGGCCTCGCCACCGGCGACGACGCGGCCGTGGTCACCCTGCCCGGAGCGGTGGGGACGGCTGTGGTGTGCACCGCCGACTTCTTCACACCGGTCGTCGACGACCCCTACGACTGGGGGCGGATCGCCGCCGCCAACGCGCTGTCGGACGTGTACGCGATGGGCGGCCGGCCCCTGCTCGCGGTCAACCTGCTCGGCTGGCCCCGCGACCGGCTGCCGTTCGAGCTGGCCCGTGAGGTGCTGCGCGGCGGCCTCGACGTGGCGACCGAGGCGGGCTGCCATGTCGGCGGCGGGCACAGCGTGGACGACCCCGAGCCCAAGTACGGCATGGCGGTCACCGGTGTCGCGGACCCGGCGCGGCTGCTGCGCAACGACACCGGGCGGCCCGGCCTGCCGCTGTCGCTGACCAAGCCGCTCGGAGTGGGCGTGCTGAACAACCGGCACAAGGCGACCGGCGAGCGGTTCGAGCAGGCGGTCGCGACCATGGCGGCCCTGAACCGGGACGCCTCCGCCGCCGCGCTGGCCGCCGGGGCGAGCTGTGCCACCGACGTCACGGGCTTCGGTCTGCTGGGTCATCTGCACAAACTGGCCCGCGCCTCCGGGGTGACCGCCGTACTGGACACCGCCGCGGTGCCTTTTCTGGAGGGTGCCCGGGAGGCGGTCCGCGACGGGTACGTCAGCGGCGGCACCCGGCGCAACCTGGAGTGGGTGGCGCCGTACACCGACTTCGGGGACACCGACGCCGATATCCGGCTGCTGCTGGCCGACGCCCAGACCTCCGGCGGGTTGCTGGTGGCCGGGGAGGTGCCGGGGGCGCCGGTGATCGGGGAACTGGTGCCGCGGGGGCCGTACTCGCTCGTACTGCGCTGACCGGAACCCGGCCCCGGCGATCTCACGGCTCCGTGCCCGTGTGCTCGTCGATGCCCGCCCGGGCGCGGTAGGAGCGCACCAGTGCCAGGGAGTCCGGGCCGCGTGGGCGGCGGCCGGGGCGGATGTCGACGGCGAAGGCCTTGGTCTCCTGGATGTGGGTGTTGGGGTCGAGGGACAGGTGCAGCAGTTCGTTGGCCGCGTCTCCGGTGCTGTAGCCGTTGGGGCCCCAGTGGTAGGGCAGGCCGACCTGGTGGAGCCGGCGGCCCTGCACGGTCAGCGGGGCCATCCGGTCGGTGACCAGCACCCGGGCCTCGACCACGCCGCGGGCGCTGACGATCGTCGCCCAGCCGGTGTGCTCCAGGCCGCGCTCGGCGGCGAGTTCGGGTGACACCTCGCAGAAGAACTCGGGTTGCAGCTCCGCCAGGTAGGGCTGCCACCGGGACATGCCGCCGGCGGTGTGGTGCTCGGTGAGCCGGTAGGTGGTGGCCACGTACGGGAAGACCTCGGAGCCGGGCTCGGTGCCACTGGGCTGGTAGCGGTTGTCGGGGTGGGGCGGCATCAACTGCCGTACGGGGTTGCGCTGCTGGCCGTAGAGCAGGTTCGGGAACGGGGAGTCCTGTGGCTCGTAGTGGGTGGGCAGCGGGCCGTCGGTGAGGCCGGAGGGCACGTACAGCCAGGCCTTTCCGTCGGCCTGCATGATGAACGGGTCGGTGCCCGAGAGTGCCTCGGCGCCCCTCGCGCCGGGTGGCGGGCGGTGGTGCGGGGACTTGTCGTCGGCGAAGTCGGGGATGTCGTGGCCGACCCACTTCGCCTGTTCCCCGTCCCACCACACCAGGGCCTTGCGTTCGCTCCACGGCCTGCCGTCCGGGTCGGCGGAGGCGCGGTTGTAGAGGATGCGCCGGTTGGCAGGCCAGGCCCAGGCCCATTCGTTCGCGACCCAGTTCTGTTCCTTGCCGGGTTTGCGGCGGGCGGCCTGGTTGACGCCGTCGGCGTAGACCCCGCAGTAGATCCAGCAGCCGCAGGCGGTGGAGCCGTCGGCGTTGAGCTGTTCGTAGGAGGCGAGCGGGTTGCCCTCGGCGTCGTAGCCGTTGATCTCGGCGAGGACGGCCTCCGCCTCAGGTTCGGCCAGCGTGCCCTTGGTCGGGTAGTCCCAGGTGAGGTCCAGCACCGGCTGGTCCATGGGGTCGGTGGAGCCGGCCAGCTTCTCGCGGATGATCCGGCCGAGGTGGAAGGCGAACCACAGCTCGCTGCGGCACTCCCCCGGCGGTTCGACGGCCTGGTGGTGCCACTGGAGCATCCGCTGGGTGTTGGTGAAGCTGCCGTCCTTCTCGGTGTGCGCGGCGGCCGGCAGGAAGAACACCTCGGCGCGGATGTCCTCGGTGCGCAGCTCGCCGGTCTCGATCTCGGGACCGTCCTGCCACCAGGTGGCCGACTCGATGAGCGAGAAGTCTCGGACCACCAGCCAGTCCAGGTTGGCCATGCCCAGCCGCATCAGTTTGGCGTTGGCGTTGCCGACGGCGGGGTTCTCGCCGAGCACGAAGTAGCCCTTGCAGACCCCCTCCAGCTGGGCCATCGTCGTCTCGTAGGTGGAGTGGGAGCCGGTCAGGCGCGGCAGGTAGTCGAAGCAGAAGTCGTTCTCCGGGGTGGCCGCGTCGCCCCAGTACGCCTTGAGCAGGCTCACCAGGTAGGAGCGCATGTTGCCCCAGTAGCCCTTGCGGGCGGCCTCCGCCTCCACGTACGCGTCCAGGTCCTGGTTCTGGTGGGCGTGCGGCATGGGGAGGTAGCCGGGCAGCAGGTTGAACAGCGTGGGGATGTCGGTGGAGCCCTGGATGGAGGCGTGTCCGCGCAGTGCGAGGATGCCGCCGCCGGGCCGGCCGATGTTGCCGAGCAGGGTCTGCAGGATGGCGGCGGCGCGGATGTACTGCACGCCGACGGTGTGCTGGGTCCAGCCGACCGCGTAGGCGAAGGCGGTGGTGCGGTCGCGCCCGGAGTTGTCGGTGACCAGTTCGCAGACCTGGCGGAAGACGTCCTGCGGGACACCGCAGATCTGTTCGACGGTCTCCGGTGTGTAGCGGGCGAAGTGCCGCCTGAGGACCTGGAGGACGCAGCGCGGGTGGGTGAGCGTCTCGTCCCGCTCGGGCTCGCCCTCGCCGATGTCGGCGCCGCCGGAGCCGTGTGCCTCGCCGCGCGCGGCCTCGGTCACCGAGCTGCCGCCGTCGGTGCGCTTGTCGTACTCCTCGTCCCGCTGACCGGAGGCCGCCTGCACCTCCATGCCCTCGTACTGCCAGCTGCTGTTGTCGTAGGAGCGGCTGTCGGGGTCGAGGCCGGAGAAGACACCGTCCAGGTCCTCGGTGTCCCGGAAGTCCTCGCCGAGGATCACGGACGCGTTGGTGTACGCGACGACGTACTCCCGGAAGTACTTCTCCTGTTCCAGGACGTAGTTGACGATCCCGCCGAGGAAGGCGATGTCGGTGCCCGCGCGCAGCGGTACGTGCAGGTCGGCCAGTGCGCTGGTGCGGGTGAACCGCGGGTCGACATGGATCAGTTTGGCGCCGCGGGCCTTGGCCTCCATGACCCACTGGAACCCGACCGGGTGGCACTCGGCCATGTTCGAGCCCTGGACGACGATGCAGTCCGAGTGCTGGAGGTCCTGCTGGAAGGTCGTCGCGCCGCCGCGTCCGAACGAGGTTCCCAGACTGGGAACGGTGGAGGAGTGTCAAACACGCGCCTGGTTCTCGATCTGGATCGCGCCGATCGCCGTGTACAACTTCTTGAGCAGGTAGTTCTCCTCGTTGTCGAGGGTCGCTCCGCCGAGGCTCGCGACGCCGAGGGTGCGGCGGGTGCGGGTCTCGTCGACCTCCCACTGCCAGCCGGCCCTGCGGGACTCGATGACCCGGTCGGCGATCATGTCCATCGCGGTGTCGAGGTCCAGGTGTTCCCAGGTGGTGCCGTGCGGGCGCCGGTAGAGGACCTGGTGTTCGCGGGAGTCGCCGGTGGTCAGCTGGAGGCTGGCCGAGCCCTTGGGACAGAGGCGGCCGCGGGAGACCGGGGAGTCGGGGTCGCCCTCGATCTGGGTGACCTTGCCGTTCTCGACGTAGACGTTCTGGCCGCAGCCGACCGCGCAGTAGGGGCAGACCGACTTCACCACACGGTCCGCGCTCGCCACCCGGGGGGTCAGCCGGGCGCTGTGCCCGCTCTTCGCGGCGGCGCCGCGGCCCAGCGGGTCGGTGCCGGTGAGCTGTCGGTAGACCGGCCAGGAGTCGATCCAGGTGCGTAGGCCCACGGTTCAGTCCTCCCGTTCCGTGCCCCGGCGGTCGGCGGGCCGGCTGCCGGGTGTGTCCCGGACGTGGTCCATGAGCGCCGCGGCGGTGCCGGCGCCCGCGACGACCGCCGCCGGCTGCTGCGGGGTGTGCGGGTGAGGGCGGGCCGGTGCGGCCCGCCAGGCGCGCACGACCCTCTCGCCGAGCCGCTCCCGGTCCTTCTGGTAGGAATTCTCCCGCAGCCGGGCGAACACGGCATCCTCGCGGGCCACGTGCTGTCGCAGCTGGTCGACGAGCTGTCCGACGAGGTCGTCGAACTCCTCGCTGTCGGGTGCCGCCGCACCGAGCGCGGTCAGGGTGCGGGCGCCCTCGCGTTCCTGCGCCAGTGCCTCGTCGGCGACCCGGTCGCCGTCGTCCAGCACCTCGCGGACGACGGGCTGGTGGACTCCGCCTCGCAGTGCGCCGAACGCCCCCGGTTGGAGGCGTGCTACGTCGGTGTCCTCGCCGCGTTCGCGGTGTTCCTGGTGGCGTGGACCGCCTGGCAGGACCAACGGGAGCACGCGCGGCACTCGCCGCGGAAGGCGGTGAGCTGCGTGGACCGTGACCGGCTGCCAGGCGTCCTGGTCTTCGATGTCGACGAGACCCTGACCGGCACGGGCCCGCTCGCCGCCCGGCCGACCGATGTCGGCCTGCCCGGACACCTGCCGCCCACCTGGTTCGCGGGTGTCCTGCGCGACGGCACGGTCCTGACCCTGGCGGGCGGCCACGCCTCCTTCGCGGCCGTGGCGGCGTACCTGCTGCGCACCTTCCTCACCCGGCGCGCGCCCGACACCGACCCGGACCCCGCCGTGGCCCATGTGCTGGGCGCACTGCCCGGGCTGCCCGCGCACCACCCAGCCGTCCCCGACGGTGTACGTGCCCTGTGCAGCCGGCCACCGCCTGCTGACCCTGACCGACGGGACGGTCGCCACCACCCGTGCGCTTCTCGGCCGGGCCGGCTCACCGGCTGCTTCGAGGCGCACGTGGACATCGAGGCGCCGGGTGTCCGGAAGCCGGCCCCGGCCGTCTACGCTTGCGCCCTGCGTACGGCCGGGGCGGCGGCGAACGGGGCGATGCTCGTCTCCGCACGCCCCTGGGACGTCGACGGCGCCGCCCGCGCGGGCCTGGCGACCGCGTGGCTGCACCGTGAGCCGCCGCCCTACCCGGCCGCCTTCCGCGCGGCAGACCTCACGGCTGGTTCGGTGTCCCGTCCGCTGCCCCGGCGTCGAGCCGCTCCCGTTGCGGTACGACCGTGTACTTCGGGTCCTCGGCCGAGGCGACGCCGGCGTGGAACACGCCGAAGCGCAGGGCCGCCGAGCCGGTCAGCAGGGCCGCGCCCGCCACCGCCGTGAGGGCGCGGTGGGGCCGTCGGCCGCCGAGGGCCGCCAGGGCCGCGCCGCCCGCCGTGAGGAGTTCCGACGTGCGCAGCAGGGTGTGCGCCCGGCCCTGTTCGTACGGCTCGGTCAGCAGGCTGCCCAGCCGGTGCTTCATGAGCTGGAAGCAGCCTAGTTCCAGGGCTGCGCCCAGAGCCGCGAGCCGCCGGACGGGCCCGGTCTGCGCGGGCGGCGCCGCCAGCATCGCCAGCCCGGCCGCCGCGGTCGCGCCGGAACCCGCGAAGACGAACGGCAGCTCACGGTAGCCCTCGTGCCAGGACGGCACGGCGGTGTCCGCGATCAGCACGGCGGTGTAGGTGACGACCGCCGGTCCCAGGACGGCGGCCGACGCGGTGGCGGCCGCACCCACCGGCCGGTACCGGTTCGCGACGTCGCTCGCCGCGGCCGCCATGGTCAGCGGGGCGTATCCGGCCAGCAGCCAGGAGCCCACGCTCATCGGCGAGGTCGGCTTCAGGACGCGCAGCATGTTGAGGAAGCGGGCCGGGCGGCCCAGGTCGTGGACCAGTGCGGCCAGCGACAGCGAGATCCCGCCCGTCGCGGCCAGCTTCGCGGCCCGGGCCAGCGCGGGACGGCCGGTCAGCTGCCCACCGGCGGCCAGCAGCGAGGAGGTGCCCGCGAGCCCGCCCAGGTACAGGTAGCCGGCGATGTCGAGCGGTTTCCAGGTGGGCTTGTTCAGGATCGGTTTGCCGTAGTACGAGGAGAACTCGGCGTCCGGCACCATGCTGCGCTCGCCGCGGCCCTTCCGGCGCCTGCCGTACTTGCCGGTGACGGCGTTCCGGCCGGGCCGGGCCCCCCGGACGCCGTCGCGTGTCACATCGGAACCGCTCATCGCCGCCTCCTCGGACCGACGCGCACGAAACTGCCGACGGCGAGCGTCATGAGCGTGGCCGCCGCCAGCGCCGCGTGCCGCCACATGTCGGGCAGGTCCCGGGTGGTGACCACCGGGTCCGGGGGCAGGCCGTACACCTCCGGCTCGTCCAGCAGCAGGAAGAACGCGCCGTCGCCGCCGACCCCGTCACCGGGATCCTCGCCGTAGAGCCGGGCGTCGGCGACGCCCGCGGCGTGCAACTGGCCGACCCGGCCGGACGCCCGCTCCCGCAGTTCGTCCAGGGGCCCGAACTGGATCGAGTCGGTCGGGCACGCCTTCGCACAGGCCGGTTCCATGCCGACGCCGAGCCGGTCGTAGCACAGCGTGCACTTCCAGACGCGTCCGTCGTCCTTTCGCTGGTCGATGACGCCGTAGGGGCAGGCGGGCACGCAGTAGCCGCAGCCGTTGCAGATGTCCTCCTGGACGACGACCGTGCCGAACTCGGTGCGGAAGAGCGATCCGGTGGGGCACACGTCGAGACAGGCCGCGTGGGTGCAGTGCTTGCACACGTCGGAGGCCATGAGCCAGCGCAGTTCGGTGCGCCCGTCCGGGGACACCGGGGAGATCTCGCCGGCCGGTGCGCCCGCCGGGGCGGTGCCGGGGGCGGGGGCCGTGGCTCCTGGTCCGGGCGACGAGGCGGAGGTGCCGAGGACGCGGGCGGCGGCGAACACGTCGACGTCGTCGTGGGCGGCCCCGGGCTCCTGGACGGCGAGCGGCTTGCGCTGTTCGATGAAGGCCACGTGGCGCCAGGTGTCGGCGCCCAGCCCCTGGGTGTTGTCGTAGGACATGCCGGTCAGTTCGAGACCGTCCTCGGGGACGGCGTTCCACTCCTTGCAGGCCACCTCGCACGCCTTGCAGCCGATGCAGACGGTGGTGTCCGTGAAGAAGCCCATGCGCGGCGGGCTGTCCGGGTAGCCGGCCGCTCCCGCCACGTCCGGCTGCGGACCGTACAGCAGGTTCTGCCGGCCGGGGTCCGGTCGTGCCCTGCGGGTCGCGTCGTCGGCGCCGCTATCGGTCATGGCTCGACCTCCTTCACCTGTCGTCCCCCTCTCCGGTGCCGCCCGTACGAGTTCCACGCGACGGCGCCGCCACTCGGTGACCGGCAGTTCCACTCGTGCGCCGAAGTACCAGCGGCTGAGGGCGTCGCGCAGCAGGTGTCTGCGGAACCAGCGCCAGACCTCCGTGCCGTGGGCGCGCGGCCGGGACGTGTCGCGCACCAGGACCCGGTAGGCCTCGGCGCGGGGCAGCAGCATGTGCGCACCCTCGTAGCCCGCCGCCGGCGGTACGTCGTACCTCTTCCGCCTCCTGCCCCTCGATGAGCCGCCGCCGGTCGGATGCCTGCAGGCCCCGACAGGCCCGTTTCGTGGCGTGGTAGGCCAGGAACGGGAGCACGAACAGGGACGTGCGGAAGATGTACGTCGGCAACTCCAGTCTGACCTGGAAGCGGTACGCCGGCACGTCCTGACCGCCCGCCATCAGCAGCACGGCGTGGACCGTGACCGCGGCGACGCCCGGCGCGGTACGGGTGGGCTGGTTGCGCGGGCGGTCGCACAGGTGCTGTTCGGGGCCGGGGCCGGTGATCCACCGTTCGAAGTACGGGTAGGCGCACAGGATCGCGAAGAGCACGGCCGGGAGCACGGCGCCGGGCAGCAGGACGTCCCGGACGACGGTGTGCCCGGCGATGTTCGTCTCGGCGGGCATCAGCCGCAGGGCCGCCTCCAGGTGGCCCACGTACCAGGGGTGCCCTTGGGCAGCTGACATTCGCAACCCGGTGGCCGACCGGTCCCGGACTCGGGGAAAACGGCTCGGTCCCGCCCCCATGGGTGCCAACGGCGGAAGCCCCAGCCGATATCGAGAGCGTTCGGGGGTACACAGTCGTCCCGGGCGCACCCAGCTTCCGGGAGACAACGAGGTGGAGGAATCTGTGGACGGGATCGTGCTGCTCAAGGAAGACCACAAGACGGTGGAGAAGCTGTTCAAGCAGTTCGAGAAGGCCGGCGACAACGCCCACGCCGAGAAGCGGAAGATCGCTGACCAGGTGATCGAAGAGCTCACCACCCATGCCTTCATCGAGGAGGAGATCTTCTATCCGGCCTCCCGGGAAGCGGCCCCCGACACCAAGGACCACGTCCTCGAAAGCGTCGAGGAACACCATGTCGTGCTGTGGATGCTTTCCGAACTGAAGGATCTCGATCCGGCCGACGAGCGGTTCGACGCCAAGATGACCGTCCTCATCGAGAACGTGCGTCACCACGTCGAGGAAGAGGAAAAGGAGTGGTTCCCCGAGGTCCGCAAGGCCATGGGACGCAACCGGCTCACAGAACTCGGCGACCGGATGGAAAGCGCCAAGAAGAACGCCCCCAGCGACCCCCTGGCCATCCCCAGTGCCGACAAGTAGACCGTAGCCGGTTGCCGGGCTGCCGGGGCGAGATCGCCTGCACCACCCGTCAGGCCATGACGTGCCGGCCGGCCCGCAACTCACGATTCCGCGGCACAAGACCGCCGCACGCCAAATCCGTCCACGCCGGTTACTCACGTAACTCGCGACGGGCGCTCTGCAGTCCGTTGTGCATGACGCAGCACCGTCTCGTTTCTGCGGCACCGCCCACCACCCGCGGGGACGCACGCCGTTCACGCCGCCCGGGCCCGCCCGACGGTCCTTGGTGACCGAGAAGAGCGCAACGGCGACCGGCGCACTACCGCAGATCGCCGACCCGGCGCGGGTTTCCCCCAAAACGCCTGGGATTGGAAGACGTCGTCCAGGTCGGCACGATCGGTCTCATCAGGGCCATCGACCGCTTCGACCTTTCCTGCGAGGTCGGGTTCACCTCCTTCGCCGTCCCCTGCGTCATCGGCGAGATCAAACGCTTCTTCCGCGACAGCGGGAACCGGCCACTCCTCGGAGCGTACCCAGTACGACGAGGAAGGTCGGTGACCATGGGTTCGGTGCATTTGGTCAGTCGGGCCGGTCAGGTTGGGTTCGCAGTTGCCGCCAGCAGCGCTGGACGTGCTCTTCGGCCTCCTTCACGGCCTCCCGTGCGGCCTCGTCCGGCGCGGGAGGCGAGGTCGTATCCGGTGCGGCCGCAGTGCGGTGCCACCAGGGGCAGCCGGCGCTGGCGCCATGGAGGCTGCGTGACGGGCGGGTGGCGGCCCACCTGGCGGCCAGGACGATGCCGATGACTGCCGCGGCGCTCAGGGCGGACATCATGTGGGAAGCGGACACGGTGGTGCGACCTTCCGTGCGGGGAATGCAAGCAGGGGGTGCCGGTATTGCAGGGGCGCCGGTATTTACGTCACACCGGCACCCCCGTTCCGCATCTGTTGTCAGCCGGGCCAGGTGCCGGTCAGGCGGCGCGTGGCAGTGGCGCCGGCTCGGTCAACGGCAGCCTTGACCCCGGCGAAGATTGCGCCCTGCAGGGCGGCGGCGAGCAGAACCTCGGTCCAGGCGCGCTCCTCGTCGGTGGCGTCGGGGGCGTCCTCTTCGTGACCGAGCGTCTTCCAAGCCTGCTTGAACACAGCGCCGGCGAGCATGCCGCTCACGGCTCCCAGGGCGAGACCGACCGGCTTGTAGGCGATCTTCGAGGCTTTCATCCGCTCATCCCTTCGTGCGGCGCCGTGCCAGCCACACCAGGACGGCGCCTGCGGCCGCCGCGAGCACCAGGGGGCGGTTGTCCCGCGCCGCCTGTGCTCCCTGGGCTGCCTTGTGCCGTACCGGTTCGGGCGTCTTGTCCTGCAGCAGGTCAGCAACCTGAGCGGCCTTGGCCCGGGCCTGGTCGGCGGCGGATGCGGCCTTGTCCTTTACCGGGTCGGGAATCTTGTCCTGCACCTGAGTCACGGCCTGGGCCGCTTTGGTCTTCAGCTCCCCGGCCTTGGCGGTGGCCTGCTGCTTGACCTCGGCGGCCTTCTCCTGGGCGCGGGCCCGGACGTCGGTCTTGGCCGCCAGCGCCTCGACCGTCTGCCCGAGCTCCTGACGGGTCTCCTCGACCTGCTCGCGCAGTTCCTCGGGGCTGGAAGCGGTGGGCTCGTCGTGGGGCGGCTGGGTCATCGCTGTGCACTCTCCTTGATCTCGGCCACGTCGGCCCTCACGCTCTCCACCGTCTGCTCGGGTATCGGCGACGCGCCCTCCTCGATCTGCTTCCTTCCGCTCAGGGCCATCACCGCAGCTGTCACACCCAGCACCGCAGCAACGATCAGCGCCGCAGCCCATACCGGCAGCGGCACGGCGAGAGCTGCTATCACGGTTGCCACCAGCGCCTGCAGCATCAGGAAGCCCACCACTCCGGCGCCGCCGAACAGGCCACCGCCTTTGCCGTAGCGCTTGCCCTTCTCCTTCATCTCCGCCTGGGCCAGCCTCATCTCGCCGCGCACCAGCTCCGTGAGCTGCTGCGACGCCTGCTGCACCAGCTCGCTCACCGGCACGTCGTTGCCGTGGGCACGAGTGCGGCCATCAGGGTATGGCTGCACGGTCGACACGACGATCACCTCCTGTTCTTCTCTGCCTGATCCACAACGACGGACCGCGCGATGGCCCATCACGTGATCACGCGAGTACCCCGAACGGACCAGCTCAGCACTGCTTTGACGCGCTGCCCAAGCAGGGCTCCGTACGTGGTGAGGACGAAGGCGTCCGGTGCGAGGTCGTCCAGGGTGCGGCCCGGGCCGTGGAAACGACGTACGGCGATACCGGGTGCGAAGCGCCGCACCTCGCGCTCCCGATTGCCGAGCAGGGACGTCGGACAGACCACCAGAAGGGGGCCATGGGCCAATCGCTCGTGACGGCGCGGGTGGAGGGAGATCAGGTGATCGTCTTACCGAGGCCCATGTCGTCGGCGAGACAGCAGCCCAGACCGAGGGAGGTCATCCGGTCCAGCCAGTCAAGGCCCCGCAGCCGATAATCGCGCAGTGTGGCTGCGAGCGCGGCGGGCTGACTGGCGGTGGCCGATGCGCCGTCCGGGCCCGCCTCCGGCTCGGCGATCCGCGCGCGCAACTGCGCCAGGGCACCGGTCGCGGTGACCGGTACGGACGTGCCGTCGATCTCTGCCTCGCCGGTCAGCGTCGCACCCAGGGCATCGATCGCGGTGAGCTCGCGGCCGCGCTGCTCGCGGACCAGCGCCTGATCGATCATCACCCACTGGTCACGCAGCCGCACCACCGGCCGGTGCGCCTCGACCAGGCGGTTCATCTCCTCCTCGGTCAGCGGCTCCCCGGCCAGAGCCAACTGCCGTCGGAACTCGGGTTCTGCACAACTTCTGTGGACCTCTTGCGGAGCGTGACCGGTGACGGCCCCGGGGGCGTGCGCCAGTGAGCGATCGTGCAGGCTGGACACATGGTCAGTCGCGTTGAGAAGTACCTCGCCCATCTTGATCGACTCTCCGGAGGAAGGGAGCCCCGCTTCTTCCCTGTCGAGTCGACCAAGAAGGGGCTGCGGGGCGTGACGGAGATCGTTTACGACAACCTGCCGGACGGGCTTCTCACGGCGCTCACCTACGGCTTGTCGCTGGCGGAGCATCCCGATTGGCAGCACGGCTCGCCGGAACTCTGCCTCAGCGTGAACTCGACCAACGTGATCTGGGCCCATGCCGTGGGCTTCCTGGCAGAGCAACTCCGTGGAGCCTGCCCATTCAGTTACGGCAGCACGATCAACTTCGGTGAGCGCATCGTGCCCGAGTCGGAGATGACGGCATTCTGCGTGTTCGCGCCACTGGTCCTCGACAGAGACGACTACCTGGGCATCGACGTCGGCATTCCGGGACACGAGGGCCACGACGTGATCAATATCCAAGGGATGTACCCCATCCACGAGGTCGAGCGGCAGTTCATCGACGAGTACGGGCTTGAAGCCTTCTGGAGGAGCGACTGGGAGCCCACCAACGTGCTCCGGCGTCCCGCGATCTGATCCGGGGAGGGCAGCTGGTGGACAGCATCAAAGGAGCGCTCGAGCGGCCGTGCGTCAGCACAGGACCTGCGTCTTCCGTCCCGCCGGAGAAACCACCCAGATCCCCAGCCTTCTCAGCGCGCTGACTCGTGGTGCGTCGGTCCAGGATCCACGACAGGGCCGGCCAGACCGGGGTGACGCTGTCGGCGGGGCCGCTCCCCGGTAGACCCGGAAGAGGGCGGTGCGGCGGGCGGGCAGGTCCAGGACCAGGGCTCGCGGCGAGAGCAGGAGCGCGACCGCGCCCAGCGCAGCCACGGTCGCAGGCTCGGCCTCTTCGGCAACCCGCGACCATCCCCTGACTCCCGTCCGGTGGGCCGGACGACCTCACAGGGCCTGGCTCCTGGACAGGCGCAAGTCCTACGCGGCGCCTGCGTTGTGATCCGCACTCGCCATTGCGGCAGGTCTCAACGGGGGTCCTACGGACTGTCTGTCCCGCCGCATCTCACGGACGGCCGACTCGTCAAGGAGCAAACCCATGCCCCACGCCTCGAAGACGGTCGGGGTTCCGCTCCGCGACGACGAGTGGGACCTGAGCACGACCGTCACGACGTCTCCGACGCCGCTCATCGAGATGTGCGACACCGAGGACGGACGCAAGGCCGCGGCCGTCGTCGTGGTCGACTCTGCCTGTGATGCCGGCTGTCAGCCGATCCGGGGCGCCTCGGGAAGCTGTTCGGCCGCCCGTCACCGACCTCGTACCGCCCCTTGGGCCGGTCAGGAGGGCGCGCCGGCCAGGACTTCCACCTTGCCGGTGTCGAGCGAGTAGAAGGCGCCGACCACGGCGAGGGCGCCCTTGCTCACCAGCGGGGCGAGGTCCTCGTTGGAGCGCAGATCGGCCGCGGTCAACGTGACCTGGGCACGGGCCATGGTCTCGACCGGGTCGGCGCCGCCTTCCCGGGCCGCCTGCTCGTAAGCCGGCTGCAGTGCCTTCACGATCGCCTGCAGGTTGCCGGGCAGCGGTTTGCCGTCACGAATGGATGCGTACGCCGCCTTGACGGCGCCGCAGCGCTGGTGCCCGAGGACCACGATGAGGGGAGTGCCGCTCGTCATGGGCCCGTACTCGACGGAACCAGTGACCACCGGTCCGACCGCCTCCCCGCCCGTGCGCATCACGTAGAGGTCACCCAGGCCGGTGTCGAAGAGGAGTTCGGGCGGCACCCGGGAGTCGATACACGAGAGGATCGACCCGAAGGGCTCCTGCTCCTGGGCCACGAACTGACGCCGGTTCGGATCCCGGTCGGGGTGTTGAAGGTCTCCGCTCACCCAACGCTTGTTGCCTTCCATCAGCCTCGCGAACGCCGCGGCGGGCGTGGTGGGCCGTGCTTCCGGCGAAGCGCTGGCCGCCGAGGAGGCCACCCTCATCGATGAGCACCCCGCGAGCGCGAGCACGCCGCCCACGACTCCGCCGACGAGCAGCGCTCTACGATCCGGACGCCCGGCTCTGTCCATCGGTCGCTTCCCCTCGATACCGCCCAGACACGTCCCTGTGTTCTGACCAGGCCAATTGTTCATCCGGTGTGGGTGTCCTGGCTGCAGGCGCAAGCGGGCGGGGGCCACATTGCCGCAGACGGCCCACAGAGCAGGCCCGGGCGGCGGCACGAACCTCTGAAGCCGGGACCGCAGCGTGAGCGAGGACCGATGGCCGGGGGACGGCGGGTCGTGCGCATCGCGCCGTCCTGACAGGTCGCAACAGGGATTACCGCGGTGGTGCGCTGAGCGGAGCGCCCACGACGGGCTCGGCCACATCGCGGCAGCTGCTCCCCGCGACCACGGCTGACGGTGCGGTCCGCTCACGCGGCCGCGGGGGACGACGGCAGTACGGCGAGCTGCACGATTCCGTCCGGCCAGACGGCGCTCCGGACTCCGGCCTGCCACCCCTCTCCCCCGCTTGCCTTTGCTGCGGGGAGCGGAAATGAGCTGACGTCTACCAGCCCGGCAGTGGCTCGCCGAGAGCCAGGCCAGTGGCGGCCAGCCACTCCTCCTGCACGTCTCGGTTCCTGGTCCCGATGGAGAGGTGGACACCGTGCGTGCCCTGCGCCGGCTCGGAGCTCTGGCAGGTCCAGACGCTGTTGAGGCACAGTTGGACACCGCACAGCTTGCTGGAGGGCAGTCCGCGCAGCGCGGCGTGCCAGCCGACGTCGAAGGACAGCGGACCGACGTCCGCGACCAGGGCGTCGATGTCGGCTTCCCCGCAGGTCTCCTCCGAGCGGGAGAGCACGAGTGGCGGCCAGGCGTCCCGCCACGGTTCCAGACAGATCTCCGGGGGAAGCGGCCAAAGCCCCGCGAGCTCGGGTATCAGTTCCACCTGCACCTCGTACGGATCCTCGCCGCGCGGCACGCCCAGCGCGTGCAGCCGCCTCCAGAAGTCCTCCAGGCCCGTCTCCGGAAAGCGCCTGCCGGCCCGGGTCATGAACCGGCCCTCGCGAAAGAACGTGAGCGCGTGCGCGTACTGCTCCGCCGTGACGACCTGGCCGATCTCGGGGATGTCCGGGTCGTCCGCCCAGTCGGCGAAGTCCCTCAGGAGTTCGCGGGCGCGGCGCAGGGCGCTCTCCGCGTCCGGCAGCGGTTCCAAAACCTCGTACAGCAACGACATCCCCATGGGCGGCCTCCGTGGGGAGCCTAACGGCAGCCGAGCAGCCCGATCACTTCGTTTTAGCGCGGCTGTCGGCCCGCGGCCGGGTCGCCGATATCGTCGCGGCCGTGATCCGTGACGACGGCTCGAACCCGCTCGTGCACGCGACTCCGGCCGTCTGGGCAGTCGCTTACGGAAACGGCCAGATCGGGTGACAGACAGCTGGTCATTTCTGCGGATGCCGCACTGTCACCATCGCCACAGCAGCTCGCCGCCCAGCCCCCCGCGTCCCGTCTCACCTTTCGTCGCCGCCGTCTCAGGTCCCCTTGCCGGATCTGCCGGTGGCGGCAACGAAGCCTGAGACAGCCGGGCCACCGTCCACCGCACTGCGGCTTCGACCTGGGCAGATGTCACGTTCTCGTGGCGTCTCTCCTCGGTGCCGCGCGATCCTCCGTCGGGATCGGCCGCGGTGCGGTGAGCCGTCCGCGCGGCCGATCCGGCCTGCTGGGACGGCGGGGCCGGTCGGTCGTGGGCCGCCGGCGGACCTCGTGCGATGGCCGGTGCGGCTGGGACGGGTGAAACCCTCGACGCCGCGGGCCCGCCGCCCGGCCGCGCTCGGCTACGGGTCAGGCGTGGCGGCGTTCGTGCGGGCGGCGGCGGTGGTCATCGCGGTGAGGAAGCGCTCGGCTGTGTCGAGTTCGGCTGGGGTGAAGGCGTCCATCGCGGTGAGCAGCGTGCCGATGGCGGGGCCGAAGAACGACCAGCCGAGGTCGATCGCCTGCGGCTCGACGGTGAGCAGGACCCGTCGGCGGTCGGTGGTGTCGCGTTCGCGGCGTACCAGGCCGAGCCGCTCCAGCCGGTCGATGAGGGTGGTGGTGCCGGCGGAGTTGAGTCGGAGCTGTTCGCCGAGCCGGCCGGGGGTCACGGGGCGTTCGGCCCGGGCGGCGTCGAGCAGGGCGATCAGGGCCCGCAGGTCGGTGGGGTGCAGTCCGTTGCGGGCGGCGAACTCCGCGGCGAGCAGGTCGAACTCGACGGTCGCCGCGCGCAGTTGGTGGACCAGTCGCAGCCGCGGGTCGTGCGGGGTCCGCTCGGTACTCACTGACGCATCTTCTCTCGCTCGCCTAGTATCTCGCTCAGCGAGAGAATACGTCAGGCGATCTCCCGAGGAGCCGGTGTGTCCAAAACATTCTTCGCCGCCTACGACGCGCTGCTGGCCCGCTGGCCGGCCGGCACCGCCGAGCTGACCGTGCCCACGCCGTACGGACCGACCCGGGTGCACGCCTATGGCCCCCCGGACGGCGCGCCGCTGGTGCTGCTGCACGGCGGCGGGACCACCGGCACGTCATGGTTCGCCAACGCCTCGGCCCTGGGGGCCCTGCACCGGGTGTACGCGGTCGACATCCTCGGCGACGTCGGCCGCAGCGAACGCGCGGGCCTGCCACTGCGCACGCCGGGCGACCTCACGGCGTGGCTGGACGCCGTACTGGACGGGCTGGGGCTGTCGGCGGCCGCCCTGTGCGGGCACTCGTACGGCGGCTGGGTGGCCGCCGCGTACGCGCTGCACATGCCGCGGCGGGTGGAACGCCTCGTACTGCTCGATCCGACCCAGGTGTTCGGCGGGTACCGGCCGGGCTACCTGCTGCGTGTGCTGCCGATGCTGCTGCGGCCCACCGCGCGGCGGGTCGGCGCGTACCTCGACTGGGAGAGCGCGGGAACGGGCGTGGACGAGGACTTCAAGCGCCTGTACGTGCTGGGCGCGACCCTGCGGGGGCGGGGCCGGCCGGTGGTGGGGCGCACGCTCGACCCGGCGCCGCTCGCCGTGCCGGCGCTGGTGCTGTTCGCCGGACGCAGTCGGGTTCACGACGCCGAGGCGACGGCGGCCCGGGCCCGTCGGCTGCTGCCCCGGGCCCGGGTCGAAGTACTGCCGGGGCTGGGCCACCACGCGATGCCCACCGCCGGCGCTGCGGCCGTGGACGCGATCGTGCTGGAGTTCCTCGGGGCGCCGCCCGCGGGATGCCACCCGCCGCAGTGAATGTGCACGAATGACCGTGTGTCGAGGCCGGAACCCGGGATCGCCGACCGGTCGGTGTTGCTGCGCAGTTGGCCGCCCGTCGCGGTATTTGGGGGGTGACCCGCGAGCGGTCGACCCGCGTCCTGCGCGGGGGCGCGCACGCGCGGATCCCTTCGCCGGGTGGCGGCCGGTACGCGTCGGCTTCGAGCCGAAGGGCATCAAGGACGGGGGCAGCAGGTGAAGGGGGCGCTCTCGGCGCTGCTCGACACCCTCGCGTCGGACTACCCGGCGGGGACACGGCGACCGCGCCCGGGCGTCCCGATCGCCGTGTCCATGGTGCTCGGGGCAGACACCAGCGCACTCCCGTCTGGCGCTGCTCCTCGTCCTGCCCGTCGTCCGTCGATAGGGATTCCGCTCCCTGCCCAGCAGGCGGTGCCCCTCCAACTCTCCTTGGGGAACGGCCAGTTCAGCCCGCGAGGTACATGGTGGCCCTGTCCCACGCCGGTCCAACCCTAGCCTCGTGCCAGGGCCTTGACCTCCGGAGGCAGGCTGCCGCCGGGTCGGACGGCAAGGAGCACGACCTCGTCCGAGGGGTACCGCATCGCAATGGCGATACGTGGATTCAAGCCGTCGACGGCGTAGGCCGTGGCCGGTTCGGGCGCTGCGGCATCGTCGTCGTGGCCCGGCGTGTCGTCGCAGGGCGGGAACTCGGCGGGGCCGAGTGCTTCGCCAACGGTGAAGTCGACGTCGGCCACCTGCGTGTAGGTGCGGCCCCCGTACAGGGCGGCGATCGCGCATGACCCTTCGGCCTCCCCTCCCCCGCCCTGCGCCGTGCAGCCGGTCGTCAGCGCGGCCACGGCCATGACCGTGCCCGAGTACCACGACAGCCGCCGCGACCGCGTCGACCTGGCGGCGTTGCGTCGGCTTGAGGTGCTGGTTCGCATCAGTGGGCTCCCTCTGGAGCGTGCGTGCTCCGTCTCGCCGGGTACCGCATGGCGCAGGGGGAGTTCGGACCCCGGGCGCGGCTCCCGATCCATTCATGACCATGACGGAGCTCGAGGTGAACTGGTTCGTTCCGCTTTCGGGTGGCCGCCGTTGGGGGCGTGCCCGGTCGGGCGGCGGCATCGTGACGAACCGGAATCCACGCGCGTGGCATCGTCGCTGTCCCGGCCGCAGTTATTGACGCCGTGTCATCAACGGTGGTTCAGTGGCTCAGCCACTGGACCACTCAATCACCGGGAGCCGAGGTGGATGCACTGCCACGCGAGACGATCGTCGACGCGCTGGAGAAGCGGCTGCGCGAGGACATCCTCGCCGAGCGTCATCCCGCCGGAAGCTATCTGCCTCCCGAACGTGAACTCGCCGACGGATTCGGGGTCACTCGCACCTCCCTCAAGCACGCCTTCGAGCGGCTGGCGCACGCCGGGCTGCTGGAGACGCGCCACGGAGTGGGGACCCGGGTAAGGGATTTCCTGCGCCTGGGCGGGGCGGACCTCCTGCCGATGCTGGTGCTCCACAGCCCCGACTGGATCGGTGAGATCTTCGAAGTCCGCCGCAGCATCGGCATGTTGATCGCGGAACGCGCGGCGGCCCGTGCCACGGCGGCCCAGGTCGCCGAACTGCGTCTGCTGCTGGCGGCCGTCGGCGACGCGGCGGGCGGCGAGCCCGTGCAGCTGGCGGACGTCGAGGTGCACCGTGCACTGGCCCGTGCCACGGGCAACCGGGTGTACGTCCTGCTGACCAACACCCTGTTCAACGCGTATCTGCCGGTGCGCGGGGCGCTGGTCGGGCCCTTCGAGGATCCCCGGGCCGCTGGTGACCGTCTGGCTCCGGTCGTCGAGGCGGTGGCCGCCGGCGACCAGGAGGCGGCGCGCACCGCCGCGGGCGACTATCTGTCGGCGACGGAACGCATGATGCTCGACGGGCTGGCACGCTCCCGCCGACGCCGGGAAGGCGCCCTGTGAGCTTACGCGGGACGGTGTTCAGGGAGACCCTGCTGGGCCGTGTGCGTCTGGCCGGCGAGGACCGCGACCAGCCCGTCCGGCTGGACCTGCTGGTCCGTGCCGACGCGGTGCCGCTGCCCCACCGCACGACGCGGGCGCACGTGACCGGACGCGTACGCGTGGCGGGACGCGCCGACGACACCGAAGCCGTGGGCGAGCTGGAGACAGCGCCCCTTTCGCGCGACTGGATCCGCTACCGGATCACCTTCGCCATGGAAGGCCGGCGACTCACTCTGGTCGGCGGCAAGTCGATGTCGCCCAGGCGCCCGCTCGCCTCTCTGACCGTACTGCCGTACACCCTGTACGAGAACGGTGACCGCGTGGGCGAGGGCACGCTGCGCTTTCCCCTCGTCACCGGCCTGCTGCCCTTCCTCGCGAGTTTCCGGTTCCCGCGGGCTGTCGCGTCCCCCGCCGACGGGCATCTGGCGTCGCGCTGGGACGGCACACCGGGGCGGACCGAGGTCTGGTACACGACCCTGACCGATCCGGCCACCGACAGCGGGATCTGGCTGCACCACGAACTGGTGGCGCCCTCCGACGGTTCCGCCGCCTACGCGCACGGCTGGATCGCCGTCTTCCCCAAGGACGGCCACGTCGAACACGCACGCTTCGGCCCCGTACCGTGGACAGCGCATCCGGAAGGCTTCACCGCCGAGGGCATCCGCGTCCGACCGGGCCGGCTCACGGGCTCCGCGGGGACGTTCACCTGGGCGCTCACCGAGAGCCCCGAGGGCCCGCCGCTGCACACGTTTCCCCGCTGGTCCTGGCGACACCCCTGGCTTCCGGCCTCGCACATGCTCCCCGCCAGCCGCTCCCGCTACAGCGGCACCATCCGGTACGGCGCCGGTGAGCTGCGACTGGACCACGCTCCGGGGGCCGACGCCCGCATCTACGGCCACGGCAACGCACGCCGCTGGGCCTGGCTCCACGCCGACCTGGGCGGTGGTGACGTCCTGGAGATCGTCGCCGCGGTGTCCATGCGACGCGGACTCCACAGGCTGCCGCCCCTGGTCTTCCTGCGCCTGCACCGAAACGGCCGCAGCTGGCCCCGGCGCGCGGAACGCTCCGCCGTGGGCTGGGCGGGCATCGGCCGGTTCCGCGCGGACCTCGGCCTGCCCGAGTGGCGGGTCGAGGGCAGGGCGGGCCTGAGACGCATCAAGGTGACGGTCACCCAGCCGCCCGACCGGACCCTGTCGCTCGACTACACCGACCCCGACGGCTCCGCCGCGGTCTGCCGCAACAGCGAGAGGGCGGACACGGTGGTCAGCCTGGAGCGCTGGTGGGGCACATGGCGGCGGGAAGCCGTATGGCGGCTGTCGGGCACCGCGCACGCGGAGGTCGGCGACCGATGAACCATCGGGATCCGCCCGCCTCGGCGGACGTGCGGTCGCCCTGCTCACGGACGGAGGCACCTGCGTGTGGACGCGGCTCGTGCAGGGCAGGGCCGCGATGCTGCTCGACACCATGCCCGCTGTGGAGGGGACGGCCCGCGCGCTGCGGCCGCGGCGATGGGGGCCGGCACCGAGGCCCGCACGGGCAGGCGGCCTGCCGCCTCGAGCACAGCGGGGCGGCAGCAGCCCATGGGACTCCCGGTTCCCACCGGCCCCTGCCGCCACTCCTGGACGCGATCAGGGTACCGCTCCGTCGGCGAACGGACGCTGCGTCAGTGCCGTCCGCCGCCCCTGGCGTCCGGCCCCGGCGACCCGCCGCTCGACAGTGCGCAGCTCGACCAGCCGCCGTCCCGCGACCTGCCCACGCGTTCGAGCACCGGCCCGGTCGCTGTCGACCCGGGCGCCGGCGAAGACATGGCCGTCCCCACCTCTCCCGCGTCGGGATGCCTGTCGCCGTCATCGAGGCCCGGTCACCCGTACCACCTCTGCCGCTTGAGCGAAGTGCCCATCCTCGGCCTGCCGGTTCCCCGCCCTCGGCGGCCTTTTCCGAGCGACACCACACCTTTGCGCGTCCAGGAGGTCCTGTGTTCCCCGTGTACCTGCGCACGACCGCGGCCGGCTTCGCGCTGGCCCTCGGGGTCTGCGCCGCGCTGTTCCCGAGCCATGACGCATCCGCCGCACCCGCCGGATCGGCGACTGACGTCCGTACGGCCCGGACCGTGAGCACCTCGGCGGTCCGGACTTCCCCCGACGTGCCTCCGGTCGGGCCCTTCACCGAACCGGGCTTCGCCGCCACGTGCACCTGGCACGACTTCGGTGAGGGTGAACAGCCGCCCCTGTGGCTGATGTTCGCGAACCCGCTGTGCGTGCAGTACAGCAAGCGCGACATCACCTTCGACGACGGTGGAGCCCTGCGCTTCCTGGTCGCCGAGCCCGCCCGCTTCGCCATCACCATGCTGACCTGCCGCTACTACCAGAAGGACCACTGGAGCGTGCAGGCCACCGACGGCGCCGTACCGTACGTGGCGTGGGACGGCCAGTACTGGTGGGACAAGACCGGCCGACGGGCCGGCGCCCGCCTCACCCACTTCAGCGTCGACGGCCGGACGGTGGGCATCGGCGACGCCGTCGCCGCCCTGCGCGCCTCGAACTTCGACGACCTGGCCGACGCGCTGTCCGAATACGGGCAGAAGGCCGGGGAGACCGGTCTGACGGTGGCGCTTGCGTCCGACCTCGGCTGCGCGCTGATCGGCTGACCGGCCGTGTCCACCGTCGACCGACGAGCGATCCTCAAGGCGCTCACCGCATCGGTTGCCCTGTCGGCAGCCGGGGGGCTCACCGCCACCCCGGCGACCGCCGCGGCGCATGTCTCCGAGGGCTGGACGACACAGACCCTGGGGGCCTTTGCCGACACCCTCATCCCCGGTGAGCACCGGTTCCCGGGTGACCAGGTGTGCGCCGGAGCGGTCACCGGGCCAGGCGCCGTCCAGGCGGGCGTCATCGACGTCATGAACTCCCCCCAGCTGCCGCTGGCCTCGCTGCTGCCGGAGATCGCGGCCCTGCTCGACGCCCGTGCCGTCACCTATGCGGCGGTCCGGCTGATCTGGCTGTCACCCAGCCGGCCGCCCTTCGTCGGCCTGTCCTTCCCGCACCGGACCAATCTGGTCAGCGGCCTGTTCGGCTCGGGCGACGTCGACGAGCCGGTCTGGCAGATGATGAGCCTGATCGTCGGCATCGCGTTCGACACCGCCGGGCAGTTCGACACGGCCACCGCCCTGGCCCAGGGCCATCCGGGCCTGAACTGGCTGAGGTTTCCCGAGCCGGACCCGGACGGCCTGTGGCGGTTCGGGGACTTCTCCTACGGCCGCCCGCTCGCGGCACTCCATCCCGCCACGACCCCTTCCGGGAGCCCGGCATGACCGAGACCACGGACGTCCTGGTGATCGGCAGCGGCTTCGGCGGGGCCATCCCCGCGTACTACCTGGCCGCAGGCGGAGCACGCGTCACCGTTCTTGAGCGCGGACCCCGCTGGGGTGCGGCGCAGTTCAGCCACTCCATGCGCCTGGGCACCTACAACAAGATCGTCGATGTGATCCGCGGCGACGGCGTCTCGGTGGTCGCCGGCAACTGCGTGGGCGGCGGCAGCGTCGTCTACTTCGCCGCCTCGCTGCGGGCGCCGTCGTACGCCTTCGAGCGCCACGGCAGCCTCGGACGGCGGATGTGGCCGGCGTCCCTCAGCCGTGCCACGCTCGACCCGTGGTACGACCGGGTGGAGCAGGCACTGCCGGTCGCACGCACCGGCTGGTCGGACGTCTCCTACGCGGGCGGGGTACTGGCGGCCGCCTGCCGACGGGCCGGGCACACCTGCAATCCGGTTCCGGTGGCGGTGGACACCGCTGCCTGCACCAACTGCAACTGGATGCTGTCAGGCTGCGCGTTCGACGCCAAGCGCTCCATGCTCCTCAACTATCTCCCCGCGGCGGAAGCCCATGGCGCGGTCATCCGGCCACTCCACGAGGTCCAGCTGATCACCCCCTCACTGGAGTCCGGCTACCGCTACGCGGTCGCCTACACCGTCCTCGACCCCGATGACTACACCTGCACCACGAACGTGGGGATCATCCACGCCAAGGTCGTGGTGCTGGCGGCGGGTGCGGTGGGCACGCCGGTGATCCTCCAGCGGTCCTCCCTGCTGCTCGGCGGCATCCCGCGTGCGGTCGGCCGCTACTTCTCCGGCAACGGCGACCACGTCAGCGTCGCCGACGTCGACGAGAGCAGGACGGGGTCGCTGCTCGGACTCTCCCGCCCCGACGGGACGGTCTACCAGGGGCTGCCGATCGGCCGGCCGATCACTTCCGCCACGTACGACTACCTGGATCCGTCCGCACCGGAGTACAGCCGGTTCATGCTCCAGCAGATCTACTTCCCGCCGCTGACCAACGTCCTCGCCCAGACGACCGGCGCGCCCGGCTGGTTCGGCGTCGACAAGCGTCGGATGCGGGCCCGTTGGCCGTCGTGGCTCACCCTGCTCGCCATGACCGAGGACGACAACGAGGGCACCTTCGGAGTGGTTCCTCCCACCGGGAGCTTCATCCGCCTGGCACCCGGTCTCGGTCAGGGCACGATGTCCTTCCACCCCACCACCCGAACCCGCCAGGCATGGGACCGGGCGGACACGGCGCTCCGCGCAATCCTGGAGAAGGACGGTCTGTCCCGGGTCCGTCCGTGGACCGAGGCCTTGGCCGGTACGGTCACGGCCCACCCGCTCGGGTCCGCGCGCATCGGCGACGACCCGTCCACCAGTGCCCTCGACGACAAGCACGAACTACGAGGATTCCGGGGCCTGTTCGTCACGGACGGCTCGGCTGTTCCCGCCTCGCTCACCGTCAATCCGTCACTGACCATCGCCGCGCTGGCCGAACGTGCCGCCACCGGGATCGCGACCCGCGTCGCCGAGGCCGGAGTGACGATGACAGGAGGCGTCCCGCTGCCCGGCCGATAGACCGACGGGAGACTCCGAACCACACCGCCCAGCCCGACGGGCGGACCGGAAACCCACCCGGACACAAGGTCGAAGCCAACAGTCTTTCCCACGCCGCGTGCCCGCATGGACCCCACCACTGGACGCGTACAGGCCGAAGCCGTACCTGGTGAAGAGCGTTCTCGTTCTCGGCGCGGGTCGGCACGGGCGCGGTGACGTCCATGACGACCGCGGCCCGCACACGTTGCAGGCGGCAGACCCGCGCACGGGGCGCGGGCCTGTCCCCGCGCACTTGATCGTTCTGTCACGACGAGCGGAGCCCGTATCCCAGAGCGCGCCTCAGCGCGATGTGGGTCAGCCAGGCCATCCCGAAGGTGAAGGGCGCGGCAGTGTTGTCGGAGAGGCCGGGAACAATGGAGCAGACCGCCATGACGGCGAACGGGATCCAGACCCGCAGCAGTGCGACCTGAACGGCCGCCGAGCCCGGCACGAGCCTGGCCAGGAAGGGGACAAGGAGCCCGGCCACGGCGAACGGAATGGTCAGGCCCGTGTGCTTCGCCGCCTCGAACACCGTCCAGGCGAACAGGAAGAGGCCGAACACGCCCCAGGCGAAACGTGCGGCCCAAGAGGCTGGACCTATTGCGGCACTGGCGGTCTCACGCGTCATGGTGGCTCTCTCCCCGTATCGTGCGCTTCACGTGCCGCCCCATTGGCCGTCAGCAGTATGCAGCGTGTCGCTCTTCGACATCTACGGCAGGACCAGGGCCTCTCACCGGGAGCACCTCGATGCCGCCGGTCGGCGACGGCTGAAAATTGGTCCTGGATCGGGAAAGTGATCCAGAACCAAAATCGGGTCGCTGCCGACACAGATCTTGCCCCGGATTCCGGATCGACCGAACAAGCGCAGAAGAGGGGCTTTCCATCGCTTTCCTCTTGCTCCACCGGAACTGAGCGGGTCGCATGATGGAGCGCCGCTGGAGAAGTCCAGGTTTTCGTCGTCCAAGGATCATCCACCACGGCCGTTGCGCGCGGTGCCACAAGGGGGGCCAGCGATTCCGCTCTCCGGCGAACCCTCCGAGTGCCGACAACCTTCTGACTGATGTCAGGAACATGGCTCTGACAGTTCTCGACGTGGACGAGATGAGTCGATTCCGGAAACGTCCGGCAGCCCGCGGCGCGGCGAAAACTAGAGGTGCATTACATCTTATCGAGTGGCGCCACCCCCAACGATCTTCAGGAGTCAATCCCGCCATTCAGCAGGCGACCGACCGATCAGCCCGGGTAATAGGGTTTCATCCGCGAGACCAGGCCCCCGATTCCTCGCTGCCCATCCGGCGAGACGGGCGGCGAAGACCGGTACGGCCTGCCTGCACGATCCGCGTTCGAAGCGGACCACTGGTTCGAGTGGCTCCCGGCTGACACCCCGGCCCCCGCCGGAACACCCCGAGAAGCCATCCGAGCAGACCGGGGTGCTGCCCGCCGCCAAGCGGCGGGCAGCACCCCGGTCGAAGAGGCGGAAGCTACCGGCGCCAGCCGTCCAGGCAGACCCAGTGGCCCCAGCCGTGGCGGTGACTCCAGTAACAGTGACGGCCCCGGTCGTGATACCGATCCCAGTCCCCGCCACGGCCCCAGTCCTCGCCGCGGCCCCAGTCCCGGCCCCGGTCACGGTCGTGGTCGCCACCGCGGCCCCAGTCGCCGCCACGGTCATGGTCGCCGCCACGGTTGTGGTCACCGCCGTGGTCGACACCGGGGAGGCCCGCACCCACAGCCGCGGGGGACGTGACGGCACCAGGGGCCGCAGCAGCTGCCGCCGTTCCGGCGAGCGGCAGAACAGCGGTCCCGACCACCAGAACTGCGGCAGCCAGAGTTCCAGCCATACTCTTCACTGGTCGATCCTCCTTCGAACGAAAGGAAATCCCTGTCAGGGCAACCGACACTACCCACAAATTTTGGATGTCCAATCCGACCGACCGGCATCGAGCCGAATGGGCAGCCCGTGCCCGAAGGGAGTCAAACGGCAGGTCGGAGCGCATAAGCAAGGGGTTTCTACAGACCCCTCCCCCATGGAAAGCGAATCACCGAAAGCACTCGACCGGAGGATCAGATAAACCAGAGGAGCAAGGCCCCGGCAGTTCAGCAGCCCCAGTACACGGCGGCTCCGCATCTGATTCGCCGGCCGTGAAATGTCCAGCTTCGGAAGATGCAGAGAGTTCGCTTCCACCGCGCTTGTCCGGGTACACACAGATACACAGCTGCCTTTTTTGACCGAAATACCTCGATTTCTTTGGCGAAATTTTCCATGTCTTTCCTATCCCTTTCCCCGCCTCCCTCGGCCGCTTGCAGGGCGGGGAACCGTGCGGGCTTGCGGACAGACGGACCAGACACCCGTCCGGGACACGGCAGGCTCCCGCGCGAGCACGGCAGTCCCGCCTGCGAGCGCGGCAGCCGGTTTCCCGGGCGTCACAGCCGCAGCAGCGACGGCCGCACCCAGCCGGCCCGCCCCGTCCCGGGCCGCGCACATGACTTCCGGCGCACCGCCGGCCCGGAAAGCGCCCGCCGCGACAGCGCCGGACGTCGAAGCCCCTTCGTGATCCACGCCGAGTTCCTCGGCCGTGCGGCGGTTCACGGGCTTCGGCTCGGCAGTCCGTCACGTCCGCACCGCACGCTCACGCCACTTTGGTGGACACTTCCTCGAGACGGGCAGCGCCGGAGCTCCTCCGCCGAGGCTCGGCCGATCCGCTGTCACCCGTTCCCTGCGCCTCGGGGGACCCTCACGCTGTTCGCCGTATCCGCCACAGCCCGTACGAACTCCTCGACGTGCGCGGTGGTGTTCCCCCTCCGCCAGACCGGGCCGCGTTCGATCGGGCGTGCATCGTGGAGGGGCACGTAGGTGACGTCAGGACGCGGATAGTACAGGCGGGAATACTCGCCCACCGGAAGGACCCCTTTGCCCATCGCGACGAGTGTGAGCATTTCGGAGAACGAGGCTCCGGCCGGTCCTTTCGGGATCGGGCGGCCCGACGGGGTGCGGTCCGGGGTGCGGTCCCGCTTGAACCCCAACGATGTGACCTCCGGGTACTGCACCACGGGGTGGTCCGCGAGCACCTCGAGCGACACCGAACGCTCACCGGCGAGGGGATGCCCGGAAGCGACCGCGAGCACCCGCTTCTCCGTGATCAGCGCAGGACCGCAGGCCATCCCGTCGAAGGGGTACGAGGCGACGAGGACGTCGACCGAACCGTCGACCAGGCTCGCGCGGGAGTTGGACAGCTGCACTTCCCGGACCTCGACCCGGCAGTCGGGGTGCCGTTCGCCGAACAGCGCGACCGCCTTGAGCAGTGCGGGGGCCGTTCCCTCCCCGAGGAAGGCCACCCGAAGGTCGCCCGTGACACCTCGGCTCGCGTCGGCCGCTTTGCGCAGTGCGGCCTCCATCGCGGCGACGAGGGGTGCCAGCTCGCCGGCCAACTGCTCGCCGACCGGGGTGAGTCGAACGGTCCTGCTGGTCCGCTCGAACAACGCACCGCCGATGTGCCGCTCCAGTTTCCTGATCACCTGACTCACCCGGCCGGTCGTGAGACCGAGGCGCTCCGCGGTACGGCCGAAGTGGAGCTCTTCGGCAAGAGTCAGGAAGGTCTCGAGCTCCACACGCTCCAGCACGTCCCTCTCCCCGTTCGTTGAGTCAGGCTCAACGATCGTATGGCAATGCTGCCTTGATGGCGCATCCGGTCCGACGGATCCTGGAACAACCCCACCGACTCCACCATCGAGGGAAGAGCTGTGATCACGCCGAACGCCACCACCGGCCCGTCCGAAACTCACGCGTCCACGCAGGGCCACGGCCGCCCCGCGCAGACCCGTCGCGAGGCACCGCGAGTGCCTTCCCTGCGGGTCAAGGCCTTCGACCACCTGGTCCTCAACGTCGCCGACGTCGAACGCTCCCTGACGTTCTACACCGGCCTCCTGGGGCTGGAGCCGGTACGCGTCGACGAGTGGCGACAGGCGCAGGCGCCCTTTCCGTCGGTCAGGATCACCCCGGAGACCATCATCGACCTCGTCGCCGGCGCCCGAGGTTCGGCCAATGTCGACCACATCTGTCTCACCGTCGACCCCCTGGACTGGGACGAGTTCATCGCATCGGCACCCTGCACGGTTCTCGAAGGACCCGTACCGCGATTCGGCGCACGCGGCACGGCCACATCGGTCTACATCCAGGATCCGGACGGCAACGGAATCGAACTCCGCTGGTATCCCCAGGACGCCGACGACCGAGCCGAGCAAGGCCACGCTCCCCGTCAGCCTGAGGGTCGGTGAACTGGCGCAGCCGGCTCCCGACGCGGCGGCTCCCCGAGACGCCACCGAGGGGCTCCGACAGGTACATATGCACACCGGGATCTCGATCCGGGATGGCCGACCGTCCTCGGTGACGCTGCCTGGGCCGGTGGAGGTGGAGGCCGGTCCACGTCTGCCGGTCCGGTCCGCACCGGCCGGTGCGAGCCGGTCACGGTCCTTCCTGGCGTCGTGGCCCCCGGGTCCGGAAGCCCGGACCCGGCACGTCGGGTCCCGGAGCACCGGCTTTTCCACGGTGTCCATCTGCCGTACGACCTTCGGCTGTTCCCCCGCTGTGGCCGCTGCGCTAGGCTCACTCGCCGTCCCGCGTCCTGTGGCAAGGCCACTGATCACGACCGACACGGCCGTCCGGTCGGCTTCACCTGGCGTTGTCGAGTGCACCCAGGAGAGAAACAGAGCCGTGAAGAATGTCGATGCGCCCGTTCGGGACGCGTCCGGACCGGACGCCCGGCAGGCCGGTGAGCTTCGGGCCCTGCTCGAGGAGGGCACTCGTGCCGTCGTCGACGACGGCGATCTGCGCGCCGGCCGGGACCGCTTCGAACGCGCCTACTGGATGGCCGAGTCGGTGGGCGACGCACGGTCCATGGCGGTGGCCGCGCTCGGCTTCGGCGGTCTGTGGGTGCACGAACACCGTACGGTCGCCGGCTCGGTTCTCCTGGAATCGCGGATACGCGGGGTGCTGGAGCTCCTGGACCCCCAGTCCTCGCTGACACTGCGGCTGCGGATCCGACTGGCCGGGGAGGGCGACTACCGCAGCAGCGACAACACGGCCGTACTGGCGCTGCTCGAGCAGGCAAGGGCACGGCAGCACCCGTTGGCGCGGGCCGAGGCGTCGAGCCTGGCTCATCACTGCCTGGTCGGTCCTGAGCATGGCGCGCTGCGCCGGGAACTGGCCGGCGAGCTGGTCGCGCAGAGCTTTCTCACGTCCCGCCGCAGCGATCTGTTGATGGGACTGCTGTGGCAGACGGTGGACATGTTCCTGGACGGCGACCCTCACGCGGAACGCTGCCTGGCGGAGCTTCGTGGCCTGCTGGCCGAGCGTGATCATCTCGCGGTCGGTTTCGTCGTGAGCGCGATGGAGGTCATGCTCGCCGTCCGCGCGGGCCGCCTCGACGAGGCCGAGGTGCTGGCCAGGGCCTGTACCGAGCGCGGGATCGCCGCCGGTGACGTCAACGCCACCGTGTGGCAGGCCGCCCAACTGGTGACCATCCGCTGGTATCAGGGCCGGGTGGGAGAGCTCGTGCCGCTCCTGGGCGACGTGGTCAACTCGCCGACGCTGAGCGCTGTGGACGATCACGCGCTGGCTGCGCTGGCGGTGGCCGCGGTGACGGCCGGGGACCGGCGCAGGGCCGTCGGCGCACTGGCCACGCTGTGCGGCCGCGACCTCGGCGACCTGCCCCGGTCGAGCAGCTGGATGGTGACGATGCACGGTGTCGCGGAGGCGGCCTATCTCCTCGACGACACCGCCACGGCGGCACGGGTCTACGAGCTGCTGAGCCCCTACGCCCACCTGCCGGTGGTGGGCAGTCTTGCCGTCGCCTGCTTCGGCTCGGCCCACCACGCGCTGGGGGTCGCCGCATTGGCCACGGGCGATGCCGAGCGGGCCGTGGGCCATCTGCGGGAGGCGGTACGGCGCAACCTCGCCCTGGCGCACTGGCCCGCGGTCAATGCCTCCTGGGAGCGGCTCGCGGTGGCGCTCGTACGGGCCGGGCGGCCCGCGGAGGCCGACGCCGTCCGGCAGGAGATGGCCGCGGCCGCCGAGGAGGCCGCGGAGCCGCTGCCCAGGACCGACGGGCGTGACGGCGCGGATCCACAGGACGAGGACGGGCAGGGACAGCCGGCGGTGTCGTGTACCCGGCTGGGCCGCAAGTGGCTGATCGGGCTGCGTGGGCGCAGCGTCCTGGTGGAGCACAGCGTGGGAATGCTGCACCTGGTGGTGCTGATCGCCAATCCGCGCCAGGAGATCCGGGCCGCCGACCTCGTGGCGGGGCTGACCGCCCTCGGCGAGGCCGCCGGGCGGGCGGCTGCGCCCGGACAGCCGGTGCTGGACCGGGCGGCGGTGCAGGAGTACCGCAGCCGTCTGGCGCGGCTGCGCACCGATCTGGACGCGTTCCGGGCGGCCCGCGACCAGGAGCGCGCCGCTGTGGCCCAGGCCGAGCACGACTGGCTGGTGAGCCAGCTCGCCGGTGCCACGGGCCTGGGCGGACGCGCGCGCCGCTTCTCCGAGAGCGAGGAGCGCTCCCGGGTGGCGGTGAGCAAGGCCGTCCGCCGGGCGCTGGACCGGATCGCGGCAGCCGATCCGGCGATCGGTGAGCATCTGCGGCAGGCGGTGCACACCGGGGTGCGCTGCTCGTACTGGCCCGCCTGACACGGGCCCTGCCCTGCTTGCGGCGTGATCCTGGGCTGCGGCGGTGTCCGCCGGTCTCCCCGTTCGGGATCGTCGCGGCCGGTCTGTGCGGCCGGCCTTCCGGCCTCGGTGGCCGCGGCCGTGACGGCTGCTTCGGCGGCTGTCGGCATCCTGCGGCGGGAGAGCGCCGTGCCGGTTCCCTTCGAGTCACGGCTTCCTCTGCCGCACAGCCGTGGCTCGCCCGTCCGGCACTCCTGCGGGGGCCGCGGCAGAGGCGGGTGACGGGAGGGTCGTACCGGAGACGGAGAGCCGTACGGGTGTCGGCCCCGCCGAGCGGCGGGGCCGACGCCCGTGTTCAGGCGGAGGGCCGGGACGGACCGGGCGTCGCCGGGGCTTTCACAGCCCGCCGAAGGTGTGCGTGGCCCGCAGTTCGACGCCGCCGGCCACCCAGGGGGACCAGTCGGTGCTGTTGGGACCGGACTGCTCGCAGTGGTACAGCGTGCCCGTGTTGTCGACGGCGAACAGCGCGATCCTGCCGGTTCCGCCTCGCTCGGCGCAGACGTGACGCATCCTCAGTGAGGTGGCACCAGCCTGTGCCGGTATCCGAGCCCAGGGTTGCCATGTCCCGCTGCCCGGGGCGGTCTCGAAGCGGCGCCAGAGCATCCCGTCCGGGTTGGTACCGAAGATCGCCAGGCGTCCGTCGAGGTTGCGGGCCAGGTCGATGGAGTCGAGGATGCCGTCGAGCGGCAGTACCCCGCCCCACTCGCTCTCCGTCTGCGCGTTGGCCACGTTCATCTTGCGCTGGACGAGGAGGCCGTCCTCCTTGATGGCGACCAGCACGGCACGCCCGTCGGAGCCGGTCTCGACGGCCAGTTGGACGGCGGTGCCGCCGAGCTGGGTCCAGGGAGTGAACCAGCCGTTCGAGGCGGTGTCGTCGTTGAGGAAGTCCTGCCAGCGGTGGCGGATGCTGTTGTCGCTGCGGGTCGCGTAGACCTGCATGCCGCCCCACTGGTCCTGGACCGCGCTCGCCGAGGTGAAGGCGGAGTCGAACTGCTGGGGTGCCGTGTAGGTGCTGCTGCCCGCGCCGGTCTGCGCGCGACGGGTGACGAAGCCGTTCTGGTCGATGGTGAACACCTCGACCCGGCCGTCCTGGTGGGCGGCGGCGGTGACGGACTGCCAGCCCGGGCCGCCGGCGAGCTTGGTCCAGGGCTTCAGGTCGCCGCCGGCGGTCAGCTGACTGGTGTTCCACAGGTTGCCCTGCGCGTCCGTGCCGAACAGCTCCAGCCGTCCGTCCTGGTTGCGGGCCGCGGCGATGGGGGAACCGAGCGGGTGCGGAGCGTGCAGCGGGAAGGGGGCCGGCAGGAGCAGTTGCGTGTTGCGGTCCTGGTCGAGGCCCATGCGGTTGGTGATGCCACGGCTCACCTCCTGCGGGTCGTTGGTGGCCAGCTCCCGTGCCAGGGAGGCCAGTTGCGCGGGAGTGCTGGTGTCGCCGCCGAAGGAGAGGGGCGCGGCGGGGTCGACCATGGTGGTGAAGATCGAGAGGGTGGCGGGCCCGGCGGCGGAGCCGGACTCCCCCGCGTTCTGCGCGTCGGGGCTCGCCATGATCTCGATGATGCGGCTCTGGATCGGCCAGTCGATGTGCGAGGCGGTGGAGATCTCCCAGAAGCCGCCGGAGATCGGGCTGGAGGCCGGCGCCGGATGGGGAATGATCTTGTTGGCGTGTGTGTGGCCGTTGACCATGGCGATCACGTTCGGGTAGCGCAGCAGCAGTGACTTGAGTTCGTCGCCGGTGTGCCGGTCCCCGAAGATGCCGCCGAAGATGCCGTCGTCCAGGTTGTCCATGGTGTTGAGCGTGTGATGGCAGAAGATCACGTACATCTTGTCCTGCACACCGCTCTGCGTGACGATGTGGTTGTTGGTGTTGATGTAGCGCGAGCTGTTGGCCCTGAGCTGCTGTTCCAGCCACTCGAGCTGATCGGTGTCGATCGAGCCGCCCGCGGCGCCGGAGCCGAAACCGTCGGTGTTGGTGTTGGTGGAGTCGAGCGTGATGTAGCGGATCAGGTCGCCGGAACCGGACGGGATCGCGTAGTAGGCCTTGTCGATCCCCACGCCCTGGAATCCGTGACCGACCGGCAGGCCTGAGGTGTTGAAGTGGTCCTGGATGAAGGCCTTGCGGGACAGCAGCCGCCGGTCGGGGTCCGCGGCGACCCGGGTCCCCTCCAGCTCCCAGGCGACCATCAGCTTGCCGAAGGTGCCGAGGTCGCTGTAGTCGTCCGGCAGGTCTGCGGAGGTGCCGGTGGTCTTGGACGTGCCGAGCGTCATGCCCTGCACGTCGACGAGGTTGTTGTCGATGGGCTCGTTGCCCTGCCACAGGCCGTCGTGGTTGCCGTACGCCGCGTACCAGGGCATGCGCAGGCCGTGCGAGACGAACGGCCGGCGGGCCGCACCCACCGCACCGCTCGCGTCCAGCAGCCCGGGAACGTAGGGGAAGCCGAGACCGGAGGTGCCGGTGTACCGATTGCCCGGCACCTGCTGCGGTGGCACGGACGGGTAGTAGTAGTGGTCGTCCCCGGTGCCGCCGCCGGTCAGGGCACCGCCGGCGAAGCTCTGGTCCAGGCCGACGGCGCCGGAGTCCGGGACGATGGTCCGGCCGCCGTCGAGCAGGTCGATGTACCAGCGGTTCTCGTTGTGCTGGCAGTTGTCGATCGCATCGCCGGTGACGATGGTGAACTGCAGCGGCATCCGGCTTCGCGGGCCCTTGCCGATTCCGGCGACGGCCTGGCACATCGCGTCGACGACCTGCGTCGAGAGGAACTCGTGGCCCCGGTAGGCCGAGTCGGTGGGGTACGAGGCGTAGTGCGGGGCGCCCGCGTCGGCGTAGCGGTCCATGAACTCGAGGCGGGCCGGCGACTGGTCGTCCACGATGTGCAGGTCGGTCATCTGCGCGAACGCCGCCAGCGCCATCGTCGGAGGACCGAAGCGGGACCAGAGGTCGGTGCGGATGGTGTGCGGCTCCCCCGGTCCGGCGACGAGCCGCTGATAGCCCGCGCCCTGGGCGTAACTCTCCCGCTGCACCGTCCGGTCCCACGTGGTGACCACCGGCACGTCCGAGGGGGAAGCAGCCGCCGTGGCAGCCGTCCGGCCGGCCTCCATCGAGGTGGTGGCTTCCGCCGCGGCGCGAAAGCCGCCCGCGTCGATGGCTGCCGCCACCACACCCGCTCCGGTCGCCGTCAGTAGCCTTCTTCGCGAGATACCCACGCCATGTCTCCCAGGAGAGGTCGAACTCGTCTCTCTCCCGGCGTTCCGTTCCGTTCCGCCTCGTTCCACAGGCCGTCAGCGGCTGGGCGGCGGAACGTCACGGCCCGGCACGACCCGGGCCTGGGCGGCACGGGCGACGATCGGCCCGGGGTGCCGCCCAGGCTCTCGGCGGGCGCTTCCGCTCGCCGGGGCCCCTATGCCTTTGGTCGAGCGAAACGGGGGTGCGTCGGCTCCGTGCGCCGGGCAGCATGGCGCCGTGGCTGATCTGCTGTGGGGTGACGTGAGCTGTCTCTTCGATCCGGACCTGATGGGGTCGTTGCCGGACGTGCGTGTCCCGAACACCTCGGTGGAGGACTGGCAGGAGGTCCTCGATCTCGTCGCCGAGAAGGACTGGAAGCGCCGGTACTCCGAGGGAGAGAAGGTGCTTCCGGTGCCTCGGGCGGAGGCCGTGCTGTCCCGCCCGGCGGATGCCGAGTGCCCGGACCTGCGGGTCTGGCCGACCGACGACGTGCTGGCGATCTTCCGTTTTCATGCCGAGGACGAAGTCGACTTCGACGTCGACCTGCGGGAGTTGCAGGGCCAGGATCGACTTGATGTGTGCTGCGGCTTCCTCCGGGAGACCGGGCGGCGGTTGGGCAAGCCGGTACTGATGGGCCCGGAAGGCGACCACGGCCATCCGGTGCTCGGCTTCGACGTCGAGGCTGATCAAGTCGTTCTCCTCGCGTACCCGCAGGTCGGCTGACCGGTATCGACGGCTGTGGTGCGCAGAGGGCTCCGCCGCGGAGCAGCGCGAACAGGACGTCGGCCCGGCGCCCGGCAAGGCGGAGCAGGGCCCGGGTACGGTGCTCGCCCTGGGCGATCTTCTTGTCGTATCGGGCCCGGGAGGCCGGGTCGCCCAGGGCTGCGAACACGGAGAGGAGCAAGGCCCGTTCGAGCTGCTCGTTTCCTCTCCGGGACGGTTGTCTGCCGCGGATCGAGGAGCCCGGGCTCCGGGTCACCGGGGCAGGTCCGGCGCCCCGGCCGTGCGGGCCCTCCGGAGACGGCGACACCGACGGCCCTCCCGGTACGCGGCCCCTCGGGCCGAAGCCGGGCTCCGGCCGGAAGGCCGGTGAGGCCACAGCGGGTCGGACGGTCGACGCCGATGGACACCCACGGCTCCCGGCACGTACCTCGAAAGGGCCTCCCGACTCCTCCAACCCACCCGGCTCGCCCTGTCGGTTCGCGCCGTCCGGGGGCGCATCAAACCCTGACGCCGCAGCTGAAGGCGGAAGCTCTGCCCGTACCGGGGAAGTGGACCACGCGCCCCGCCGAGTGGGCTTGTCGCCCTCGCGGTTGCGGGCAGTCCCGATGTACCGGCACTCGGCGGGGCGCGCACGGCCGGGCGTAGGCTGTGACCGGCACGGAGACGGTGGGGGAGCACATGGCAGCCGAAGGCGCACGGAGTTGGGGATCGACCCTCGATGCGGTCGTGGTGTACGCGCAGGGCGCGCTCTGCCACCGACTGGCCCGGGGAACCGTGCCGCAGGACGGACGGGTGCGCGTGACGGGGCTGCCGCGCTCCCTGGACCCGGGTTCGCTGCGGGCGCGCGTCAAAGGCGCTTCCGGCCTGCGCGTGGTCGAGGCGCGGGTGGAGGTCGACGCCGAGCCCTCCCGCACCGGCTCGCACGACGGACTGCGGCGCGAGACGGAGCGGCTGCGTGAGGAGTACGCGGCGGCGCAGCACCGCCGAGACCGGCAGCTGAGCCTGATCCAGGAAGTCACGGACCTGCGTCCGGTCCCGCCGGCCCGAAGGCGCGACGATCCGCACCGCCGCACCGCGGTCGACGCCTGGCTGACGCTGGCCGATTTCGTCGACGGGCGGCTGACGAAACTGCACGCACGTCTGGTCGAGCTGGAGGAGGCGCTGGCCCGGATCGAGCACGAACTCGAGATCGCCGTCGACAGCCTCGCCCGGGCCTCCACCGACGCACCGTCGGCGCACGTGGACACGACGGTCTGCGCGGCCCTGACCCTCGACGGCACCGGCGAGGCGGAGCTCGAACTCGAGTACGGGGTGCCTGGCGCCGTCTGGGTTCCGGCCTACCGTCTCGGGTACCGGCAGGGCGAGGGCACCGGCCGACTGGTCCTGCGTGCCTCGGTCGCTCAGCGCACCGGAGAGGACTGGACCGGCGTACGCATCGCGCTGGCCACCGCCGACCTGCGGCGCCGCACCGACTTGCCGGAGCTTCGCTCGATCCGCATCGGGCGCCGTCAGCCCGCTCCCGCACCCTCCGGCTGGCGCGAGCCCCCTGCGGGGCTCGCCGACCTGTTCACCGGGTACGACGCGGCGGGCCCGCGTCCCGCGACGTCCGCGGCTCCCCTGGCTGCCGGGGCGGCGGCCGGTGCCGGTGCGGCCGCGCCCGTGTCCGTTGCGCCGCCCCCGCCCCCGCCGGTCTACGGCAGGCCGGCGGCCGGTGCCGGTCCGGCCGCGCCCGTTCCCGTTGCGCCGGGACCACCGGTCTACGGCAGGCCGCCCTCCGTACCCGCGGCCCCCCAGGCGCCCAGCGGCGCCGCCATGGTCTTCCCGGGCGCGGTGCCGGACCTCGCGCAGCCGGCCCGGCCGCTCGCCCGCAGCAGTTCCTTCGCCGGCCCCGCCGCCCCGGCTCCCGGCCGGGCGGTGGCGCCACCGGCGCCGGCACTCGCCGCGGGAGCACCACCGGCTCCGGAGCCGGCCGCCGGTCCGCCGCGGCCGAGCGACGGCGAACTCGACTACGCGGCCCTCGTCCTGTGCGGCCCCGACGACCCGGGCGATCACAGGGGCCGGCTGTTCCCCGGCCCGTCCTTCGACCCGGTGGCCGCCGAGTACCGCCGCCGCGGTGAGGCGGTCGCCGCGCTGCCCCTGCCCGGACACGCCGTACCGCCCCGCGAGTCGGCCGGCTCCTTCGACCACCGGTTCGACGCCGCCGCCCGCGCCGACGTGCCCTCGGACGGCACCTGGCACACCGTCACGGTCACCGAGATCCCTGTCGGGCTGCGCACCGAATACCTCTGCGTACCGTCCGTGGAGCAGACCGTGTACGCGACATTGGTGATTTCCAACGCCACCGACCAGGCCCTGCTGGCGGGGCCGGTGGAGATCACCGTCGACGACGGCTTTCTGTCCACCACCGCGCTGCCCACGCTCGCGCCGGGCGGCGTGCGCCGCGTGGGGCTCGGGCCGGCCGAGGACATCCGCGTCACCCGCCGTACGAGCGTGCACGAATCGACGGCGGGCCTGCGCAACAGCACCACCGTGCTCGACCACCGTGTCCACGTGGAACTGGCCAGCCATCTCGCCAGGCCCGTCACCCTCGAGGTCCGCGAGCGGGTACCGGTCACCGCCGAGGCGGACGTCCGCATCGTGGAGAACGCGGACTGGACGGCGCCCGAGGACGGGACGGCCCCCGATCAGCATGCTCCCGGTATCCGCGTCTGGCGGGTGGACCTGCCCGCCGGCGGCTCCCTCGCCCTCGAAGGCGGTTACGAAATTCGCATCCCGACCGGCAAGGCCCTGGTCGGCGGCAACCGCAGGAGCTGACACCCACCATGTCCACGACCCCGAAGCCGATCGCCCTCCCCGTCACGGCCGTCACCTGTCTGGAGGATCGCGCCCAGGTCGAGCGGACCGCCGCAGTCGATCTGCAGGCCGGAGTCCAGCGGCTGCGGCTCGGGCCGGTCAGCGCGCTGGCCGTCGACCGCACCTTGCATGCCGAGCTGACCGCCGATCACCCGGCGACCGTGCTCGACGTGCGGATCGTCCGTAGCTGGACCCCGCGCGGGCCGGTGCCGTCCCCCGACGACGACTCCGCCCTGCGCCTGCGCGCGCACGCCCTGGAAGAGGAGCAGGTCGCGCTGGAACAGCGGCGCGACCGTCTGCGTGCCCGCCTCGACCTGCTCGCCCGGCTCGCCGCCGACCTGCTGCGGGACATCGGCGAGGGGACCGGCTCCGGGGAGAGCGAGGTGCCCCGCTGGACCCGCGGACTGGACCAGGTCGACGGCGAACGCGACACGTACGGCGAGGACCTGCGCGCCGTGGAGGCCCGGCTGACCGCCGTCGCCTGCGAGCAGGGGGAGATCCGGCGGGCCGTGGATCTCGCCGAGGCGGAGCCCCTCGAACTGGTCGGCCATGTCGAGCTGACCGTGGACGCCGCGGCAGCCGGGCCGGCGGGGATACGACTGAGCCACCTCACCCCGTGCGCCTTGTGGCGGCCCGCCTACCGGGCCGTGCTCGAGGGGGACTCGCTCACCCTGGAGACCGACGCCGTGGTCTGGCAGCGCACCGGCGAGGACTGGTCGGACGTACGGCTGACGTTGTCGACGGCCCGGTCGGCGCTGGCCACCGAGCCCCCGCGGCTGGGCGAGGACCGGTTGACGCTCAAGGACCGCTCCGCCGCGGAGCGCCGCACCGTCGACGTCGAGATGCGCGAGCAGGAGATCGGCGACCTCGGTCCGGCACCGACACTCGGCCTGCCCGGGCTGGCCGACGGCGGTCAGGCACGGGTGCTGCGCTCCCCCGCGCCGGTCTCCGTGCCCGGCGACGGGCGTGCGCACCGGGTGCCGGTCTCCGCTTTCACCGCGGCCACCAGCAGTGAGTACGCCTGCTCCCCCGAACTGTCCCCGCTGGTCACCCGGCTGGTCCGGTTCGGCAACGAGTCCGGACACGCGCTGCTGGCCGGGCCCGTGGATCTGATCCGCGACAGCGGGTTCAGCGGCCGCGGCACACTGGACTTCGCCGCTCCCGGAGCCCCCGTGGAGCTTGCCTTCGGCAGCTGCGACGACTTCCGGGTGGTCCGGCATGCCGAGGAGTCCCGCGACTCTGTCGGGATGACCCAGAAAACCGTGATCTCCCGCACCGTCCGGCTTCATCTGTCCCGGTTCTCCGCACCCGAGGAGAACGACGAACGGACGGTGGTCGTCCGCGAGCGCATCCCGGTGTCCGAGGTCTCGGCGGTGGAGATACGCCTGCGCAAGGATGCCTGCTCCCCCGCACCCGACGTGGTCGACACCGAAGGCATCGTCCGCTGGGACGTCACCGTCCCGCCCGGCGGCCACCGCACGGTCACCCTGGCCTACGACCTGTCGGCCGGTGCCAAGGTCACCGGCCTGTGAGCACGGCATCGTGCCGCCGGACCCGGGCCCTGCAAGCCGTCAACCCGGCATGCCCCTCCACGACGACATGAAAGCCGTTTTCCAGGGCGTAACGGCCCGGATCGCCGATCGGATGCTCGATGAGCGCGTCGGCGAGCGGGCCGGTGCGCATCGTCCACCGGATCCGGTCGAGCCGTGTCCGCCACCGCGCTTCTCGGAGACAGCGTCCCCGACGGGCTTCCCGAGGCCTTGTCCGGTCTTCACATCAACCCCCGGTCTCAGCTGGCTCGTACCGCTCTTCGCCGGGCCGCACGAGCCGGCCGACGGCACCGAGGACGAGGCACGGTTCCTGGACCGCCCACGGACGCGGTCGTGGACGGTCGAAGTACGCGTCAGCTGACCCGAGGACCGACCGCCAGCGTCAGTTCGAGGACCCGGTGCGGCAATGCGAGATCCGGAAACAGCTCCCGCAGCTGCGACATCCGGTATCGGACGGTCTGGGGATGGACGAACAACGCCGCCGCCACCTCGTCCCGCCTGCCCTGGTGCAGCAGCCACGCCCGCAACGTCTCCTCCAGCCGCCGCGCGGTCGCGACGGGCAAGGCCCGCAACGGTGCGAGGGCCCGGGCACGCAGGTCTGCGAACGCGTCCACGTCGGCGCTCAGCACCAGCTCGGGCAGGTGGTCCTCGGTGTCGCGGATATCGGAGGAGAGGGAGCGCGCGCGTACGGCCCGTTCGTACGAGGCGGACGCACGCGTCCATGGCCGGGCCGGGCCGACCACGGCGGTGCGGTCGGTCAGCTGCCGCAGGAGATGTGACCGGTCGGCATCGGGGACGAGCAGCACACCGGTGGCGTCCGGCAGATCGTCGAGGACGAGGGTGCTCGGGTCGAACGCACGGTAGGCGGGCCGGGCCTGGGCGGCGGGCAGCAGGACCGCGGTCAGCGAAACCGGAGGCTGCCACCCGGCCCGCTGAGCAGAGACCAGCAGCACGTCCGGGCTCGCGCCGGCGAGGAGGTCGCGGGCCAGCTGCTCCAGGTGGCGCTCGTGATCCCTGCCCCGGGCGGCCAGTTCGTCGGCATGGCCCGCGGCGCTCGCGGCGGAGAGCTCGTCGATGTACGCGAAGGTCAGCTCGGCGAACTTGGCGACCTCGGCGGCGGGCAGACCCGCGGGTACGGCACCCTCGGCCAGGCACCGCCAGGCCACGCGGGCACCGACGCGGTAGGCGCTGAGCAGGGCGTCCATCGAACGGCCGTCGCGCACCTCGCCGCGGCCCAGCTCGTAGGCCGCGTCACCGCCGTCGCCGCCCGTGGCGTTACCGCTCGCGAGGTCCAGGTAGTGCCCCAGGGCGGTGCGGACGGCTCGGCGGATGGTGGCGCCCATGTGGCCCGTGAGGGCGTTGGCGTAGGGGGGGACCTCGTCGATGATCGCCTGGACGACCTCGTCGGCGGTGGCCTTCAGCCCGGCCCGAAGTACGGTGACCGTCGTCTCGTCGAGGGCCAGTTCGC
This sequence comes from Streptomyces sp. NPDC104096, assembly GCF_055584385.1. Lineage (NCBI taxonomy): Bacteria > Bacillati > Actinomycetota > Actinomycetes > Kitasatosporales > Streptomycetaceae > Streptomyces > Streptomyces sp. NPDC104096. The sequence goes on from NZ_JBVJMD010000006.1 coordinate 45,462, forward strand.
TTGCCCTCCGGATCACATGGTTCACGATTTATTCCCTGCGAACAATTCTGCCGACCAGATTTACGTCCTGCGGTCAGGACTTTACGCCCTGAGGCGCAGCAAGCTGGAGCCATGACGAGTACAGCCCTTCGCAGCAGGGCGTGGAAGATGCTCGAGATGGTCACGACGCCGCTGCTGCCGTCGGACTACCTCGACCTGGTCAGCCCGCTGCGCGCGGGCGCCGACCTGCGGGGGCGCATCGAGGCCGTGCACCCCGAGACGGCCGACGCCGCGACCATCGTGATCAGACCGGGACGGGGCTGGCGCGGCCACACGGCCGGTCAGTACGTGCGGATCGGGGTCGACGTCGAAGGGGTGCGCCTGTGGCGTGCCTACTCCATCACCTCGCCGAGGAACCGCCAGGACGGCCGCATCACGATCACCGTGAAGGCGATCCCCGACGGCAAGGTCAGCAACCACCTGGTCCGCAGGGCGACACCGGGCACGCTGATCCAGCTCGACCAGGCGACCGGTGACTTCGTGCTGCCGGGGGCCAAGCCCGCCAAGGTGCTCTACCTGACGGCCGGCAGCGGCATCACGCCGGTGATGGGCATGCTGCGCGACACCGGGTTCGACGACGTCGTCATGGTCCACTGCGCGCCGCGGCCGCAGGACGTGATCTTCCGGGGCGATCTGCACGACCTGGTCGCGGACAAGAAGCTGCGGCTCACCGAGGTGCACACCGACACGGACGGCATGCTCGACATCGCCCGTCTCGGCGAACTCGTGCCCGACTGGGCCGAGCGCGAGACCTGGGCCTGCGGGCCCGCGGGCCTGCTCGACGCCGCCGAAGCACACTGGACCGAGCACGGCGTGCAGGAGCGCCTGCACACGGAACGCTTCCGCCCCGGCATCGTCGTGGCCGGCGACGGCGGCGAGGTCACGTTCAGCACCACCGGCAAGACCGTCGACGCGGACGGCGCCACGCCGTTGCTGGACGTCGGCGAAGAGGCCGGGGTGCTCATGCCCTCCGGGTGCCGCATGGGCATCTGCTTCGGCTGCGTCACGCCGCTCAAGGCGGGCGCCGTACGCGACCTGCGCACCGGCGACATCACCGAGGCCGAACCGGGCGTCCTCATCCAGACCTGCGTGTCCGCCGCCGCGGGCCCCTGCGACATCGAACGGTAGGAACACCTTGACCGCTATCGACCCCACCGCCCACCTGACCGCGGAGCAGATCGAGGAGCTCGGCCGCGAGTTGGACGCGATCCGCGACGAGGTGATCGCCAGCCGCGGCGAGAAGGACGCCGCCTACATCCGCAAGGTCATCTCGGCGCAGCGCAAGCTCGAGCTGGCCAGCAGGGGCGTACTGCTGTTCTCGTTCTTCCCGCCGGCCTGGCTGCTCGGCACCGCCGGACTGTCCGTGGCGAAGATCATGGACAACATGGAGATCGGCCACAACATCCTGCACGGCCAGTGGGACTGGATGCGGGACCCGAAGATCCACTCCACCACCTGGGAGTGGGACCACGTCTCGCCGTCCGACCAGTGGAAGCACTCGCACAACGAGCTGCACCACACGTACACCAACGTGATCGGCAAGGACAACGACCTCGGCTACGGCATCATGCGCGTCGACGAGGACCAGAAGTGGCACCCGTTCCACCTCGGCCAGCCGCTGTGGAACTTCATCAACGCCTGCTTCTTCGAGTACGGCATCGCGGCGTACGACCTGGAGCTCGGCAAGAACCTGCACAAGCGGCGCCGCAAGAACCCGGAGTTCCGCGCGCGGGCCAAGGACGTGGGCCGCAAGATCCGCAAGCAGGTGCTCAAGGACTACGTGATCCACCCGCTGCTGTCGGGCCCGTCGTTCCTCACCACGCTCGCCGCCACGTTCACCGCGAACCTGGTCCGCAACATCTGGTCCCACTCGGTGATCATGTGCGGGCACTTCCCCGAGGGCGTGCAGGTCTTCGAGCGCCGGTCGATCAAGGGCGAGACGCGCGGCCAGTGGTACCTGCGCCAGATGATGGGCTCGGCGAACATCAGCGGCAGCAAGGCCATGCACTTCATGACCGGCAACCTATCGCACCAGATCGAGCACCACCTGTTCCCGGACCTGCCGAGCAACCGGTACGCCGAGGTCGCGGTGAAGGTGCGCGCGCTGTTCGAGAAGTACGAACTGGAGTACGTCACCGGGCCGCTGCCCAAGCAGGTGTTCTCCGCGTGGCGCAAGGTCGTCCGGCTCTCGCTGCCGAACAAGAAGCCCAAGGTCAAGACGCCGGACCGCGAGCAGGAGCTCGTCGCGGCCTGATTCCCGGCATTGGTTCAGGCCTCTCGGCCGAACCGGCGGCACCGCCGGGTTCGGTGGGCACCCGGCCCTCCGTTACGCGCGCTGGGAGCAGCCGCAGCCGCTGCGTGCGGACACAGTGTCCCGGGACCTTCGGGACACTCGCAATGGCTTCGACACCCTGCGAATTACCAAAGATCGCGCCCTCTTGACAAAGCGCACACATCCTTGACGCGCTACCGGGTGATGTGGGGCCGCAATTCTCGACGCATGAAGTCTTCGCCGTAGCCGAAGCGGTCGCCGAGCCGCTCGATTCGGGAGCACCGGTCTTCGGCAAGGGGGGTCGCGCAGGCGTCGAGAAGCCGCAGCAGCAGCCGGAGGCCGAGGCCTGGATCCGCGTGCGTCACCACTTTGCCGAGGAGGGCGGCACCGGCCGCATCCAAGGCCGGGGCAGTTCTGCGGATCTCGGTCAGAACGGCGTCCGCAAGGTCGGTGCGCGCAGGACGCGGCTTGGGTGTGCAGGCGGGGTCGGCGTCGTCCAGCCGCTCCCGGCACACCTCGTCGATCCGGCGCAGCCATGTCCGTCCGTCGGCGTCGAACTCCTCGCTCGCCTACAGCCGGCGGGAAGCCGTCCTCCACACAGCGGTGAGCTGCTCGTCCTCGAGCGCCGAGTCCAGCAGGATGGTGGCGTCCTCCAGCAGGGCACCCGCCTGCGCCCCGGGCACGAGCCCGCTGTCCTTGCGCGCGAACTGGACGACGCGCTCGCGCGGCGCTGACGTGTCTTCGTAGCACCGCGCGTCCCGCTCCGCGTCGAAGAGCCTGGAAAGCTCAGGCAGTCCGAAGCCGAACTTGAAATCCCGCCCGATGATGTCCAGGGATGGCCAGCGCACACTCAGCCCCTCGAAAACAGCGGTGAGAGGGTGATCCAGCCGGTCGCCCAGGCCCAGCAGGCGCTGGTACTGGTCGTACGGTACCCGCACGGAATACGCCTTCACAGCGCGCAGCAGCAGCCGCAAGCCCAGATCCGCGTCGACCTCCCGAACCACCCGTTCCAGTGCGTACGTCAGGTCCGGCGCCGGGACCGCGGCGCTCAGGGCGGGCGCGAGCAGGCGCAGCTCTGCGGTCACGGCGTCGCGCAGTTCCTCCTCCGTCGTCGTCGGGCCGCCCCCGGAGTCGGCCTGCGGGGGCGGCGGGCAACCCTTGAGGACGCGTCGCAGCCAGGACCGTGTGTCAAGGCCGTGCTCGGCCGGGTCGAAGCCGCGTCGGGTCGCGGCCAGCCATACGGCGTGCAGCGTCTCGTCGGGCAGCGGCGACTCCGGCAACAGCCGAACGTCCCGGCTCAGCTGGTGATCCTCGTCGAGGGCCGCGCGTGCGGCGAGGGCCGCCACCGTCGGCTCGTCGATGCGGAATGACACGCGGCTGCACACCGTTTCGGCCAGGGCGCTGAGGCCGAAGTCCGCCGCGTGGTCCACGTAATACATCTGACGGCGCGCCATCACAGAACCCTTTCACGGTCACGGGCCCTTCCTGGTACGGAGTGGCCCGTGACCTTGCTCGGACTTCACACTCCCTGGTTCTCCCGCCGCCACACCTGGGCCGGGGCTTCAGCGGCCGGTGGGACGGCCGCTGAAGCAGGATCGGTCTCAGCGGCGGCCGCACGGGCGCCACGCCGGGGCGACAGCGGCAGGCAATGGTGGCCCGCCGCCTGCTGTGGCCGGTGAAGCAGAAGTACGGCCGCACGTTCTCCTGGGCCGACTTTCATGATCCTCTCCGGCAACGTCGCCCTGGAGTCGATGGGACTGAAGACCTTCGGATACGGCGAAGGCCGCACCGAGGTCCGGGAGCCCGCCGACGGCACCTACCGGGGCCCGGAGACCACACGCCTCACCGACGAACGCCACAACGACGACAAGCGACCCGAAGCACCGCCGGCCGCCGACACCATGGGCCGTCGCACTCACCGCCGGCGGGCACACCTTCGCCAAGACCACGGCGCCGGCGGACGTCCTGGGTCCCGCACCCGTACGGCCAGGGTGCGGGACCGGTTGGCCGGTCCGGTGCAGCCGAGTCGGGTGCGAGCGAGGTGCGTGTCAGCGCCTGGTCGGCTGCGGCGCTGCTGGCCGGACTTACCGCCGCGTCCACGCTGACGGCGGGCGGTGTCCCCCGGTCCGACGTCATCCAAGCCGGCCGAGGCGGCAGCGGGCTCACCGTGATCGAGACCGGGCCCCGCCGTCGCCACGGTCGCTCTCATCAACGCCGGCTCGTCCTTCCCGGTGGGCTTCCCCGGTGCCGGCCTGCTGGCCGGTGAGGAGGCGACGGCACCCGGGATCGCCGAGGCCGGCGGGCCCATCGCGGTCAACAGCCTGCCCGCCGGGATCCCGGGATCCGTCGCTCATCAGCTGGCTCTGGATGCCCTGGGCAGCGGCTTCAGCACCGCGTTCCTGGTGTGCCGCGCGGCAGTAGCTCCCACCGCAGCCCTGACCGCCGTCGGCATGGCCGGTCTGCACGCCCGCAAGTCCACCGAGGAGTAGACACCCGCAGCGCCGGCACCCGAAAGTGACGGCAGATCAGAATCGGCCCCCGCCGCTCTTTGCCCTTGGTGCGCACGGTGCCCGACGTGAACGCGGGCCTTGCCCAACGCTGCGTGCCCGGCCCTGCGCCTTCCGGATGCCGATGAGGCGGGGTGGCGCTACCGTCGTATGGTGGCCAGGGACGTGGCGGTGGCCGCAGTGTGCTTCCCCCGCGAGCCGTGCTGCCCGGCCGTTCGCATTCGTCAGGAGCGCCCTCATGGTGATTCTGGACAAGGAGGCCTGCGATGGCTCGCTCTCCCAGGCGGCGGAATCTGCCGGTGGCTCTCGCGGCGGCCTCGATCGCCGTGACCACCATGGTCGGCGCGGCTCCCCCGAGCGGTGTCCCGCACGTCGACGGAGCTGCCGGCAGACAGGCGAAGCCCACGGTCGTCCTCGTGCACGGGGCGTGGGCGGACGCATCGAGCTGGAGCGGCGAGGTGACCCTGCTGCGTCACGCGGGATACTCGGTGCGTGCCATCGGCAACCCGCTCCAGAATCTGACGACCGACGCGCAGACGGTCAACGATTTCCTCAAGACCATCAAGGGTCCCGTCGTTCTGGTCGGGCACTCCTACGGCGGTTCGGTGATCACCAATGCCGCCCAGGGCGTCGGCAACGTGAAAGCGCTCGTCTACGTCGACGCCGCCGCACCGGCGGTCGGGGAGACCACGGCGCAGCTCAGCGGCCCGACGTCGGTCCTGACCAAGGGATCGCCGGCCGACCTGTACGACGCCGTGCCCTACCCGAACGCTCCGTCCAAGGCGTCCGCCCTGTACCTGAAGGAGAACGTGTTCGTCTCCAAGTTCGCGAGCAGTGTGCCTCGTGACAAGGCGGTCGGCCTGTGGGCCACGCAGCGTGCCGCGACGACGGTGGCCTTCAACACCCCGTCCAAGTACGCGGCGTGGCAGTCGATCCCCTCCTGGTACTTCATCAGCAGCGGGGACCAGATCATCACTCCTGCCTCTGAACAGAAGATGGCCCACCGGGCGGGCTCCAAGGTCACGCTCTACAAGGGCGGTTCACACCTGACACTGGTGTCGGACCCCGCGGCCGTGACCAAGGTGATCCAGTCCGCCATCTCGTCCGTGAGCTGAATCCGTTTCTGCATTGTCCGTGTCGAAGGTGCGGGTGCGCAGGACGGTGAGGCAGGCGTGGGCAGCCATGGCGAGGGTCATGTGGCGGTCCCAGCCGGGGTAGCGGCGGACCTGGTAGTCGGCCCCGGCCCGCAAAGCCAGGCCATGCCATCGGCGCTTCGAAGGTGATCCATGAAGGCGTCCCGTGTCTTCAGCAACTGCCGAGCAGGCTCGACGAGAACGGCACCATTTCCTGAGCGCCCGACTTCAGCGACCAGACGGTAGATCGGGGCAATCTGCCCCTCCAGCGTCGTGATCAAGCTGAACGTGCTGCGGGGCCGACGATGCGGGCGACCGTGCCTTGCCGTCGGACCTGACCGATGAGATCGTCGATCTGCTCAGCGGTCTGCCTGAGCGTGCGGGCGATGTCGGTGATGGCTTGCAGAAGATCCACAAGAGATTCGAGCGAGCGGGCCCTCTGCTCGCTTCGTCGAGTCTGGCGCCACTTGCTGCGCTCCACACACACGTTACCCAGGAGCGTGAGAGCGACGCCGGCAAGCGCGCTTGATCACGACCTTGTGCGACGCTCTTCAGGTTGAACCGAACAACCCACTCGTGAAATGGTCGCCGGATGAATAACGAGAGCCTCTCGTTCGTCGAACTGCACGACTCCGGTGATGCTCGCGGCAGCAGCTTCAGCGTTCCAGCAGAGGTCTTTTGCGGGCAATTCCCAGTGGAGGATATGCACATCGCCACCATCAAGCCCGGCGCCGTCCGTGGAAACCACTACCACGCCGCTCGACGTGAGCTGTTGGTGATCATGGCCGCCGACCGCTGGTCACTGCACTGGGACGTGGGCGCGGGTACACCGATCCAGCAGCGCTTCTTCGACAGGCCCGGCACCGTCTTGGTGACGGTACCGACCGGCATGGCGCACGCTGTCCGCAACGACGGAGCGGTTCCGGTGACGATGATGGGAATGACCGATGGCCCCTACGACGCCGACAACCCCGACGCCTATCCTCGTGTGGTCGTTCCGACCCTGACCTGACAGGAGCGTTCGTGCTGGTTTGCTGTGACAACGAAGGCTGCGTCGTGGATGCGAAGGGGCAGCGATTCGACCTGGCAGCGTTGCACGACCTCGCGGGTGCAGTCGCCGGCTTTCCCGGCACATTCACCCTCTGCACCGGGCGCTCCGTTCCGTATGTCGAGGCCATGGTGCAGGTGCTGGGTCTCCACGAAGCCGAGACGCCGTGTGTGTGCGAGGGCGGCGGCGTGTTGTACCTGCCGCGGGAAGACCGGTACGAACTGCTCGCCACTCGGGTTGACGCCGATGCCGTTCGGGCGCTCCTGCCTGCGGGTTCGTATCGCGAGGAACTGGGCAAGATGACCTGTTACACCGTGTACCCCGAGCCCGGATACACGGTGGACGCCCTGTTCAAGCTCATCTCGGCCGGCGACCTGACCGAAGTGGAGATCAACCGTTCGATGGCCTCGGTGGACGTCACGCCCCGAGGTGTCGACAAAATGTACGGCGTACAGATGCTTCTGGAGCGTACCGGCACGGACTGGTCCGACGTACTGGCGATCGGCGACTCCTGGAACGACCTTCCCATGCTGCGGGCGGCCCGGCTGTCGGCCTGCCCGGTGAACGCCATTCCGGAAGTCAAAGCGGTGGTCGACTATGTGTCGCCGCTGCCCGCAACCCGCGGGGTCGTGGACATCTTGCGTTGGGCCGATGACCAGCCGACGCCGTAGTCTCTCGCGCGCCGCTTCAGCTCGGCCAGCATCGGCCTGCGGCGCCAATACTTCAGAGCCCGGACTCGCTCCTCGGCCTGGGCCAGGGTGTCTGATGCCGAGACTTCAGCCTGCCGCTCCGGCGACGCCGTCGGCCAGAAGGCGAGGTGGCACGCTGCCAGTTGGAGGGACACGTCGGCGGCCAGGAGTTTCATGCTGCCGCGGGTGACCTCGGCCTGCGCCTCGTCGAGGTCGTCGAGGGCGCTCGCGTAGTCCTGAGGCTGCCGCCGGATCCGCAGCAGGTGTGCCCGCTCCAGGAGCCCGCGCACGATGTAGTCGCTGTAGCCGGCGCCGCGGAACATGACGATCGCGTCGTCCATCAGTGCGCCGGCCGTTGCCAGGTGTTCTGGGCTCAATGCCTCCTGCTCGACCTGCGAGCGGCAGGCCGCGCTCAGAATGAGCTTCTGGACGGCCCGCGAGAGTGGGGAGGAATTGATGCCGGCCAGCCCCCACTCGGGCTGCTGCTTCGCCTCGGCCAGCAGCTTTGCGGCACCACCGGTCTCGATCGCGAAATAGCCGTAACGGTAGAGGTTCTGGGAGTACAGGAACGGGAGGTTCGAGCCCTCCTCCGACGCGATCGCCTCGGCTTCCGCGAACCAATCCCGCGCTTCGTCGAAGTCACCCTCCATGAAGTCCACTTCCGCGAGGCAGGACCGGGCATACATCTTGAAGTAGGCGTCGTCGCAGCGGTCTGCGAAGACGATGGCGCGTTTGGCGCTCTCCCGGCCCGGCCCGAGCTGTCCGGCGATCACCCGTAGCTCGCAGTGGAGCGAGGAGGTGTAGGCAGCGTGTCGTGCAATCTCCCTCTCCGGCTCGTCTACCGCCGTCGTCTCAGCCGCTTCCTCGTCCGGCAGCTCGACAGTGCGGTCCACTTCGCCGCAGCTGGCCCGGGCGTCGTCGAGTCGGCCGAGCTGCCGAAGCCGTAGAGCGGCGGTGCTCATCACGAGGAGCTGGGCTCGTTGGGACAGCCCGGTGTCTTGCCGCAGTTTCGTCCAGGAGGGCATCTGGAAGTAGTTGGACAATGCGACGACCTCGGATCCGGTCATGCCCAGGATCCGCGTGGAGAAGAATTCGCGAGGACCGCGCCACACCCGCGGTTCGATCACCTTGTCGAAAACTTCCTGATGCAGCCCGATCACACAGCCATGGTTCACCGCCGCGTAGAGCAGGCTCATGTCCTCCGAGTTGTCCGGCAGCGCTGGGGCGCGCCGCTTGTAATAGTTGTAGAGTGCGCGGTTTCCCGAGTTCCACAGGTCGTCCGCCTTGATCTGCAGCCGGTCGCGGAAGTACTCCCGGACCAGTGGGTGGGCGTCCAGAGTGTCTGGCAGGCCAGCCGTGTCGCTGCTGAGCAGCCCCATCTCCCGCAGTTTCGCGACGTACCGCACCCATTCGGCGCTGCCGATTTCATCGAGGCCTGGTGCCGACCGGCCCAACTCGGTGTCGGCCAGGACGGCTTCCATCGCCGTGTACGGGGCGGGCCGATCGAAAAGTCCGATGACGCCGAGGATGGCGAGTTCGCCAAGTCGTTCGTCCCCTTCCAACCACTCGGCGTATTTCTCCATGATGCGCTTTGCATGTCCGCCGTCGGCTATCGCGGAAGTGAGATTCTGCAGTTCGAAGCGTCCGCTGAGTTGTCCGGCATGGACGTCCCGCAGGTAGCGCCCGAGCAGGTTGACCGACAGCGCGTGACAGTGGACATCCCGGACTGCCTGTCCGACCGCCTCGATGTCGTCCTGTCGGCCGATGAGGGACTGGAGCAAGTCGGCCCCGGCGGGTTCGTCGAGGTTGTCCAGCTTGAGCTCGTCGACGGTGGCCGATGCGCTTCTCCCGCGGGGTGTCAGGTCGTCGGTCAGCGGCACCCGCGTGGTGAGCAGGCAGAGTCCGTCCCATCCGGGCCTGGCCAGCTCACGGAGGAGGGCCGTGATCGAATCATCCCTGATCTTGCCGCCGACGTCCGGCGCCGTCTCCGGATGTTGAAGCGGTTCCAACCCGTCCAGGACGAGCAGGAAATGATGCTCACGAATCAGCCTGGCCAGCCGCGCCCCCTCAACCGCTGGGCTCGGACTCGATGGCGCTTCGTCGCCGAGCCATCTCAACGCGGACTTGACGAAGGTGTCGGCGGAGACTTGGTCTTCCCTTGTTCCTTGGCAGTAGAACGACCAGGCGAAGAGCTTCTTCGCGCCGAGGTAATCATGGTCGCGCATGTCCCGCAGCCAAGCGTTGACGAGCGCGGACTTCCCCACCCCGCCGAAGGCGACGACCGATAGGATCCGGGTCTCCTTGGACAGCCAGGCATCCCGCAGCTTCGCCAGCTCCTCTTCGCGGCCGAACAACCGCGGCGCGGTCGCCGGAAGCCCCCGGTTGAATATGTGCTTCGCCGGTAGGGACGGACTCGCCATGCTTTCAAAGCGGGAGTCCGTCTGTAACTGCGGGTACGGACGACCCTTCACGTCGAACGGCTCAAGCTCGATCGACGACTGCAGGATGTCGTATGCCGTCTGCACCTGCGCCGCCGTGCCACCAACGACCAGGACCGGATCGGGATCTCTCTGCGCGCTCTTGTGACGGCGGACGCCATCTCGCACCTCACGCAACTTGGTCCAGCCGTTACCGGGCTCGGGGGCCGGGAGGTCCACGGGGATGAGCGCCGGCTTCACCGGGAGCGCTGCGTGGCCCAATTCGGCGATGACCTCCGAGGCCAGATCGAGATTGCGACCCGGATCGTAGACGGTACGCCCAGCACCCTGAGCTCGTGACACCACGGCAAGCAGCGCCTTGCTCCGCTCCGGACCCGGTTCGCCCACGATCCAGAAGACCTTGAGTCTGACCTCACCACGTCTCTGATGGCAGTCAGCCACCCAGTCGTCGAACTGGCGGCCGATTCCCTCGAACTGTCTTTGCAGATATGGCAGTCGACCAGTTCGAAGAAGGTCGGCGTCTACGGCGTCGTCCTGCTTCAGCGGCTGAGGCGTGTTGTCGGCCTTGTCCCGTTCCAGCGGCTCAGACGTGTCGTCGGGATCGGCCATCCCAGCGGCGAACAACTCGCTGCCCCAGATAAGCAGCCCCCGTCTCCGGAGCCGGGCCCGCCAGTCCGGGAGACTCAACCCTCCGCCGCCCCGTCCTTCGCCGTCAGGGCCGGCGGCAGCGTAGGTCGGTTCCAGCTCCCGGAGGACGGCGACGGCGGCCCCTGCTGCGCTCTGCGCGGCCTTCGGCTGGGAGGCCTCTGCATCCCGTTCGCGTTTGTTCATGTCGGCCTTGTCGCTGACGCCTCGGATGATCAGCGTGTCCAGCGTGCCGGTGAGGTGGGCGGCCTGGGCGACGCCGGATCCTTCCATCTCGATGGCGGCGGCGTCGTTGTAGTGCTCGTGGATGTGGCGTGAGATCGCGGACTCGGCGTCGGCGAGGACGACGTCTCCGACGGCGATCGGCTTGAAGTGGGCCTGGTACTCGGTGCCACGCAGGGCGTGGCGGGCGGCCTGCTCCAGGCGGTGGGAGGAGCGCCAGGCTTCGGGGCGTACGAGGAAGCCCTCCGGGGTCTGCTTGCCGCCGTGGATACCGTAGACCTTGGTTGCCACCACGACGTCGCCGATGTCGATGTCGTGCTTCAGACCGCCCGCGACACCAACGAACAGCAAGATCTGCGGGGCGAGCCAGGTGTTGAGGCGTTCGGTGAGGGTGGCGGCCGTGAGGGTTCCCTCGCCGATCTCAGCGAGGGCGACGTACCACGGGGTGCCAGCGAGTCGGCCGCGTTCGGCACGGGTGCCGGAAGCGTGCACGAGCGTCTCGATGTCGGTGAGATGGGCCCGTACGGCGTCATACTCCACAGATAAGGCCGTGAGGATGACCGCGGTGGGGAGAGTGATGTCTGCCACGTGATCAGCCTCGACCGTTCGTCTCTTGCACGGGTACAGACGTTCACGGTAGTGCACAGACATGCTGGAACGGGCAATTCCGGCGTGAGCACTGGGGCTTGTGGGTGCGAGACCGTCCGATGGCGTTGGGGAGGCGAACGTGCCGAGTGAACGAGACGTACGGCGCGTCGCCCATCGGCCGACGGCGCGCCGGTCTGATCCCCCGACAAGTCGTCAGGGTGGGCTCGGGGTTGAGACGGGGTAGTCACCGATGGCGGCCGGTCCGGCGCGATCGGCAGGATGTCGGTCATGCCGAACGCCACTGCCGGTCTCTCCCGCCCGTCCCTCGCCCGCCGCGTGGCGGTCACCCTCGTCGGCGCCGCTGCCCTGACAGGCCTTGTGGGGCTGTACGCACCAGGTTCCGCGCACGCCGAACCTCGTACCGCCATCGCCCGGTCCGCGACCGATTTCAGTGACTGCCCGCCCCTTCCCGCCGGTGCCGATCCGGCTCGGTGGAGGTGTGAAGTGCACACTGCGGCACCGCAGTTGACGATGGGCAAGGTCGTCGTGACTCTCGCTCCGATCACCATGACGCACGCCGAGGGACCGCTGCCGGACGGCACCGACGGGCAGGTGTGGGGTGCGATGCACAGTGCACCGACCGCCGTTCCGGACGGGCTGACCGGCACCTCGGCGGGCAAGGAACCGCGGCGGCTTCGACTGGCGATCAAGCCGGAGTACGGTGGCCGGTCCGACTTCTACACCGGGCAGTTCAGCCTGCGCTTCCGGCTGCTGAGCCCGCTGCTGCCGCAGGGATGCACCATCGGGGCGAACCGGCCGGTCGACTTCCAGCTGAAGCGGTCGGGGCCGTCGCAGTGGGTCTCGCAGGATCCGCCACTGATCAAGTTCTCGGCATACGACGACACCTTCGCCGCTCCCGCCGCCGAACACTGCGGGCCGCTCACGGTGCCCCTCAACACGCGGCTCGGGCTGCCGGCGTCGAGCGGAAATCTGATGACCTACGACGCGACCTACACGTTCCGGATGTACGACCAGCTGTCGACGCCCTGAGCGACGGCACAGAACAGCAGGGTGGTGAAGGCGGTTTGGCACGGCTCATCAGACCGCGTTCTCGCGTGAGTCGTCGTATGATCTCGCGCCGGTGGTCAACACTTCTCGGGGGGAAGAACGTGGAGAGACCGGACGATCGGATCGCATCCGTCTTGCGCTTCACCACGGAACTCGTCGCCTGGGTGGCCGCGCCGTGGGCGCTGTCCGAGTACTCCTGGTTCCTCGCCGTCCTGGCGTTGGTGGCGCTGATCGGCCTGCCGACCGTCTTCGCCACTCCGGGGGACAAGGCGCAGGTGGTCGTCCCTGTCTCGGGTACGGTCACGATCCTGCTCGTGCTGATCCAGCTCGCGGCGGCCGCGATCGCCGCGTGGGTGGTGTGGCCCGCCTACGCGGCAGTGCTCGTCTCGTTCCTCGTCGCCACCACCCTCGTCACGGAGCGCAGACGCTGGCAGTGGCTCCTCTCCACGGACCGGCCCACCGTCTGATCCTGTTCGGGCCGGACCGGTCGGCCATGCGCGCACGGCACGGCCCGGCCCGGCTCCACCGTCGCCGATGTCCACACCGCTCTCGCAGACCTCCAGGGGCAGTTCGACAGCGTCCAAGCCGTCCAGCCCGCCGCGAGCAGGCCCTGCGTGAAATCGAGCAGGCGGCGGCGCGTCTACGCGAGCGGCTCCGTGGTACCGAAGACGCCCTCGGCATCGTCGCCGAACAGCGCAACCAGCAGGCCGGCCTCCTGGGCCAGGCCGCAGTCCAGGCCTACACCCGCGGCCGACCCGCGGCTCCGCAAGGCCACCCGAAACCGCGGCCGTCTCCCCTCGGAGCAGGCCGCGTCAAAGGTGCTCCACCTCGCAGTCCGCGAGCAGATCAACCCAGAAGCGCCGACGCGAACCACGTCGCCGCACACTGGAAAGAGGCACTGAACCAGTTCTCCCTGTTCTTCGAGGACCGGCTCGGCATCCAATGACACCAACCCGACTTACACGAGATCTCTGACGCGCTCCCTCTGGAGGGAAGGGGCCGAGCTGGGCGCCTGCCCGGGTGGGCCACGTCTAGCCGAAGGCGGCTGCGAAGCGGTCCCGCAGTCCGTCGAGGCGTTCGACGGGCTCGTTGGCGAAGACCAGCCGTAGGTGGTGGCCGCCGTGTGGGCCCCAGCCGGTCATGGGGGTCGCTGCCACCTTCCCGTGCCGGAAGAGCCGTTGGGACGCCTGGGCCGGAGTGAGGTCCAGCGCGGTGGTGTCGATGAGCAGCGACCAGCCGCCGTGCGGCCGTATGCACGGATAGTCGGCCAGCTCCGACAGGACCAGGTCGCAGCGTTGCCGCCAGGTGCGGGTGGCCACGGCCACGTCGGCGTCCGCATCCGGGGCGTCGAGAGCGGCAGCCACCGCCTGCTGGGCGATGCCGACGGGAGTCACCACGTTGGCCATGCCGACCAGGGCGATGTCGGCCATGATGCGCGGCGGACCGACGACCCAGCCGACCCGCCAAGCGAGTACACCAGCCCCTCCATCGAGTTCTTCGCGGCAGTCGACGGCCGCTTCGTCGGTGTGACCGGGGAAGGCCGCGTCTGGGACCTGACCACGAGCCGATGGATCGGAGTGCAGCCGCGGCAACGAGGCGCCTTGGCCCTGGAGACGCTCGAGGGCCGCAGCGTCATTCTCACCAGTCACAGGGCAGAAGCAGTCCATCTCTGGGACCTGGCCACGGGCGAACTGCTGGCACCGCCGCTCACGGGACACACCGGTGAGGTGCGTGCGGGGGCGACCGGCACGCTGGACGGTCGCCCTGTCGTCGTCGCCGGCGGCGACCGAACCGTGTGGACGTGCGACGCAAGCACAGGGCAGCAGATCGGTGCGTACGCCTTTCCTTCCCGTATCAGGGGACTGGCAGGGGCGCCCGACGGACGTCTGGTGGTCGGCTTCGGCGCGGACATAGCGGTCCTGACCCATCACCGCCGAGCTTGGCCCTGTCGGGAATCCTGGGTTTCCGAGGTCGGCCCGAACCAGGGCCAGCCGATGGTGCGCGGCGGCGGCTTGGGCGAGCAGGGCCTGGGCGGCGGAGCCGGTCGCGAGACTCCTTGGCCAGACCGTGGTCGCGCCGGCGGCGGAAGAACGCATGTTCGTCCAGGCCGGCACCGACAACAGGCGCCGGACAGCGGCCCATTCAGCAGCAGTTACGTCAGGCGGGCGGCGCCGCACGCGTTCCCCGTGGTCGGCCGCGTCCCCGTACACGTGCGCGACGCAATCACACGGTCGGGCAACCGAGTCGGACGCATTCGAGAGCGACACGGAAGGCTGCGACGCCAGGGCCTCCTGTTGCGCGCGGATTTCGACACCCGCGAGCTGTGCAGGAGGCCCTGTTCTCATGCCCGGACGGCCGCGAGATCACCCGACCGAGGCCATCGCCCGGTCAGAACATGCCGTTCTGATTGCGCGCCTCGTCGGGGATCTGTTGCATGACGTCCCAGTGTTCGGCGATCAGACCGTCCTCCAGGCGGAAGATGTCGACGATCGCCGTTTCGGGGCCGCCCGGCACCCGGACGCCGTGGACGTGGGCGATCACGTGGTCGCCCTCGGCGAAGATCCGCTTCACCTCGGCGCGGAGGTGGGGGAAGTCCGCCTCGAGGGTTCCGACGAACTCCCGGAAGCCCTCCAGCCCATCCGCGATCCGGGGATTGTGCTGGATGTAGCCGTGACTCAGCAGCTTCGAGGCCGCGTCGTGGTCCTTGTCATTGATCGCGGCCCGGTAGAAGGCCAGGACGGTCTGCTTGTTCTCTTCGAGTCGTGCGCTGCGCAAGGCTCCCCCTCGTAAGTGAACAGCTGTAGCGCTACGACTGTAGGGCAATGAATGTACAGATACAATCGATCACCGTGGATCCCAAGTCACCGAGCAAGCGACAGCCGCGCGGGCGCAATCCCCGGGGCCAGGGCGAACGCCTCCGAGAGGACGTCCTCGCCGCCACTCTCCGCATGCTCGACGAGCTCGGTGACGACCAGGCTCTGTCCCTGCGGGCCGTCGCCCGGGAGATCAACGTCGCCGCAACGTCGGTGTACCTGCACTTTCCCGACCGCGATGCGCTCGTCCTGGCGGCTCTGGAGCGCTGCCACCAGGACCTGATGCTCGCCGTCCGGCAGGCCGAGCTCACCGAAGACTGCCCGGTCGCCCAACTGCGCGCCCGAAGCCTCGTACTCGGGGCCTGGGCACACGACCACCCGGGGCTCTACAAGGTGCTGCACGAAAGCACCCTCAACCAGCGTGTGGACATGCGCTTCAAGGAAGAGCTCGGGCGTACGACCACTGCCTCGGTCCAAAGATGCATGGACGCCGGCCTGGCTCCAACGGACGACGCCTCCATGGTGGCGCTCGACCTGCGCGCCGCCGTGCACGGCGCGGTCTCCATGCGGGTCAACCAACCCGACCAGCACTGGCCCCCGCTGGAGGACCAGGTCGATCGCTTCCTCCGCAAGCTCGTGGGCACGTCACCGACCCCAGCCCCCCAGGCGACCACTGGTGAGTAGCCAGCCGCTCCGGGCCGGCGGGCCTCGAGGTTCGAAAGCCCCGAACCGAACCGGATCCCCTGCCTTCACGCCCACCCGAGATCCCCTGACGGGCCGTCCCATTCGAACCGGTGCTCACCGTGATCGGTACGACAACGGCTTCCGGTGCCCGTGACGCCCCACCGGCAGGACGTCGCACCATCGCAATGCCCGTCCGACGGCTCTTCCTCACCCTGCGCCTACCGCGACAAGGCACGCCGGCGAACTGACCGCCTCGAGGCACCGGTCCGCAGTGCCGACTGCCCCTGAACGCGCACCAGCGGCTCCGAGCCGCACGGAGGCCGCTGTACTGCGCGGTGGAGAGACTGCGATCAGGACGCGGGACACGGAGCGCAGTGCCGCAGATGACCGAACAGCCGCTTCCGGACGCCGACTCGGTGCGACAGGCTCCGAGCACAGCATCGTGAGCGTGCGCCTCTGCGTCCTGGCCCGGGCCTGGCCGCCCCTCCCGCCCTACGGCCGGGGTGGCACCGGTGACCTCATCGCCCAGCACGCCCTGCCCGGGGCGGCCGTTGAAGGGGCCGGTGCACGCCGATCGATTCGCCGGCCAGGGCGCCCGGGCCCTCACCCCCCGGGACACCATCGCCGCCACCGACGTCCTCCCCCGGTACGACCTGTCTGTCGCCGACCCGGATCCGGGTCAGGTGCCGACGGTGAATCGCTCTCCGATGTGCTGCGGCTGTTCGATCTCGTCGAGCAGGGCGACGGCGTAGTCCTCCACGGAGATGCGGCTGGTGCCGTCGGCGTCGACGATCAGGTCGTCCACGGCAGTGCGGTAGCTGCCGGTGCGCTCGCCCGGCGCAATGGTGCCGGCGGGACTGAGATTGGTCCACTTCACGTCGGTGACGGTGCGGCAGAAGTCCAGGGCGTCTCCGTGGGCGTGCATGATCTGGAGCAGGAACTCCGGCAGGCCCTCGGCATCCCAGACCTGCTTGCCGTCAGGCGTGCGCAGGGAACCGGCGCCGCCGACGAGGATGAGCCGGGGTGCGTCGGCGCCCAGCGTGCGCAGACCGGCCACCAGGGATTCGGCGGCGGGCTTGATGGTGGCGACGTGGCCTGGGCCATCGCCTCCGCCGACCGCGCTGATCACGGTGTCCTGGCCCTTGGCCACCGCGGCAACGGATGCCGGGTCCAGGACGTCACCGGTGACCACGGTCAGGTTGGGGTCGGTCTTGGTGAGCCTGGCCGCGTCACGTACGACGGCTGTGACCCGGTGCCCGCGGCTGAGGGCCTCGTCCAGGACGCGGGATCCGATGGTTCCGGTGGCGCCGAACAGGGCGATCTTGGACACGCGCTTCTCCCGCTTCTGTGATCATCTTGGGAGTCCGCAGACTAACGGAACATCTCGGGCTATACAGAATAAATCAGCTGCGCCTGACGAACAGGAGGCCGCGCACGGCACAGGCACCCGCCGCCGTCACCGAACCGGACGCCGCCCAGCGGGCGCCGTGGTCCGGGTCGCGCGACCGGGTCGGGTATCGGCTCCGGCATTCGCGTTGCGGTCTGTGTCGGCAGGCCCCCATGCCGGTCCAGGTACAGGACTGCGGCACGGATCGTGGCGGCGTCCTGGAGGTGGTTCTCGGTGGCGCCGGTGACCGCGGCCGCAGGATGCACACAATCTCGCATAGGCATTCGATTGTGACGTAGTGGATGGTGTCGGGCAGATCGACGGTGTCCGCCCGGCGTTCCTGCATGCCGTCGGTGCAGAGCACCAGCCGGTCACCGGGGCACAGGTCGAGATCCTGCACCCGATACGGCCCCTGCGCCGGGATGCGGGCAGGCCCACGTCCAGATCGATCTCCTGGACCGTGCCGTCGCGCAGCAGGAGGGCCGGATGTGGCCGGCGGAAACGGTCGTGCCCCGTGCCGCGCACTCATGAGCGGCTGCCTGTGATGCCTTCCCACCCGCTTGCAGGCCTCCACGCACCTGCCGATCGAGGGGGCGGAAGAGAAGTTGTCGGCGTGCTCCGCCGGCAGGTCTCGTCCCGCCGGACTCCGGCAGGACCAGCTGCGCCTTCGAACGAGCCACGGTGCGGTGGCTGCGCCCAGCCATGACGGCCCGCGGTGCCTGGGAGAACCTGACGCGTGGCAATGGTTCGCCGAGGTCTGGGCGGGCACTCGGACCGGACTGACGGACCACCGGCCAGGGGGGTGGAGGAGGTCTGCGTGGCTGTACGCCATCGTCTGATCCGAGTCGACCCGAGCGACGTCTGGGCTGTTCTGGCCGACGGCAGCCGCTACGCGGACTGGGTGGTGGGCACCTCCCGGTCGCACGCGGTCCGCGGTCAATGGCCGCAACTGGACGCGGCCATCCGCTACGAGATCCGGTTCGGCCCCGTGCGCGTGGGCAACGAGACCGTCGTCCGCCGCAGCGAGGAGAACGCCGTCCTGGAGCTGGAGGCCCACGCCGGCGCCCTGGGCACCGCGCGCATCGCCGTCGAGCTGCGGCCGTGGGGAAAGGACTGCCTGGTCATCGTGGACGAGCACCCCTTGCGGGGAGCAGGAGGGCGACTGCACAACGTGGCCTTCGAAGCGCTGATCCAGCTTCGCCACCGCGCCATGCTCGCCCGGCTGGCCAGGCTGTGCGAGAGCCAGGAGCCCGCCCACGAGGCGACCGCGACCGTGGCCGAGGTGAGCGGAGCAGGTCATGCCTGACGCCGTCGTCATCGGCGCGGGACCCAACGGCCTGGTCGCCGCCAATGTCCTGGCAGACGCTGACTGGAGCGTCGAGGTGCTGGAAGCACAGCCAGAACCGGGCGGGGCCGTTCGCCACGACCGCGCCGTCGACCCCGGCTTCGTCAACGACGTCTTCAGCTCCTTCTACCCTCTCGCCGCCGCATCCCCCATCCTGACCGGCCTGCACCTGGAGGACCACGGGCTGCGGTGGGGCCACGCCCCAAGTGTGCTGGCGCACCCGCTCACCGACGGCACCTGTGCCGTCCTGGACCGGAACATCGAGATCACCGCCGCCTCCCTCGACTCCTTCGCAAAGGGCGACGGGGCAGCCTGGCGGCGACTGCACGAGATGTGGCAGCACCTGTCCCCCGGTCTCTTGGACTTCCTGTTCACCCCCTTCCCGCCCGTCCGCGCGACGACGCGGCTGGCGCTGCGACTACGGGCCTCGGGCGGACTGCGCATAGCCCGCTCGCTGATCCTGCCGGTGCGCCGTCTGGGCGAGGAGGAGTTCCAGGGCCAGGGCGGCCCTCTGCTGCTGGCCGGCAACGCCCTGCACGCCGACCTCGCCCCGGAGTCGGCCGGCAGCGGCGGGTTCGGCTGGCTGATGGCCATGCTCGGGCAGACGTACGGCTTCCCCGTTCCCGTCGGCGGCTCCGGCTCCCTGACCCAAGCCCTGAACCACCGCCTCACGTCACGGGGCGGCCGGGTGCGCTGCGGGCAGCGCGTGGACGAGGTCATCGTCCGCAGCGGTCGGGCTGTGGGGGTACGTACGGCCACAGGGGAAACGGTGCGGGCGCGGCGGGCGGTTTTGGCGGACGTCGCGGTCCCCATCCTGTATGGCGAGCTCCTCGCACCCGAGCTCCTGCCCACGCAGCTCCTGGAGGACCTGCGGCGCTTCCAGTGGGACTTCGCCACCTTCAAGGTGGACTGGGCCCTCGACGGACCCGTGCCCTGGCAGGCCGAGCAGGCGGGCCGGGCCGGCACCGTGCATCTCGCCGACGGCCTGGACGAACTCACCCGCTTCGCCGCACAGATCGCAATGCGGCAGGTCCCTGACCGCCCGTTCCTCCTGTTCGGCCAGATGACCACCGCCGACGCCACCCGCTCGCCGCAGGGCACGGAATCGGCCTGGGCATACACCCACGTCCCCCACGAGATCACCGCGGACGCCGCCGGCGAGGGCATCACCGGCACCTGGAACTCCCAAGACCAGGAACGCATGGCCGACCGCGTCGAACAGCAGGTAGAACGCTTCGCGCCCGGCTTCCGCGCCCTGATCCGCGCCCGCCGCATCCTGGCACCGCCGACTCTTGAGACGCTCGACGGCAATCTCGTCGGGGGCGCCATCAACGGCGGCACGACCGCAATACACCAGCAGCTCGTCTTCCGTCCCGTTCCAGGCACCGGACGTCCGGAGACCCCGATACCAGGTCTCTTCCTCGCCTCCGCCGGAGCACACCCCGGCGGAGGCGTACACGGCGCTCCGGGCGCCAACGCCGCCCGCGCCGCGCTGCACCGCCACCGGCCGCCCGGCCTCGCCGGCGCCCAGCGCCTGCTCGCCCGACGCGACCGCATCGGAACCAGACGCTGACGCTGACCCTGACCCCGCCCCCACCACCTCGACACGGCGCACGAAGAACGGCGTGAACGCGTACGAGCAATCCATTGCCAGCGGCCCTCCCAGCGCAGGAAGCCGGCGCAGTCCAGGAGTTCGCGCAGGGCCATGACCGTCGGTACGAGGCGGATGAAGGAGGAGGCCCGGACGCCCTGGCACCCCGGCCACACCATCGCCGGCTTCGCAGCCCTGAAGTGCATCCGAGGACCGCCTTGGCGAGAAGGTCTCGACGAGAGGCCGGCCCGGGCGAGAAAGAAAGGCATCCCATGCGCAGCAGTCCGCTCGTCGACCGTACGGTCGTCATCACCGGAGCCGCCCGCGGCGTGGGCGCGGCTCTCGCTCACGAAGTCGCCCGGCGCGGCGCCCGGGTGGCCCTGCTCGGCCTTGAGAAGACCGTCCTGGAAGCGGTTGCGGAGTCTCTGCCGGGACCCGCGCTGGCCGTCGAGGTCGACGTCACCGACTCTGCCGCGATGGACGCGGCGGCCCAGGCCGTACGGGCCGGACTGGGACGGCCTTCAGCCGTGGTGGCGAACGCGGGCATCGCCGAGGGCGGCCCGTTCCTAGGCTCGGACCCGGACAGTTGGCGCCGCGTGATCGACGTCAACCTCATCGGCAGCGCTCACACCGCCCGCACCTATCTGCCTGACCTGCTCGACACCGGGGGCTACTTCCTCCAGGTCGCCTCGCTGGCGTCGATCGGAGCCGCCCCCATGATGAGCGCGTACTGCGCCTCCAAGGCCGGCGTCGAATCCTTCGCCCACTCGCTGCGCGCGGAGGTGGCCCACCAGGGGGTCGCGGTAGGCATCGCCTACCTCAACTGGACCGATACGGACATGATCCGCGACGCCGACCGGCACGCCGTCCTGCGCGAACTGCGCTCCCACATGCCCCCGCCGGCCCGCCGCGTATACCCCGCAGCCACGGTCGCCGCCCACCTGGTAAGAGGTATGGAGAGGCGGCGCACGGCCGTGTACGCACCACCCTGGCTGCGCCTGACCCAGCCGGTACGCGCGGTCCTGCCCTCCCTGGTCCTGCGTGTCTCGCGCCGAGCGCTGCCGCGTCTGGAGGCCGAGGAGCCTGTGGCACACACCGGCCCCCTCGGCGCCGGCGGCCTCGCCGATCAGGCAGCGTCCGAGACGAAAGCGCAGACACGGCGGACTCCTTGAAACCGACGGTGTGCTCGGCGAGGAACCGCTCGTCGAGCCAGATGAGGGGTCCCGATACCGCCCCGGGCGATCAGCGCCTGCACGTGGTACTCCTCGGCGACCAGCTGCCCGCTGGTGCAGAAGCCATATCCGGCGGCCCGCGCTCGTCCAGGACCCGCCGGGAGCGCTCGACGACCGCCGCCGGGGCGGGTGTCCCAGCTGGTGGGCAGTTCGCCTTCGAGGCGTACCAGCGGCTCGGTCAGCCGGTCGGCAGAGCCGTTCGCCTGCCGGCCGAACAGGCCCTTCGGTCCCGTGCCCGTACCACCCGTACCACCCGCACCCTGGCGCTCGCGGACTCGCGCCGTGGGGGCGAGCGGACGGTGCCCCGGGCTCCCGTGTGGTCTGTGCCATGCGCGGCCCCGGCGCTGCCCAGCGTCGTAATCAGAACCCTGTCACGACAATCCGGCCTCGTCGGCGCTGAGCAGTTCCATGAGCTGTGGCCGGTGCAGGGCGGCATGCCGGAACCGCCAGAAGCGCGCAGACAGCCCACGACAACCGCGGGCTTCGGCCGGCAGCCGCCGACGGTGTCGTAGCGATACGGCCGGTGTGCCGCCAGTGGCCCGCCGCTCCCTTCCTCGGAGTGATGGGCCACCGCCGTACCGCCGCCCGGGCCGGCTTCACATCAGCCGGAGACGGCTTCCGCATCAGGCGTGGGGTGCCATTCGGCGAGCAGGATGGTGGCGTCGTCGCGGAGCCGGTGTTCTTCGTTGTTGAGGAGATTCTGGATGAGGCGGCGCAGGGCCTCGGGGGCGCTGTCGCCCTCGGTCATGGAGCGGATGACGGTGTCCGTGAGGCGCTGTTCGCCGAAGAGGTCGCCGTCAGGTGCGCGGGCTTCGGTGACGCCGTCGGTGTAGAGGAGGATCCGGTCCCTCGGCTGGAGACGGGCGCGATACTGCGCGGGAGGGGTGTCGGTGTGGAACCCGAGCCCCAGGGGGAGCTGCGGGGCGCTCTCCAGAACGTGGGGCAGGACACGGCCGTCGCGGATGAGCAGGGGCGGTGGATGGCCACAGTTGATCCAGGTGAACCAGCCGCTGACGGTGTCGAGGCGGGCCAGGACGGCGGTCATGAGGCGGCCGGGGATCCACTGGCCGAGAGTGCGGTCGATGGTGACGGCGGCGTCCAGCAGGGTGCCACCGGTGCGGCGGGTGGAACGGCAGGCTGCGAGAGCGGCTGCGCTGGCCCCTCCGGAGGCCAGATCGTGACCCATGGCATCCAGCAGCGTCAGGTACAGGATGCCGTCGACGAGGTTGTGGTCGAAGGCGTCCCCGCCGATGTCGTAGGCGGGCTCCAGGACGGCGCTGGAGGTGACCTGACCGGTACCGATGGTGCGCGGCGGCAGGAACGCCCACAGAAGTTCCGCCTGGATGGTCATGGCCCTTGAGCGCTCCCGCGTGATCACCAGGTCGCTGAAGGCCGACTTGGACACGACCAGCAGGGTGGCCAGCCCCGCCAGCGCCTGGCCGTCCTCCAGGAGCTGGGGGGTGAGGGCGGGCGCGGTGACCTTCATGACGCCCACCCGCTCGACTCCGTCGATCATCGTCAACCATGCCGTGCCACCGTCGCGCGACCGCTGGAGCTGCTGCGTACGGTAAGCGAGGCCGCCCAGGGAGCTGTCGATGTCCAGGGCTTCCTCGCCCGGGGCGGTGGCGGGGTGCGGAAGGGCGATCAGCTTGATCTGCTGCAGGTCGGGCACGTACAGCCGTGCACTCGACAGCCCGAGGCGTCGGCCCGCCTCGTCGACCAGCAGCCCGACCTCCCTGGCGGAGGCACGGTGAGACCGTGCCAAAAGGTCCGCCAGGACGGCTTCACCAAGAGTCACAGCACCTCCCGTGCGTCCGTGCGGTGCGTGGCGCGCCCCATCGCGGGCCGCCCGCGTTCCAGACCCCCATCTTGGTCAACATCGCTGTGCCCGGCAGCCCGACACGACGCCTGAGCGTACGAGCTCGGCGCCGCGCACGCCGAACGTGCTCAGCCCCGAGAACCCCTGTGCCGACCGGGACCGTCGTTGCCTCTGCCGCCTGCGGGCACCCGTGTGCCGTCACCGGTTCAGGTCCGGCCTCCCCCGCCTCCCGTCGATCGCATGCGGAGCAACGGTGAATGCGCCGAACGCCCACGCCGCCAGATGCGAGCCGTGGGCACCGAGGGGGCGACCCGGGGGGCGCAGCCGTCGGTGTCCGCACTGCGGCCGCTGATCGTTGCCTTCCGGTCCGTCCTCTCAGGGTGCCGCCTTCACATGGGCGAGCGCGCGCCGGAAACAGCGCTGCCACCCGACCTCCCACGCCGGGCACCCCCCGGGGGGCCGATCTCTGCTGGAGCGACGGCTCTCACGAATCCATCACCGAACGACGGCCCGCTGGTGCCGGCGCGGTTCCCAGCCGTATCCGCTCAGAACCGGGCGCTGTCGCCGCCACCGCGGCGGTCACGTTGTTCGGCCCGTGCAGGTCACAGCGCCGGGGCTGCACGACCCCGGCCGCGGCTACCTGCTGTCACCGGGCGGATGATCCTCACCGTTGACCGTCCGGATCCGCGTCGGCACCGGTGGCGGCGTCGACGCGGTCATGACGGACCAGCAGGGCCAACAGGCCCGCGACGGTCGCCTCACCGTCGGCGGGATGGCGCAGCACGGTGTCGGGAGAGACCCGGTAGAGGTTGGAACGGCCCTGGCGGATGTGGGTCAGGTAGCCGCCCTCTTCGAGGTCGACGATGATCCGCTGGACCGCCCGCTCGGTCAGCCGGCAGCGCGCGGCGATGTCACGGATGCGGGTGGTGTCGTCCTCGGCGACGGCAGCCAGCACCCGCGCGTGATTGGTCAGAAACGTCCAGCTCGCATACGGCTCCGCCACTCCGTCCATACCCACAGAGTAGGGCGGACGTTTCACGCTTTCAAAAGCACGACTTACGTTTCATGTATCTGTTGACGTGGAAGGCGAGAGTGGGAATGCTGGAAGAAGGACGGATGCTCGGGAGTCACCATGTCCGATCACGTCACCGCCCTGCCGGGCGATCAGGAGCAGTGCATCGACTGCGGCACCCAACGGCGCCTCGCCTCCTGCCTTCCTCCGTTGTCGTTGACCGTCCACCCCGGCACGCACGACCGCCACACTCTGGTCACGGCGTCCGGCGAGATCGACTTCGACAGCAGCCCCGTGCTGGGACAGGTACTGCAGGACGCTCTGAACCAGTCGACGGACGGGGTGGACGTCGACCTCGCCGGAATCGCGTTCTGCGACTGCTCCGGGCTCAACGTTCTGCTGCGCGTACGCCGGCATGCCCGCGAGGCCGCCAAAACCCTCACCCTCCGGGTCTCCAGCCCGGCCGTGCAGCGCCTGCTCGAGCTGACGGGCACCGTCGACGTGCTCACCACCACGGACACGGCCCAAGCCCCCGGCACGGGAGGCGACAAGACCCCGTCCGGCCCGGAGCAGGACGCGGACCCGACCGCGGACGACGTCAAGACGGAAAACGACCAACTGCGACGCGCCATGCAGACCCGCCCGGCCATCGACATCGCCCGCGGCATCCTCATGGCCTCCTACACCATCAGCGCCGAGCAGGCATGGCAGGTCCTGGTCACCACCTCACAGAACAGCAACACCAAACTCCACCTGCTCGCCGAAACCCTCCTTGGCACCGTGCACGGCCACAACCTGCCCAAACCACTCGCCGATCACCTGGCCAAAGCCCTGCGAGAACACGGCAGCCAGCCCCTCTGACAGCAAAAAGGGCCACCAAGGAAGAACACACGAACCTCCCGCGCGGTTGCCGGACCGGAGCGATGCCGCTCCTCCGCCTGTCCCAGCACCAGCCCTCCGGGACCCGCTCCCTCCGCACCCGGTCCACATCCCCATCAGGCTCCTGCCCTGCCTGCAGGGTGCGTCTTCCGGGCTCCGTCTCCACTGGGGCCTGTCCGGCGGATCTTGGCTCGGCAGCGCCCGGTCGCCCCCTCCGGTCGGACCGGGGAAGGTTGCACCTAGGCTTTGGCCATGCTGCTGGTCAACGGCGGAGAAGCCGTAGCTGACGCTCCCGTACTGCGCACGGGGGGAGTGCCGCTCGTCCCCGATGGATTCGTCTGGCCGAACTGCCGCGAATGTGGCGGGCCCATGCAGTTCCTCGCTCATCTGCCCCTCGATCCGACCGCCCGAAAGCTCATGTGCGGAGCCAGAGCCGGATCGCTGCGACAGTGACGGTGCCGTGGAAGACATAGGCCCGCTTGTCGTACCTCGTAGCCACAGCCCGGAAGTTCCTGCCGGTGACGACCAAGGACCTGCGGCTGTTCACGGCGGCGGGCTTCACCCCGCCCAGGCCGCGCGCGCCCTGTCCACCGTGCATCTGTACACCGACTACGACCGGCACTTCGAGGAAGGACTGGCCGACATCGTGGCGGGCATCGACGCCCGGTTCGGGCTCGGGTGAGCCCGGCGGTCAGTCGTGGGTGCCGATCCAGGTGTAGTAGGCGTCGCCCTCCTGGTAGGTGCGGGTGGCGTAGACCGCGTTCGTGGTGTTGCTCGACCGCAGCCAGCCTTCGTTGAACGCGCCGAGGTCGTCGTAGAGCCTCAGTGTGTCGGCGTTGTAGAACCACCATTGGCCGGCGGAACCGCTGCACGAGCTCGTCCAGACGGCGTTGACGTCCGTCACGTTGTCGGTCATCAGGCACTGACCGGTGTTCCGGTTCTTGAGCTGCTTGAAGATGCCGTGACCGTCGCCGACCCAGTCCCACTGCTGGCGGGTGCTGCCGACGCACGACGTGGCGAACGCGGTCCCGGTGTCCCCCGCGGTCAGACATGTGCCGAAGCGCGCGTTCTGGAACGTCCAGTAGGTGGGCGCCGCTTGGGCGGAAGCCGGGAACACGAGGCCGACACCGGCGACGAGCGCCCCGAGGGCACTGACGGCGGCAAGTCGGAGTTTTCTCACTGCGCCCCTTTTCTGAGAGCTGATGGTGGAGAACGGGATGTGGGCGGCGCGTCCCACAGGTCGCCGGGCCGCCGGACCCGACGGCCCGCGGTCGTCGTGAGCGGCGCTGGTCAGTTGTTGGTGACGAAGTAGTCCTGGCAGTCCTTCCAGGTGCCGTCCGGCAGCAGCTTGCACACGCTGAGCTTCACCTCCTCGCCGTACCCGGGGCGCGGGTCGTTGTCGGAGAGGTCGTTGGTGTTGGTCGTGCCGCAGCCCCGCGTGCCGACCAGACCGCTCGTGACCCACGAGGTGCCGCGGACGACGTACGCCGCGGCGATGATGCCGTTGTCGCCGTCGCAGTAGGCGTCGTAGACCTTGATCGTGCCGGAGCCGCCCGAGATGAAGTAACCGGCGCCCAGGTAGGAGCCGGAGGTGCCGTAGACCGGGACGGTGAACGTCGAGGCCGAGGCGGAGGTGGCCACGGCCACGGTGAGACCCACGGCGGTGGTGGCGCAGGCGGCGAGCTTGGTGAGGCGGGAACGGAAACGCATGTGTTTACTCCTTCACTCGTGTCGACGAACGCGCCTGTCCGATGGCCGGCTTCGCTCTGCCGGCGACGGGCGCGGAGATCCTCGAAGGCCGCGACCGGCACCTCGAAGAAGACTGGATTCGGTGAGCGCGGGGATCGGGTCCCGCTACGGGAGCCGGGGAGTCACGACCGCCGGGCCGGGTCTCAGAAGACTTCCATCCCGTACCAGGACAGGGCCTCGTTGACCGGCTGGTAGAAGCTCTGGCAGGTGCTGTCGTTGCCCCCGGACAGGAGGCCCAGCGCGGCGTCATCGGCGAAGAGCGGCCCACCGCTGTCACCGTGATCGCGGCAGATCTGCGCGACGTCCATGCCGGTGACCGTCATGCCGTCGGAGTAGTTGATGGTCTGGTTCTTGTAGATGACCGTGCCACATGCGTACTTGCTGCGATAACCGGAGGCGCAGGCGGTCTCCCAGACCTTGCTGTCGCGCGAGTAGCTGATGTCCTGGGAGTTGCCGTTCGCGGCCTCGACGTTCCCGTAGTACGTCACGTTCGCGTTGTAGGCCCGGATCAGGCCGAAGTCGTTTCCGTCGGCGACGTTGTGGCCGGTGGTGTAACCGATGTACGTGCCGTCCGACTTGGACCAGTCGTTTCCCGACGTGTTGGTGCAGTGTCCCGCGGTGAGGATCGCCTTGTAGTCCGGATCCGACTTCTTCCGCACGGTGAAGCCGTACGAACACGAGACGGAGGCGTTCTCGATGTAGTCACCGCCGTTGATGGGGCCCGCCGTCCGCTGGGTCTCACCCGCCGTACGTACGACGCGAGCGGCCTCACCATAAGGCGCGACGAATTTCTGCAGCGCCGCGAGATCCGCCTCGCCGACCGTGCTGTCGGCGCGGACCACCACCTGGTTGGCCGGGACGTCGAC
This sequence comes from Streptomyces sp. NPDC104096, assembly GCF_055584385.1. NCBI lineage: Bacteria > Bacillati > Actinomycetota > Actinomycetes > Kitasatosporales > Streptomycetaceae > Streptomyces > Streptomyces sp. NPDC104096. Next base: position 73,488 of record NZ_JBVJMD010000006.1, read on the forward strand.
GCCCCACATCGTCCCTGGGATCTTGAAGCCGGCGTCGAGGCCCTGCTTGATGGACTCCAGGTGGGCGCTGTCGTAAGTCACCCGCCTGGGTATGGCGCCGGATTCCTCGACCGCTGCCGCCGCCTCGCCGTCGATGACGGTGACGACGAATCTCTGCTTCCCGCGATCCAGATAGACCCCGGCCGTGCGGGAGTCGCCCAGACGGTCGGCGATCCGCTGGGTCGCCTCACCGCTCGGCCCCGCCGCCACCGGAACGTCATGGGACGGCCGATCTGCCTGGGTCCGGGCGTTCACGCTCGGTGTGATGGTCATGAGGCCGGCAACGAGTGAGGTGAGCGCTAACGCCTTGGCGGTGGAAAGAGGAGTTTTCCCGGTCATGCTTTTTGGTTCCCTTCGGTTGCTGTCGAATCAGGTGCCGCCGAAAGGGAGTTCCCTTCAGGCGAGTTCAGCCGGCCGATTCGGGGCTCGGCGGGGCAGCAAGCAGTGCAGGGAGGGTGCGGCGGTGTCCGGGCGGCACGGGCCGGTGAGGGTCGTGCCGTCGAGTGCGACAGCCGTGGGCCCGGTCTCGTCAGCCGGGCCACGATCCCGTGACCGCCACCCCCGGATCAGTCGTGGGTGCCGGTCCACTGGTAGTAGCTGTGCGGGATGCCGGTCTGATCGGGGCCGGTCGCGTAGACGGCGTCCTTGGTCGTACTCGTCCTGAGCAAACAGCCGGAGTTGTTGCCCAGCAGATTGATGATGCTGCGATTCTCGCCGTTGTAGTACCACCACTCACCGGACGAACCGTCGCAGGAACTGGTCCAAACCGCGTTGGTACCCGTCAGGTTGTCGGTCCTCAGGCACTGACCGGTGTTGCGGTTGACGAGCATGTGGTACTCGTTGCCGGCGTTTTCGGTGCTCCAGTCCCACTGCTGGCGGGTGCTGCCGACGCACGACGTGGCGAACGCGGTCCCGGTGTCCCCGGCCGTCAGGCAGGTGCCGAAGCCGGCGTTCTTGAACGTCCAGTAAGTGGGCGCCGCTTGGGCGGAGGCCGGGAACACGAGACCGGCGCCGGCGACGAGAGCACCGACGGCGCCGACGACGGCAAGACGGACTTTCTTCACTGCGACCTCATTCCGGGGGCGGGGAAGCGGACTCGTGGCCACGCTCGACTCAGTTGTGGGTGCCGATCCACTCGTAGTAGGTGGAGGGGATGCCGGCTTGATTCGGGTCGGTGGAGTAGACGGCGTCCTTGACGGTGCTGGTCCTCAGGTACGGTGCATCGGGCTGCTGGTTGAAGAAGAGCCGCGCGCTGTCGTCGTAGTACCACCACTGGCCGTCGGCACCGGTGGAGCAGTCGCTCCCCCAGACGGCGTTGGTGCCCGTCTTGTCGTCGGTCATCAGGCAGAGACCCGTTGCCCGGTTCTTGAGCTGGTGGTAGCTGCCGTGACCGCTGCCGACCCAGTCCCAGTTCTGATACGTCGAGGAGTCGTGGCAGACGGTGGCGTATACCGAGGGGCTGTTTCCACTGGTCAAACAGGTGTCGAACCCCACGTTCCGGAATCTCCAGTAGGTCGTCGCGGCCTGTGCGGAGGCGGGGGCCATAAGGACCGTACCGACGGCCAGCGCGCTGACGACCAGGGCGGCGAAGCGGAATTTCTTCACTGCAACCTCTTTCTCGCGAGCTGATGGTGGAGAGCGGGATGCCGGCGACGCGTGTCGCCGCGCCCCGCTGTCGCCCCGGTCGTCAGCATGCTGGGGCTGCGGCAGTCGAGGCTTTAGCGGTCAGAGCACACTTGTGTGGCAATCCGTCGACTGAGGGCGCGGGAGCGCCGACGAGATCCTGGCGGGTGCGTTCGAGGCGTCGGCGGCGGAACCGACACGACGACGGGCTCCCCGGGGACACGTGTCCCCGGGGAGCCCGTCGTGGTCCCACCGACCGCCGCTGTCGCGGGTGGCGCAGGTCGGCTGTCGGGGGCGGTCCTTCCGGGGGCCGCCGCGACCGCTACCCCCGAATCAGTCGTGGGTGCCGATCCGCTTGAAGAGGTCCAGGTCGCTCAGTTGGAGACGCCGTCGGTCCTCAGGCACTCGCCGGTCTCCCGGTTCTTGAGCATGTGGTAGCCGCTGTGGCCGTCGCCGACCCAGTCCCGCTGCTGACGGGCGCTGCCGACGCAGGCAGTGGAGTACGCCGGGAGCCGATGGTGAGAACGGGACGTCAGCGGCGCGTGTGCGGCCGGTTCTGCTGCCTTCCCGAGGCGGAGCCAGCAGCTTGAGCGCGCAGTGTCCCTCTCCGCCTTCGCCTGAGCAGTGGGCGGTGTTGCGGTCCCTGGTGCCGAGGGGCAGGAAGCCCGGCGGACCGCCGGAGCGGCTACATTCAGCGTCGACATCCACGATCTCTCCGGGGGACACCATGGCGGAAGACGCGCAACAACACTCCGAGGGGCCCCTGTTGAACTTGGGCTGCCTGATGCTGCTGGTGGTGTTCGGCGGGCTGGCGACGACGCTGTACGGCCTGGGAGTGCTGATCTTCGGCGACACCCCGGCGCTGTCCGCCGCCACTGTCCTCCTCGCGGGTCTGACCGTCACGGCCCTGGGTGTCGCCGTCATCAAGCGGTTCCCTCAAGCCTCGCAGATGAAGGGGTACGCCCCGTCCGCCCGCGTCACCCGCCTCGCGGCCGAGCGCTCCCTGGGCGATCACGTCTTCACCCGCAAGAACACCAGCCCGCTGGAGATCGTGGTCGCCGTGGTGGCCATCGGCGCTTTGATCGTAGGAGCGCTGTGGGGCGTGAACTGGGTCCTGAGCAAGACCGGGACCGACATCCCGGGCCTCCAGAAGGTGGTGACCGCCTTGGTGCTCTACCTGCTCGCGGCGCTCTTCCTGGTGATCATCGCGCTTCCGATCATGCTGTGGAGAATGCCCAAGGGGTTCGTCCGCACGCATCTGTACGCCAGCGGTCTCGTCTACACCTCCTACGGCCGCCCGCTCGTCGTGACCTGGGACGACATCGACCGTCTCGTCCTCTCACGGCAGATCCACGGCAGCAAGCTCTTCGCCGGCAAGGTGCTCGCCTACCACGTGATCTCCCACGGCGGACGTCGCCTGCGGATCGACGCCCATCCCCATCTCGACTCCGATCCCATGGGCGAGCACATACTCAACGCCGTACGGCTGCGCCGGCGCCCGGTTCTCGAGGGCGGCCCAGCAGCGGGCGACCCCGGCCACCGACGGATCTGACTCGTATCGATGTCTTCGACCCCCAGCAGCGTGGCCGGCAGGACCGACGCAACCCTCGCTCACACCGGCTGGTGTTCTGCTGTCCGATGCGTTGCCGGAGTCGCACGGCCGCTCCCTCCGGTTCCCGCGACCTTCATGGCCCTCCTGTGACAGGTCGCGTTCAGCGGTTGACCGTCCTGACAAGAATGGAGAGCGCGGTGAGGACGGCCGCGAGAGTCATCGCCGTCGCGGCCGGGACCCCGAGGACTCGCCGGTCCGCGGGCCGCTGCTGACGGGCGAGTGCGAGAGCCACCCACGCCGCCTGGGCGAGTACGCCGCCGACGAAGGCGAGCAGCAACGGCGTGACGCCGTCCGGAACGGGCAACGCGCTCGCCACGAAGGCTCCCGCGATCGGGCTCAGGCAGGCCAGCCCGATCCACGAAGCCACCCGCCGCCTGGGTTGCGCCCCCAGCAGAGCGGCCAACGCCAGGCCCTCGCCGGCCGCGTGCACGAGGAGCGCCGCCACCACGGCGACCGAGGCGGTCAGTGCCAAGGTCGCCCCCTCCAGGAAGCGGTGCAGAGCGAGCCCTGATGCCGCGCCGACGCCTCCCGCACGACCTGGCTTGCACGGGCAGCCGATACGGACGACGGCACCCATCACCCCGTACGAGGCGAGTGCGGTGACCGGCACCGCCCACAGCGGCACGCCGGCCTCGTGGGCCTCGTCCCACGCGTCGGGCAGAAGATGGAGAACCGCAATGCTCAGCAATATCCCCGATGCGGCGGCCGGCAGCAGCACCGACCGGCCGGATCCGCGCCGTGCCAGCCAGGCGCCCACCACAGTGGCCACGGCCACCAGCACCACGGCCACCAGCGTTTCGGTGGAGGGCAGCTGCCATCCGGTTGCGTCGTCCGTGTGCGCGCCTGCTGCGTGGAGCACGGAGGACATGTCCCCTCCCTCCGGGGGTGGCGGGCTCACGTACGCGGTGCCCGCGTGGAACCGGCTCCGTCGGATGTGCTCGGATGCGACCCGCCGCTGCGCCGATATGGGAAGCCGAATCCTCGGCGCGCTCCACACGCGGCGGCCCCGGGCCGGAACGCTGTGACCTTCAGCAGGCCGTCGCGGGGCGCAGGCGGTCAGCTGCGGTAACAGTACGAATCCGAGGAGGCGTCGCCGCCCTGCAGGCGCGTCTGGTGCACGCGCAAGCCCAGGAAGTCCGACCCGTGCGGGTGGAAGCGGCTGTCGACGGAGAGCCCGCCGTTCGAGGTGTCGGCGTCGAGTTTGACCATCCACGGGTCGATGCCCGCGGGATAGAACTGCGCGTCCCAGGTGCCGTACAAGGAGTTCGTCAGGTACACGCGCCGCCCGTCACGGCTGAGCTCGACCATCTGCGCTCCGCCGGTCAGCGGACTGTCCGGCTCGGCGGGATGCGGCTGTCGGCTGACGATGCCGCCCAGACGTACGGACGCGGTCTGCCTCGGACGGAACGGGTCGCTCACGTCGTACTGATGCAGATCGCCGGTTCCCCATGTGGATACGTACAGCCACTGGTCGTCCACCGACAGGTCGATGTCGGTGATGAGTGGCGGAACGGCGCCGAACGGCTGCAGCGCCGGAGGCAGGTCCTCCGTCCGCGCGGGCTCGGCGGGGATGGTGATCACCTTGCGGACCACGAAGTCCTCGCCCTCCCGGTTCCACAGCCACACCGAGGCCGACAGGTCCTCGACGTCGACCACGGCGTGTGCGAACCCCCACGTCGCCTCGGGGTCGTGCGCGGGACGCAGCTCCAGCACCATCTGGTTCTCGTCCCCCAGATCGACGCGCTGCCGGTGTCGGCCGGAGTCCAGCTCCCAGAAGTGCAGCGAGTGGCCGTACCGGCGATCCATCAGCAGTTCGGGGACGAGGCCGTCCTCGTACATCGAGGGGGTGCCCCACTCGCTGGTCACGGCGACGTTCTGGCGCAGATGCCACCACAGGTCGTAGGCGAGCCACTGCGGTCCGCGGTCACTCTCCCAGGCGCGCAGCACGTCGAAGCTTTCGTGGTCCAGCAGCGCGACGCCGCCGGGCCCGTCCGCACCGTCCGCGCCCCCCAGGCAGGACAGGAACACCCCGTCGGGGCCGCAGTGGAGTGTGTGCGGACGCGAGTATCCGGCCTTGGCGGCCAACTCCTCGGGCTCGACCACCTTGACCAGGCGCGGGCGGGCGGGATCGGGGCCCGTGTCGAAGATGTGCAGCCGGGAGGAACGCAGTCCCGGGATGATGAGGTAGCGCCGCGCGGCGTGATGATGACCGGCATGGGCCAGTGCGCTCGAGCAGGCGTTCCAGCCGAAGTGGTGCAGTTCGTTGCCCCGGCCGGGCAGCTCGGCGTGGGAGATCACTCGGCCGTATTCGGCGGATTCGGGGTCGCAGCCGACGGTGAACAACGCGTCCGCGCGCTGTGCGCTCGGATCGAAACCGACGACATAGGCGAGCCTCTCCGGGGGCGCGGCGACGGCGTCCGCCGGAGTGCGGTACAAGGTGGGGTCACCGTGGTCGTCGCGGTCGTGAGCGTGCTCAGTGGTGCTCATGGCTGTTCCCTACTCCCGAACGGAGCCTGGATCCGGGGGACTTCCGACAGGCAGCCGGACTCAACCGTTCGGGATCGATGTCCCGACGCGGGACAGATGTGCCATGAAACGAGCGTTTCACAGTCCCGGAGCCCTGCCAAGCCGACAGCGCGGGGGCGCGGACCGCCTCGACGCGGCTCGCTTCCGGCACACCCGGGAGAGACGGCGCCGAGCGGAGACGGGCCTTCCGGCCGCCTTGCCGGTTGACCGTTCCGGAGACCGATCCCCGCTGCTCCGGCTTGATCGACCAGACAGGTGGTCACCGAGCGGCGCATGGGCGAGCCGGCCGTCCGGGCGGCAACGCCCTCGGAGGGACGGCCGTCGAGGGTGAGGGTGGCGTACCGGCGCAGGCCGGGGCAGGAAGTCGTGACCGTCAGCCGGCCGGTGCCCGTGCCGATCAGGCAGATGACGTCGTCATCGGCGCAGACCACACAGCGCGGCCGGCCGTCGCGGGACCTCAGCGGCCTGTCCGGCTGACAGCCGAAGAAGATACGGGTCGGGGTGAGCTCGGGCACGACCCCCGCATGGAATCGGTTCACAGGTCACACGAGGAACGCGGCAGCCGGGACCGCGCGTTCCCCCGTGCGGATCAGCGCCGACAGCCGGCGGTACGACCCTGCGGTCCGGTCGACAGCAGCGGCACCCGCCGCTGATCGAGCGTCACGCGGTGGCCGGTGGCCGGTGGACGGACCGACGGGCTGGCACGGATCTCTCCGTGCGCAGGTTCCGGGTGCGCCGGTCTCTTCGATGGCCTCGCCCGTCCGGGTGACACGCAGCGCCGGCCCCAGGCTCGGCATGCCAAGTCGCCTGAAGACGACCGCGCTCGGCTTCTATGGTGACGCCAGGAGGTGGCGGATGCGGGTGGGCCTGCACGCGCTCGGCATCGGTGACGGTGCCCGCCCGGAGGTCGTCCGGGCTGTGGCCACGGCCGCGGAGGCACACGGCTTCGCCAGGCTCTGGTGCGGCGAGCACGTGGTGCTCGTGGATGCGCCCGTCTCCCCCTACCCCTACTCCGCCGACGGTCGGATCGCCGTGCCCTCCGACGCCGACTGGCTGGACCCGCTGCTCGCCCTGAGCTTCGCGGCGGCGGTCACCGGCCGGATCGAACTCGCCACCGGTGTCCTCCTGCTGCCCGAACACAACCCGCTCGTGGTCGCCAAGCAGGCCGCCACGCTCGACGTGCTCTCAGCCGGGAGGTTCACTCTCGGGGTCGGGATCGGCTGGTCCGCCGAGGAGTTCGCGGCGCTCGGGGTCCCCTTCGTCGGGCGCGGGCGGCGGACCGAGGAGTACCTCGCCGCGATGCGTACGGTCTGGACCGACGACCCGGCCTCCTTCGCGGGGGAGTTCACCCGTTTCGACGCGATCCGGGTCAACCCGAAGCCGCTGCGCGGCGGCCGGCTGCCGGTCGTCCTCGGCGGCAACAGCGACGCGGCCCTGCGCCGCGCCGTCACGCTCGCCGACGGCTGGTACGGCTTCAACCTCGCGGTGGCCGAGGTCCGCTCGCACGTCGCCGTCCTCGCCGACGAATGCGCGCGCCGCGGTCGTACCTTCGACGAGTTCGCGGTCGCCCTCGCGTTGAGCGACGGCACACCGGAGGACCTGCCCGCCCTCGCCGCAGCGGGCGTCACGGAAGTCGTGGTCGTCGGCGCGCCCCCGCCCGCTCCCGACGAGGCAGCCGCCTGGATCGCGGAGCTCGCCCGGACGTGGATTCGCCGCACGGCGTGACCGCGGCCGGCGGAGCTCCGCCTCATCGGCTTCCGACCCGTCGGTGCGGGGTGGCTCAGGCCGCGACAGCGTCGTCCACTGTCTCTCGTATCTCCAACAGGGTGTCGACGCCGGTGACCTGGAGGAGCCGCCGGACCTCCCATGAAGGCGCGACCACGCGCAAGGTGCCCGCCCGGTGGGTGAGGATCAGCAGATTCAAGAACGTCGAGTCGGCGAAGGTCACGCCGGAGGCGTCCAGGATCACCTTCGGGTACTTCCTGACCGCGGCCGTCAGTGCCGCTGCCAGGGGCGGGGTCGAGTGCAGGTCGTAGGGGCCGCGCGCAACGACGACGCGGGCATCGCGCCGGTCGCGCTGAGGCGCTGCGGCCTGTGCCGGGGCCTGCTCGGTGGCCGCTTCTCGAGGCAGTGGCTTCCCGGTGCTGTTGCTCACGAGCGTCGTCGTCACGACATCGTCCCAGGGCACCTTCGCACTCCTTCGGTGGCACTCCCCTGCGGGAGCAGGTCATCAATTGCAGGAAAAGTATGTCATGTAATTTTGTTCCGGCAACCGAGCGCCCTAAAATGCCGACTATGGCTGAAGTACCCCCACCTCACTCCGGATGGACGTTCATCACCAACCACGCGCGCGTGCTGGCAGCCATCGCTGACGACCCGAACGTCCGGATCCGCGACATCGCCGCCCACTGCCGTCTCACCGAGCGCGCCGTCCAGCGGATCATCTCGGACCTCGAGCAGGACGGTTACCTCTCCCACACCCGGGACGGGCGCACCAACACCTACGTCATCAAGCAGGACAAGGTGCTTCGTCACCCGGCAGAGGCCGGCCTGCCCGTGGCATCCCTGCTCTCCCTGCTCGTACAGGACGAAACCGCACGCGTCAGCGAGCCCACCCCGCGCTGACGATGTCCCGGCACCCGGGAGGTGCCGGAAAGACCGGCTGCCCGATCACCCAGGTCTGGGACGGCCGAAGCAGGGCATGCGTGCTGTTGACACCCATCCCATCGGCAACCGAGGTGAGCCATGACTCGAGACCTGACCCCCCAGTACACGGTGCCCGGCATCGAACCCCAGGACGCCGGCCGGCTCATCGGTACGCTCCGCACTCGCCTGCACGCGCTCAACGATCTGCACCTGACTCTCAAGCACGTCCACTGGAACGTGGTCGGACCCCACTTCATCGCCGTCCACGAGATGATCGACCCCCAGGTGGAGCAGGTCCGGGAAATGGCCGACGACGTGGCGGAACGCATCGCCGCACTCGGCGGCGTCGCCCAGGGCACCCCGGGTGCGCTGGTCGCCGAGCGCACCTGGGAGGACTACTCCATCGGGCGCGCCGACGCCATCGCGCACCTCGGCGCGCTCGACCTCGTCTACTCGGGGGTCGTCGAAGGGGTCCGTGCGGCGATCAAGGAGGCGGGCGAGCTCGACCCGGCCACCGAGGATCTGCTGATCGGGCAGCTGCGCGACCTGGAACAGTTCCAGTGGTTCGTGCGCGCACACCTCGAGACCTCCGGTGGCGCACTCCCCACCGCGCAGGCCCGCACCGAGGAACAGGCCGCGGCACAGGCAGCCGAGCTGGACTGACGCCGCGAGGGGCGACAGCACGCCATGCGGGGGCCACGTCCAGCCCGGTCGGCTGCGAACCGCCGCCCGACCCGCGCCGGCCGGGCGTCCGGTCGTGCCCCCCGGAGGGCCAGGCGGGTGCCCCGGCGGGCGCGGCACTGCCGAACGAGTGTGGTCCGTCAGCTCGGGATGGCGTCGCCCGCGGGGGCCTGGCTGCGCCGTTCGGGCTTGGCGACGAACAGGTACACCAGGCCCAGGCCGATGACCAGGGCGGCCGAGATGATCACCAGGTAGTTGTCGTACCAGGCCGCCTCCGGGGTGCGCGGCCACGCCATGTTGACCGCGGCCGCCACTCCGTAGACCAGGGCGGCGATGTTCACCGGCAGGCCCCAGGCGCCGAGGCGGAACGTACCGCTGGGCCGCCAGCCCCTCAGCCGTGCCCGCAGCGCGGCCAGGACGACCATCTGGAAGCCGACGTAGATCCCCAGTGCGGCGAAGGAGACGATGCGGGTCAGCGCGTCGGCGGAGATCGTCGAGCCGAGGATCACCAGCGCGGGCAGGATCGCGGTCACGGCCAGCGCGTACGGGGGCACGTGCCGGGCCGGGGAGAACCGGGCCAGGTAGGTGCTGCCGAAGATCATGCGGTCGCGGGCGTAGGACTGGAGCAGCCGGCTGCCGGCGGCCTGCAGGCTCAGGGCACAGGACAGGAACGAGATCAGTACGACGCAGAGCACGATCCGGGTGCCGATGTCGCCGAAGGCGCCGCGCAGGACCGTGTACACGGGGTCGGCGTCCTGGCCGCTGATCACCGCCCCGAAGTCGGGCACCGCGAGCAGCAGGGCGACGGCCACGAAGGTCGCGGCGGCACCGCCGACGTAGATCGTCATGCGCATCGACCTGGGGATGCGCCGGCTGGGGTCGCTGACCTCCTCCGCGACGTCACCGCAGGCTTCGAAGCCGTAGTAGAGGTAGAGGCCGACCAGCCCGGAGGCGAGGAAGGCGGAGGTGTACGAGCCCGGAGACCCGGCGCCGAAGGTGTGCAGCACGACACCCAGACCGTGCTCGCGGTGGGTGGTCAGCAGCCAGATCCCCACCACGACGGCACCCGCCAGCTCGGCGGCGAAGCCGAAGATGGCGGCCGAGGTCATGACCCGGGTGCCGCCGAGGTTGAGCAGGGTGGCGATGAGGATGACGGCGAGGGCGCACAGGACGGTGCTGGTGGTCCCGGGCGCGAAGCCCAGGATCAGCGCGACGAACGGGCCGGCGCCGTAGCTGACCGAGGCGATGGTCGCCAGCAGTGCCAGCGCGTAGACCCAGCCCGCCATCCAGGCCCAGCGGCGTCCCCACAGTCTGCGTGCCCACGGGTAGATGCCCCCGGAGACCGGGAACTGGGAGACGATCTCGCCGTACACCAGGGAGACGAGCAGCTGGCCGACGCCCGCGATGACCAGGCTCCAGATCATCGGCGGGCCGCCGGTGGCCAGGGCGAAGCCGAACAGGGTGTAGACGCCGACGACGGGCGAGAGGTACGTGAAACCGAGGGCGAAGTTGCCCCACGGGCTCATCTCCCGCTTGTACTCGGAGGTATAGCCGAGGGCGGCCAGCGCGGCGGCGTCGTCCCCCGGCGGAGAGGATTCGTCGCCCGTTCTCAGTGCATTGGTTTCGGCCATCGAAGCTCCCAGGTCTGTTCTCGGAGGCTCGACGGGAACGCTTCGCAGCCCCGTTCGAGTGGGCTCATGCTAGGTTTCCGCCACTCGGCGGCAGCCGCGCCGAATCGTTGAGATTCAGGCTCGCCGCCGCTCCAACCTGTCCAGTGACGCGATGTCTTGGACCAGTGCTGTCCGGAGCGTTGACATGCCGGTGACCGTCGCCGATCTCCTCAGCCTTCCCGGGCTGGGCCTTCGCCTGCTCACCGGGGAGCCGCGGCGGGTCGTACGGTGGGCGCACGTCGTGGAGTTGCCCGATCCGGCCCCCTGGCTGCAGGGCAGCGAACTCGTGCTGACCACCGGTCTGCGGCTCGGCCGCTCCGCACAGGCGCAGCGCGAGTACGCCGACCGGCTGGCCGACGGGAAGGTCACCGGGATCGGCTTCGGCACCGGCCTGAGCTACGACCGCGCGCCGACGGCGCTCGTCAAGCAATGCGCGGCCCGCGGGCTGGTATTGGTGGAAGTCCCGTTGGCCACAACGTTCCTGGCCGTCGTCCAGGCTGTCGCCGCGGCGCTGGCGCAGGAGCAGAACGCGGCCTTCAGACGGGTGCTGGCCCACCAGCACCAGATGACCAGGGCCGCACTCGGCAAGGGCATCCCCGGCATCCTGCGGCACCTGGCCAAGGCGCTGGACGCCGAGGTGGCGGTGACCGACGCCCATCAACGGGTTCTCGGAGCGGCGCCCGGGGACGGTGCCGCTCTTGTCGACCGGGTGCGGGTCGAAGTCGGTTCGGACGGCGGTCGGGCGGCGGGACCGCTGGGGCTGAGCGTCCGCGACGGGAGCAGGCACCTCATGGTCCAGTCGCTCGGGGTCGCCGGAACCCGGCGCGGGCTGCTGGCGGTGGCGGCCGACGCGGAGTTCACGCCCCTCGACCAGTTGCTGCTCACCCACGCGGCCTCACTGCTGTCGCTGGAACTCGAGCGGCCGCAGGAGGTCGTGGAAGCGCACCGGGCGCTGCGCGCGGCCGTCCTGGGCACGCTGCTCGACGGCGGCCTCACCGCGCAGGCCGCGCACCGGTCTCTGCGGCACCTCGGCTTCGGGCCGGCCGACCGGCTGGTGGTCCTGCTGTTGCTGCAGGCCAGATACCAGCGGCCGGCCCTCGTGCAGCAGGCCGCGCGCAGCCTCGACGGCCTTGCCTCATGTCCCTATCTCCTGCGGGAGGAAGAGGACGGCGTGGTGGTCGTGACCCGCGTCGCGGATCTGGACACGGTGCTGGAAACCCTCGAAGCGGCCGACGTGACCATCGGGGTCAGCGGCGGCACGGCACCGGACGAGCTGTCCGCCGCGCTGCGCGCCGCACGTTACGCGGCCGCCCGGGCGAATGCGGATCGCCGACGGGTGGCGCGTTACGGGCAGTTGCGGCTTCCCGCGCTGCTCGCGGACGACGGCGTGCGCACGGCCGTCGGCCACCTGGCCGACGACCTGCTGACGCCGCTCGAGGAACATCCGGTGCTCTACCGGTCGTTGGAGGCCTTCCTGCAGCACAACGGCGGGTGGGAGCCCGCGTCTCGGGCCCTGGGGGTGCACCGGCACACCTTGCGCCACCGCATGGCACGCGTGTCGGAACTCACCGGCCTCGACCTGGAATCGGCCCAGGACCGGGCGGCCCTGCTGCTGGCGGTCCTCTCGCGTCGGCTGTAGTGCGGTACGGCGCGGTCCTCGCGGCCCCGCAGGTGAGAGCGGGGAGTCTCCCGTCCCTGGGCCTGCGGCACGCGACGCCGAGGTAGACGGGCCGACGGGGCGACGGCCTGCGTCAGCCGTCCCGCAGGATCCCTTCCAACGCGGCCACCGCCTGCCCCCGGTGCTCGTCGAGCAGGCGTACCGCTTCCTCCACCTGCCCGGCCCGCAGCGCGTCCAGCACCATGCGGTGCTCGCGCAGCACATGGTCGCGGTGGCCCTCCTCGGCGTAGTAGAGGGCGCGGTAGGCGTCGGTGGTGTCCCACAGGGTGGCGATCAGCCGGACCAGGCGGGGCATGCCCGCCGCCTCGTAGAGGATGAAGTGGAAGTCACGGTTCGCCAGCGTCATCGCGGTGACGTCGGCTGCTCGCGCCGCGGACTCCACCTCGCCCTGGGCCGCCTCCAGCGCCTCCGCCGTCGCCGCGTCCCACCGCGCGCCCGCCTGCCGTACGGCCTCGGCCTCCAGGATCTCCCGCAGGCGGTAGACCTCGCGGAGGTCGACCAGGGACAGGACGGCGACGAAGTAGCCGCGGTGCGCCTCGTGGTGCACCAGGCCCTCCGCCTCCAGGGTCTTCAGGGCCTCCCGCAGAGGGAGCCTGCTGACGCCGAGCCGTTCGGCCAGCGCGTCCTGCCGGACCGGTGCGCCCGGCTTCAACTGTCCGCTGGTGATGGCCCGTCTGAGCTCCCCCAGCACGAACTGCTGGGTGGTGGGCGGTCGCCGCCTCGGGGTCGGGCTGGTCATGGCGGGGCTCTCCAATGATGCCGTCGTGGCCGGGAGTTCGGGCCGGTGGAACAGATTGGCGGGTCAGTGGTCCGGCCGCCCGATGGCGGCACCGCTGTGGAACGGAGCGTTCGGCCGGACTGTCTGCTCGGTCGTGTCCCCCGGGCCGGGACGCCGCCCGAACCGGGCGAGGACCTCGCCGGTGTGCTCGCCGAGCCTCGGCGGCGCGCTGCGGTAGGCGGCGGGCGTGGCATCCATCCGGATGGGGTTGGCGACCTGCTCCACCGGCCGGTCGCGCCGCGGATCGTGGATCGCGACCCGGGCCTGCAGACCGAGCCCGTCGGCGAGCTCGAAGGCCGCCGCCAGGTCGTTGATCGGTCCGCACGGCACGCCGGCGGCGGTGAGGACCTCGAACCATGTCTGCGCCGGACGGGTGCGCAGCGGTGCGTCGAGTGCGGCGAGCAGGTCCTCACGGTGGGCGACCCGGGCCGGGTTGGTCGCGAAGCGCGGGTCGCCGGACAGTTCGGGGAGCCCCAGCTCGCGGCAGAGCGCCGCGAACTGCCGGTCGTTGCCGACGGCGAGGGCGAGGGGCCGGTCGGCCGCCTCCACCACTTCGTACGGCGCGATGGACGGGTGCCGGTTGCCCATGGCCCGCGGGACGATCCCGCCGGCGACGTACGCCGAGGACTGGTTGCTGAGCGCGGAAAGCAACGAAGCGAGCAGGGAGACCTCCACTCGCTGCCCCTCCCCCGTGCGTTCGCGGTGGCGCAGCGCGGCGAGCACGCCCATGCCCGCGTGCAGCCCGGTGATGATGTCGACGAGGGCGACACCGGCCTTGGTGCCGGATCCGTCCGGCTCGCCGGTGACGCTCATCAGGCCGCCCATCGCCTGGACCAGGAGGTCGTATCCGGGCAGCGCGGCGCCGCCGTCCGTCCCGAAGCCGGTGACCGAGCAGTAGACCAGGCCGGGGTTGAGGGCGCTCAGCTCCTCGTAGCCGAGGCCGAGGCGCTCCATGGTGCCCGGCCGGAAGTTCTCCACGAGCACGTCGGCGCCGGCGGCGATGTCCCGTGCGGCGGCCCGGTCGTGGTCGTCGGTCAGGTCCAGGACGACGGACCGCTTGTTGCGGTTGACGCCCAGGAAGTAGGTCGCCTCGCCGTCGGCGTAGGGCGGGCCCCAGGCCCGGGTCTCGTCGCCGCTGACCGGGCGTTCGATCTTGACGACCTCGGCGCCGAGGTCCGCCAGGAGCATCGTCAGGTACGGTGCCGCCAGCACGCGGCCGAAGTCCGCGACGACGATCCCGGACAGGGCCCCGGGCGGGGCCGGTCGGTCGGGTGACATGCGGGCTCCCTTCATGTCTTGGCAAGCACTGGGCGTGCGGCTACGATCCGAATTGGATCCAACATCTGAGATCCGATATCTGTGACCGGCATGTTAGCGCCGCCCCTCACCGTTGTCAGCACGTCAGGAGAGCCCGTGTCCGCCCAGCCCGTGCACCCCCTCGATCTGTTCGGGATCGACACCCTGCTCAGCGACGAGGAGCGCGACATCCGCGACACCGTCCGCGCCATGGGCGACCGCGAGCTACGGCCGCACGTCGCCGAATGGTTCGAGGCGGGTGCCGTTCCGGCCCGCGAACTCGCCCTCTCGCTCGGCGAGTTGGGCGTCCTCGGAATGCATCTGCAGGGCTACGGCTGCGCCGGCACCAGCGCGGTCGCCTACGGCCTCGCCTGCATGGAGCTGGAAGCCGTCGACTCCGGCCTGCGCAGCCTGGTCTCCGTCCAGGGCTCGCTGGCGATGTACGCGATCTGGAAGTACGGCTCCGAGGAGCAGAAGCAGCAGTGGCTGCCCGGCATGGCCGCCGGCCGCTTCATCGGATGCTTCGGGCTGACCGAACCGGACGCGGGTTCCGACCCCGGCTCCATGCGCACCCGCGCCAGGCGCGACGGATCCGACTGGATCCTCAACGGCACCAAGATGTGGATCACCAACGGCTCGGTGTCGGACGTGGCGGTGGTCTGGGCCCGCACCGACGACGGCGTGCGCGGCTTCCTCGTCCCCGCGGGCGCTGCCGGCTTCACCCGCAACGACATCAAGCAGAAGCTGTCCCTGCGGGCCTCCGTCACCAGCGAGCTGGTCCTGGAGGACGTCCGCCTCCCCGCGGACGCGATGCTGCCCCGGGCCCGGGGCCTGTCCGGCCCGCTCGGCTGCCTCAACGAGGCCAGGTTCGGCATCGTCTTCGGCGCGCTGGGCGCCGCCCGGGACTGCCTGGAGACGGCGATCTCGTACGCCGCCGACCGCACCGTCTTCGACCGCCCGCTGGCCGGCTTCCAGCTCACCCAGCAGAAGCTGGCCGACATGTCCCTCGAACTCGGCAAGGGCATGCTGCTCGCCGTACACCTGGGCCGTCTGAAGGACGCGGACCTGATCACCCCGGAGCGGATCAGCGTCGGCAAGCTCAACAACGTCCGGGAGGCGATCGCGATCGCCCGCGAGTGCCGCACCCTCCTCGGCGCGAACGGCATCACCCTCGAATACCCGGTACTCCGTCACGCCAACAACCTCGAGTCGGTCCTCACCTACGAAGGCACCAGCGAGGTCCACTCGCTGGTCATCGGCGGCGCGGTGACCGGTGTCGCCGCCTTCCGCTGAGCCTCCCGGCCCGCCGCCGGCCCCGGAAGGCCGGTCTCGGGCATCCGTTCAGGTCCTCCTCGTCGAAAAGGTGAAAGAGGCCTCAGTTGGTGTGGGCGATCTGGATGAGATTGCCACAGGTGTCGTCCAGCACCGCGGTGGTGACCGGCCCCATCTCGGTCGGCTCCTGCGTGAACTGCACCCCCAGTTCGCGCAGGCGGGCGTACTCCGCGTGCACGTCGTCGACGGCGAAGGAGGTGAAGGGGATGCCGTCCTTGGCCAGGGCCTCCTTGTACGGCTTGACCGCGGGGTGGCTGTCGGGCTCCAGCACCAGTTCGGTGCCCTCCGGGTCCTCGGGCGAGACCACGGTCAGCCACCGGTGCTCGCCGAGCGGGACCTCGTGCTTCTTCACGAACCCCAGCACCTGCGTGTAGAAGCGCAGGGCCTTGTCCTGGTCGTCGACGCAGACGCTCGACAGGTGGATCTTCATTTTCCGGTCTCCGGTGCGTCGGGCTTGAGCCATCGGGCGACGATCTGCTCAAGCGGTTCGGTGGTGAGGTCGTGGAACTTGTAGCGGCCCTGGCGCCGGGTCCGGACCAGGCCCGCGGATTCCAGCACGGCAAGGTGCTGGCTGATCGCCTGGCGGGACGATCCCAGCCCGTGCCTGGTCGTGAGGCGCGCGCATATCTCGAACAGGGTCTGACCGTTCCGCTCCGTCAGCTCGTCGAGGATCTTCCTGCGGGTGGGGTCGGCCAGGGCCTTGAACACATCGTCCGGCACGACTCCACTATAGGCAAGTATCGACTTGCCTATCAAGGATGCAGCCGTCGACGACCTCCGTGGCGGAGCCGAGGCAGCCTCCGGCCGCTGAGCACCGTGATGTTCCGGCCCCGCTCGGTGTCACCGGGGGTCGTCCGCCGGGTCCCGGTAGGGCACGGCGAAGCGATGCTGCCCGCAGCCGACCTCCTGCCGCTCGGCCCCCGGCAGCGCGACGACGGCGGTCGAGCCGGTCGGCACGGTCACCCGCACCCGCAGCTCACCGGCCGCGCGTTCCCAGGCGACCTCGGCGAGCCCGTACGGCGTGCGGTGCGCGGTGCGGGCCCAGGTGAGCCCGCCGCCAGGACGCGGCTCGACGAGCAGGGTCCGGTAGCCCGGCGATCCCGGCGCGAGCCCCGCCACCACGCGGTGCATCCAGTCGGCCACCGCGCCCAGTGCGTAGTGGTTGAACGACGTCATCTCACCGGGGTTGATCGAGCCGTCCGGGAGCATCGAGTCCCATCGTTCCCAGATCGTGGTGGCGCCCATCGTCACCGGGTACAGCCAGGACGGGCATTCGGTCTGGAGCAGCATCCGATAGGCGTCGTCGACCGCTCCGGCGGAGGTGAGCGCGTCACAGATCACCGGCGTTCCGAGGAAACCGGTGGCCACTCTGTGCTCCTTCTCGTGTACCAGCCGGACCAGTTGTCCGGCGGCACGGGCACGCTGATCGGCGTCGGTCAGGAGGCCGAACTCGAGGGCGAGCGCGTAGCCGGTCTGTCCCGAACCGGCGATCCTGCCGTTCTGGGTGACGAACTCGTCGTGGAACGCCTGCCGCACGCCGTCGGCGAGTTCGGCGTACTTCGCCGCGTCCGCCTCCTGCCCGATCACCCCGGCGATGCGGGCCATCGTGTCGGCCACGTGGGCCCGGTAGGCGGTGGCCACCAGATGCGCGTCCGTCTCGGCACGCCACGGCGCGTCCGGCGGCGCGGCCGGGTCCAGCCAGTCCCCGAGCTGCAGGGCCGGCTTGTCGAAGAGGCCGGCGGGCCCGAGCAGGTCGGTGAGCCCGTCGACCCATGCCCGCATGCTCGCGTACTGGCGGCGCAGCAGCCCCGTTTCCCCGAAGCGCTGGAAGAGGACCCAGGGCACGATCACCGCGGCGTCGCTCCAGCCGGCCGTCGGCGCGGGATCCGCGAAGGGGCCGGGAAAGTCGACCCGTGGCACGAACAACGGTACGACGCCGGCTTCTGTCTGGTCCGCCGAGAGATCCGCCAGCCACGACGTGAGAAGTCCGGCACTGTCGTAGAGGTAGGAGGATGTCGGAGCGAAGACCTGGACGTCGCCGGTCCAGCCCAGCCGTTCGTCACGTTGCGGGCAGTCCGTCGGGATGTCGACGAAGTTCCCGCGCATGCCCCAGACGACGTTCTCGTGGAGCTGGTTCAGCATGGGCTCGGAGCACTCGAACCATCCGGTGCGGCGCATGTCGGAGTGGTAGACGACGGCGACGGCGTCGAGGTCGTCGTAGTCGCCGCCGACCTCGGCGTAGCGAAAGCCGTGGAGGGTGAAGGACGGTTCCCAGCATTCGCCCTCGAGGTCACCGCGCAGGATGTAGCGGTCGGTCGCCTCGGCGGTGCGCAGCGGCCGCACCCCGAGCTCGCCGTTCTCCAGCACCTCGGCGTGACGCATCGTGATCGTCGAGCCGCGGCGCCCCCGTACCGAGATGCGCAGGCGCCCGACCATGTTCTGCCCGAAGTCCAGCACGGTGCGGCCCGAGGGAGTGGTGATCGTCTCCATCGCGGTGCGCTCCTCGACCGCGCGGACGGGTGGCCCGGTCGGCGCCACGAGGGTGGCGAGGTCCCTCTCCCCACGTCGGACCCCGGCCCACTCGCGTTCGTCGTACCCGGGGGACGACCATCCGGGCATCTCCTTCGTCGCGTCGTACGTCTCGCCCTCGTAGAGGTCGGCCTTGCGGATCGGCCCGGTGGCCGACCGCCAGCTGTCGTCGGTCGCGACCACCTGGCGGCGGCCGTCGGTGTACTCGATCTCCAGCTGCGCCAGCAGACCGAGCGAACTGCCGTACGTGTCACGCCACTCGGGTACGAATCCGACACGGCCGCGCCACCAGCCGTCGGCGACCTGTACGCCGATGGCGTTCTCGCCGGCCCGGAGCATCGCTGTGACGTCGTACGTCTGGTGGCGCAGCCGGTGCCGGTAGCTGGTCCAGCCCGGTGTCAGCGTGTGGTCTCCGACTCGCTCACCGTTGAGTTCGGCCTGGTAGACGCCGTGCGCGGTGATGTGGAGCCTCGCGCGGACGACGTCCCCTCGTGCTGTGAACGAGCGGCGCAGCAAGGCCGCGGGGCCGCGTTCGTCGTGTGCGGGCTCGATCAGGGCGGCCTGCCATTCGCTCGCGGTCAGCCCGCGTTCGACGGTCACGGGGTCGCTCCAGTCGGAGACCTGCCCGTCCGCGCCGATCACGCGCACCCGGACCTCGCGCGCCTCCCGGGGTTCCAGCGGCGTGGCCGGCCAGGGCACCAGCACCGAGTCCGCCGACGCGACGTGGAAGAACTCCTCGCCGATCGTGAGCTCGTAGGCGGTCTGCCGCCAACCGGGCCGGCCGGCGACCTGCCAGGAGAGGCGGGGGCGCTCTTCGCCGATGCCGAGGGGGTCGTCCCGGTGCTCGAAGCGCACCACCGAGATCTCATCCATGGCGCAGGCCCGCGACGAGCGCGCCGTAGACGCCCGCGCTGGGTTTCGGCGTGCGGGCGAAGGTCACCGGGTCGACGCTGTGCAGGCCGAATCGGGGGCCGAAGCCGAAGATCCACTCGAAGTTGTCCATCAGGGTCCAGTGGAAGTAGCCGAGCACGGGGACGCCGTCGGTCATGGCTTCCTGGAGGCCTTCCAGCGACGGCTCGATGAAGGCCGCCCGCTCGGTGTCGTCGTCGGCCTGGATGCCGTGCTCGGTCACCATGACGGGCACGCCGCTCACCGCGTGGGCGTAGCGGGCGCAACTGCCCAGCGAGGCCGGGTCGGTGCGGTTCATCACGCCGCCCCGCGCCGCAGTGCCGTCGGCGTTCACGGCGCCCTCGGCGTCGTAGTAGTGCCGCTCGTAGTTCTGGATCCCCACGAAGTCGTCCTCGCGAGCGATCTCCAGCCACGGCTGGTAGACCTCTGCTCGTTTGCGGTCCCGCAGCGTGGCGTCGGTGCCGTGGACCAGGTCGTCGACGATCGCGATCGACAGGCCGGTCGGCAGATCCGGCCGGCGGGCCTTGATCGCGGCTCGGGCGGCCCGATGGCCCGCCGCCTGTCCGGCGAAGAGGGCGTCGGCCTCCTCGGCGACGGTGATGTTGGTGAGTCGGTAGCGTTCGACGCCCGTGGCCCGGGTGCACGCTTCGAGCGTGGCGCGCTCGAGGTCACGCACGACGTCGGGGAGTCCCGCCCAGGCCAGCATGGGCGGCAGATTGGGCTCGTTCATCGTCACGGCCGCGGCGATCCGGTCGCCGAACGCGGACATCACCCGGTCGCAGAACCGGGCGAAGCGCTCCGGAGCCCGTTCGCCGAGCCATCCGCCCCGCATCGCGAACCAGTGGGGGGCGACGAAGTGCTGGAACGTGACCACCGGTGCCAGACCGCGCTCGAGGCAGTGGTCGACGATCGCCTCGTAGTGGGCGAGCGCCTCGGTGGAGAACTCCCCCTCGGCAGGCTCGATCCGTGCCCACTCGACCGAGAACCGGTAGGCGGTGAGATGCATCGCGGCCGCGAGGTCGACGTCCTCGCGCCACCGCTCCCACCCGTTGCAGGCCTTGC
The DNA here is from genome assembly GCF_055584385.1 of Streptomyces sp. NPDC104096. Lineage (NCBI taxonomy): Bacteria > Bacillati > Actinomycetota > Actinomycetes > Kitasatosporales > Streptomycetaceae > Streptomyces > Streptomyces sp. NPDC104096. Next base: position 93,869 of record NZ_JBVJMD010000006.1, read on the forward strand.
CTGACCTCTCCCGGAAGACGGTCGGCGTCACGTTCTCGGCGAACCAGCAGTCGCTGGTGACGTTGTCACCTTCGTTCTGGTGTCCGGCGCCTGCCACGCCCCAGAGGAAGTCGGCGGGGAATCGGTGCATGGGTCTCTCCATCGTCGTCGTGGTGATGAGCGGTCGTCAGCGGGTGGCGAGCAGGGCGGGCACCTCGCCGACGCGATGGCAGGCGGCTTGCGAGTCGCCCGCCGGGACCAGTGGCGGACGCGACCGTCGGCACTGGTCCACCGCGAGCGGACAACGGCTCGCGAACGGGCATCCGGCCGCGGCCGCGACGGCCGTGCCCGCCGCGCCGATGCCGAGCGCCTCCCGAGCGGCGCGGCGCGCTTGCTGCTCGGCCGGGTGCGGCACGGGCGCCGCCGCGGTCAGAGCCACCGTGTACGGGTGCCGCGGCCGCTGGGTGACCGCCTCGACGTCGCCCGCCTCCATCGCCCGGCCGCGGTAGAGCACCACGACGCGCTGGGAGAGGAACCGCACCACGCCGAGGTCGTGCGCGATGAACAGCAGCGCGAGCCGGCGCTGGTCGCGCAGATCGGCGAGCAGGTTCAGCACCTGGGCCTGGGTCGACAGGTCGAGGGCGCTGACCGGCTCGTCGAGCACGATCACCTTCGGGTCGCAGACCAGCGCCCGGGCGATCGCCACCCGCTGACGCTGGCCGCCGGAGAACTGCGACGGGTAGCGGTCGATCGCGTCGCCCGGCAGCCCGACGGCCTCGAGCGCCGCACGGGCCCGCTGCCGCTGTTCCGGCTGCGGCACCCGCAGCACACGCAGGGGTTCGACCAGCGTCTGGCCCATGGTCCGGGCCGGGTTGAGCGACGAGTACGGGTCCTGGAAGACGACCCGCAGGTCGATCGCGCTGACCCGGCGCTGCCGCGACGACGCCCTGGTGATGTCCACGCCGTCGAGGAGGACGGAGCCGGAGGTCGGCGGCTGGAGGCCCAGGACTGCTTTGCCGATGGTGGACTTGCCCGAGCCGGACTCTCCGACCAGGCCCAGTGTCTCGCCCGGGGCGATGTCGAAGCTGACGTGGTCGATCGCCGGAGGTGTCCTGCGGCGCCGTCCGTAGTGGACGACGAGGTCGCGGACGGAGAGGGCGGGCCGGTTCATCGGGCGGCTCCGGGTTCGCTCGGGGCGACGGTCGTCGCCGTGGACAGCGGGTGGACGCACCGCACGGTTCCGTCGCGGTGTGCCGGTGCCGCCTCGATCGGTTCGTGACACCGGGAGGTGGCCAGGGCGCAGCGCTGTGCGAACCGGCAGCCGTCGGGCCAGTCCTCGGGGGCCGGCACCGTGCCCCGGATGGACGGCAGTCGGTCGGGCACCGCTTCGCCCTGCGGAATGTGGGGGTTCGCGCTCAGCAACGCGCCGGTGTAGGGGTGCGCGGCGTCGTCGAGGACCGCGGTGACGGTGCCCGACTCGACGACCTGGCCCGCGTACATCACCGCGATGTCGTCGCACAGGTCGGCCACCACACCGAGGTCGTGGCTGACCAGCACCACGGACAGGTCCGAGGTCCGCACCAGTGAACGCAGCAGGCTGAGGATCTCGGCCTGCACGGTGACGTCGAGCGCGGTGGTGGGCTCGTCGGCGATCAGCAGTCTCGGTGAGCCGGTGAGGGCCAGCGCGATGCAGACGCGCTGTGCCATGCCGCCGGAGAGTTCGTGGGGATGACTGCGCAGGACCCGCTGGGGGTCGACGATGCCCACCCGGGCGAGCAGGTCGAGGGCCGTGCGGCGCGCCTCCCGGCGACCGACGCCGCGAAAGCGGCGGATCGGCCGGGTCAGTTGGTATCCGACGGAGAACATCGGGTCCAGGGCGACCATCGGCTCCTGCGAGATCATGGCGATCCCGCGGCCGCGAACGGCACGCAGTTCCTGCTCGGTCAGACCGACCAGGTCCCGGCCGCCGAAGCGGATGGAGCCGTCGGTCACGGCGACGCCTTCCGGCAGCAGCCCCAGCAGAGAGCGGGCCGTCATCGTCTTGCCGCAGCCCGACTCACCCACCAGGCCCAGCACGGTGCCGGGCCGGATGCGCACCGAGACGCCGCTCACCAGCTCGGGTCCGCCGTCGACACCGACACACAGGTCGCGCACCTCGAGCAGCGCGTCGCTCGTCCTGACCGCACTCGGCTGTACGGCGGTCGGGGCGATCCGGCCCGACCGGCGGGCGGGCTTTCGCACCGGCGCGGTCCGCTCGCGCTCCCCGGCCAGCGAGTCGGCGATCTGATTGGCCGCGATCACTGTGAGCGCGAGGACGACTCCGGTCGGCACCATCATCCAGGGGTCGTCGTAGATGTGCTGCTGCGCGTCGCCTATCAGCCCGCCCCAGCTGGGCGTCGGTACCGCGGGCCCGTAGCCCATGAAGGCGAGTCCGGCCTCGATCAGGATGCCCAGGGCGAAGAGCTGGGCCGCCTGGACGGCGATGGTGGTGGCCAGACCCGGCAGGACATGGCGCAGGTTCACCTGGAGCGATCCGACCCCGTTGACCTTCGCCGCGTCGACGTACAGCCGGGTGCGCAGCGACTGGGCCAGCGCGAGGAGTATCCGGTAGACGGGCGCGGCGAGCAGCAGACCGAGCACTGCCATGATCGCCCAGACATGGACGCCGACGGAGCCGACGAACGCGAGCAGGATGACCGTGGTGGGCAGCGCCAGGAGCAACTCGGCCACCCGGCTGCAGCTCCACTCGGCCCGTCGGCCGTGCTCCGCCGCCAGGAGGGCCATCGGCACCCCGACGCCGAAGGCGACGGCCACGGCGAGCAACGCCGGACCGATCGAGATCCAGCCGCCGGCGACCAGGCGCGAGAAGATGTCGCGGCCCAGTTCGTCGGTGCCCAGCAGATGCCTGGCGGACGGTCCGCCGAGCACCTGGCCGAGGTCCTGGTGTTCGGCGGGGAAGGGAGTCCACCAGCGGGCGGTGGCCGAGGCGAGAACGACCAGTGCCAGCCATGCGCCGGCGACGATCGTGCCCGGTCGGCGCAGCCCGCGCGGAAGGCGTCGGCGCGTCGACGGCTCGGCGGGGGACGGCAATTGGATCGGCTCGGTCGAGACGCTCATGCGGCACGCACCTTCGGGTCGAGGGTGGCGAGGACGAGGTCGAGGACCAGGTTGGTGGCGACCACCACCACGGTCGCGATGACGACGACGCCCTGGACCGCCGGGAAGTCATGGGTGTTGATCGCGTTCTGCGCGGCCTGTCCCAGGCCCGGCAGCGCGAAGAGCTGCTCGATGATCACCGAGCCGCCGAAGAGGGCGATGAACTGGACGCCGAGCACGGCCACCACCGGGGCGCCCGCGAACCGCAGGGCGTGGAGGTAGCGGATCCGCCAGGCCGGTGTGCCGAGGGCACGCAGGGTGCGGATGTGCTCCTGCTGCAGGGCGTCGACCATCCCGGCACGTGTGGTGCGCGCGATGATCGCCGCGCCCGTCAGACCGAGCGCCAGCACCGGAAGCGTCAGACTCCGGACGTACTGCGACGGCGAGGTGGTGAACTCGACGTAGCCGGTGGCCGGCAGGAGGCGGCCCTTCACCGCGATCACGTAGACGAGCACGATCCCCACCCAGAACTGCGGCAGCGAGAGCGTGATCCCGCTCAGCGTGGTGATCACGCGGTCGAGACGGCCGCCGCGGACCGCCGCGAGCACTCCCGGCAGGATCCCGAGGACGCCGCTGACGAGCGTCGCGAAGACGGCCGTCGAGGCGGTGACGGGCAGCCGCTGCGTCAGGTCCGGCCAGATGGTGTGGCCGTCGATCAGCGAGACGCCGAGGTCACCACGGACCGCGCGCGTCAGCCAGGTCGCGTACTGCGCCGTCAGCGACCGGTTCCATCCGAGGCGGTCGTTCTCGGCGGCGATCTGGGCCTCGGTCGCTCCTTCCCCCGCGGTGATGACGCCAGGACTTCCTCCGGAGGCGTGGACCAGAAGAAAACTCAAGACCGACGCCACCAGCACGGTGACGACGCCGAGCCCGAAGCGTCGGGCGAGGTAGGTGAGCATGAGAGGTCCTCTACGAATCTGTCTCGGTGGCCGGCCCGGGCGGACGGGCGAAGGACGCCGGTCCGCACCGGGGCCGCCGAACGAGCGGCTGTGGCAGGGGCCGTCAGGCGACGGGCCGGAAGGCGCTGAGCAGCGGGTAGCCGTCGGTGCCGGGGAAGGCCGGCGCCTTGAGCGTCTTGGAGTCGTAGCCGACGTACGCGTACTGCTCGGCGATCGGGATCAGCCAGCCCTCGTCGATCAGCGCCTCGTTCAGCTTCTGCAGGGCGGCGGGGCGGTCCGACGCGGCGGCGTTCGTCGCGGCGCCCAGGGCGGCGCCGATGGCCGGGGACTGCGTCTTGTGCGGGTTGGCGAACCCGCCCACCAGGACACCGGCCGTGATGCCGATCTCATTGCTCATCGTCAGAGGTATGAACCCCAGCGGCTGGGTGTTGACCGCGGCGAAGATCTGGTCGGTCGAGCTGGTGACGTCGATCTTCATCTCGACCCCGACGGCCTTGAACTGGTTCTGCAGGAATTCCAGGTCGGCCTTGTCGGTGGGGCTGGCCGTGACGGTGAACGAGAAGCCCTTCGGGTATCCGGCCTTCGCGAGGAGTTGCCTCGCCTTGGTGGTGCTGTGGGCGTACCGCGTGTTGAGGCCGGGAACGTAGCCCGGCGACGACTTCGGGAAGGCGTTGGCCGTCGGCTCCGCCCCCTTGGCCACGGTGTCGACGAAAGCCTGGCGGTCGATGGCGTGGCTCAGTGCGAGACGGACGTCCGGGTCTGCGAACGGCCTGGATGTCGCACCGCTCTTGTCGAAGACCAGGATGTCCAGCATCGTGCCGCCGTTCCTGGCGAGCGCGACATGGTTGGACGCCGCTGTCCGCTCCGTCGACGTGTCGATGATCGACGCGTCCGTCTGGCCCGAGATCTGGGCGTTCAGGCGTGCGTTCTTGTCCAGGTAGGCCTTGTACACGACCGTCTTGAACGGATGGGTGGTCGGGCCGGCCCCCGGCTGCCGGGTCATGGTGTAGCTGCTGCCCTTGACCGAGGCCGTCATCCTGTACGGCCCGGAGCCGTCGGGCCCCTGGTTCAGCGTGCTCGGGTCGCCGATCGCCCGCTGCCCGACGATCATGCCGGGGATGCCTGCCAGGTTGGTCTGGAACGTGGCCTGCGGTGCCGCGAAGGTGAGGACGACCGTGTCGGCGCTCGCGGCCTGCACGTCCTTGATCTCCGTGGCGCCGCCCTTCGCGAAGCCCGCGTACGACTGGAGCTTGGAGTTGCTGCGGCGGTCGAGGTTGTCCTTGACGAGCTGCGCGGTGAGCTTGGAGCCGTCGGTGAAGGTGACACCCGACTTGAGCTTCAGCGTCATCTGCGTGTTGGTCTTGTTGTAGCTGAAGCTCGAGACCAGCTCCGGGACGGCCTGTCCGTCGGCGCCCTCGGCGAAGAGCGACTGGTACACCGATTCGTAGAAGAGGCGCTGGCCGCCACCGTAGAGCAGCGGGTCGTAGCCCTGGGGAGCGGGATCCGAGTCGTACCCCAGGGTGAGTGCGGTGCCGGGGGAACCACCCGCAGCGTCGGTCGAGCCGCCGCAGGCCGTCACGGAGACGGTGATCGAAGCCAGAGCCAGCGCGCTGACCCCCAGGCGCTTGAAGTTGAAGCCGGTCATCGGAGCCTCTTGGGTGTCCAGGTCGGGGCCTTCGCCCAACTTGCCGAGAAGAATGGGTGGCGCACCTCACACCCGTCAGCAATGATTGCCATTGAATGAAACGTGTTTCCGAAAGGTGTCGTGTGAGTGACGCAGCCGCCCCCGCCCGGCCCAGGGGCAAGCGCCCGCCCCATGGCGAGCCCGTCGTCGACCGGGCCCTGGCCCTGCTGGCGGCCTTCGACGCGACCCGGCGCCGGCTCAGTCTTCGCGAGCTGAGCCGGATCAGCGGCATACCGACCAGCACCACGCTGCGCTTGGCCGGCCGCCTGCTGGAGTGGGGTGCCCTCGAACGGGACGAGGCCGGCTACTACACGATCGGGCTGCGTCTGCTCGAGATCGCCTCGCTGGCACCACGGGGGCACGGCCTGCGCCAGACCGCGCTGCCCTTCATGAGCGACCTCGGCGCGGTGACACGTCAGCATGTGCAGCTCGCGGTGCGCGAGGGACTCCAGGCGACCCTGGTCGAGCGTCTGTCGGCGCACAGCGCGGTCCAGGTGCACTACCGGGTCGGCGGCAAGATGCCGTTGCACGCGACCGGCATGGGCCTGGCGCTCCTCGCGTTCGCGCCGGTCGACGTACAGGAGGAGATCCTCTCCCGTCCGCTGCACAGTGAGCCCGACAAGCGGCTGATCCCGGCCGCGGCGATGCGCCGGACCCTGGCGGAACTGCGCAGGGAACGCGTCGCCATCTTCCGCCGCACCGAACTGGAGACGCTGGTGGCGGTGGCCGCTCCGATCTTCGACGAGAGCGACGAGGCGGTGGCCGCGATCGGCGTGCTGCTTCCCGAACGCGAAGCGCAGCCGCGTCGGCTCAGCTACGCGGTGCGCACCGCCGCCCAGGGCATCTCACGTGCCCTGGGCGCCCCGAGCGCGGCCATGGTCTGAACTGCCCCCTCAAGGGGTGACGAGGTGCCTGCCTGGACCGAGGAGCCGGACCGCCCCGGCCGGCACGGCGACCTCCGCCGAGGTCCCGGGGGGCACGGTGACCTCGAGCCGGAATCCCTCCGCCGCGATCCGCCACGCCGCCTCGATGCGCCCGTACGGCGATTCCAGCGTCACCGAGGCGGACGTCAGGCCGCCGCCCGGCACCGGCGCCACACGGAAGCGCCGGTACCCGGGTTCCAGCGGCCGCAGACCCGCCGTGCAGCGATGCAGGAAGCTGATCACCGCGCCCTTCGAGTAGTGGTTCAGCGACTCGTGCGGAGCGCCGTCGTCGTCGATGCCGTTCCACCGCTCCCAGATCGTGGACGCGCCGCGGTCGATCATGTGCAGCCAGGAGGGCGGGCTGTCCTGGAGCAGCAACTCGTACGCCAGGTCGGCCCGGCCGTGTTCGACCAGGGTGGGCAGCAGGAGGGGCGTCGCGAGGAAGCCGGTGGCGAGATGCGTCCCGGCCGCCCGGATCCGTTCCACGAGCTGGGCGACGACCGTGGCCCGATGCTCCTCGGGCACCAGGCCGAAGGCGAGTGCGCGCACGAGGTTGGCCTGGGTGGCCGGGCGCAGCGTGCCGTCCGGCATGACGAACTCGGCCCGCCAGGCGGCGGTGACCCGCTCCGCGAGTTCGCGGTAGCGAACCATGTCGGCGGGTCGGCCCAGCACCTGCGCGATCCGCGCCATCAGCCGCGCCGAGTGCGCGAAGTACGCCGTCGCGACATCGCTCTTGTCAGCAGCCAGGAAGACACCGAAGTCGTCGACGTCGTTGCCCGGCTCCAGCCATTCGCCCCAGTGGAATCCGGTGTCCCACAGGTACCGCTCGTGCGGGGCCCGCGGCCCCGTGCGGGCCGGATGCCTGCCCGAGGCCGCCATCCGCTCGCTGCGTTCGAGCCAGCGGACCATGGTGGGCCACATGTCGGCCAGGATCCGCTCGTCGCCGTAGGCGCCGTAGAGCTCCCACGGCACGATCACGACGGCGTCACCCCAGCCGGCCGATCCCTGCAGCCGCGCCGTCGGACCCTGCCGGCCCTCCATCGGACCGTGGGGGGAGATGTTGGCGACGGTGCCGTCCTCCCACTGCTCGACGGCGACGTCGGCGAGCCACTTCGCCGAGAAGCCCGCGACGTCGTAGAGGAAGGCGGCGGTGGGCACGTACAGCTGCCAGTCGCCGGTCCAGCCCGCGCGCTCCCGGTGGGGGCAGTCGGTCGGGATCTCACAGGCGTTGCCGCGGAAGCTCCATACCGCCGCCTCGTGCAGCCGGTTGATCCGCTCGTCGCTGCAGGAGAACCAGCCGGTGCGGCGCAGGTCGGTGTGCACCACCACACCGGTCAGATCCGCCGGGCTCAGTTCCTCGGGATGTCCCTCGATCCGGACGTACCGGAAGCCGTGGGTGGTGTGCCGCGGCTCGAAGGCGTCACCGGCCCGGCCCGCGGAGAGCACCGTGTCGATCTGTCCTGCCGGAAGCGGCTCGGGCAGGAAGGGCACGGCCGGCTTCAGGTGCTCGGTGGTGACGTCGCCGTCCGGGCCGAGCGCCTCGCCGTGTGTCAGGGTCAGTTCGGTGCCTTCGGGGCCGAGCCGTTCGAGTCGGACCCAGCCGTTGATGTTCTGCCCCAGGTCGACGACCTGGCGGTCCCCGACCCGGGTGACGGACCTCGGGCGCAGCTCCTCGATCCGGCGGACCGGTGGAGCCGGGGACCAGACGAGCGTCCCGTAGCCGAGCGGGACGACCTCCACCGGGGCCCATCCGGCGTCCGGATCGTTCTCCCCACCCCCTCCACGCCGGTCCTCGGTCACGCCGGCGATGAGGTCGGCACGGATCAGGGGCGAGACCCGCCACTCCCACCCGGCGTCCGTGCCGAACACGGTCACACCGCCGTCGACGTACTCGACCTCCAGCTGCGCCAGGAACGCCGTGCGTTCGCCCCACTGGTCCGCGGCCCGGAAGATGCCGAGCTGGCCACGGAACCAGCCGTCGCTGAGCAGTGCGCCGAGCGTGACCTCTCCGGGCACGAGGAGGGCCGTGACGTCGTAGGCCTGAACAGGCAGGCGACGGGTGTAGTGGGTGTATCCGGGTGCGAGCTCGACGTCGCCGACGCGCGTGCCGTCGAGGAACGTCTCGTAGACGCCGTGCGCGGTCGCGTGGAGACGGGCCCGGCGCACCGGCCGGTCGACGACGAACCGGCGGCGCAACGCGTAGGCCGGGCGCCGACCGGCCGGGGCGACCTCGGGCTCCCGGGGGCGGATCCAGTCGGCGGACCAGTCCCCCTCGTCCAGCAGCCCGGTCTCGAAGACGGCCCGTTCCGACCAGGCGGACTCGCCGAGATCGGTCCGCAGCCGCACCCGCCAGGCGACCTCGGCCGCCGAGCCCAGCGGCGCGAACGGCCAGGCGACCAGTACGCCGTCGCCGCCCTCGATCCAGCCCGTGTCGTGCTCGGTCCCGTCGATCTCGGCACGGATCCGGTACGCCTCCTGCGCCGCCGTACCCTCCGGAAGGCGCCATGACAGCCGCGGCGAGCGTTCGCCGAGGCCGAGCGGGCAGGCTCCGAGATGCTCGACGGCAAGGAAGTTCGGGATGCTCATGCCGTGATCCGTTCCGCCTGGCGCACGGTGGAGGCGATGAGATCCAGAGCCCTCGCCGTGGGCTCCAGGGTGGCCGCCCAGTTCAAGAAGCCGTGCGGCATCGTGCGCACCAGCACCTGGCGGACGTCGGCACCCGCCCGGGCGAGTGCCGCCGCGAACCCCTCGCCGGAGACCCGCAGGTCGTCGTACTCACCGTTGAGCACCAGCGTCGGACACGAGCCGCGGAGGTCGCCGAGGATCGGGAACGCGTAGCCGTCGGCCCCGCTGAGCGGGCCGCCGAGGTAGTTGTGGTTGAAGAACCGATGCGTCGCGGGCGGCATCCGCATCTCCTGCGGCAGTTCGTCCATCAGCACGAGATACTCCGGCGGCAGAGCCGGCAGGACCGCGTGGGCCACTCCGTAGGCGAAGACCAGACAGGCGAGGGGACGCCGGTCCTCGTCGCGGAGCCTCAGCGCCGCGCCGGCCGCCAGATTGGCTCCGGCGCTCGCGCCTCCGGCCGAGACCCGGTCGGGGTCGACACCGAGTTCGGCGGCGCTCTCCCGGACCCAGCGCACCGCCGCGACCACGTCGTCGTGCGGCACCGGGTGGTGGACCCCGTCCCGGCAGAGCCGGTAGTCCACCGAGACGACGACCACGTCGCCGCGGACGGCCACTTCGCGCGCGGTCCAGTCGGCCTCGGGCATGTCGAGGTCGCCCATCATGAAGGCCCCGCCGTGCATCCAGACCAGGCACGGCCGCGGGCCCGCACCGGGACGTTCCCCGTAGACCCTTACCGGCACCGGGCCGTGCGGACCCGGCGCCGTGGTGTCGCGTACGGGGATGTCGGGCGCCTCGTAGTCGGCCCAGGACCGGTAGGCCGCACGCCGCTCGGCGTACTGCGGATCCTCGAAGAAGGCCCGCATGTCGGGCGCGCCTTCGATCAGTTTCAATCGCCTGAGAACTTCGGGATGAATCGGCATGGATCGCAGGGTTCCGGAAGCCGTGCTCCCGGTCACTGCGCCGTGCCGTTCAATGAAACGTCAGGCGCGTGCGGTGTAGCGCAGCCGGCGGACGATCACGTCGCCCTCGCTCGCGAAGGGGCCGACCACACGGCCGGTGAACGCCTTGGCCGTCTCGAAGCACCAGTGCCGGCCGTCGAGCTCGGCCAGGGTGACCTCGGTGCCGGCCGACCGGGCGGTCAGGCGGATCCGGTCGCCGCCGACCGCGCCCGCGGAGAAGTCGGCGGGCGGCGGCGTCATCGCGAAGGTGAGCTCGACCTCGCCGGTCGGCAGGGTCGCGTGCCAGCTCCGGTCGAAGCCGGCCACGACGACGCGCGCGGTGACCTCGACTCCCGCGGCGCTCGCACGCGCCTCCAGCGCGACGGCGTTGTCCTCCGCATTGCGCAGGGCCAGGCCGCCGGTCCCCGCCCGGACGTCGAACGTCGCGCTGACGGTGGCCGCCAGGTGCCGCTGCCTGCGGCCGAGGAACGCCGGGCGCGGTCCGTCCAGCCCGGTGCTTGCGGCACTGGAGATCAGCAGCCCGCCGGGGACGGTCCGGGCGAACTCGGCCGCCGGCCGGCGCACCGCGATCCACTCGGGGTCGCGGAGCGCCGACGGCGTCGTGAAGTCGTAGTCGACCTCTTCCGGTGGCGACGGCGGCAGGTCGGCCAGTCGGGCCTTCGGCCAGCCGTCCACCCAGTCGACGGTCCCCAGGAAGGTCTCCCTGCCGAGCGGGGAGAACGACTTGGCCAGTCCCACGGGCCGGACGCCCAGGCAGACCAGCGCCGTGCCCCGATCGGTCTCGACCAGGTCCGCGTGACCGAGGTTCTGCACCGGCGAACCGGTGCCTGAAGCCGTCAGGACGGGGTTGGCCGGGCAGCCCTCGAACGGGCCCTCGGGACGCCGTGCGCGGGCGACCGTCACGGCGTGGCCCCGGTCGGTGCCGCCCTCGGCCACCACGAGGTACCACCACTCGCCCCGCTGGTAGAGGTGCGGCCCCTCCGGGGAGTACAGCCCGCTGCCCCGCCAGACCGCCCGCGGCGCCTCCAGGGCCTCCCCCGTGGAGAGGTCGACCCGGACCTGCTGGATCGGGTCGGGGTGACGCGCGAAGGTGACGATCGCCGTGCCGTCCTCGTCCCAGGCGAGATCGGGGTCGATGCCGTCGACCGCCGGAATCGGCACGCCGTCGCTCCACGGGCCCGCCGGGTCCGTCGCGGTGAACACGACGCAGCCGCGGCCGCCGAGGAAGACGGTGACGATCAGGTGGAAGACGCCGTCCCGGTACCGCAGTGTCGGAGCCCAGACACCGCCCGGAGTCGGCACGTGGTCGAGCCGGACCTGTTCGGGACGGGTCGCCACGTGCCCGATCCGACGCCAGTTGCGCAGGTCGGTGCTGTGATGGACCGGAAGCCCCGGAAGGTATTCGAACGACGAGGTGACGAGGAAGTAGTCGTCTCCCACCCGCACCACGCTGGGATCCGGGTTGAAGCCCGGCAGCAACGGATGGCTCATGCCTCCGCCAGGTCGCTCAGGAACCGGATCGCCTGTCGGTGGATGGCCGACGGGTCCTCGGCACCGTCCCAGAAATGGCCGACGCCGGGCACGAGGACGAGTTCGGCGGTGCCGCCCGACGCGATGAGCGCGGACACGAAGGTCGTGCTCTGACCGTACGGCACCATCGTGTCGCTGTCGCCGTGCACGACCAGCATCGGCGGCGCGTCGGCGCGGACGTGGGTGATCGGGCTCGCCTCGCGTGCCAGCTCGGGCACCGCGCCGGTGGGAGCACCGAGGAACAGGGCCTCGCGCGTCTGCGGGTCGGACGATCCGGGCATGGCCGCCAGGTCGGTCACCGGGAACCAGGCCACCACACCGGCCACCTCCGCGCCGGTGAGCGCCGCCAGCAACGCGAGGTGGCCGCCCGCCGAATCACCCCACAGGAAGACCGGGCCCGCGCCCACCCCGTGTTCGGCCAGCAGTCCGGCGACCGCCGCCACCGCGGCCCGGACGTCCTCGACGGCCGCCGGATAGGTCGCCTCGCCGCTGAGGCGGTAGTCGACCGCGGCGACGGCGAAGCCCGCGCGCACCATCGCCGGGTAGAACTCCTCCCGAAGGCGGGGCAGCGGGTGGCGGCGCGAGCCGCGTCGCCACCCGCCACCGTGCACGTGGACGATGACCGCCACCCCGGACTCCGCCACCCCGGACTCCGCCTCGTCGGCGGAGAGCTCGGGCACGTGCAGATCGAGCTCCAGCGGACGAAAGCCCGGGACCGCGCCGTACTCGACGCCGGAAAAGCTCCTCATGCGACGGACAGCGCGAGCTGGCCGGCCCGCTTGTGGAAGCGGCCGCCCTGCATGATGGCGAGAAGGTTGTCGGCGTCCTGGAGCACCGTGACGTCCCGGGTCGGGTCGCCGTCCACGACGAGGACGTCCGCCAGGTGGCCCGGGACGAGGTGACCCACCGGCATGTCGAGCACCTGACCGCCGTAGAGGGTGGCGGCCTTGAGCGCCTCGAGCGGGGTGTAGCCGAAGAGCTTCACGAACAGCTCGAGGTCGCGGGCGTTGCGGCCGATCGGATTGTTCGGGAAGCCGTAGTCGCCACCGGGCAGCACGCGCAGACCGCGCCTGCGCAGCTCGGGATAGAGTCGCGCCATCGCCTCGAGCGACTTCGCCGAGCCCATCTTCTCGGCCGTCGCCGGGTCGATACCGAACTCCTCGCCCTCGTGGACATTGGCCCACATGATGCCGACCGCCGGCGACAGGAAGATCGAGTCCTTCGCCTCGTCGAGCAGGTCGACGGCCTCCTCGTCCGCGTAGGAGCAGTGGTAGATCGAGCGGAAGCCGCTGGTGACGGCCAATTTGATGGACTCGGGGTTCTGGGCGTGGCAGTTGAGCCACACTCCGGACTCGCGGGCCTGCTCACCGGCGGCACGCGCCTCCTCGGCGCTGTACTGCGTGACCATCGAGCCGCCGGCGAAGAAGACGTCGTCGTTGCTCATCAGCAGCTTCACGCTGTCGAAGCCGAGAGCCGCCTGTTCGCGGATGAACTCGCGTACGGCGTCCGGACCGGTCTTCTGCTCCTGCGGGCCGTCGGGACCCATCCGCACCGGGTTGTTGTCCCGCTCGAAGGACGCCGCGCGCATCCGCGGTCCGACCGCCGCACCGGCCTCGATCCGATCCCGCAGGATGACCTCGGTCGGTACCGGAGTGAGCGAGCCCGCCGAATAGGCGCTGGTGAAGCCCTGGTCGAGCAGGATGCGAGCGTTGCGCTCGGCGATCTCGAGGTGCTCGTCCGGCGTCGGCATGTGATGGAAGAAGCTGACGTCCAGCGGCGGGTTGAAGGTCGGATCGATGTGCCCGACCGCCGAAGGGAAGGTCAGGTGGCAGTGGGACTCGACCATGCCGGGCATGACCGTCCTGCCCGCGCAGTCGACGACCCGGTCTCCCGGCCGCGCCGCCACGCCGCCTCCGGCGACCACGGCCTCGATCGTGTCGCCTTCGACCACCACGTCGGCGGTGAACGCCGGCTCTCCCGATCCGTCGAAGACGGCACCGTTGACGAAGAGGACGCGCTGGGCAGTCATGTCAGGCTCCGATCATGTTGTAGCCGCCGTCGGCCACGAAGTAGCTGCCGGTGATGTGGGTGGCGTCGGGTGTCGCGAGGAAGAGCGCCGCGCCGGCGACCTCCTCGGGCCTGGGGATGTGGCGCATCGGTGTCATCTCCCGCAGCTTGTCTCCCCGGCCGGTCCTGTAGTCCTCCCTGCCGAGCATCCGCTCCGTCTCCATGAAGCCCGGCGCGAAGGTGTTCACCCGGACCTTGGGCGCAAACGCCTGTGCGTAGGACTTGGTGATGCCCAGGACGCCGTACTTGGCGGCGGCGTACTGAGGTGCGCGGGCGCTGCCGCGCACCACGACGGTCGAGCCCACGTTGACGATCGCGCCCCCTTCGGGCTGCTCAAGCATGCGTGAGCCGAATTCGTGGGTGCACATCAGGGTGCCCTTGAGGTCGACGGCCAGAGTGTGGTCGACGGCCTCTTCGGTGATCTCCCGCCAGGACATCTGCTCGCTGGCCATGTCGCCCACGTTGTTGACGGCGACATCGAGGCGGCCGAAGTGGTTCCACACCTCGTCGGCCATGCGCTTGATCTGGGCCCACTCGACGATGTCGGCCCTGACCAGGAAGGCCTTGCGTCCTTCCGCCTCGACCCGTTCCGCGGTGCGGCGGGCCCCGGCCTCGGAGCTGCGGTAGTGGATCGCGACGTCTGCGCCCTCTTGCGCGGCACGGACGGCGATCTCGGCACCGAGGCCCGTGCCGGCGCCCGTGACCAGAACGACCCGGTCGGCGAATCGCTGGGGGGAAGTCATGAGAAGTGCTGCCTTTCAGACAAGGGTTCGGCCGCCGTCGACGTACATGACGTGGCCCGTCACGAACGCGGACCGGGCGGAGCTGAGGAAGAGGAGCGGTCCGACCAGGTCGTCGGCCGTGCCGAGACGGCCGGCCGGCACCAGGCCGACCATGGATTCCCGCATGCCGGGCCTGTCCAGGTAGGCGCGCGTCAGATCGGTCTCGGTGTAGCCGGGTGCGATCGCGTTGACCGTGACCCCGTGGGGCGCCCACTCACGGGCCATGACCCGGCAGAGCTGGTTGACGCCGCCCTTGGTCGCGGCGTACGGCGCGTGATGGGCGTGGGCGAGCAGACCGGAGACGGACGAGACGAACACGATCCGGCCGTACCCTGTGTCGACCATCAGCGCGCCCGCCGCCTGCGCCGTCCAGACCGCGCTCTTGAGGTTCACGTCGATGATCCGCTGCCAGACCTCGTCGGGCGTCTCCAGAGCGGGCCGCCGGTCGTTCGTCCCGACGGCGTGGAGGAAGACGTCGAGGCCTCCCAGCGCGGCGGCGGCACCGGCGACGGCCTTGCGGGCGTCCTCGGCGTCGGTGAGGTCGGCGACCCGCGTGTCGAGGCTCACGCCGAGTTCGGCGGCCCGCTCCGTCAGTCCGGCCAGCCGTTCCTCGTCGACATCCGCCACCACCACGCGCGCGCCCTGTCGGGCGAGGGCCAGCGCGGCCGCCGCGCCGATGCCACCGGCACCGGCGACGAGAGCAGCGCGATCATGAAGTCCGAGCCAATCCGTCATGCCGAGCATCCAAGGCGGCCCGGGTGACGCGCACTACAGGTGTTTCATTCACCGGCACACGTCGGGACCGGCATGCCATTGCCCGGCATGCCCGTCGCCACGGCCCGGCGTCCGCCGCAGGGTGGGGGCATGACCCGCCTCCCCCGCCTCACACCCCAGGAACTGGACGCCGCACAACGTGTCCTCTACGACGCCATTGCCGGCGGCCCCCGAGCGAACGGTCCGCAGCTCTTCTCCCTCACGGACGGCGAAGGACGTCTGAACGGACCGTTCAACGCGATGCTGTACGCCCCTGCCGTCGGATCCTCGTTGCAGGAACTCGGATCGGCCCTCAGGTACCGCTCCACGCTGAGCGACCGCGTTCGCGAGACGGCCGTCCTGATCGTCGCGGCGCACTGGGACTGCGCCTTCGAGCGGTACGCCCACGAGCCGATCGGCCGAGCGGTCGGCCTCAGCGATGCCCAGCTCGTCGCCATCCGCTCCGGCACGGCACCGGAGCTGAGCGACCCGGCGGAAGCGGCCGCGGCCGATCTCGTGACGGCGCTGGTGGCGAGCGGCGACGTCGACGACGCGCTCTTCGGCCGCGCCGTTTCATTGAACGGCACGGAGGCGGTGGTGGAGCTCACCACCCTGGTGGGCTACTACGCGACGCTCGCGCTCCAGCTGCGCGTCTTCCGCGTCGGACAACCAGGAGACCCCGCATGAAACTCGTGACCTTCGACAACGGCCAGGTCGGCCGCCTCGACGGCGATGACGTGGTGGAACTCGACGTTCCGTCGATGCGCGACTACTTCGAGCGCGGTGGCGAGGTCGGCGAGACCGGCCGGCGCTTCGCCCTCGCGGACGTACGTCTGCGGGCGCCGATCGTGCCGAAGAAGTTCTTCCACACGGCCGGCAACTTCACCGACCACCACGACGAACTGACCGCCGTCGACTGGTCGCACCCGGTGCACAAGGGCATCGTCTTCTTCCAGAACGTCGACGCGATCATCGGCCCCGACGAGGCGATCGTCTACCCCGAGGGACTCACCGATGAGCTCGACTACGAGCTCGAGCTGGCGATCGTGATCGGCAGGAGCGGCAAGTTCTTCGGGCCGGAGGAAGCCGAGGACTACATCGCCGGCTACACCGTTTTCAACGACATCACCGCCCGCGACATCCAACGCCGTGAGATGCAGTCCGGCGTCTTCTCCTTCTCCAAGGCGATCGACACCTTCTGCCCCGTCGGCCCGTGGATCGTCACCAAGGACGAGGTGCCCGACCCGCAGGCACTCGCCATGGAGCTGCGCGTCAACGGCGAGCGGCGGCAGGCCGGCAACACACGGCAGATGGTGATCTCCATCCCGCACCTGGTGGCCTACCACTCGGCGCAGGGCTACAGCGCCGGCGACATCGTCACCACGGGAACGATCTCGGGGGTCGCGGCGGTGCAGCCCGACCCCTTCGACTTCTACCTCCGACCGGGTGACCGGATCGAAGCCGAGATCGAAGGGGTCGGCACCCTGCGCAATCCGGTGATCGCCTGGAAGGACGCGCACGACAGCGAGCCGTACTCGACCGACCTCTACGGTCCGACGAACTGAGGAGAGCCAGATGCGACTCGCCACGCTGGCCGACCGCGCCGTCCTCCTCGTCGGGGACGGGGCGGTCGACATCGCCACCGCCTCCCACGGCCGCTTCGGCTCCGACCCGATGCGACTCCTCACCGAGTGGGACGAGTTCGTCGCCTGGGCCGGGCAGGCAGAACTGCCCGCCGCGACGCCCTACCGCGAAACCGACCTCGACGCGCCCGTTCCCCGTCCCCGGCAGGTGTTCGCCGTCGCGTTGAACTACCGGCCGCACGCGGCCGAGGCGGGCTACGTCGCTCCCGAGATCCCGCTGCTCTTCACCAAGTTCCCCTCGTGCATAACGGGCCCCCACGCCGAGGTCGAACTGCCCGACGGCAACGTCGACTGGGAGCTGGAGATGGTGGCCGTGATCGGCCGAGCCTGCCACCGTGTCCCGGCCGCCGAGGCATGGGAGGTCGTCGCCGGCCTGACCGTGGGCCAGGACCTGTCCGAACGGCGGCTGCAACTGACCGGCAAGCCTGCCCAGTTCTCCTTGGGCAAGTCCTATCCCGGCTTCGGCCCGACCGGACCTGCCCTGGTCACCCCGGACGAGCTCGCCGACCGTGACGATCTGGCCATCGAGTGCCTGCTCAACGGCGAGAGCGTCCAGGCCGCCCGGACCAGCGAGATGATCTTCTCGGTTCCCCGGCTGATCGAGTTCATCAGCGCGGTCTGCCCGCTCCACCCGGGCGACCTCATCTTCACGGGAACGCCTTCGGGCGTCGGCAACCGTCGGGTGCCGCAGCGCTTCCTCGGCCCCGACGACGTCCTGGTCAGCCGAATCCGAGGTCTGGGCGAGCTGCGCCAGACCTTCCGCTCGGATCCGGAGGCTTTGCGGCCTGCTCCGGCATGAAGTCACCGCCGGGCGCACGAGGGTGACAACCACCGGCGTGCGCCCGGCCGGCCGACGGCGGGCCCGGCGTGCCGTCGTCGACCTCGGCGGCATCACCTGCTGCGACTCCGGCGCTCTCACCGTCCTGATCGCCTGCCGCACCGTCGCCGGCCAGGCCCACGCCGGCATCGCCCCGGCCGCCGTCCCCGAGCGTGTCAGCCGGATCTCCGGCATCGTCGGACTCGACCGTCCAGAGATCTTCTCGGGCACGGCGGGAACAGCCGGTCCGTCCGGCGCTGTTGCACCGGTCGAGGGACGGGGCCGCGCGGGCGGAGCACAGGGATACCGGAAGGTCGTGCGCCGCAGGCGGTCCCGGTTCCTCGGGCCGGGTACGTCCGGCCACCCGATACCGGGGCGGCCACCCGTCTGTCCGCCCCGAGTTCGGACAGCAGCCTTTTCACACCGGAGGACTTTTTCATGAACGACCGGCCCTTGACGCTCATGGCGGTACACGCTCATCCCGACGACGAGGCCACGGGGACGGGAGGCGTCCTCGCCCGCTACGCGGCGGAGGGCATCCGCACGGTCCTCGTGACCTGTACCGACGGCGGTTGCGGCGACGGACCGGGGGGCGTCAAGCCGGGCGAGCCCGGGCACGATCCGGCGGCCGTCGCCTCGATGCGGCGTCGCGAACTCGAGGCGAGCTGCGAAGTCCTGAAGGTCACTCACCTGGAGACACTGGACTACGCCGACTCCGGGATGATGGGCTGGCCGAACAACGACGCCCCAGGATCCTTCTGGCGTACGCCCGTCGAGGAGGGCGCCGCCCGACTCGCGGAACTGCTGCGGCGCTATCGGCCCGATGTGGTCGTCACCTACGACGAGAACGGCTTCTACGGCCACCCCGACCACATCCAGGCCAACCGTGTCACGATGGCGGCGCTCGCGATGACCGCGCCGACACCGAAGGTGTACTGGACGACCGCGCCCCGCTCGATGATGCAGCGGTTCGGGGAGACCATGCGCGAGTTCGGTGCGGACCGGCAGGAGCCGGATCCCGCCGAGGCCGCCGCGATGGCCGAGATCGGGCTCCCCGACGAGGAGATCACCACCTGGGTGGACACCTCCGCTTTCGGCGCTCAGAAGTTCGACGCGCTGGCCGCGCACGCCAGCCAGGGCGAGAACATCTTCTTCCTCAAGATGGGCCGGGAGAGGTTCACCGAGCTGATGGGTGTCGAGACCTTCGTACGCGTCCAGGACACCACCGGCGCGGCCGTGCCCGAGAACGACCTCTTCGCCGGGCTGCGCTGACCCGTCCGCCCGCCGGGGCCCGAGCGCCTGCGGGAGGCTCAGCCGCTGCTCCGCGTCCGGCGACCGGCGTCGCATTCGGCTTCTGTCGGCAATCGGGGCGCCGTCTCGTCCGAGGAACACCCGAACGAGACAGGAGCAACGCCATGAAGCACCGCATCGTCGTACTCGGCGCCTGGTACGCCGGGACCTTCGCCGCCGGGAACCCGGCCCGGCGGCTCTCTCCCCCGCGGGCCGGACCGTCGTCGTGACCGGCGAGGGCGGCGATCGACGCGGGCGAGCCGGCACGGGCGATCGCCGCCGTCGCGTCCGTCCCGGCCGGCGGCGTCCTCGGCGGCCTGCACCTTCGACAGCAGCATTCGCCAGGTCCCGTCCGCCGGAAGGCCAGGCCGTGGAGGATGACCGCTGGGCCAGGTGTCCGGAAGCGTGGGTGGGCACGGATAACGACATGCGGACGGTCGTGGGTGCGATCCCGCGGGAGGTCAAGGACGGGTTCAGGTACGACGAGATCCCTTGGCGGCGGTTCCCGCACTTCCACGGCCCGGGCGAGGAGATCCCCCCTCTCCTCCCCGATCCTGATCCCGAGGTCCGCTCCGCCACCGCCTTCGTCGTGGCGACGGCGACCGGCGGGACACCGCGCATCTCCAGCGCCCTGCACAGCAGGCTGGCCGCGGAAGAAGATCCCGCGGTCCGGGTGAGTCCGATCTTTGCGATCGCCCAACTCGCGCGCGAGGACCGGGACGAGGACGCTCCCGAGTGGGCCCGGGCCCTGTGGTCGGACGCCGCCCAGCTGCTCGGGACGCGCGTCGGCGCCGCCCTCGCCTGGCTGTGCCTGGTCGACGACCCCGTCCCCGACGAACTTCGCGTCCTCCTCACCGACCCCGGTGCCGACCAGCTCGGCGAGCTGTTCCAGCGGGTGCCCTGGATTCCCCCGGTCGACCACATCGACGGACTGCGCCGCTGCACCCACGAGATGCTCACGCCGGATGTCCCCTGGAGGAGCGGTTGACGGTCCTGCTCCACTCGGGTGCCGGCCTCGAACGGGCAGTTCCTGTGTGACCTCGGAGCACGGGAGGGGACGCCGGTGCCGGGGGCAGGCGTGGGATGAATCCGCTTCCCGCCGAGCAGAGGCACCTCCCGTCCTGCTGGGCGGGAGGTGCCCGGGCTGCGTCCGGGGTCAGGCCCGGGTGCGGCGGCGCAGGGCCACGGCGCCCAGTGCTCCGGCTCCGGCCAGCAGGAAGGCGCCGGAGGCCGCGGCGATCGTGGACGTCCCACTGCCTCCGGTCTCGGCCAGCTGCGTGCCCGCCCCGGAGGTGCCCGAGGTCGCGGACGGGGTCTGGGCCGAGGAGGACGGCGAGGCGGAGGCGGAGGCGGAAGCGGTCGGGGTCGGGGTGGACGTGCTTCCGGTGGAGTTCGCCGCGAGCACCGTCAAGGTCGCGCTCTCTCCGCAGAACGTGGTGCCGCGGAACGGGGTCGACCCCTGGTTGACGAATACGCAGGACCGCACGGTGGCCTTTCCGGTGGGCGTGTCCTTGCGGTACGTCACCCGGACCTTGGCGACCGTGGTGCTGTGCGCGGCGAGGGAGGCGTCCTTGCCGATCACGTCGAATCCGTACACGTCGGCCTCGGTGTCCGAGGTGACCGGCGTGAGGGTCTTCCAGGTCCCGGAGCGCAGCACCTGCACGGAGGCGTACTTGTCGGTGATCAGCGTGTCGGTGACGTTCTCGTACCCCGACGCGGTGGGGTTGGTCACCGTGGCCTCGAAACCGACGGCAGGGCCGCCGGCGGTCACGGTCGCCGGGACCCCGGACAGCGCGGTGCTGAGGCCGTCGACCTTGATGGTGTCGTCGTCGGTGCCGGAGGCCGCTCCGGAGGCGCCGTGGGAGACGAGAGTGGTCAGCTTCAGCTGCTGGGTCCCGCCGTCGCTGTCCCCGTTGTGCGGGGTGCCCATGGGCACCCCGATGCGCAGCTGCACGGTGCGGGACTGGCCCGCGGCGAGCGGGAAGGTCTCAGGAACCTCCCCGGAGAACTTCCCGTCGGCGTACGTCAGGGGCACCGTCTTCCACTCCGTGCCGCTGAGCTGGTACTGGAGGCTGACGGCGTTCGACGGCAGGCCGGCTCCGCCGTCGATCCGGTAGCTCAGCCGTGTCGACGAGGCGTCGTAGGCACTGGTGTTGGAGACCTTGGTGGTGAAGGCGACCGGCAGGCCGGCCAGTCCGACCTCCGTCGGCGCGGCCGTGGCGACCGCCAGCGTGGGCGGCTGCGACTCGTCCGCGAAAGCGGCGGGCGCGAGGCCCAAGCCTGCGGCGGCCAGCAACAGGGCAGTCCCCGAAATGGCGACCGACGTACGGGCCTTGCGTGCAAAGGTGTTCAACGAGTCCCCCGGGTGCGTGTGTTGCGCGGTGTCGCTGCGCTCGGCCGTCAGGCAATGTGCCGTGGTCAGGCAATGTGCCGTCGTCATGCGCAGTTAGACCCATCGACCCGGCAGCCAGTTGTGCCTCGCAGTGTGACAGTTCTGTCACCAGAGGACTTGGGCATCCCCTCTTCCGCCGCCGGCAAGGTCCTGGTTGCAGCAGGCAGGGACGGTCGGCGCTGCGGCCGGCTGCCGGGAGAGAAAGGCTTACCGACTGTTCCAGAATGAGCTGGGCGTTCCGACCATGTCCTGGCCGACAAGGCCCACACGTCCCGCGAACACCGCCGCTACCTGCGACGACACGGAATATCGCACACCATCCCCGAACGGTTCGACCAGCGCGGACACCGTCATGCCCGCAGTTCTCGCGGCTCACCGGGTTCGACCGCGAGCGCTACAAGAAACGCAACACCATCGAGCGAGCCATCGACCACCTGAAAGGCTTCCGCGCCGTCGCCACACGCTACGAGAAACGGGCCCACATCTACCTCGGCACCGTCACCCTCGCCGCACTCGTCATCTGGCTCCGCATCAACTGTGCCTGCCCCGAAGAATCATGAAGCGTACTGCGACGGGACGTCGACGGTGATCGTGCACAGCCTCTTGGTGGCACGGGTGAGAGCGACGTACAAGTCGCGTTCGCCGCTGGGGCGGGCCGTGGCGATCTCCTCCGGATCGACGACGACGGTTGCGTCGAACTCCAGGCCTCGGGCCTCGGACGCCGGCACGAGGCGTGCCCATTGGGTGACACCGGCGGCTGCCATGTCCGCGACCCGGGCATCGGCGCAGATCAGGGCCAGCAGGTCACCCGGGTGTACTGCGGCCTGCGCGCGCAGTTCGCCGGTCACCGTGGTGGCGAGGCTGTGCGGGGATGCGGTGAGGGCGCGAGGACGGTCGCCGTGGCGGATCGACCGGCTGGGGGTCTGTCCCGGGGCGATCCGGGCGAGCAGGTCGTGGGTGGTCGCCAGGATCTCCTCGGTGGTGCGGTAGCTGACGGTCAGCGTGTGCAGCGCGAATCGACCGCCGATGTGCGGGCCCAGCGCCTGCGACCAGTCGCCGACCGCCGTTGCGGGGCCGGCCTGGGCGAAGTCGCCCACCAGCGTCATGGACCTGGCCGGACACCGGCGCAGCACCATCCGCCATTGCATGGCGGTCAGTTCCTGGGCCTCGTCGACGACGACGTGTCCGAACGCTCGCTCCGGCGGCCCGTCCACCAGGTCGGTCGCCTCGTCCAGCAGTGGTCCGTCGGCGTCGGTCCACGGTGCGTCGGGAGAGCGCAGCAGGCGCAGACGCTCGTCGTCGGTGAGCGAGGGCAGGTGCGTGGCCAGCGTGTCGGCCTCGGTCAGCAGGGCCCGCACGACCGCTTCGGAGGTCAGCCGTGGCCACAGCGATTCCACCGCTTGGTCGACGTGCGCGTCTCCCCTGAGACTGTCCCGCAGGGCTTCCACGTCGAACCCCCCGGCCTCGGTCGCACCCGCGGCCGGGGTGTCGCCGTCGAAGCCGAGTGCCCGCAGGTCGGCCGCGGCCGCGGCGTCGAGATCCAGGCCCGTACTTGCGGTGATCTCGGCGTCGATGTTCTCGAGGGCCTCGATCGTGCCGCGCTTCAGCGTGGCCGCCACCGCGTCGACCAGATGTTCCTTGAACACCTTCCGCGCCCGGTTGTGCGCCGAGCCGCTCGCCACCGCCGCTGCCGTCGCCGTCGCGACTTCGGTGCCCGTCAGACGGACCCATTCCTGCCCCACTCTGACCGCGAACGCGCCGCTCGGCGGTGCCTGCCGTGCGCGCACCAGGCCCGCCAGCGCCTCGGCCAGCGGAGAAGTCCCCTTGAGCCGGGCGACCTCGCACGGCTCCGTCGCCTCCGGAACCGTCCCGGCCAGCTCCCCGCACGTCGCCAGGACGACGTCGTTCTCGCCGAGCGAGGGAAGCACCTGGGACACGTAGTCGAGGAACCGTGCGTTCGGTCCGAGCACCAGGACCCCGCGACCGGCGATCCGCGGAAACGCGTAGAGGACGTAGGCCGCACGGTGCAGTGCGACGACGGTCTTGCCGGTGCCGGGTCCGCCCTGCACCACCGTCACCCCCTGATGCGGCGATCGGACGATCGCGTCCTGCTCCGCCTGGAGCGTCGCCACCGCCGCACGCATCCGCCCCGTGCGCCGCGCCTCCAGCGCCTCCGTCAACGGCCCGTCGCCGACGATGTCGTCGGCCGCAGGTGCGGATCCGTCCAGCAGTTCGTCGCTCACCGCTCGTACCGCACGCTTGTCGGTCCTCAGGTGACGGCGCCGCCGCAACCCCATCGGGTGGATGGTCGTCGCCGTGTAGAAGGACCGCGCCGCGTCCGCCCGCCAATCGACGAGCAGGGGCAGGTCCCGGTCGGCCAGGTGCAGGCCGAGGCGCCCGACGTGCAGACTTGTTCCGTCCGCGCCGTCGATCCGGCCGAACACCAGTCCTTCCTCGGCATCCTCGAGCCGGCGAAGCTCCCGCGCCAGTCGCTCCGCGGCCACATCGCGCGCGTACACCTCGCCCGCGCTGTCGGCCGACGATCCCACCACGTTCGTCAGCTCGGCCCGTACATCCGCCTCGCGCTCGTCGAGCAGCCCGTACACGGCGGCCACGTGTGCCTGCTCGACTTCGATCTGGCTTGCGGCACTCTCATCGAACTGCGACAACGACAGCCGTCCTCTCGACTCGGCCCTCCACTATGCAGCCGGATCTCCCCAAAGGTAAGGCTTGACTTACTTGTCCGACTCGGCCGGTGGTCCGACCTCCTCACGGAAGGGGATGACCCGCAGCATCTCGTTCAGTACCTCCGACCGGCCGGCGAGACCCTTCATCAGCTCGGGACGGGCCGGCGGGACAATCGGCTCCGGCATCAGACGCGGACAGTCGTGCCCCACGATCGCCGCCCGGCCCGACCAGTGGCCCGTGGCCACCCGCTGCACCGCCTCGAACCCCGTGACCAGCTGCGCTTCCGCCTCACCACCGGGCCGCCGGGACCCGAAGCGCACGAATGGCCCAATGCGTCCAGCATGGAGGGAAGAGTGATCGAAGACGGGGAGGCAGGCCCGGCTCGCCCAGAAGACCGTGCTCGACAATCACCCCTCCCCCACGTTCTGCGCATCACTGCCGAACGACGAAGGGAATGTCATGCCCATGAGGATTCGTCGCATACGCCGGATAACCGTCGCCGTCTGCGCGACCCCGCTCCTGGCGTTCGGCGGTGCAGCCACCGCGGGCGCCGCCACAGTGACCGTTCCCTCGGTTCCCTGTCGTACAACAGACCTCCCCGGGCGAGATCCTGGTCCTGGTCGACGCCGAACGCGCGAAGGTCGGCTGCCCGGCCCTGAAGGTCAACCCCCAACTGACCAAGGCCGCCCAGGAGCACGCCGACGACATGGCGGCGAACAACCTGACGGGCCACACCGGCTCCGACGGTCTCGGCGCACAAGCCCGTATCGACAAGGCCGGCTACAACTGGAGCTCCTGGGGTGAGAACGTCTCCGGACCGGGCTACGACTCCTCGAGGGCCCACGTCGACGGCTGGCTGAACAGCGACGCACACAGGGCGGACATGCTGAGGTGCTCCTTCACCGACACCGGTGTCGGAGTCTCCGGCGACCGCGCGGTCCAGGTCTTCGGGACGCCGGCCTGATCCTGACTCGATCGTCGACCCCGCTGCCGTTCCCAGCGGACGTGACCGGTGGAGGCCGACGCCTTCACCGGTCGTCCGGTGTCAGCCGCGAGCACAACCGGCCCCGACAGGTCCCGCCGTCACCAAGGCCGCCGCTGTACGCCGACGGCGCCTGGGCGGAAGCCGCCCCGGGGATGTGGGCGCAGACACCGTTCGCTGTTCCTGCCTGCCGTTTCGGCCCGGACGCCCCGCCGGGACGACGCCGTTCACCGTCCCTGATCACCGGGGCGTCTCGTTCGGTCTGCATCTGCCGGCGACGCGCAAGATCCTCTGCTTCGAGGCCGAGCCGCCCCGCCGCGCACCTCGTCCCGGGCGGCGACTCCGGCGCGCACGGCTGGTACGAGCCTGTCCTCGACCAGCACGAACAGATCGCGATCGGCTTCCGGAGCGGCGAACTCGTAGCGGCCAGTGCCGTGTCGATGATGCTGAACGACGACGCGCGGCCCGCCCCGCTCGCCGACGTGATGCCCGCGGATCCCGCGAACGTGTGGGAGCCGGGCAACCTCACCCGCGCAGCGGAGCGCATCGCCACGGCCCGGGCGGAGCAGCACGGCGCCCGCCCGCCCCCGCCGTGAAGCACCTGGCAGGCCACGGTCGCGCTGAAGACCCGGATGCCGGCGACCCGCCTGCGCGATCCGGCCCTCGACCCGGCGAACGCGATCCTGCCGCCGGGGTTCCCTCCGCGGGTCCGGCCCGGCACCTCCGAGCACGGTCGTCCGCGCACCGCGTGGGACGCCATGAGCCCCTACGACGCCGAGACGGTCGCGGACACCGTCTGCGCCGCCCCGGCATGGACGTACCCGGGCCTTCCTGCCGTGGACCCCGTACGCGACGGGCTGCCCGGGGTCGTCCGTCTGCGCGAGGTGCCGGCCTCAGGCGACCCGTCGGCCGGGTTCCTTCACCCGGGCCTGATCCGCGGCGGACTGCTGCCGGGCACGCTCCCCATGTCGTTCACCGAAGCCTGGCGGCTTGTCTGCGGGACCCCGGGGCCGACGGCGGCCTGACGATCCGGTGTTGCGGCCGGAGGTCCGCGGCAGCAGGGGTGTCCCACCGGTCGACGAAGGGGCGCGCCGGGGTCGCCCGGGGCGAGCGCGGCTGCGCCGTCGCCGGTCGTGATCGCCGCCGCGGTGGCCGGCACGGCCGCCGCGACCGACCCGCGCCGAGGCTCCGGGTCCTCCGCCCTCGTATCGTCCCTGGAAAGCGACCCGCCGCCCCGACAGGAATTGCGTTGTGACCGATCAGACCCGGCCCGCCACCGTTCGCGTGTTCATCGCCCTCGCGCCGCCCGACCACGCCAAGGAGGAACTGGCCCGGGAACTGCACTCCGCCTACGGCACTCATCCGCAGATGCGATGGAACCGGGTGGAGGACTGGCACATCACTCTGGCGTTCCTCGGAGAGCTGCCGCCCGAGACGGCGCTGCTGCTGCAAGCGCCGCTCGCCGAACTCGCTGCCGGGCGACAGCCGATCCCCCTGTTCCTGCGCGGCAGCGGAAACTTCGACGACCGCGTGCTGTGGAGCGGAGTCGACGGAGACCTCGATGCCCTGCACATGCTCGCCGACGACGTGCGTACCGCGGTCAAGAACTGCGGGATCGTCTTCGAAGAGCGGCCCTTGCGCCCCCATCTGACGCTGGCGCGTGCCCGCCGAGGAGATCGGTCGTCGGCGGGAGAGATCGCTGAGGGGCTGGCTGAATTCACCGGTCTGCCCTGGCCCGCCGAACGCCTGCACCTGGTCGGCAGCAATGCCGGCCGCAGCCGCGGGCCGATCCGTTACCGCGACATCCGGTCGTGGGCTCTCGGCAGTGGCGCCCCCACCGGTTCCCGAGCAGACCGGCAGCTCCCGAGGTGACCGGCGGGGCGCCTCACGGCATGTGGCCCTTCGGAGAGTCGCCCTGGGGGAAGTGAGGGGCGGACGCGGGCAGGGGCTGTCCGCCGCGGGCCTTGACAAACGAATTGGTCTGGACCAAATTAAGCGCGCTCCGCAGTTCAACCACCCCCCACCCGGAGGCACTTGTGGACCGCCCCAGACCTGTCCTCGCCCTGCTGACGACTGCGGCACTGGCCGTGTCCGGTATCGCCGCGCTCACGTCGACCGCGCAGGCCGCCGATGCCGAACTCATCCGCAACGGTGGCTTCGAGGCGGGCCTCGACGGCTGGAGCTGCACGGCCGGCAAGCCGGTCACCAGCCCCGTACGCACCGGCACCTCGGCACTGCAGGCGACCCCGGCCGGCAATGACTACGCGCAGTGCTCGCAGACGGTGACCGTACAGCCGAACTCCCAGTACACACTGTCCGGTTACGTCCGCGGGTCCTACGTCTACCTCGGCGCGAGCGGCACCGGCACCACCGACGTCTCCACCTGGACCCAGGCCGCCTCCGACTGGCAGCGGCTCACGACGACGTTCCGCACCGGCGCGTCCACCACCCAGGTGACGATCTACACCCACGGCTGGTACAACACCGGCGCGTACTACGCCGACGACGTGTCCGTGTTCGGCCCGGGCGCCTCGGCCGGCCAGCCGCCCGCCGTGCCGACCGGCCTGAAGGCGGGCGCCGTCACCTCCTCCAGCGTCGCCCTGTCCTGGTCGGCGGCAAGTGGTGCGACGAGTTACGCGGTCTACCGCGACGGCGTCAAGGTCCAGACGGTGAACGGCACTTCGGCCACCGTGACCGGCCTGACCGCCGCCACCGCGTACACGTTCCAGGTCGCCGGCGTGAACAACGCCGGCGAGTCGGCGAAGTCGACGGCGGTGACGGCGACGACGACCGCGGGGTCGGGCGGCGGAGGATCCGCCGACCTGCCCACCCATGCTCTGGTCGGCTACCTCCACGCGAGCTTCGCCAACGGCGCCGGCTACACGCGCATGGCCGACGTCCCCGACAGCTGGGACGTCATCGACCTGGCCTTCGGTGAGCCCACGTCCACCACCTCGGGCGACATCCGCTTCACCCGCTGCCCGGTCACCGAATGCCCGAACGTCGAGAGCGACGCCGACTTCAAGGCGGCCGTCAAGGCCAAGCAGGCGGCCGGCAAGAAGGTGCTCATCTCCATCGGCGGACAGAACGGACAGGTCCAGCTGACCACGACGGCAGCCCGCGACACCTTCGTCTCGTCCGTCTCGAAGATCATCGATGAGTACGGTCTCGACGGCCTGGACGTCGACTTCGAGGGCCACTCCCTGTCGCTGAACACCGGCGACACGGACTTCAAGAACCCGAAGACACCGACCGTCGTGAACCTCATCTCGGCGCTCAAGACCCTCAAGGCCAGGTACGGCTCCAAGTTCGTCCTGAGCATGGCGCCCGAGACCTTCTTCGTGCAGATGGGCTACCAGTTCTACGGCACGGGCCAGTGGGGCGGCCAGGACCCGCGGTGCGGGGCCTACCTTCCGGTGATCTACGCCCTGCGCGACGACCTGACCCTGCTGCACGTCCAGGACTACAACTCGGGACCCGTCATGGGCCTCGACAACCAGTACCACTCCATGGGCGGCGCGGACTTCCACATCGCCATGACCGACATGCTGCTCTCGGGCTTCCCGGTGGCCGGCAACGCCAACAACGTCTTCCCGGCGCTGCGCCCGGACCAGATCGCGATCGGCATGCCGGCGTCCACCAACGCGGGCAACGGCTACGTCGCCCCGGCCGAGGTCACCAAGGCGCTGGACTGCCTGACGAAGAGGACCAACTGCGGCTCGTACACGCCGCATGGCACCTGGCCCGCCCTGCGCGGCCTGATGACGTGGTCGATCAACTGGGACCGCTTCGCGGGCGGAGAGTTCCAGCGGACGTTCGACAACTACTTCGGATGACGTCGATGCCCGGCTGTGACCGGTCACCCACCGGTCACGGCCGGGTTGGCCCGAATGGGTCGTCGACGTCTGCTCGTGTCCGACAGGTGAGCACTGATTGACCGCAGCAGTGGTGGCTGTTGCAATACCGCCATGCACTCCGGGACGTGCCTGGTGATCAGGGCCCACATCGACTTCGGCCGGGTGTGGTCCGCCGCGTGTCGCTGACCACGCGCCGATTCACATCGTCTCCATTCGAAAGATCCCGGAGTTCGTCATGCCCGACCGTACGCCTGGAACGCCCGTCAGAGTCGACCCACGTGGTCAACGCTTCGCCGCCGTACTCACCAGCCTCGTCCTCCTCCTGGTGCTGGCCACCGGCAGCGGCACCCTGCTCGCGGCGCAGGCCGTCGTCTTCGCCCTCGGTGCGGTCCTGGGGCTGCGCTGGTCCCCGTACGGCTGGCTCTACAGCCGCCTGGTGCGTCCTCGTCTCGGGCCGCCGCAGGAGCTCGAGGACGCCCGGCCGCCGCGGTTCGCGCAGGCCGTCGGCCTGATCTTTGCCGCCGTCGGGGTGCTCGGTTACCTCTCCGGCGCCATCTGGCTCGGCATCGCGGCGAGTGCGGCGGCGCTCGCGGCGGCCTTCCTGAATGCCGCCTTCGGCTACTGCCTCGGCTGCGAGCTCTACCTGCTCACGGTCCGTAGCCGCGCCCGACTGGGACATGGGTGAGGCGGCCGTGAGCGATCCGGCGGGGCTTCTCGTGGCCGTCGCCGTCCTGGTGGCCGCAACCGTCTTCGGGCTGGTACGGGTCCGACGCGACGGCAGGCTGCGCGACACAGCCCAAGGCGACGTACTGCGCCTGTCCTCTGGCGAGTTGGGCGTGACGCTCGGCGAGCGGGCGACGCTGGTGCAGTTCTCGACGGCCCTCTGTGCCACCTGCCCCGGTACCCGCCGTCTGCTGGCCGGTGTGGCTGACGGAACTCCCGGTGTACGCCACGTGGAGATCGACGCCGAGACACGGCTCGAACTGGTCCGCCGCTTCGACGTCATGCGGACACCGACCGTACTCGTCCTGGACCGCACCGGTCGTGTTGTTCGCCGCGCCTCCGGCGCGCCGACCCGGGCCGACGTGGTGTCGGCAGTGGAGCTGGCAGCAGCAGTCTGAGAGGGCGTTGCAGGAAGCCACGGAATCTCCACCGGATGCCGTACCGCGTAGCGGTACGGCATCCGGTGGAGAAGGCCAGAATCCACGGGCTTCAGCCCAAGCAGCAGGTCAAGGGGACATCGCCCACCAGGGTTTCGCTCAGGACGTCGCCCACCAGGTGAGGACGAGCGCCATCACGCGGGGCTGAGCAGCTCCGCGTGATGCCGCTCCGCGACGAGCGGATGCGCCCGCAGCTTGCCCTTCAGCTCGTTGAACCCGTACTCGGCGAACAGGGGATTGGCCGGATCGTCGGTCACGCCGGGGGCGGCGGAGGCGTGCGGGAAGGGCAGCGGCTCCACGCGCGCGTCCAGCCGAGGGTTGTAGAAGAACGGCACGGAGAACCGCTCGACGGCACTGGGCGGCGACACCACCCGGTGATTGGTGGCGACGAGATATCCGTTGGTGGCCACCTCCAGCAACTCCCCGAGATTCACGACGAAGGCACCGGGCAGCGGCGGCACGTCGTGGAACAGCCCGTCCTCCCGCTGCACCTGAAGCCCACCCACCTGGTCCTGAAGCAGCAAGGTCAGGAACCCGTAGTCCTTGTGGGCTCCCACCCCCTGTTCGGCCCCGTTCCCCGCATTCCCCGGATACCGCACCAGCTTCAGATGCGGATGTGCCCGCTCCCCGAAGACCGAGTCGTAGAAGTCGGCGGGCGCCCCGATCGAGGCGAGCAGTTCGTGCAGCAGCTTCTCGGCGACACCACTGAGCCGCTCCATCCACCGCAGGGCGGCCACCCGCAGCTCGGGAAGCCCGGCCGGCCACTGATTGGGCCCCTCCAGCCACCAGTACGCCGGTTCGCCGGGCCTCGGCACCCGCGCGGGCCGCTCGGCCCCGATGTCGAGCTGATCGCGCCAGTCCTGCCGCCCGCCGGTGCGCTCGTCGCCAGTCCTCGTGTACCCCCGGAAGTGCGGCGAGTTCACATTGTCGATCGCGAGCCGCTCGGCCTCCGTCAGGGCGAAGAACCGCCGCATGGCGGAGAGCAGCCCCTCGGTCTCCTCCTCGCTCACTCCATGCCCCACGAGCTGGAAGAAGCCCACGTCATGGGCGGCACTGCGCAAGTGGCTGTGCAACAGCGCCCGGGCCTGCGGCCCTCGGTCGGCGGCGGAGAGGTCGATGATCGGCAATTGCCGGTACGACGGCGTCGCAGTCGTCCGGATCACGTTCGTCATGGTGCATCCGCGGGTGTACGGGGTCCCGCGCGCCCGCCATGGGTGAGCTGGCGCAGGGGTGCCGGGTGGACGGAGAAGAGGAAGCGCAGGCGGCTGTGAACCGCAGAAAACACAGAAGCGCGAGACCGCGCAGAGAGGCCGGACGGCTCAGAGGAAGCGTCGACAGCCCATGCTTGTGACGCGGACGTAGTCCACGTGGCGGCGTCGAACGAGCGCAAGCATGTCCTCAGCGTACTGCCTGGCCGAAGATCCGTACGTGACGCGCATCACGCACGGGAAACTCTGCGGAAACGGGCCCGGAAACGCAGACGACCTGGGCATGCGGGCACTTCCTCAAAGGCGTGCAGGTCCTCGAGCGCCGGCCGATCAAGGGCGAGACCCGCGGCCAGTGGTACCTGCGCCGGACGATGGGCTCGGCGACCATCAGCGGCAGCAGGGCCATGCACCACCGACGACAACCGTCGTGGTGTCCGGTCGCGGGGGTGGTGGAATCATGCGCCGGGCCGACGGCGTTGTCCCCACGGCAACCGTCATCCGCACGGGAACCCCGGCGAAGACGGTCCTGACGGTGAGAAAGGTAGCGGCATGCTGGAGACGGTGGGCCTGACGGCCGACGAGAGCGAGGTGTACCGCCTGCTGGTCGCCACCGGGACGGCGTCCGCCGAGGACATCTCCGGCCGCTCGGACCTCGACGTCGTGACCGCGCTGCTCCTGCTGCGCGCGCTGGAGCACAAGGGTCTGGCGTCGGCGGTCGAGGACAATCCCGATTGGTTCACGGCCGTGCCTCCGCAGGTGGCCCTCATGCCCCGGCTCCAACGCCACTTCGACGCCTTGGAACAGACCCGGGCCGCCGTCTACGAACTGGCGGAGACACACCGCCGCAGCGCATGGGCCCGGAGCACGGGCGAGACCGTCGAGATCATCACCGGCGCGGCGGCACTGCGCCAGCATCTGCGCCAGCTCCAGCACGGCGCCGACCGCGAGATGATGTGGTTCGTGAAGGCCCAGTACGTGGCCATGTCCCCGGAGAGCAATCAGGAAGAATTCGACGCCCTGGACCGGGGCGTGCTCTACAGGGCCCTGTACGAGCAGGCGTACTTCGACGACCCCGACGCCGTGGACTACGTCGTCAAGGGTGTGTGCGCCGGCGAGGTGTCCCGGGCGGTGCCTCTGCTGCCGCTGCGGATGGCGATCGCCGACCGCTCGGTGGCCATCCTGCCGCTGGCCACCTCGGCCACGTCCAGCAACCCCCGGGAACTGCGGGCCGCGGTGGTGCGGGAGAGCAGTCTGCTGGACGCGCTCATCGCCCTGTTCGAACACCACTGGGAGATCGGTGCCCCGCTCCGGGTGACCGAGGAGGGCCAGATCGGCGGCGCGGGCACCGCGGATGCCGCCTCGCCGGTCGGGGAGGACCGGCACCTGCTCTCCCTGATGGTCGCCGGCATGACGGACGACGCGATAGCCGGACAGCTACGGATCAGCAAGCGCACCGTCCAGCGGCGCATCCAGGGCCTGATGAGCCTGGCGGGCGTCGCGACCCGTATGCAGCTGGGCTGGCACGCGGCCCGCCGCGACTGGCTCTGAGCACGGCGGACGCCCCAACGCGCACGGACAGGGCCCACCGGACGTGTCCGGTGGGCCCTGTCCTGTTCGTCCGGCCACTGCGGCCGAGCCGTGCTCCTCGCGGAGGCGGTGGCTCAAGGACGTGGCTGCTCCGCGAAGGCGGCTAACTGAGCAGGTAGCCCTTGATGACGGTCTCCTTGAAGGAGTTGCCCGCCGCGTCCTCGACGTGGACGCGCAGGCTGACCGAGCCGCCCGCGGTGCGGCGCGGATGCTCCACGGTCACGGTGCGCTCCATGCCGGAGCCCTTGACCCGCACCGACTGCCAGGTCTTCCCCTCGTCGAAGGAGACCTCGGTGGTGAAGACGCGGATGGGCGACGCCGGGGCGCCGGTCGTCCGCTGGATCAGGACCGGGATGTCGAGCGTGCGGCCGGCCTCGGCCCGGTTCCACTCGTCCAGCTTCGGCGACATACGGACCGCGTACAGCGGCAGCGCCTGCCGGGTCGTCGTGGTCTGCGACCGGAACCGCCATTCCGCCCGCACATTCGTGGAGACGGAGCTGGGGGCCATGTCACGGTCGTTCTCGACCGTCAGACGGTAGTCGGCGGGGGTGGTGTCGGCCGGGACGTCGCTCATGCTCCAGTCCTGGGAGACCAGCTCGCCGTTGCGCCACAGCTTTACCTCGGGCAGGCCGGAGGTGGTGTCGGCCACCAGGTCGAGGTTGCCGTTCGCGGCCGACTGGAAGGGCCGGTACATCGTGTCGCCCTCTCGGAAGGCGGCCATCTGGGACGAGAGGCCCACGGCCTGGATCCCGCCGTTCCAGCGCTCCTCGACCTGGGAGCCGGCCTTGTAGCCGTGCAGGTCGCTGAGGTAGCTCTGCCCGTGCGCGTCCGGGTCGAGGAAGCTGTTCTGGTCGAAGGCCGTCTGCCAGCGCAGGCCATCGGCCGCCGAGAAGTAGTCGACGCGCCGGGCCGGGACCGGAATACCCTCCATCGCCCGTCCGCTGAAGCGCACGTCGCCGACGTACGTCCACACGAGGCGCATGGCCGTGGTGCCCGGCGTGGTGGCGGCGAACGTGGTGTTCACCCTGGCCAGCTCCGACGTGCGGGGGTTGTAGGCGGGGTCCGCCGGGATGGAGCCGTGCACCGGTCGCGTGAGGTAGTAGACCGAGGCGGGGTTGCCGTCCGCGCCGGCCGGGTCGCCCCAGACGCTGGTGACGAGGTAGGTGAACTTCGAGTCCTCGTCTCGGGCCGTCGGCACCGCGTACACGCCGTCGATGTGGTCGGTGCCGATCGCGTTGTACATGGTGACCGAGAGCAGCTGGTCGGCCATGCTGATCGTGCCGATCTCGGCCGACATGATGCGCGCGGAGCGGCTCGGTGCCGACACCGTGACGGGCTTGGCCTTCCGGGCGTCGATGGTCACCTGCCGGTCGGCGCTCATCACGACCTTCGGTACGCCCACGATGATGCCCTCGGTGAAGGAGGCGTCGAAGTAGAAGCCGCTCACCGAGTAAGTGTCCTTCGGCAGTCGCACCACCGTGCTGCTCCTGCCGAGCGCCTCGACCTCGTACTCCTTGCCGTCGGCCGAGTTGACCAGCAGGTAGGCGTTGTCGGGGGCGGCGCCCGTGCGGCTCTTCATGCCGATGCGCAGGTCGTAGGACGGCTGCTCGACGTCGATGCCGAACGGGACGCGCACCGACACCTGGTGGTCCGCGGTGCTCGCGGTCACCGCACCGCTGTAGGCGGCGTAGGCGGTGGTGGCTTCCGGGGTCGCGGTGAGGGTGACGGCCGCCGTTCCGTGCGCGGGCACGGTGACCGTGTCGGCGCTGAGCCGGAACAGGCCGGCGGGAGCGGGCACGTCCTTCTTCCCGCTGCTCGGGTTGTCCTTCAGCTGCAGGGTGACCGGTTCGGCGCCCGGGTTGCGGTAGGTGATGGTCCTGGTCACCGGGGGACGCGTGCCGTCCGTCCAGCGGATCCGACCGAAGTCCAGTGCGGTGGTGTCGGCGGTGACGTCCTGGTCGACCGCCCGGGCGACGTCGACGCGTCCGGCGCCCTGGAGGTAGGCGCCGTGCTCCTTGGCGCCGGTCGCCGACTGCATCAGCCGGCGCTTGACCTGCTCCGCCGTCCAGTCGGGGTGCTGCTGGAACAGGATGGCGGCGGCTCCGGTCACATGGGGTGTGGCCATGGACGTGCCGCTCATGGCGACATAGCCGTCGTCGGCGGTGGTGCCGCCCGCCCGCGCGGCGACGACGTTGACGCCGGGGGCGATGATGTCCGGCTTGAGGCCGGAGTCGCCCACCCGTGGGCCGACCGAGCTGAAGACGGCGACGTCGTCGTCCTCCTCGGCCGCGCCGACGGCCAGCGCCCGGTCGTCGGAGGCGGGCGAGGAGACCTTGCCGGGACCGCTGTTGCCGGCCGCGGCCACGACCAGCGTGCCGTAGTCACGGGTCACGGTGTCGACCATGGCCTCCAGGGCGTCGGTCTCCGGTGTGTCCGTGTCGCCCAGACTGAGGTTGATCACCTTGGCGCCGTGCTGGGCGGCCCAGGCCAGTCCCTCGACGATGTTCGAGTTGTCGCAGTTGCCGTCCGCGGTGCACACCTTGCCCGACAGGATCTGCACACCGGGTGCCACACCCTTGTACGTGCCGTCGGAGGCCGCGCCGGAGCCGGCCACCGTGGAGGTCACATGGGTGCCGTGACCGTTCAGGTCGTCGGTGTCGGGCTCGGTGGTGAAGTTCGCGGACTCGGTGACGAGGCCCTTGAGGTCCGGGTGGCCGGGGTCGTAACCGGTGTCGAGTACGGCGACCTTGACGCCGGTGCCGGTGTAGCCCTTCGCCCAGGCGTGCGGGGCGCCGATGCGCGGCACCGTGCTGTCGAGCTGGATCCTGGAGTGGCCGTCCAGCCAGATCCGGCGCACACCCGCCCCGAAGGACCTGGCGTCCGCCCGGCCGGGGGCGATGCCCTTCCAGAACCCGGCGGCGTCCGCGCGGTGTTCGCCGAGGGTCGCGAAGGGGGTCCCGCCGATGGGGCGGACGGTGTCGGCTCCGGCGGCGGTCAGCTGTCGCCGGGCGGTGCCCGCGTCCCCGGTGTACTCGACGATCAGCGGCAGGCTCGACCGCTGCGCGTACTTGCCCCGGACCAGGGCGGAGACGTTGAACAGCGCCTTGTCGAGGCGGCCCGTCGCGAGCAGCGGGAGCGTGTCGGCGGGTATGACCGTCCAGTCGCGGCCGGCCTGGCGCTTGATGAACGCGACGCGTTCGCGGCCCGGGGCGGGCTCGACCGACACGCTCTGCCTGCCCGAGGCGTCCGTCTCCAGCGTGACGCGGTCGCCGGTGATCAGGGTGAGCTGGTGCCGGGAGGTGATCGGCGACCGGGCCGCTGCGGTCTGCGCGGTGGCTTCCGTTCGCCCTGGGTACGGGCCGAGCTCCTGAGCGGAGCCGGGGACGGCGGTCAGACCGGCCACAAGGGCCACGAGGGCGGCGGCCACCGCCGTATGCCGGGGACGGGGAGGGCGGATCCCGCGGCTCCACCTGTTGTTCATGTCTCTCATGGGAGGACAGCGTGGTGCCGTCGAGTGCCGAGGTCAGCAATTTGCCCTGTCCACCAGGCGTCAAGTCACCTTTACGCCAAGCCCCATAACGCACAATGGGGGCAAGGTGACCAAGTTGGCGGCCCGTGGACGAACCGAACGAGCCACTCCCCGATCGGTGTCGTTCGGGGCCTGGGCGTATGGGTTCGGCGCTCTCGCCGGTCCTGCGAGGACCATGGCCGGACGGGTTCCAGGTCCCGGTCGCCCCGCAGACGCTCGACCTTCATTCGCATCAACGCGAGGTGCGGGACGGGCAGTTCCTCGTCCGCATGCTCCAGCCAGGGGGCCGCGATGAGCGAGGCGAGGGTGCATCCGGTCCCAGGCGCATCGATGACGTGAGAGCGCGGGGCCGCCGCACCTGACGTCCGCCCCGGCGGGGGACACGCGCCGAGTCGCCGACCGGGGTGCCCCACGGGCCCGTTGCTCCGTCCCTCGACACGTCGAACGGGGCGGTCCGCCGCCGCCCCCAGACGCACGGTGACCGACGACCCCGTCTGCTCTTGGCGTAACCGTGCCATGGCACTACAGCGACAGGTGCGACCCCTTGAACGACGGCGGTGGAGGCCCGGAGGATCCAGTGATCTTTCGCTCTTCGCCGCGAATCAGGAGTCTTCCTTGCCCAAGGTTCCCATCCCCCGGCCCGGGCCGATCGCCCTCGCCGTGGCGGCCGCGCTCACACTCGGCGTCATACCGGCGACCGCCGCTGTGTCCGTGCACTCCACCGGTGAGGTGTCGCACAACGACGCCGGACACCGAACCCCCGGCGGTGCCGGCACGCACACCGTCACCCTGATCACGGGTGACAAGGTCACCATCGGGACCGCCGCCGACGGCACCGTCGTGCGCTCCTTCCAGGCCGCGAGCGGAGCCACCACCGGCTTCCACCGCGCTGTCGTGGACGGCGCCACCTACGTCTACCCCGACGCCGCCCTGCCGTACGTGAGCGCCGGCAAGCTCGACAAGCAGCTCTTCAACGTGACGCGGCTGATCGCCGATGGCTACGACGACGCCCGCAGCTCCCGGCTGCCGCTGATCGTGCGCTACACCGGAGCTGCCGCCGAGGCCCGCACCCGGACGAAGATGGCCGGCTCGACCGACGTCCGCCGCCTGGACAGCATCCAGGGCGCGGCCCTCGCGCAGAACCACGAGCAGGCACCGGAGTTCTGGTCCTCGCTCACCGGGGGTTCCGGCGCGGCGGCCCGGTCCGCGAAGCCGTCCTTCGCGGGCGGCGTCGCCAAGGTCTGGCTCGACGGCAAGGTCAAGGCCGACCTGGCCGACTCCACCGCCCAGATCGGCGCGGACAAGGTCTGGGCGGAGGGTGACACCGGCCAGGGCGTGAAGGTCGCGATGCTCGACAGCGGCGCGGACACCGAACACCCGGACCTGGTCGGGCAGGTGTCCGACAGCGCCAGCTTCGTACCCGGCGAGGACGACATCGCCGACTACAACGGCCACGGCACGCACGTCGCCTCGACCATCGTCGGCACGGGCAGTGCCTCCGACGGCAAGGAGCGGGGTGTCGCCTCCGGCGCCCGGCTGGCCGTCGGCAAGGTGCTCAACTCCGAGGGCAGCGGCCAGGAATCCTGGATCATCGCGGGCATGGAATGGGCCGCCCGCGACCAGAAGGCCAGGATCATCAGCATGAGTCTGGGCGGCGGCGGTGACAAGACCGACCCGATGAGCCAGGCCGTCGACGAACTCAGCCGGGACACGGGCGCGTTGTTCGTGATCGCGGCGGGCAACGGGGGCCCGCACTCCATCAGCAGCCCCGGTGCCGCGGACTCCGCGCTGACCGTCGGCGCCGTCGACTCCACCGACACGCTCGCCGGCTTCTCCAGCCAGGGCCCGCGTGACGGCGACGCCGGGCTGAAGCCGGAGATCACCGCGCCCGGCGTCGACATCGTCGCGGCGCGCTCGCACTACAAGCGCGGCTCCGGCTACTACACCACGATGAGCGGTACGTCGATGGCGACGCCGCACGTCGCCGGTGCCGCCGCGCTCCTCGCTTCCGCGCACCCCGGCTGGACGGGCACCCAGCTCAAGGAGGCACTGGTCAGCAGTGCCAAGGCGACCCCGGCGTACACCCCGTACCAGGCGGGCGCCGGCCGGCTCGACGCGCCGGCGGCGGTGCACGCCACGGTCTTCGCCACCACGAGCGCCTACTCCGGCTTCCACACGTGGCCGCCGAAGCCGGGGCAGACCGACCTCCGGACGGTGACGTACACCAACGTCGGCGACGCACCGGCCGACCTCAAGCTGGCGGTCGACGGCACCGTCCCGGCAGGGTTGTTCAGCCTCTCCTCCGACGATGTCACCGTGCCCGCCCACGGCACCGCCACGGTCACCCTGACGGCGGATCTGGACAAGCTGGGCGGCGACCAGTCGGTCAGCGCCATGATCACTGGTACCGACGGCAGCGGAGCGGTCCGCGCCCGGACTCTGATCGGTGCGGCCCGCGAAGGCCGGCGGCAGAATCTGACCGTGGTCGCCAAGGACCGTTCGGGCAGGCCGATGGAGGGCCGGGTCGTCCTGAGCGCCGAGCACCTCTTCACGGTGATGGACCTCGACGCGTCCGGCACCGGCACGGTACGACTGCCCGTCGGCAGCTACAGCGGCTGGCTCACCGGTGACGTGCAGGGCGCCGAAGGCCCGCACTCGCGCGGGATGGTGCTGCTCGCCTTCAACGACGTGAAGCTGGACCAGGACCGTACCGTCACCCTGGACGGCCGCAAGGCACGCCGGATCCTGGCGCGCGTGCCGCAGCAGGCCACCGCCGTCGCACCGCGCCTGGACGCCCACCGGTCCTTCTCCGACAGTCTGGTGGAGACGTCGATGCTGCCGGACCCGTCGTACGACAGCATCTGGGCGCTCCCGACCGGCAAGAAGGTCACCGACGGCGAGTTCGAGGCCGGCGCCCGTTTCCGCCTCGAGCAGCCCGCGCTGACCGTGAGCACGAAGTCGACGACGTTCGACGACCCGCTGGTCAAGCGCGCGGCCACGCCGCTGCCCGCCGGTACCCGCAACCTGGCGGCCGTCTTCGCCGGTTACGGCACGGTCGAGGAGCTCGCGCGGCAGAACGTGCGCGGCAAGGCGGTCGTGGTGCGCGGCGCCGGCACGGAAGGGATCAAGGCCCAGGCGGCGGCCGCCGCGGCCGCCGGCGCCCGGCTGCTGCTGGTCGTCAACGACGGCGTAGGCCGCCTGCAGCCCTGGGACGAGAACCCCTGGAGTCCGGAGAGCCCGGCCCCGGTGACGGTGGCGACGCTCGACGCCGACCAGGGCGCCGACCTGCTCGGCCGACTCCGCAACGGCGCGGTCTCGCTGAAGGTCACCTCGCACCCCACGACCGACTATGTCTACGACGTCGTGCACCATTGGACGGGCGCCGTTCCGGCGGACCCGACCTGGCGTGAGGAGTCCAAGGACCTCGGCCGGGTGAACGTCTCCTTCCGGAACTACCGGCAGGGCAAGGCGATGGAGTTCCGTCCGGACGTCTGGCGCGGCTGGGCCGTCGGCAACCAGCTCACCGCTCCCGCCCGGGGCAAGCGCACCGACTGGGTCACCGCCGGCACCACGTGGCTCGACGACGCCTTCATCCAGGGCGAGACCGGGCAGCACTCGATCGCCCCGCTGAACTACCCGGCACACAAGACCGGCAAGGTCAGCTGGTTCGGCCCGATCCAGCGGCCCCGCATGGGGCCGATCAACTACCAGCCGGTCCGCTACCTCGACACGATGTACATGACCGCGCCCGGCTGGGGTGACTCGGGGTCCGGCCACGTCGGCGAGGCCAACGCGAACTTCGACGTCAAGGACTGGATGGCGCTCTACCAGGGCGACCAGCAGCTCGACTGGGGCAACGCAGAATACCTGCAGGTTCCCGGCCTCAGCGCCGAGCGCCTGCCCTACCGGCTGGTCCTCGACAACGACCGCGGCACCTGGGCCGGCCCGTACTCGACGCACACGCTGACCGAGTGGGACTTCACCTCCGCGGTCACCGGCCCCGATGCCGCGGTGTCCCTGCCGCTCATCCAGCTCGACTACGGCGTGGACACCGACGAGTCCGGCCGTGCCGACCGGCACGCGGGCCTGACGGTGACCGCCTCGCACCTGCCGGGCACCACCGCCGTCATCGGGAGGCCGACCGTCGAGGTGTCCTACGACGACGGTGCGACCTGGCAGCGGACCGGCCTGAGCCGGTGCGACGACGGATGGCGGACGAACCTGCGCGCGCCGCGGTCCGCCGACTTCGTCACCCTCCGGGCCAGTGCCCGGGACAGCGCGGGCAACTCCGTCTCGCAGACGATCACCCGGGCCTTCGGTCTGCGCTGACGTCACTCCCGGGTAGGTCACCCGGGACAGCACCGCGTGGGTGGGACCGCGGCCGGCGGCCCTGCCCACGCGGCGTGGCCGCCGGCCGAACGGCCGGCGGTCTCCCGCTGACCATCGTTCGGGAGAGCAGTCGCGGGTCGGGCTCCAGCCCTGGCTCAGTGATGACGGCGGGTTCGCCGGGTGCGTTCTTGTGGGTCCACGTTGTCCGGGCGCCCCCACGGATCTATTCGGCCCAGGCGCGCTCCAACTGGGAGAGGAAGGTGGCGGGCTTCCGCTCGATCAGCTCGGCCAGCGTGGAGTCGACAGCGGCGAACTCGCCCTCGCGGGCCGCGGCGAAGATGCTCAGCAGCAGGTCGGCGATCGGGGCGGGGGCGCCGTGCGCCAAGGCCTGCTCACGGAAGGCGTCGTCGGGGACGACGGTGCGGGTGAAGGGCCGTCCGGTGGTCCGCGACGCGATCTCGGCGATGGTGTCGAAGTCGAGCGCCGACGGTCCGGTGAGCGGCGGGGTGGGTCCCTCGAAGCGGGCCTCCTCGGTGAGGATCGCCGCGGTGGCCTCGGCGAGGTCGTCGTGGCCGGTCCAGGCGACGGGGCCGTCGGCGGGGAGGGCGATGTCGCCGGTGTGGCGGGCGGACTCCAGGAACTGCAGGGCGCTGGAGGCGTAGAAGCCGTTGCGCAGCGCGGTCCAGGGCAGGCCGGTGGCGCGCAGCAGGTCCTCGGTCCGGGCGTGGTCGCGGCACGCCTGGAAGCGGGAGTCGTGGGCGGCGCCCATCTGGCTGGTGTAGAGGATGCGGCCGACGCCGGCCTGCACGGCGGCGTCGATGGCGGCGCGGTGGCCGGTGACGCACTCCTGGCCCGTGCGGTCGAGGGAGACGAGGAGCAGTTGCTCGGCCCCCTCGAAGGCACGCTCGAGCGAGGCGGGGTCGTCGAAGCTGCCCTGCCGGACACGGACGCCGCGGTCGGCGAGGTCCTTCGCCTTGCGTGGGTCGCGGACGCTGACGCCGACGCGGTCGGCGTGGACGCGCTCCAGGAGGCGTTCGACGGTGCGGCGGCCGAGTTTTCCGGTGGCTCCGGTCACGATGATCATTGGGCTCTCCCGACGATGTTTCCAGTGGAATCACTTAAACCGTAACACTGGAAGTATCAGTGGAAGCAATCTTCGATATCATTGGTACATGGCTACCCGTGAGACATCCGACAGCCCTCGTCGCCGTATCGTCGAGGCAGCGGTCGAGCTGCTGGAGAGCGGCGGCCCCGACGCGGTGAGCACCCGTGCGGTCGCCGCCGCGGCCGGGATGCAGCCGCCGGCGATCTACCGCCTCTTCGGCGACAAGGAAGGGCTGCTGGAGGCGGTCGCCGACCACGGCTACGCGCAGTTCCTTCAGAGCAAGCGCGCGCAGCTCGACCCCGACCCGCAGGACCCGGTGGAGGAACTGCGCCGCGGCTGGGACATGGTGGTGGAGTTCGGGGTCACGCGCCCGGAGTTGTTCGCGGTGATGAACCGGGCCACCGGCCGGGCATCGGACGCAGCACACCGCGCGGGCCTGGAGATCCTCCATGGGCGGGTACGCCGGCTGGCGGCCGGGGGGTGGCTGCGGGTCGACGAGGAACTGGCCGCCCAGATCATCCGGGCGACCGGCCAGGGCGCGGTCACCACCTGGCACTCCACCCCGGCCGAACGCCGCGATCCGGCACTGCTGACCATCCTCCGCGAGTCCATGATCGCCGCCGTCACCCGCGCCGAACCGACGGTCCCCGCCGCGGAGACCGGCCCGGCCGCGGCGGCCCGCGCGCTGCGCGCCGCTCTCCCTGACGACGCCGATGTCCTGAGCGACGCCGAGCAGCACCTGCTGCGCGAGTGGCTCACCCGCCTGGCAGCGGACAGCGGCGCTCCGTACGCCTGATCGCGCGTCAACGGGTCGCCACGGTGCGTTCATGACGCATGTGCTCCTGGTCCTCGTCACCGAGGTCCGGCACGGGGTGTTCACCGATGCCCGCGTACGACGGATGGAGGCGGGCCGACACTCCATCGGACAGCAGAACACCGGCCGGTACGAGCACCGGCCGGCTTCGCCGGGAGCAGCCCTTGCCGACGCTCCGCGCCGCAGCCCGAAGAACTGCGGTGGCGGTCGCGGCGGCTTCGCCGGCCCGGGTGACCTCGGGTCAGGTCCTGCCGGTGCCGGCGGTGGTCTGTTGGGCGATCGGACCCGTGCAGTACCCGCTGATCGCCACGATCGTGCCGGCCAGGCTGCCGGCCCTGGGCGTGTGGCGGCACCTGGTGCGCCGGGTTCCGCTGCGCTACGGGCTCGGCTGGTGGAACACCGTGTTCCCGGTCGGTGTGCACGCGGTCACCACGCGTGAGCTGGGACGCGCGACCGGAACCCGGGGGGACGACGGCCACGGGTCGCTGGGAGATCTGGGTCGCCGCAGGGGTCTGGGCCGTCGTGTTCGCCGCCATGGCGGGCCGCCGGGCCCCAACCCCGCCCAGCGGCCGCGGGACCCACTGCCGATCCGAGACAGGCGTCCCACGCCGAGAGCAGGGCCCCCTCGTCCGCCCGGACGCTGCTCCAGGCACACTCGTCGGCGCGAACCCACCGGCCCGACGAGGGACCACGGTGGGTTCGGCCGGACGCTGCGCCCCGTGTCGCGGCGGGCCGCCTCAGGGATCGGTCATCGGCGGGCGCGCTCGCGCCGGACGCCGCCGACGTGGCGCAGAGAGTGCCAGGCGACCACCGCCCACGCGGCGACGAGCAGGGCGTACAGGGCGACGGCTCCCCAGACGAACAGCTGCGAACCGGTACGGGAAGCAAGAGCGCTGGTCCCGGTGACACAGGCCCCGAGAGGGAAGATGAAGGACCACCAAGTGGGTGCGAAGGGCAAACCCT
The DNA here is from genome assembly GCF_055584385.1 of Streptomyces sp. NPDC104096. NCBI lineage: Bacteria > Bacillati > Actinomycetota > Actinomycetes > Kitasatosporales > Streptomycetaceae > Streptomyces > Streptomyces sp. NPDC104096. The sequence goes on from NZ_JBVJMD010000006.1 coordinate 137,590, forward strand.
TGCGGATCTCCCGCACGGTCAGCGCCGTGGCGAGCACCAGCCACAGCAGGGCGAAGCCCCAGATGCCGAGCCCTCCCAGGAGCGCCGCGACCGCACACCCGCGCGCGTACGGGGCGGGCAGCGCGCTCGGCGCCGCCGTGGCCAGCGCACCCAGCGCCGTCACCGCCTGGTCCAGCGCCCCCACGCCGATCCACACCGTGGGCACCAGCGCACCGCTGGGAGCGTCGTGATGCACGAGGCGGCTGTAGACCATGGCCAGGACCAGCACGACCGCGATCAGCCCGAGTCCGAGCATCGCATAGCAGCCCAGCAACATGGCCAGCCGCACCTGCCCGGCCGGCGCCCGCGGGATGAGCAGCGCGCCCGTCGCCGCGGAGACCATCGGGGGCACCACCGGCAGCAGCCAGCCGCCGAACGCGGCGTCCGGCGCGAAACGGTGCCGCGTGACCATCAGATACGGAACCGTGCAGGCGGTGACGAGACCGAGCACCGTACCGGCGGACCACAACACCAAGTCCGCACAGAGAGCCGCACGCTCCCCGATCACCCGCCCGCCCAGCAGCAGCGTCGACGCCCCGACGGTGAGCAGCGCGACCGGCGGCGCCCCGAAGAACTGGGACAGAACCGGATCACCGGCATGCACGCGCAGCAGCCGCTGCCCGAGGTACGCGGCCACCAGCACGATCAGCAGCACGGCGGTCCCGGCCCAGACCACCGTGGCAGCCACGCCGAGCCCCGGAAAGCCGCGCGGCAGCGTAGCGGCCGCCACGGCGACGATCCCGCTGCCCATGACGGCCGCGAACCAGCTGGGACCGAGCCGCCCCCGGCCTCGGTCGTTCGTCTCGACCGGCCGGTCACGGGCATGTGCGGACGGTCTCAAAACCGGGCCGCCCTGGGCCGGGACCGCTCGGCTGGTACTGGAGTGGGGTGCCACGACGTGGTGCCTTCTCTTCTCGGGTCGGATTCCTCACCGCCCACGATCTGCGACGGTGACAGGCCGACCGCCCGGCCCGCACCCAGCAGTTCACGGCGCGCGGCCGGGACCGACGGCCCGTTGGCGGCTTCGAACCTATGGCGCACCACGGATCCCGCCACAGAACCGCACGCGACACAACACCCTCACACCAGGACATCGAGCACTCGTGCCGGTCGTCGCCGGAGAGTGATTTCCCGTGCACCCTGCCCGCGGCGAGTTACCCGGTCGCCCAACCGCCCATGTGGGTTTGATAATCAAAACCAAGGCGTTTACCCTCGGTGAGTCCGTCCGGCCAGGAGGCGTGCGATGAAGGACGAGCCGTCCGGCAGGAAGCCGCTGCTGGTAACTGTTCTGGTCTTCCCGGGCGTACGCCTGCTCGACGTCACCGGCCCGATCGAGGTCTTCACGTCGGCCAACGATTTCGGCGGACGCTACCGCGTACGCATGGTCTCCCCGGACGGCGCCGACGTGGTCACCGCGGCCGGCACCGGACTCCACGTCGACCAGGCCGCCGCGCAGATACACGACGTGAGCGACGTCGTCATCATCCCGGGCGGCCCCGAGTGGCCCTCGCTCATCAAGGACGACGCTCTGCTGGACGCCGTCGGAGCACTCGACTCCCGCAGCCGTCGTACCGCGTCCATCTGCACCGGCGCCTTCCTGCTCGCCGCCGCCGGACTGCTCGACGGACGCAGAGCGACCACGCACTGGCGCTTCGCCGACCGGCTCGCCCTGCGGTACCCGCAGGTGACCGTCGAGGCCGACGCCCTGTTCGTCCGCGACGGCCACATCATGACCTCCGCGGGCGTCAGCTCGGGCATCGACCTGTCGCTCGCCCTGGTCGAGGAGCACCTCGGCGCCGACGTCGCCCGCGCCGTCGCCAAGGACATGGTCGTCTTCATGCAGCGGCCGGGAGGCCAGTCACAGTTCAGCGTCCGCACGCAGAGCCCGCGCCCGCGCCAGGAGATGCTGCGCCGGGTCCTGGACGCGGTCGCCGAAGACCCGTCCGCCGAGCACACCCTCACCACCATGGCGCGCCGTGCGGGCGTGAGCACCCGGCACATGACGCGCCTGTTCCACGACGAGATGGCCATGACCCCTGCCCGTTACGTCGAGCAGGTCCGCATGGAAGCCGCCCAGGTGATGCTCGAAGGCGGCGACGACCCCATGGCCACGGTCGCCCGGCGCACCGGCTTCGGCTCACCGGAGTCGCTGCGCCGGGCCTTCACGCGCAACCTCGGCATCACGCCCGGGGCCTATCGGACCCGCTTCCGCACCACGGACAGCACGCACGTCGTGGGCTCCGCACCCAACGGCGAGCGCGCCTGACATCCCGCGACACCTGACGGTGATGCCTCGCCCCTCCGCTCGGCGCCAGTCGGGAAAACGCGTTCGCCTGCGGGTGCGGCGACCGGGGCGGGCGCAGTGGGCCGCAGTGCCGCCTGCGCGGCAGCGGTGGACCCGTCTGAACGCGCTGCCTGGACAGAGCCGACGGTTGGGGGCCGGCCTTGCCGTTCGCGGTGGTCAAAGATCGAGGATCACATCGAGGCGGGGCTGGGAGCAGCAGATCAGAACGTTGCCGTCGGCCGGGGCGTCGACGGGGTCGGGGAAGTAGTCGACCTGGCCGCTGACGAGTGCGGTCTCGCACGTGTGGCAGACCCCGCTGCGGCAGGACCACCGGACAGGGACGTCGCAGGCTTCGGCCAGCTCGAGGAGGGTGCCGTAGCCGGATTCCCAGGGCACGGTGAGGCTGCTGCGGGCGAACGTGACGGACGGACCGGTACCGGACCCGGGCAGGGAGGCGGGCGCGTGGGGTGCGCGGGCGCCGGTCGGCAGGACACCGGGGGTGATCGCGGAGACCGACCCGAAGATCTCGGTACGGATGCGCGACGGGTCCAGCCCGCAGTCCACCAGAGCCATGGTCATGTCGTCCATGAACGCGGCCGGCCCGCAGACGTAGGCCTCCGCCTCCGGCGGCAGGTGCAGGCCGGACAGGACGGCGCCGGACAGCCTGCCGACGCCGGTGTAGTCCTCGCCCGGGCGGTCGTCGTCGCGGGGCCTGCTGTAGACGACGTGCCGGTGGGCCGAGGGCAGCCGGGCCAGCAGGGAGCGGACCTCTTGAGCGAAAGGGTGTTCGGCGCCGTCGTGTGCTCCGTGGATCCACCACACCTGGCGGGGGTCCTTGCCCGCGGCCAGGCTGTGCAGCATCGCCAGGACCGGGGTGGCTCCCACTCCCGCGGAGATCAGCACCACCGGTGCCGGGGTCTTACCGAGAACGAAGGTCCCTCGGGGCGCTGCCACGTCCAGGGTGTCGTGGACGGCGACGCGCTGACGCAGATAGCCGCTGCCGACACCGTTGGGCTCTTGTTTGACGCTGATCCGGTACGAGGCGTCGCCGGGCCGTCCCGACAGGGAGTAGCTGCGGATGACGGAAGGTCCCCGCGGGTCCGGCTGCATGCGGACCGTGACGAACTGGCCGGGCAGGGCGGCAGGGAGCGGACCACCGTCCGGGGCGCCGAGGACGAGGGAGAAGACGCTGGCGCTCTCCGGGACGACACCGGTGACCGTCAGGGGGCGGAATCCCTGCCAGGCCGGGGGCGCAGCCGCCCCCGCGGCGGTCAGTCCGGCGTTGCCGGTGGCCTCTCCCGCGCCGTGCGCCTCGTCGAGGAGCGCCTGCATGGAAGTCCGCCAGCCGGGGCTCAACGCAGGGATACGCAGGGCGCGTTCGAGTTGCGGGCGAGGGTGGTCGGACTTGTAGAGAAGGGCGTCGATGTCCGCCACGGTCATGCCTTCCGGACCGTCGGCAGTCTTGATGATGTCGTCGCCCGCCTGTACGAGTCCTTCGGTCAGCACCTTCAGATAGAAGCCGGGACGACCGTGGGCCACGAGCAGAGCGGGCATCCGGGGTTCGTTCATGCGCAGGCCGACGCGGTAGCACGTCACTCGAGGCTGAGTGACCTCGAACAGCGCGTCCCCGATCGCGTACTGGTCCCCGATGCAGACCTCGTCGTCCGGCAGGCCCTCCACCGTGAAGTTCTCACCGAACTGACCGTGGACGAAGTCGCCCCGTCCCAGATGCTTCTGCCAGTGGCGATAGGAGTCCAACTGGTAGACCAGGACCGCACGACAGGGGCCGCCGTGACCGCCCAGGTCGCCCTGCCCGTCACCGTCGATGTTGAGCCGCCGGACCATCCGCGGCCCGGTGACCGGCCGCTTCCAGATACCCGTGTGCGTGGTGCGGCCGTTCCAGGGCACGTCCTGCGGCAACCCCACGTTCACCGCGATCAGTGTCGCCATGGGCGACCATCTCCCGTCGAGTGGTTTTCCTTCTCCCACCGGTAACCCCGAGTCTCCACGGCAACTCGACGCCGCGCATCCTCGGCCGGTGACGGGACCCGGGTCCACCCCGGAGCCCCGGGCGACACCGGAGCGACTGCGGGCCCGGCCCGTCGATGCCGGACCACTCGACAGGCACCTGCCCGGTGAGCTCCGCGTCCTCCCGTGCGGCGTCGGAGCGCGGAAGTCCGGCTGGTCATGCCCGTGACTCCGAGACGTTTCCTCGGCACGCCGGGGCGTACTGCGTGCCGCGCAGGGCGCCGACCTGCGGACAGCTCCTCGAACCCGGCGGCATTCCCGATGCGGCCCCGCACGGCGCGTGCCTGCCGGCTTCCTCCGCGACGGACCGCCGACCACCACGGCGAGTGCTCCCCCTCGGCCAGCGCCTCCAGAGACTGCTCGAGCCCGATCACCCGACGCCCGGGGGACCCGTTTCGCATGGCCCAGGTCCTCCCTCACCCGCTCCAGTTCGCTTCGGGCTTCTCCACCCGTACCACCGCGGGGTCGTCTCAACTGGCCAGGGCAGACCGGGGCCCTCGCAAACCACGAGGGCTTCCCCCAACAATGCCTGGGTCGTGGTATTCAATGGACGCCTCGCTGCCCACGCAGTCCAGGATCGCGTCGATAGCTTTCGCATTCCCCGGTACGGGGTCGTCCCCGCGTCCGTCATCGGCGCCAGCACCTCAGGCGACTTCGCAGCTTCCTCCGACACCGGGATCACGTGCCGGCACTCCACGGCCATGTACTCGGCGAAGCCCCCCGGAGGACCGAACCCCACCCACCTGCCGCTCCCGCTGCAGAGCTGCTCGTTGCCCTCCCGACACTGGCGGCGGGTGCCGTCACCCCAACTGGGATTGACGACAACCATGTCGCCCTCCGTGTAGCCCACCGTCGACGGCACGCCACTGCCCGGCCCAGACACCCGGCCCGTGACCTCGTGACCGGGAATGTATGGGAATTCAACAGGGAACGGCCCCTTGAAATAGCCGTCCTGGAGTTGGTGGTCGCTTCGGCACATCCCTGTTGCCGCGACCTTCAACAAGATTTCGTCCGGTCCAGGTTCCGGTACCGCCACCTCTTCGATCCGGAGGGTTCGTTGCATCCGTGCATCCGAGCTGCTCGCATCTGCATGGGACCCTCGCCTTCGCTCGCAAGAAGCGGTACACGCGGGCCGGCCTCACGACTCCAGCGCTGGCTACGGCGGCCACCGCCTCGGACGACACCGGCTTCCTGCATTCACCGTCACCATGCATCCAGATCCCGTCGCGCGAACACCACGCCATGGCGCCCTCCCGCCCTCAGTGCCCCGCCTGCATGTGCGAGAACGGCATCCGGCTGGGCCCGGGAGGGATCCGTACCGTCGCGCGCAGTGGTACGGCCACCTGCGGAGGCCTACGGTTGACCGACGGGAGTGCGGCGCTGGATGCATCGGCTGCAGGCCCGTGATCCGGGTCTGGCCGCAGTGCGGCGCGCGGCTCGGGTCACCGTGCTGGCATGTGCGGGCTTCTAGGTCGCGCGCCATGGGCTGGGTGACCGGACGGTCGCCATCCCCGTGGCGCAGTTGTGGACGGTCGCCTCGCTGGAGATGGATCGGTCAGGACGCGAGCGGCTCGTCATGGCCAGGTCGCGACGCGTGCCGTGCGTGGACGGGAAGAACCTTCATGATCAAACCCTACGGCCCCTACGATTTCATGCCGCCGATCAGGAACTTTACGGTGACCTCGGAGTCCGTGGCCCACGGCGGTCGACTGGCCCTGGAACAGGTGAGCGGCATCCTGGGGGCGGGCGGAGCGGACATCTCACCGCAGCTGAGCTGGTCCGGGTTCCCGGAGGAGACACAGAGCTTCACCGTGGCCATGTTCGATCCGGACGTGCCCACTGCCTCAGGCTTCTGGCACTGGGCTGTGGCGAACCTTCCGGCCTCCGTGACCGACCTTCCGGCCGGGGCCGGAGCGGGCAGCGACCTGCCCGGCGGCGCGGTGGCACTCCCCAACGACGCCGGATACCGCCGATACCTCGGCCCGGCTCCGCCGCCGGGCAACGGTCCGGACCGCTACTTCCTCGTCGTTCACGCCGTGGGCGTACGCAAGCTGGACGTGTCGGAGACGACGTCCCCGGCCCTCATGGACTTTCTCCTGTTCACCCACGCCATCGCGCGGGCCACCGTGTACGGCACCTTCGAGCGATGAGCGCGACAGGCCCGCCCTTTCAGCTCGTAACACGATCTTGCTCACGTGAAGCGGCTGGCCGGGGCGCTGCCGAGTGAGTTGCCGCTGCCGGTGCCAAGGTGGTTCACAGGCCATGCCGGGGTCATGTCGGGATGAAACTCGGCCACCAGGGCGGGACGTTGCCCGGGCAGAACGGGGCTGGGTAGGGGTCCGGCATCCCGAGCCAGGTGACGAGGAACCAGGTGAACCACAGGGTGAAGATGAGCCCTGCCGTCAGAGCTGTCCTGCGATGACGTCTTCCGAGGGTGCTGTGCAGGATCACCCACGGAACCGCGGCGGCGATCCAGATGAGGGGCGCAAGAAACAGCAAAGTCATGCCGTTGGCCCCTGCGTTGATGCCGATGTCACAAGCAGCCCATGCCCTCCCGATCGCAGCGGTGGTCACCACCGCGGTCAGCCCGCCGAAGAGGACACCAAGGCCGATTCCGCTGAACCGGTTGCTCGGAGGACTCGACGGTTCTGCTTCCACGATCATCTCCTCCGCCGGGCCCTGGATGCGGAGAGTACCAACGCTGTGAAGCGGCCTGCTGGGGCCCTGGCCTGCCCTGGCACCGGTCCGTCGTTCTTGGGCTTCCGAAGCCGTCGCCGGCAGATGAGGCCGCACGCCGATGAGCCGAAGGCGTCGTGGAGTTCGACGCGGCGTTCCCAGCGGATGGCGAGGCGTCTGAACTGGTGGAGCAGGGCGAAGGTCTGCTCCACCACACAACGGAGTTTGCCCGGCCACGGGCGGGATGTGGTTGGGCTTTCGGTTGGTCGTCACTGTGGCGGCTCGGCCGAGGCCGGGACTCGCCGGTGAACCACGTCGGCCCCCTCACCTGGGCGCTCGCCGCCCTGCAAGCTCATGCGTACGGGAAAGGCCCCCGTCGCTGTCGACGGGGGCCTGTTCGGGTAGGGGGTCCCGGTAGCGAGTCAGGCCGCAGCCCCCTCGGGAGGCTTGCCTTCCCGGCGCGTTAGGCGCGGTGGTACTGGACGGGGGTGGGCACCGTCCCTCCCAGGGCCGTGGCTGCGTGCCGGGGCCAGTACGGGTCGCGCAGCAGCACCCGGCCGAGGAGGACTGCGTCGGCCGCCTCGGAGGCGAGGATCGCCTGAGCCTGGTCGGGCTCGGTGATCAGGCCTACGGCAGCGACAGGCATGTCCGCCTCGGCGCGGACGCGGCCGGCGTAGGGCACCTGGTAGTCGGGGCCGACCGGGATCTTCGCGTCGGGCACGTTACCGCCGGTGGAGACGTCGAGGAGGTCGACGCCGCGGGCGCTGAGTTCCTTCGCCAGCCGTACCGTCTCGTCCGCGGTCCAGCCTTCGCGGTCGGCGTCGCCGGTCTCCTGGAGCCAGTCAGTGGCCGAGACGCGGAAGAAGAGCGGCAGGTCATCAGGCCAGACGGCGCGGACGGCGTCGACGACCTCCAGGGCGAGGCGGGTGCGGCCGGCGAAGTCGCCGCCGTAGGTGTCGGTGCGGTGGTTGCTGTGCGGGGAGAGGAACTGGTGGATCAGGTAGCCGTGCGCACCGTGGATCTCGGCCACCTGGAATCCGGCGTCCAGGGCTCGTCGTGCGGCGTCGGCGAAGTCCTCCACGATGCGGCTGATCGCCTCGGCCGAGAGCTCCTCGGGCGTGGTGGACGCCGGCCCGAACGGGGCGGCGCTCGGGCCGACCGGGGTCCAGCCGTGTTCCTCGCTCGGGGCGATCGGGGCGCCGCGCTCTACCCAGGTCCGCTCGGTGGAGGCCTTGCGGCCCGCATGTGCGAGCTGGATGCCGGGCACCGTGCCCTGGGACTTCAGGAAAGTGGTGATCCGTCGGAAGCCCTCGGCCTGGGTGTCGTTCCAGATGCCGAGGTCGTAGGGACTGATGCGCCCTTCGGGGCTGACCGCGGTGGCCTCGGTGATGATCAGCCCGGCGCCCCCGGTGGCACGCGCCGCGAGGTGCGTGAAATGCCAGTCGTTCGGTACACCTGCCCGGTCACCTTCCGGAGCGGCGCTGTACTGGCACATGGCGGCCATCCAGATCCGGTTCGGGATCGTCAGCGACCGAAGGGTAAGTGGCTCGAAGAGCGTGCTCACGTAGGTGTCTCCTCAACGCGTGAACAGGTGTTTTACGGAGTGGGTGCCTGCTGCGGGGAAGTTGCTGGGTTCTCCGCGGTTGCGCTGCTTGCAAACGCTGCATACCGGCGATCGCATTCCCGCCGTGCCGAGGAACAGCCCTGCTCGGCGAACAGACCGTCCCACTCCGCGACCCGCAAGGGCCGCGTTCCTCGCAGACCCCTACGATGGACCGGGTGGTCCACTCGCAGGAGGTGCGGGACATGCGCGGTGAGCTGACGGCCAAGGGGAAGGCGACGCGGAGCCGCATCGTCGAGGGGGCTGCTGCGGTACTGCGGGAGAAGGGCGTCGCGTCGGCCACCCTGGACGACATCATGGTGCGGACCCGCAGCAGCAAGAGCCAGCTCTTCCACTACTTCCCGGCGGGCAAGGACGAACTCCTCGTCGCGGTGGCCCGGTTCGAGGCCGACCAGGTCCTGGAGGACCAGCAGCCCTACCTGGGCCGCCTCGACTCGTGGGAGGCCTGGAGCGAGTGGCGGGACGTGGTCGTCAAGCGCTACGAGGATCAGGGCGACCAGTGTCCGCTCGGGTCGCTGTTCCTCCAGATCGGCCGCTCGACCCCTGGGACACGGGCGATCGTGATCGAGCTGATGCGACGCTGGCAGGAGAGCCTCGCGGCGGGCATCAGGGCACTCCAGGCGGTCGGCGGCCTGCCCGCCGACCTCGATGTCGACCGGCGGGCCGCGTCACTGCTGGCCGCGATCCAGGGAGGCGTGTCGATCCTGCTTTCGACAGGACGGTCCACTCACCTGCGCGCCGCTCTCGATCAGGGGATCGACGACCTGAAGCACGCGGCCGGCACCACGGAGTGAGCTGCACGCCCTCCGCCTCCCGGCGTTCTCCGCGCGGCCGCCGCGCCGGGACGCGCACCGGATGTCAGGCGGCGACGACCGCGACAGTGGTGCGGCCACCGTCGACGTCGAGCACGATGCCGTGCACGAAGGCCGACTCGTCGGACGCCAGGTACACGGTGGCGTTCGCGATCTCCTCGGGGCTGCCCATCCGACTCGCCGGGGTGCCCTTCATCATGACCTCGGCAGGGTGTTCCTCTCCGGGGGACGCCGCAGCCAGCACCACCCCCGGAGAGATGGCGTTCACGCGGACACCCTGAGGCCCGAACTCCGCCGCCCATGCCCGGGTCAGCGTCTCCATGGCCCCCTTCGTGGAGCTGTAGAGCGCTCCGACCGGGATCCCGAGGCGCGCGATCCAGGAACCCAGGTTGATGATCGCCCCGCCGCCGGCCTCCACCATGGCGGGGGCGACGGCCGCCGTCAGGAAGAACGGGGCCTTGACGTTCACCGCGTAGACCTGGTCGAAGGCCTTCTCGTCCGTCGTCGTCGTGGAGCCGGCGGGATAGATGCCTGCGTTGTTCACCAGGATGTCGATCCGGCCGCCGAGGACGCGGGTCGCCTCCTCGGCCAGAGCCTGCGAGGCCGCGGCGCTGCCGTCCAGGTCGGCCTGCACGAAGTCGGCCCGTCCGCCGCGCGCGCGAATCCCCTCGACGACCTCCCCGCCCCGTTCGGCGCTCCGGCCGGAGACGATCACGTGCGCCCCCTGGGCGGCGAAGGCTTCGGCGATCGCCCGTCCGATGTTGCTGGTCGCTCCGGTCACCAGGGCGGTCCTGCCCTCAAGACGCATCGACATGATCCACTCCGTTGCATTCGTTCTTCACCGTGGACCCGGGCGGCATGAAGGCGGCAGCGCCTTCGGCCGGACGGGGGCCCTGACCCACAGGGCATGTGCGTCAACGTACGACCGAGAAATTGGACCAGCAAGTCCAGAAAAAGGGACGGGCCGGCCTTGGGACCTCAGGTGCCGGTCGTTCCGCCCGGCTCCTGGTCCCGCGCGGTCTCGGCGAACACCTGCGAGGCGATCCGATACCCCTCGAAGGCGCTCAGATCGCCGCGTACGCGGCGATCTGAGCGCCTCGGCGTAGCGGCCTTCTTCCTGGGTGGTGGTTGCCATGGTTCCTTCCTGCCGAGGGGAGATCGGTCGTCGACAGGGACCGATCGTTCACTGATGACCGACGGAGCGGCCCACCTCGCTCCACGCGCGAGCCTCGGCCTGCCGGCCCGCCCGTGCCTCGACCGCGACGTCCAGGACGTCGGAGCCGAGCAGCAGACGGCAAGGGACTGCTTCTCGGCCATGGCCACGATGACGGCGCGGGCCGTTTCGACCGGGACGCCGATGGACGAGATACGGGCCCCTCCTGGTGCGAAGTGGCCCGTGACCTTGCTCGTACTTCACGCTCCCTGGTTCTCCCGCCGCCACACCTGGGCCGGGGCTTCAGCGGCCGGTGGGACGGCCGCGGAAGCAGGATCGGTCTCAGCGGCGGCCGCACGGGCGCCACGCCGGGGCGACGGCACGAGGGTGGCCGTGAGGGCGGCGGCGACGAGGAGCCCGGCCAGGAGGGTAAATCCGTGAATATAACCGGAGTTGTAGGGCAGCCCCGAGGGCTGCAGCCGACTGGTCACCAGCAGGCTGGTCAAGGCGGTGCCCATGGAGCCGCCGATGGTACGGAGGTTGGCGTTCATGCCGGTCGCGGCGCCGGTCTGCTCGGCGGGCACGCTGCGGACGACGAGGTTTGCCATCGAGGCGAAGGCGAGGCCGACGCCGAAGCCGAACAGGCCTGCGACGAGTGCGACCTGCCACTGCTGCTCGTGCCACGGTACGAGGACGCCGCAGGCGACCGCGGCGAAGACGGAACCGGCGATGAGCAGGCGTTTGGACCCGACAACGGACTCCAGGCGGCCGCTGAGGATGCCGGAGACGAACATGGCGATCAGCATGGGGACCATGAGGAGTCCCGAGCCCGTGACGCTTGCGCCGAACCCGTATCCGGCGGAGCTGGGCGTCTGTACGAATCCGGGCAGGAACGACCAGATCCCGAACATGCCGGCGCCGAACAGCAGACCTGCGGCATTGGTGGTCCAGACGGCGGGCAGACGCATGATGCGCAAGTCGATCAGCGGGCTCTCGGCGCGGGATTCGGCGAACAGCCACAGCGCGCACAGTACGACGGCGGCGGCGAAGAGGCCGGTCACCCGGGCGGAGCCCCAACCCCATTGCCTGCCCTGGGTGAGGGGCAGGAGAAGGGCGACCAGCCAGCCGGACAGCAGCACCGCGCCGGTCCAGTTGACCGAGCCGGCAGCGCGGCTGTGCGACTCCGGAACATAGCGCAGGGCCATCACGGCGGTCACGGCGACGACGAAGACGGGGATCCAGAACAGCCAGTGGTAGTCGAGGGCGCCGATGACGGGGCCGGCGGCGACCATGCCGAGGCCGCCGCCGGCAGCGATCACGGCGGACAGGTTGCTGATGCTGCCGCTGACCTTCTCGCGAGCGAACTGGTCGCGGATGATGCCGAAGGACAGCGGGAAGAGCGCACCGCCGGCGCCCTGGACGATCCGGGCGGTGATCAGGACACCGATGTTCGGTGCAAGAGCGGCGAGCAGACAGCCCGCGAGGACGGCCAGAAGGACGGCGACCATGGTCCGCTTCTTGCCGAGCAGGTCACCGGCACGGCCCAGGATCGGCGTGAATACGGAGGCGGACAGCAGGTAGGCGGTCATCACCCAGGTCACGGTCGACTGGGAGGTGTGCAGCGCGTGCTGAACCGTCGGCAGAGCCGGTGCGATCAGCGACTGCAGCATGGAGAACACGCCTGCGCCGGTCGCGAGGACCGTGAATGTGAGGCGTGTCGAGGGACGGGGCATGGAGTGACTCTCCGGAGGGGGCGCCGGCCGTCGTCCTTTGGGCGTGTCTGGCACGCCGGAAGGGCAACGGCGGCATGGCCCGGTTGTGGCTTGCTTCGAGAGGTGGGATCACGGCCGTCGGTGGCGCCCGTCAGGTGCGCCTCGGCGGTACGGGGGGCAGCGCGGTGTGAGGTGGAGCGTTGCCTGCCGGTGCCGGATCCGATGGGACGGAGATGATCTGCGGTCAGTGCACGGGTGTTCGGGAGGATCCGGGATTCGCCTTCCCGCATCCGGGGTTCGTGCGACCGGGGCGTGACTACCGGTTGCGGGTGATCGACTTGTGCTCCACATAGCCGGTCAGACCGACCTTGCCGTACTCGCGGCCGAGCCCGCTCGCCTTGTATCCGCCGAAGGGGCCGTCGAAGCTGATCGGTGATCCGTTCAGCGTGACTGTCCCGGTGCGCAGACGCTGGGCGATGGCCAGGGCGCGATCGGGGTCGGCGGACCAAACACCTCCGGACAGACCGTACTCGGAGTCGTTGGCGATGCGGACGGCGTCGTCGTCACCGTCGTAGGCAATGACGACCAGAACCGGGCCGAAGATCTCCTCCTGCGCAATGCGCATGCTGTTGTCGACGTCGGCGAACACGGTCGGGGTGACGTAGTTGCCCTTTTCCAGGCCCTCGGGGACCTGCGGGCCGCCGGTCACCAGCCGCGCGCCTTCCTCGATACCGGCGTTGATGTAGTCGATGACCCGCTGCTGCTGGTCACGGCGGACCATCGGGCCGATGAAGGTGTCGGAGGAGGCGGGGTCGCCGACCTTCAGCGCCTCGACCATCTCCTTCACCGCTGCCACGACCTCGTCGTAACGGCTGCGGGGAGCCAGGATGCGGGTCTGCAGGATGCATGCTTCACCGTTGTTGCCCAACGAACCGAACCGCAGGCCCTGCATCGCGGCCGTCAGGTCCGCGTCGTCCAGGATCAAAGCGGCGGACTTGCCGCCCAGCTCCAGACCCACGCGCTTCAACTGCTCTCCGGCGATGGAGGCGATACGGCGGCCGGCCCGGGTCGAACCGGTGAAGGAGATCTTGTCCACCCCGGCGTGTGACACGAGGTACTCGCTGGTTTCACGGTCCGCCGGAAGGACGCTCAGCACGCCCTCGGGCAGGCCGGCCTCGTTCCAGAGATCCGCGAGCAGTGCCATGCTCAGCGAGTTCTCCGGGGAGACCTTCAGCACGACGGTGTTGCCGGCCAGGAGGGCAGGGATCAGCTTGGCGGTGGCGGCGGAGAACGGCGAGTTCCACGGTATGACCGCGGCGACCACACCGATCGCTTCACGGCGCACGATGGTGTCGAAGGCTGCTGACGGGTCCGACGGTGCGACGACTTCCTCCCAGCCGAACTCCTCGGCCGCCTTGAGGTAGGCGTTGACCTGGCGAGTCAGGAAGGGCTGGCCGGCCTTGGTGAACCAGCCGGCGGAACCGTTCTCCGCGGAGATCGCCGCCGCGATCTCGTCGGCGCGTGCGGTACGCAGTGCGTCGTAGCGGCGAACGATTTCCTGACGTTCCTCCGGCGCGGTGTGCGGCCACGAACCGTGATCAAAAGCCTTGCGGGCCGCGGCGACGGCCTTGTCCACGTCGGCCGGCGCGGCCTGCGCCGCGCGGCCGAGCAGCGACTGGTCGTGCGGGGAGAGGATGTCGAGCGTCAGCTCGGGAGCGCTGGGAGCGACCCAGGAGCCGCCGATGTACAGATTGTCGCGCACAGTCATTTCTGTATTTCCTTCAAGTGCCATGGAAGTGGGGCCGAGGAAGGGGGATCTGGGCGGAGATGCAAGCTGATATGCGAGTTGCGAGGGCGGTCGGGGGGCACGGCACGGTCGCGTCGAGCCATGGCTTGTGCGCCAGTGACACAGAGTTCGCCGTGCCGATGCCGTCGGCCGTTGCGGATGCGGCCTCGGACGGGCAGCACGCAGGTCGGCCCAGTCAGTCCTTGATCGGGCGGACGAACCATCCGGGCGACCGTGGTGTCGGCGAAATCGCCGAGTCCGTCTCGGCCGGTGGACACACCGACCTCACGCCAGTTCGCATCCTCCGCAGCGCGTGCCCCGGTGGTCTGTTTCGCCGGGGCCGGTGTCTCGATCAGCGGGGCGCCGTGTCCGCAAGGCGCCGTCAGGCGGCGGGGTAGTCCGTGGAACGGCTGACTTCGGCCCACTTGTCGGCCTCGGCGAGACGGCCTTCTTCTGAACCGATGGCGATCGTCAGGGCGTCGCTGCCGAGCAGCAGTCGGCGCGGGGGCTCCTCGGCGCCCACGACGCCGACGATGGCTCGGGCCATGAGGTCCGGGTCGCCGGGCTCGTTGCCGGCGTACTCCGCGAAGCGGGCCAGCCACAGCCCCACGGTCTCCTCGTAGTCGGGGGTGATGGGACCGGACGGTTCTGCCGCCCCTGCGGCCCAGCCGGTGCGGATGCCGCCCGGCTCGACGATGGTGACCTTGACGCCGAACGGTGCCACCTCGTTCGCCAGTGCCTCGGAGAACCCCTCGACGGCGAATTTCGCGGTCTGGTAGGCACCCAGACCGGGCGTACCGCCCACGCGACCGCCGATCGAGGAGATCTGCACGATGTGTCCGGAGCGCTGTTGGCGCATGACCGGCAGGACCGCCCGGGTCATGTTGACGACGCCGTACAAGTTGGCATCGATCTGCGCGCGGAATTCGTCCTCGGGGAAGTCCTCGATCGAACCGCTGGTTGCGTAGCCGGCGTTGTTCACGACGACGTCGACCGATCCGAACCGCTCCACCGCAGCGTCCACCACGTTCCGGGACTGGGATGCAGAGGTGACGTCCAGCGCGATCGTTTCGAGCCGTTCCGGGTGCTCGGCCTTCAGGGAAGCCAGCGCCTCAGGCTTGCGGGAGGTCACCACGACGTTGTCGCCGGCCTCCAGGGCCGCGAGGACGAGAGCCCTGCCCAGGCCCTGCGAGCCCCCAGTGATCAGCCAAGTCTGTGCCATTGCGTGTTCCTCATCTCGTTGCTCGTCCAGGCCCCCCGAACGGGCCAGCAACTCGACTGTAGATGAAACGAACAGAAATGCAACACCGATGATGCAGAACATGCCCGTGCCGCATCTCATCAATGGCGGATAGGGGTGTAAATGACCGCTGTGCGATAGACTCGCAAGATCATGAGAGCAGACGCCGCACGCAATCTGACTGCCGTCCTCCATGCCGGGGCTCGGCTCCTGGCCGAGGACCCGGGTACTTCCATGTCGGCCATCGCCGCCGCCGCCGGAGTGGACCGAACCACTCTCCATCGTCGGTTTGCGAACCGCGAAGCCCTGCTCAGCGCCGTATTCCAAGCCAAGCTCGACTCCGCCGAGCAGGTTCTGGACGAGGCGCGCCTGGTCGAGGCCCCCCTGCCGGTCGCCCTCCACCGCTACCTCGAAGGGATCATCCCCGTCAGCCGACAATGGCCGCTCGACACGCGCCGCATGATGCAGAACGATCCCGCCGCCCGTGAGCGCAGGCAAGTACAGAGTGCACGTCTCGACGCCTTCATCCGCCGTGCTCTGGACGAGGGCTACCTGCGCGCCGACGTCGACGCGGCCTGGGCGCGGACGATCCTGGACGAACTCGTCGACACCGCCGCCCACCGGTTCCCCGATCTGGAGCCTCCCCAGGCCGCCGACCTTGTTGCCGCCACGTTCCTGAACGGCCTCGGCACTGCCTGACCCGGCCGCACCACGGTCCGGACCGAGGAACGCGGACACGCCGCCGGAGCCCGGTCAAGCCGTCCGGGCGACAACCGCACAACCTGCCGCCACCGTGGAGCCGAAAGAGCCAGGGCCGTGACCCACAGGCCCAGGCACCATCACCACCACGTCCGCTTGATGACGGGCGCCTCCTTGGGTCTCCCGCACCAGTCAGGAGGATCCGCGCGGCCGCGCGGAGAACACCCGCCCGCGCCCAGGCGCCCGCCGACCGCCGGGCACTGTCCGGGACGGTCGGGCCCGCCGGGGCGGGATTCCTCGAGGCGCCGAATCGGATTCCCTCGATTGACGTGGCCGACGACGTGCCGGTTCTTCGCGCTGCGCCGGGACGAGGCCTGGTCTTATCGGCGCTCCGTCACCACATAGACGAGATGAGGCCGCGAAGCGTCACAAGGACCTGCTGGCCGGGCGACCGTGGTGCGCCCGGCCGGCCCGGATCAGCCGACCGAGTCGACCAACATCTCGTTGGCCCTCCTTTGGCCCTCCGCGAAGATCTCCAAGCCCTCTTGCACCTGGGCCGCCTGCTCGTCCGGCAAGCCCTCTGCCACTCCTCTCGGGCTTCGGCAGTGCGGGCGCTTCACCAGCCGTGCATGCGGTCGCACGTCCGTACGAGGCCAAATCGGCATGCCGACCTGATGTTCTTGTGGCAGTTGGTCGACGACCATGCGTCGCCCCATGGGGCGCGCTGGTGAGTGTCCGAGCATCACGTTGCCCGGATACGGAAAGGATCAGTGACCTCCGACTGCCGGTCGAGCTCCTTACCTTCTTGATCACGACCGGAAGAGACTGGTGCCCTGATCGCTGAGGAACGGCGTGGGAGACGAGCGATGACCACGATGAGAATCCGCACTGCCCGTGGGGCGGACGGACCGCCGCCATCAAGGGCCGGCCGCAGCCGGCTGGTGGGTGCGACGCTGATTGTTCTGTCCCTGGCCGCCGCACTGGCCTGCTATCTCGTCTTCACCGCCTGGCTGCCCACCGATCGCACCCAGTACCGGGAGTACAGGGCAGCCGAATCGTGCCCCGCCCGCACGGTGGTACCGAGGTCGGAGGACTGCCTACGGAAGGTCGCCTTCACCGTCGAGGGCGCCCGCGATGCCCGCAAGCACAAAACGGCGACCCTGCTCGGTCCGGAACCCTTCCCGAGGATGGTCGTGCCGTTCGGCGATTCGAGCCCGGTGCTGAGCGGGCTTCACCGGGGGGACCGCGTCACCGGTACCGTGTGGCGTGGCGTGGTCGTGGTGGTCGCCGAGGGGGACGCCCAGCAGAATTCTTCCGACGCGCCTCGCGACGAACCCCAGATGACTGCCGCCATCGGCACGTTCGCAGGGCTGCTGGCGGCGTTGGCGCTGATGTTCGGTGCGATGCGTCTCGCCAGGCCGCGTGACCCCGGACTCTTCACCTGGCGCCCGTACGGCAAGTGGCTGCTCATCGTCACGGGAACCACCTGCGCCGTCGTGGGTCTGTCCCTCGTGTGGACGGGCCTTCCGTGGTTGCTCGTGCCCACGGTCTGCGGGGCGGTCGTCACAGGTACGGCGTGGTTCCTCTACCGAGACCTGCGGCTCGCGCGGGCCGGCCGGTAGGACGGGCATGGCATTGCGAACCTTCTGGGCCATGCTCGATTCACCGGTCCTGCTGGCTCCCACGGCCGCTCACGGGCTGTTCCACACCGACGGGGAGACCCCCACTACGCGGGGTGCGGCCGACGCCGACGCGCCGCCGACGCTGAACACCTTCTCGTCTTCGCGTCCCGGACCACCGAGGAAGTGGCCGCGGCGGCGCGCGGACCGTCGTGGTTCCAGCTCTACGTGCAGCGGGACCGCGGCCTCACCGCAGACCTGGTGCGGGGCGTCCGCGCGGCGGGGGC
This sequence comes from Streptomyces sp. NPDC104096, assembly GCF_055584385.1. Classification (NCBI taxonomy): domain Bacteria; kingdom Bacillati; phylum Actinomycetota; class Actinomycetes; order Kitasatosporales; family Streptomycetaceae; genus Streptomyces; species Streptomyces sp. NPDC104096. Next base: position 155,546 of record NZ_JBVJMD010000006.1, read on the forward strand.
CCGGGTCTGTGGGGTCACGGTCGACACCCCGTCACCGGATGGCGCGATGTCCTGAGGACATGGCCAGTGATGAGTACGTCTGTCCCGTTTGCGGACATCTCGTCGAGCAGGTCGTGCGCCGGCACAAGACCCTGGGCGTGTTCGTGCCCCTGTGGCGTCCCGGTCCGTGCAAGGATCCCGAGTACCAGGCGTACCAGGCGTACCAGGCGTACGAGGCGGAAGAGGCCGAGTCGGAGCCCGTCCTCACGACGGAGAGCGGACCGGCGGTCGACAGGGCCGAGCAGCGGGACTCCTGACACTCTTCCCGCGAGCCTGAAAAACTTCCGCGAGCGTGTAGAGAAGCGCGGGCCGGCTCCGACGTCCCCCATGAGAGCCGCCCACCACAGGCGGCCCGAGCCGAAGGAGCGGACTCATGAAGTACCTGGTGATGGTGCAGGGCACGCAGGCGGACTACGAGGCCCAGGCGGGCAAGCCCGTCGCGGGTCTCCCGGCCTGGAGCGACAAGGATATGCAGGCGATGTTCCAGCACATGGGGGCGATCAACAACGACCTCGCCGAGACAGGCGAGTTCATCGATGCCCAGGGGCTGGCCGAGCCTGCCAGGACCCGCCTCGTCAGCGCCGGCGCGGACGGCAAGCCCGTGATCACCGACGGGCCGTACGGCGAGACCAAGGAAGTGATCGCCGGTTACTGGCTCCTGGAGTGCGAGAGCCTGGAGCGGGTCACGGAGATCGCCGCGCGGGTCACCCAGTGCCCCGTTCCCGAGGGCGCGAACACGTACCCCGTCGTCATCCGGCCGCTCGGCGAAGTGTGAGCAGGGGAGACGTTTGAGGCGTACGAGCGAGGTCGAGGACCTGCTGCGCCTGCACGCGCCGCAGGTCCTCGGCGCGCTCGTACGCCGGTACGGGCACTTCGACGCCGCCGAGGACGCCGTACAGGAGGCGCTGCTGGCAGCGGCCGGACAGTGGCCCGAGTCGGGGGTTCCGGACAATCCGCGGGGCTGGCTGATCAGGGTCGCCTCGCGGCGGCTCACGGACGCGCTGCGCAGTGATCAGGCGCGGCGGCTGCGTGAGGAGAAGGCGGCGGCGCTCACACCGCGCGACGCCTTCACCGCACCGCCGCCCGGGCCCGATCGTGCGCCCTGCGAGGACGACACGCTGACCCTGCTCTTCCTCTGCTGCCACCCGGATCTGCCCCCGCCCGCCCAGATCGCGCTGACGCTGCGGGCCGTCGGCGGTCTGACGACGGCCGAGATCGCCCGCGCGCATCTGGTGCCGGAGGCGACGATGGCCCAGCGGATCAGCCGGGCCAAGCAGCGGGTGAAGGGCACGCGTTTCAGCCGCCCCGATCATTGGGAGGAGCGACTGCCCGCCGTCCTCCACACGCTCTACCTGATCTTCAACGAGGGCTACACGGCCACCTCCGGAGCCTCCCTCCAGCGCGCCGAACTCGCGGGCGAGGCCATCCGGCTGGCCCGTACGGTGCACCGCCTGCTGCCCGGCGACTGTGAGGTCACCGGCCTGCTCGCCCTGATGCTCCTCACCGACGCCCGCCGCGCCGCGCGGACCGGGGCGGGCGGCGAACTGATCCCCCTCGACGAGCAGGACCGCGGGCTGTGGGACAAGGCGGCGATCGAGGAGGGCGTGGCCCTGGTGACCTGGGCTCTGTCCCGACGCCGTCCCGGCCCCTACCAGTTGAGGGCCGCGATCGCAGCCGTCCACGACGAGGCGGACTCGCCCGACAGCACCGACTGGCCCGAGATCCTCGGCCTCTACGACGTCCTCGTCCACCTTGTCCCCAGCCCTGTCGAACGCCTCAACCGTGCCGTGGCCATCGCCATGGTCCACGGACCGAAGGCCGGCCTGGCCGAACTGGACGTGCTCGCAGCGGAGTTGGCCGCAGGCCACCGCCTGGACTCGGTCCGCGCCCACCTCCTGGAACGCGCCGGCGACCCCGAGGCCGCCCGAGCCGCCTATGAGTCAGCCGCCGCCAAGACCCTGAGCCTCCCCGAACAGCGCTACCTCCGGGCACGTGCGGCCCGCCTCGGCGACATCACTTGACGTGTCGCTCAGACCCGAGCTGACGCACATCACCGAACGCTCCCTCCGGGACGCGGCCCGCGAGACCGGCACGTACGAGACGTCGACGCGTGGCCGCGCTCTCCAGGAGGAGGGCTTCATCCACTGCTCCACCGCGCCCAGCTCCCGCGCGTGGCGGCCTTCCTGCACGGCCCGTACGAGGGCCGGCTGTGGACCGGCGGATTCCGCCCGCGCCCACGCAATCAGGCGCCGCAAGAGCCACTCAAAAGCTGACGAACCTCCCTCTCAACACCGAGCTCGTCACTGTGTGAGGGGCCGAGCACCCGCGGACCGCTCCGGCCACAACGACTTCCGGACCTTCACCGAATCCGGCGTGGACCGGGCCTGCCGTGAGGCACCGACCATCGCCGACGGCGGATACCAAGGCACCGTCCTGCTCATCCCGCACCGCAGAGAACGGGGCAGACCCACCTCAGCCCGCGGCAGGAAGCGGAAAACGCGGTCCACCGCCAGGCGCGAGCACGAGTGGAACACGCCCTGTCGCGGCTGAAGAACCTGAAAGTCCTGCGGGACTGCCGACTCCAGCTTGCAGTCGCCTCCGTCATCGCACCGACCGCCCCGTCCCGACCATGCCCTGGGCGTCGCACTGCCCTGCCTAGCGCGTGTACTGAGTCACGGATGGAACCGCCACCGGCCTTCAGAGATGACATCCACCTTGCCGTCCCTGACGCGAACGGCCGTCTCGTCGTCGATGAAGTAGATCGGGAAGTCCGCCCGCGCGACGATGCGATCAGCCCAGGCGTCGTCCCGTTCGGGGAAATCCGGTGAGTACAGGTGAGGCTTGAGATACCAGTCGAAGAGGCCGAACGGCGGCTCCACGGTCGTCGCGCCGAGCACGTGAAGATCCGCGGTGTCCCCGATGACGTCGGCGGAGTGTCCGGTGAGATTACGGCTGAAGATCATTGATCCGGCGCTGACCCCCACGTAGACCCGGCTCACCAGCGCCTCCAGGAAGCCGTCGGCCAGGCCGTTCCCGGTGATGCTGCGCGCGAGGTGGTAATGGCTGCCGCCCTCGACGTAGACGACGTCGGCGTGGAGCAGTCGGTCGAGCACCATCTGCCGGGGCAGGCCATTCAGCTCCAGGATGTCGAATTGCCTCCAGCCCAGGCCGTGCAGCCGGTTCATGTCCGCGACAACCCACCCGTGGTCCCCGGGCTCGGCCACTGATGCCGTGGGAACGAACACGACGTTCGCCGATCCGAACGGCCGACCCAGCATGTCCCGCAGCGCATCCCGCAGCGTCTCGTTACGCAGGCCACTCGCCGTCAGCAGAAAGTTCATCGGACGAGCCAAGCACGACTCACGGGCCCGTGCAACGAACGCAGAATCCACCGATGCCGTCATGGCATGGCGCATCGGGAACAGGTGACGGGCACAGCCCCGCGCAGCATCCGCGGGGTCCGGGACTGCGGCAACAGGGTCTCCCGAGCAGTTCGTTGACTTCGACAACCCCGAGCTGCCGCGGAGCCCTGCCGTCATCCGCCGACCGCACCGCGATCACCCGATCAGGCCCCTTGCCCGACCAGACAAGCCCGTTGATCGGTGGGCAGATGCCTTCCGGCCCGGCCCAAAAGCACGGTCACCGCGCAGACGTCCCGTCAGCGCGACAAGCGAAATACCGACCCAGGATCTCCGGGCTGTCGGGAGTGAAAGTCCACTCCCGAAGGATCCGCGGCAGGTCGGACTCACTCAGCCAGCCGTGCCAGGCGACCTCATTCGAGTTCGGCACGACAGCCCGCGGAACGACGGCATCGCACACCCCGAGCCAGTGAGGGCTCAGCCCGCTCCGGTTGAGGAACTTGAACCGAAAGCGTACTGCCGCCGACACCCCCAGTTCCTCCTCCAGCTCACGGGTGGCTGCCTGCTCATAAGACTCCCCGACCACCAGGGCTCCACCCACTGCGACCTCGTAATGCCCAGGGAATCGGGGCACCTGCCCAGCACGCCGATGGACGAGGATCCGACCCCGCCGGTCGTGACACACGACCACGGCAATCCGGTGCAGCCAGCCCTCCCGTACGGCGTCTGTCCGACTCACCGGCCCCAGCACACGGTCCCGTGCATCGACACGTTCCACGACTTCATCCACGACGCACACGATCGCAGAGCCCACTGACAGCAGCCCTCGATGCCGGAGCGGGCTCTCCCCGGTGTCGGCGGCGCCCCGGCCGCCTGTCCGCGGCAGCTATCGCCGGACAGCTCCTCGGCGCGCCACCGCCATCGGCCTGATCGGCCCGCCCTGCACACCGGCGAGGAACTGGCCGACACCTTCCTGGGCGTCACGGGCGCAGCCCTCACCTCCCCCGACCGGCGCCGCCGTTCCAGGCGGCCTGGACCTCACCCGGAATCGCGGGCAGGCTTCGATGATCAGGAACGACGGCAGGCCGTCCCCGAAGGAGGCAGCACCAGGTGAGCAACACTCCCCGCACGGCTGTGAGCAGCGAGGCCGGTGACGTCCGCGCCTTCTGGACCGGACTCGGTCTGCCCGGGCTCATCGACGTCCACACCCACTTCATGCCCGAACGCGTCCTGCACAAGGTCTGGGACTACTTCGACACCAGTGGGCCCATGATCGGCGGCTTGACCTGGCCCATCACCTACCGGCGAGAAGAAGCCGAGCGCGCCGCCCTGCTGCGTGACTTCGGTGTGCGGGCCTTCACCTCCATGCTCTACCCGCACAAACCCGGCATGGCCCGATGGCTGAACAACTGGGCGGCCGACTTCGCCCGCCGCACCCGCGACTGTCTCCACACCGCGACCTTGTATCCCGAGCCCGACACCGCCGCCTACGTCCAAGAGGCCCTCGAAGCCGGCGCCCGGGTCTTCAAGGCGCACGTCCAGGTGGGCGCGTACGACCCGGCCGATGAACAGTTCCAGACAGCCTGGGGGCTGCTCGCCGAAGCCGGGACTCCCGTGGTGATGCACTGCGGCTCCGGGCCCGCGCCGGGCAAGCACACCGGCCCCGGACCCGTCGCCCGGGTCCTCGCCCGCCACCCCGGACTGCGCCTGATCGTCGCGCACATGGGCATGCCCGAGTACGAGGAGTTCCTCGACCTCGCCGAACGCCACGACCAGGTACGCCTCGACACCACGATGGCGTTCACCGACTTCACCGAAGGCTTCATGCCCTTCCCCCGCAAGACCCTGCCCCGCCTCGCCGACCTCGGCGACCGCATCCTGCTCGGAACCGACTTCCCCAACATCCCCTACCCCTACCTCCACCAACTCCAGGCCCTGGAACAACTGGACCTCGGCGACGACTGGCTACGGGCCGTGTGCCACGACAACGCAGCCGACCTGTTCCGTCTCTGACAACAGCCGGCAAGCGCCCGAGATCCATCTCGGCGTCCGCCTCAGGAAGCCCTGCGCCGACCTCGCAGCGGCCCTGACCGCCCTCCCGACTCCCAAGGAGAGACGCGCCGAAGGAACCCGCCGCTACGACCTTCCCGGCGCCCTGCTGCTGACACTGCTCAAGCCCGCCGACGGCTACCTGACCGTCGTCCTGGCTGGACGGGTACGTGCACGGTTACCGCGTCGCCTTCCTCGCCGGCGCCGCCCTGTTCGTCCTCGCCCTCGCCACCACCGGCCTCCTCCTCACAAGCCCCCGCACCAGCACCGCCACCTCGTGACCTCCGACACCGAAAGGCTCTCCACACGAACAGCGTCAACGAGTCCACCGCATTCTGGGAGAAGCACTACGCCGGCATGGACGCACGGTGGGGCACCGAGCCCAACGCGGTCCTGACCTCGCTGCTCGCCGACCCGGCCCCGAGCCCCGGAACCGCCCTGGACCTGGGCTGCGGCCACGGCGGCGACGCCCTCTGGCTCGCCGCCCAGGGCTGGGACGTCACCGCCGTCGACATGTCACAGACCGCCCTCCACCGCGTGGCGGCCAGCGCCACGGCGCAAGGGGTCACCCACCGGGTCCACACGCAGCGACACGACCTCGCCGAAACGTTCCACGAGGCGACGCACCCCAGCGCACCGCCACCGGTCCCGGAGGACAAACCGCGACCGTCACCGACAACGTCATCGCCGTCCGACGCAGGTGAACCGCCCACGCCGATGGAACTCTGCCGGCACACACCAGCTCCACCACGAGACCCTGCCGGGGCCCGGGTACAGGCACCGGCGAGCCACGGACGAAGCGCCGACATCCACCATGGGTCGTTGGCCCTGGCGTGCACCATCATCTGCCTTCGAAAGCTCCGATCCGTCGGATGGAACCGTCAGTCGGGAAGAAACTCCCGGGCATGGTCGTGTGCCCACTGAGCGAAGGTGCGAGCCGGGACCCCGATGGCATCCTCGGCCGTGGGTACCGGGCCGGTCGCCGTCGGATCGAATTCCTGGAGTGCCTGCAGGTCCGTCTCGCCGCCCGAATAGTCCTCGAAACCGAGCAGGAAATTCGCGTTCGCCGCTGCGAATCCCCCCTGCTTGCGGTAGCTCTCCCGTGCCTCGTCCCGGCTCACGACTTCAAAACGGACCGGGCGCCCGATGGCCTCGGCGATGAGCTCAACCTGCCGGCGTTGGGACAACATTTCGGGGCCGTTGAGGGTGTACGCCCGTCCGCAGTGTCCGTCCTCCAGCAGAGCCAGGGCAGCGACATCGGCGATGTCCTGCTCGTGCACCGGACACCCTGCCGCGCCGGGGTTGGGGTCGCGCACTACCCCCTCGGCACGGATGGACGGGCCCCACAAGGCCAGTTTGTTCATCGCGAACTCGCCGGGGCGCACGTGAGTCCACTCCAGGCCCGACGCCTCTACGGCCTGCTCGACCGGCAAGTGGAAGTCGCTGTCGAAGCCCGTCGTGACAGCCCCGGAGGACAGCACCACAACGCGACTCACGCCAGCTTGCCGTGCCGACGCAACCACTTCCCGTGCCGTTTCGGCGACCGGGAAGAGATACATCCGGTCGACACCCCTTAACGCTTCGCTGAACGAGTCCGGTTGCATGAGATCTCCGGCGACTACGCGCACGCCTTCCGGGAGCGCCGCTGTGCGTGGGCTGCGGGTCAGAGCCCGCACCTCCGCACCGGCCTCAACGAGTTGCCGGACCACGTTCCGGCCGACAGTGCCAGTGGCTCCGGTCACCAAGATCGCCATAATGCTCCTTCAGATCCTCGCTGCTCAGGAAGATGCCTCACCACGAGGGGACAGCCCGTCCCACGTGCGCCGGCCGGCTGACTCAGTCGTCCAACGACAGGTCGTCGGCCACGACGGCGAGGATGGCAGGAAGCGTGGAGCCGGCTCCAGTCTCCCGCCGAACGCATTTTGAAACCGTCAGCAAAGCGGCCGTAGCGCGAGGTCTGAGGCACATCTGCGTGAGGAGCGGGACTCCAGTCCGGTGCCTTCTGTTGAACGAGAACAAAGGCGACAACGGCATCAGCGCAAGGGCCGGCGCCGCCCATCGCAGCACTCGCGCCCGAACTGGAGGTGCCGGACCTCGATGATGAGAGCGATCTCTGCCGTGGCAAACTGAGCGGCCACCAGGGCCGATAGGGCCGTCGTACCAGGCAGGAACCCCGTTGAGATCTGCATTGCCGGTGGCGTGTGCCTTCGCCCTGCTCACCGCCTGCACCGCGCAGGAGCACTCGCCCCTGCGCGCCGACGGCGCCCGGCAGGGGCAGACACCCGATACGGCGCTGCCCGAGAAGCAGTAGAGAACGCCCTGCCAGCGTCGGTCACCAGGCTTCCAGCTGAGTGACCGACGCTCCGGGGGCGAGCGAATCACAACAGACGCCATGGGACTTGGATGAGCCGTCCCCCACGGCCAAGGCACCACGGGAAGAAAAGCATGCGCACCACGAAAATCAGAGCCGGACGAGTAGCAGCGGCCGCGGCAATCGCCCTTCTTGTCACCGGATGCGGTGGCGGCGCTGAACGCCCCGCCCCGACTACCGCCTCCTCCTCGACATCCTTCGGCCAAAGGAACGTGCAGATGGACCTGGACGCGGCCCTGGCCGCAGCAGGGCTGCCGGGAAGCAGGTCGAAAGCGGGCTTTCCTGCGTCCGACCGATTGGCTGGCCCAGCGGCCTCGGAGAAGGATAGGAAGTTGGCCGCCCTCGCGTCTCGGCTCACCCCCTGTGTGGTCTCTTGGTCGGCTGCTGAAACGGGGAATGCGTCCACGACTGCCTCGACACAAACGCGTCGAAAGCTCAACGCCATGCTCGCCGGCCTCAAATCACGGGGGTGGGCGGAGAGCAAACCGTCCCAAGAAGTGCCCCTCGGAGAAAACGGCTCCTACTTCATGGCTTCATACCGGAAGCAGGGGTGGAACCTGTACGCGCGCCATGCCAGCGCAAGCGCCTTGAGCCAGGCCACCGCCATGGTCACGGACGAGTCATGTTTCAGCCGGCTCACTGATGAGGAACTGGCCCTCTTGGACCAGTAGGACGCGCGGACCACACTGCAGATGTGCGACTCGGCGTGGATGCGGACCTGCTGCAGGGGTGCGGCAGGCCGCCCTTCCACCGCAGCCTCCGCCTTTGACCAGCAGGGAGCGCACTGGATCCACGCTGGGCGAGCCGCCACCGTGCCAGGGCCCGGACCGGCGGCACGACCTCGTCTGCGCGAGGCTCCGCCACGACCTCGTCCACCGTCTCACGGGCGATCACGAACCGCTCCCCCATGACCTCCGCCTCCTGCGGCTAGGCCTGGAGAGTTTCGTCGAATCCATAGATCTGGCCCCCGCAGCAGCTGCTCATCGCCGTTGTCCATGCCCTTCAGCCGCGCAGCCACCACCGACAGCGAGGGCTTGCCCAGGTCGCTTGTACCAACTCCTCGAATATTCATCAAGCTTCTCGACGTCATAGCCGTGGATCGCAACCTCTGCATCCAGTCCACTTTGATGCGGGTATTCGTAACCCCTGAAGAGCCGCTTACAGTCGGCTGCAGGAACCTTGATCACGATCACTCCTTCACCGTACGGTGCCGCATACTTTTCCGCTGTAGCCGCTGCGAGCAGGGCTCGGTCCGAATGCATCGGTCCCACGAGCTGGACGCCGATCGGGAGCCCCTCCGCGTTCCGCGCCACAGGTACGACCACACTGGGCGGACCGGCGCGGCTGGTGAGGTTGGCCCAGCCGGTCTGGCCCAAGAAGCTCCGCTCGACGCCGTCGACCGTGAGAGAGCGGGTGCCGGCCGGGATCGCCGCAGTGGGAGCGGCCGAGGTGATGAGGACATCATGCTCGGCATCAGCGCGGAGCCGGTGCCACGTCCCCCGAAGCCGGTGGCGTTCCTCGTTGGCGCGGAGCCATGCGCCGAGCCTGCGTCCGGTAGTGGAGGAGGGCGCCCCGTGGGTTCGCGTCATCCTCTTGCAGGTCGCGCGCTGCTGCGAGTTCGGCCGCGGCGACCACGTCGAGGGCTTGCTTCGAGTCCTCCCGCTTCACGTCGTACGGGGGGGCGTCGACGCCCCCCCCGTCGACTGCGGCGAACGCGGCGCCCGCCCCTTCCTCGTGGGCCCGGCGGGCGAGCGCGGCCCATGTGCGGCGGGCCCGGCAGTCAGTCGTCGGAGAAGGAAAGGCAGACCGCAGACGGATCCAAGGTCACCTGGTTCTGGGTGTAACAGTCCGCTTGCAGGGTGGCGACCTCGGCTCCGCAGTCGCGGCAGACCAGATTCTGGCCATTGCCGCCTGCGGGGCCCTGACAGCAGCCGATCGAACGCATCGGCTCGGGATGCTGTTCCGTACCGATCACGTCGTCGGGGTGCACGACGAAGCCGGGGACGTCGTTGCTGAACTCGCACAGTCGGAGGTTCGGGGCATAGGTGCCGCGGGGCATACGGGCCGGACGTGTCCGGACGCCCGGGATCTCTGACATCGGGACGGGTAGCGGTACTTTCACCTTGGCGACCGGTCCGGTGAGGGGGAATCGACAGTGGTCACACAAGAAACGCGGCATTCCGCCGATTCTGCCTATCGGGTACCGCTGTAACCAGCGATTTTTTCGCGTCGGCTACGTATCGGGCAGGTGTCCGCGGTCGACCTGGTCAGCAAGGTGGACGAGGGTGGCCTGCGGTCCATGCCGAAGGCGCCCATGCTGAGGGCGACGACCGGGCCCGGCTTCTGGTGCGAGTGCTGGACCCGACGCCTGGACGACGGGCAACCACCGACGCTCTTCGATTCCCACGACACGTACGCCGAGGTCGAGGGGATGCTGCCTTCACCTCTCGACGCGGCGGAACTTACGGTTTGTGGGTTACCCAGAGCAGTTCCGCCGGCCAGCGGTGTGCCCAGTCGGGTGGGTCGGTTTCGTTGTAGCCGTTGGGTGTTCCGAGTCCGGGCCGCGGCTCGATGAGGTCGTCGATGACGAGACCCGCGCCGCGCAGGACCCTGACCCAGTCGCCGTAGGTGAGCTGATAGCTGGTCGCGTCGTCGCCTTCGGCGATGGCGTTCAGCCCGAAGTAGTCCTGCTGCAGCGTCGTGGTCACGCGGCTGGCGGCCTCGTCGTAGCAGGCTTCGAACCATGGGCTGGCGACGTTGAACACCAGGCGCCCGCCCCGGCGCAGGACGCGTGCGGCCTGCGGGACGGCCAGATGCGGGGGCGCCCAGCTGAGCCCACCGAAGTCGCAGAACACCAGGTCGAAGCTGCCGTCGGCGAAGGGGAGTTGTTCGGCGGCGCCTTGCACCAGCGGGTAGCGGGCCGCTCCCATCGCGCGGGCCGCTGCGGCGAGTTGGGCTTCGGACAGATCGAGCCCGACCACGGTGGCGCCCTCGGCGGCGAGCGCCCTGGACCACTGGCCGGCACCGCAGCCGAGTTCGAGGACGCGCTTGCCGGTGACGTCGCCCAGGGCGTGCAGGTGCGCGTCGGGGATGGAGTACATGCCCCACAGCCGGGGTGCGGCGCCGATCTGCGGGTCGTGCTCGTGCTGGTAGGCGCTGCTGATCCGGTTCCAGAGCCGCCGGTTGGCGGGGATGCTGTCCACGTGCCGACTCCAGCACTGCCTGCCGGGGGCGGTCAACACGATTAGGGCACTGGCCGGCCCTCGCCTCGGTCCGGCCCTGGCTCGGCCCGTGTTTCGCCAGATGACCCCTGGCAGCGCAAGGGATGAAGGAAACCCGTAGACGCTCAGTGACCGTCAGAACGATGCCTCCGACGGGGTAGCTCAGGCTCCAGGATGGACGGGCGCCCCTCGCGAGTGCCGACACATTGTGGCGAGCGTTCGGGACCTTGGGGCGGGCGGTGGGTAGCCCAGGCCGAGGCTCAGACCTTCCCCGCCTCGCCTTTCGAGGGGACAGCTCATACACACGGGTCAAGTGGCTGAGGCGTCTTCCGTCCGGGCTGTTTACCTGTTGAGCCGATCCGATGATCAAGCGGCGTGTCCCCATTGTGCTTGCCGGTCACTTGATCACGAATGCGCCAGGCTCCCTTTGGATTCGGACCCAATAGGAGCATGTACATGAAGCCCGAGTTCACGGCGTCCCTGCCGGGACCGCCGCCCAGGCGAATGGGTCGACCGGTTCAACAACCAGCGCCGATTCACGTCGGCCATACAGCCGCTCCAGGGGCCGGCGGCGAGCCTGGCGCCGATGACGCCGACCGTGGTACGCGGAGTGGCGTACGTACCGGACTGGGGCGGGAAGCTGTCGGCGGTGAGCACCTCCACGGGGAAGGCGCTGTGGTCGAACCCGATCAGCGTGTACAGCCGCGTCGCCGGGGACATCTCGCGCACCAGCCCCGCGTACACGCGCGCGGCAAACTGGTGTTCGGGGAAGGCGTGCTGACCTCCACCAGCGCCGACGGCGCATACGTGATGGCCGCCAACTCCGCGACCGGCGCACCGCTGTGGCGCACCAAGGTCGACGACCACCCGAACGCGCTCATCACCAGTTCTCCGGTGATCGACGAGAAACGCGGCATCGCCTATGTGGGCGTGTCCTCCAACTCCGAACTCACGGACGCGCAGTACACATTCCGCGGCAGCGTCGTCGCCCTGAGCGTGGCCACCGGAAAAGTGCTCTGGAGGACACACACGGTTCCACCCGGATACACCGGTGGTGCGGTGTGGTCCAGCACCGCGGTGGTGGACCACCGGACCGGGCTGCTGTACGTGAGCACGGGCAACAACTACTCCGTGCCGGACGGTGTCTGCACAAGGCCGGACCAGACCGGCTGCACCACGCCGTCGCCGGACAACCACGTGGACTCGGTCCTGGGTCTGGACCTGAAGACCGGCAAGGTCGTCCGGTCCCGCCACACCTTCGACTACGGTTTCGTCTCCAGCGCCAACGGCGTGGTCTACGCCGGCTCCGTGTCCGGCGACATGTACGCCCTGGACGGCGCCACCGGCACCATCAAGTGGAGCTTCGACAGTGGCGGGTCGGCAGTCGGCGGCGCTGCCATCGTGAACGGTTCGGTCTACTGGGGCTCCGGCTACCACTCCCCCTTTGTCCCCAACAACAAGCTCCACGCCTTCTCCCTCAAAAGGGCGTGCAAGGACAAGCGGTGCAACTCCTGATCAAAGGGTTCCTGAAGGGCGGGGCCCGGGTGACCCGGCCGAGAGGCTGTTCGCCCCGGGGCGCCTCGGCCAGCGGCCCTTCGGTGGCCGGGGCGAGGCCTGGCGGCTGCCGCGGGTGGGGAAGGCCGTCGTCCAGCCCGAGAACGACTCGTTTTGAGGCGAGGGCGACGCTGTTCAAGCCAACACCCGGTGAGCCGCCGCACCCGCCTCCCTTCCGGGCGGCACCGGAACTGCCTGGTCAGTCTCCCCTTTCGGATGGTCACCGCCTGGACGTTGGCCGGATACGTCAATAATCCGGCATTGCAGCCAGTGCCCTGTTCGATACAGGGTGTGATCGTGTCAGACCGACGTGTTGTTGTGGTGCTGTACACGGGCGCACTGGCCCTGGACATCACCGGACCGATGGAAGTGTTCGATACCGCCAACCGGCTCCTCGGCTCGCCGGGAGGGCCCTATCTGCTCGACCTCGTCTCCGCCGACGGACCGCTAGTGCGCACAAGTTCGGGAGTGGCCGTGGAGGCCTCGCCGCTGGCGGCGGGCGAAGGAGCGATCGACACGCTCCTCGTGCCGGGCGGTTGGGGTCTCCACAGCGCCCTGCGGGACCGGGCGCTGGTCTCCTGGATCCGCGGGGCGGCGGCGCGCTCCCGCCGGGTCGCCTCCGTATGCGGTGGATCCTTTCTGCTGGCCGAGGCCGGCCTCCTGGACGGCAGACACGCCACCACCCACTGGGCATACACCGAGGCGATGGCCTGCCGCTATCCGGAAGTGACGGTGGACGCGGAGCCGATCTTCGTCTGGGACGGCCCCTTCGTGACCTCCGCGGGCGTGTCGACCGGGATCGACATGGCGCTTGCTCTGGTGGAGGCCGACCACGGAGCCCCGCTCGCGCTGGAGGTGGCACGGTTCCTGGTGCTGCCCCTCAGGCGGCACGGAGGACAGCCGCAGGTCAGCGCCGTCCTCGACGCGCAGCTGGCCGACCATCCGCCGATCCGCGCCGCCCAGGAGTGGATCATGCACAACCTGGACCATCGGCTGCCCGTGGCCGAGATCGCCCTGCGGGCCAACATGAGCCCGCGCAACTTCTCACGAGTCTTCCGGCGCGAGGTGGGCGCGACCCCGGGGCAGTACGTCGAGCGAAAGCGCATCGCCCGCGCCCGTGAGCTGCTGGAGACCACCGATCTGGCGATCGCCCAGATAGCGCGACGCTGCGGATTCGCGGCCCCCGAGACGTTCTTCCGCTCCTTCGGACGAGCACTGGGACTCACCCCCAGGCAGTACCGGCACCGCTTTCAGCTCGTGTCGACGTCCGGCCCCGCCGACCGGCACCACGAGACGGACAGGAGCCCCGCATGACGACCAGGACCTCGCACCCGCCCGCGGCAGCAGCGACACGCCTGGTCGACTACCTGGCGGGGGAACTCGCCCGCTCGGGCGTCACCCATGTGTTCGGCGTCGGCGGCGCGAACATCGAGGACTTGTACGACGCCGTTCACCGCGGCGGTGCCGTCCGCGCCATCGTCGCCAAGCACGAGTTCGCCGCCGTCACCATGGCCGACGGATACGCCCGCACCACCAGGCGCCTGGGCGTGGTCGCCGCCACCTCGGGCGGTGGCGCGATGAATCTCCTGCCTGGCCTGGCCGAGGCACATGCCTCCCGGATACCCGTGCTGGCGCTGGTGGGACAGCCGCCGACCGGGCAGGAGGGCCTCGGGGCGTTCCAGGACTCCAGTGGCAGAGGGGGCTCCTTCGACGCCCGGGATGTCTTCGGACCGGTCTCCCGGTTCTGCGCCCGCATCGAGGACGCCGACGCGCTGCCCGAGTTGCTGGATCAGGCCCTGACCGCGGCGCGGACCCATCCGCGCGGACCGGCGGTGCTGCTGCTGCCCAAGGACGTGCAGCAGGCGCAGCTCCCGATACCCGGCCACAGACCGGCACCGAACGCGGCTTTGGCGCCCGCGGCGCCGGTGGCACGGCCGGACCCTGCGGCCCTCACCTCCGTGACGCAGACCCTTCGAGGGGCCGGCCGCGTCCTCGTCATCGCCGGTGAGGACGTCGCCGCCGCCGACGCGCGTGCCGAACTGGCCGAACTGGCCCGGCGCCTGGGGGCATGGGTGGCGGTCACCCCCGACGCGAAGGACGTCTTCGACAACCGTGATCCGCGGTTCGCGGGCGTGGCGGGGGTGATGGGTCACTCCAACGTCGAGGACTGCCTGCGGCGGGCCGACGTGTGCGTGCTGGCCGGTACCCGGTTGCCGCTGGTGGCGCGTGGCGGCCTCGACCATGCCCTGGCCGACACCGAAGTCGTGTGCCTGGGGCCCGAGCCGGCGTTCGTCGAAGGCACCGCGCTGGGCGGAGATCTGCGGGAGGTGCTGCGCACGGTGGCCGACCGGCTTCCGCCACTCTCGCGGGCCTGCCCCCGGCACGCCGGTCCCCTCCCCACCCTCACACCGGGCCCCGCGCCCCGGCACACGGCGCGAACCGTTCCCTACCCCCAGGCTCTCGCCGCGGTGGCGGCGGCACTCCCCCAGGACGCACACGTCTTCGTGGACGCCGGCAACGCGGGAGCCGGCGCGATCCATCACCTGCCCGCGCCACGCCACGGCCGTTTCGTGGTGGCGCTCGGCATGGGCGGCATGGGCTACACCTTCGGCGCCGGCATCGGTGCCGCGCTCGCCACCGGACGCCGTACCTACGTACTCGCCGGCGACGGAGCGTTCTTCATGCACGGGATGGAGGTGCACACCGCCGTGGAGCACGCCGCACCCGTGACCTTCGTGATCTTCAACAACAACGCACACGCGATGTGCGCGCTGCGGGAGAAATTCCTCCAGGGCGGAATCCGCGGCGACGACCTGTTCGCCCGCACCGACATCGCCGCCGCGATGGCGGCCGCCTTCCCGTCCCTGAAGGTCTGCGATGCCGCTGACGCGGCGCAGCTGCACAAGGCGCTCCTGGAAGGCAACGAGGGCGCGGGCCCCGCGTTCGTGGCGCTGGAGTGCGACCCCCATGAAATCCCTCCGTTCCGTCCCTTCCGGTCCTTCACCGAAGCCGCCGCAGCGCCCCGCACCGGCGACGCCGCCGACAGTCCGGAGACCGAGAGCAAGGAGAGTCCCCATGAGCAAGGCATCGTCCGCATTGGCTGACGTCCCCGGTCTGATGCGCATCGAGAACCCCGGTAAGGAGGAACTCATCGCGCACTGCATGGAGCTCACCCACTCCGTGTACCCGCACCATCAGGTCTACGGGCAGTACTGCACGATCCACGCCCACGTCGACTGCCCTCCGCAGCAGGCCTACACCTACCTGAGCCAGGGGCACCACCTGGAGGAATGGACGTGCAGCCTGCGGGACTTCACCCCCTCGGGCACGCCCGGGCTCTGGGTGGGCCATGACCGGCTCGAGGACGACACGAAGATCTACTGCGAAGTCGTCGCCAACGCCGAGGCCCTGACGGTGGACTACCACTGCTCGTGGGACCAGGGCGAAACACTGTGGATGATCTACCTCATGCGTGTGGTGCCGGCCTCGCTGGTGCTCGGCGAGCCGGGGTCGGTGATCACCTGGACCAACTGCCGACACCCCTACTACGACGACAACCCCCACCCCGACAAGGCTCCGCGCCCGGACAGGGCTTGGGTGGGCGACTTCTGGGACCTCTTCTACGCGGGACACACCGTGGAGATGAACAACCTCAAGGCGATCCTGGAATACCGCCACCGCAACGGCCTGCCGATCAGCACGGCACCGGCGAGGACGGTGACCGGGTGACCACCGTCAGCCTCACCGACGTCGCGAGCTACCTGCCCGGCCGACCGGTCCCCGCCACGTTCTACACCGACTACCCCGGAGCCGAGGACAGACTACGCAGCCACCCCATGTTCAAGGCGCCACCGGCACGGCACCACGTGGCCCCGGACGAGACCAACGCGGACATGGTCGAGCGCGCTGTGCAGCCCCTGATCGAGCGGCACGGCCGCAGCGAGATCCGGGACGTCGACGTGCTGCTGGTCCACAGCCAGCTGCCGGATCTGCCGTTCGTGGGCGCCGGTACCGAGGTGGCACGCCGACTGGGGCTGAGCCCGGAATGGCTCGTCGACGTGGCCAACGCCGGCTGCGCGTCCTTCGTGTACATGATGAAGCTGGCCCGGCAGATCCTCTCCACGACCGACGCGAAGACCGCACTCATCTGCAACGCGCAGAGCGCAGCGGGCCAGTGCTTCACCCAGCCCGAGGTGCGCAGACTCGCCCAGGCCGCAATCCCGGGCGACGGCTGCGGCGTGGGATACCTGACGACGTCGGCCGACAGCCCTGTCCTCGACCTGGAGACGCGGCACATCGGTGAGTACGCCGGAGACATGACGGTGGCGCTCGACGACGGCCGCAAGTACTGGGAACCGGGGGAATCCCAGGCACGGATCGGCTTCACCGAGGCCAGTCTCGCCAAGGTGCTGGCCCGCGGAAACCGTCTGGTACCCGAGGTGATCACGGATCTGTGCCGACGCCTGGACGTCGCGACGACCGACATCGACGCCCTCATCACCAACCAGCCCAACCGCACCTTCCTGCGCAACTGGAGAGAGGCACTGCAACTCCCCGCCGAACGGCACCTCAACACCTTCGAGGAGTACGGAAATCTGTTCGGCGCGGCGATCCCGGTCACACTGGACCGCGCGATCCGCTCACGGCAGGTCGAGGACGGCGCCTTGGTGGTGCTCGGAGGCTTCGCCCACGCCGGCGACTTCGCCGGTGCCGTCGCGGTCCGATGGCACGGCGGACGGGGCTGACCGACGGAGTGCCAACGGCTGCACCGCCAGCCCAATTCCCTCGTTCCATGACGCCCTCGTCGACCGTATCCGCACCGACACCGAGCAAAAGGCGCTTGACGCATCTTGCCAACAGGCCCGTTTGCGGCGCCGGGAAGCAATCGGGCTCACCCAGCAGGTCGACCAGCGCATCCTGGATGGTCGCGTTCTTGATGCCGGAGTCGGTGAGGAGAAGTTTCATCATGTCCTTCCCGAGGTGACCGCACGCGTCAACAACCAGCCGTTCGCCAACGAACATGCCCAGTCGCTCAGCGGCGAGCTGCTGTACCGGGTCGCCTTTGACGCACCCCAGTACGGCTGCGACGGGGCCGGTCCCTACCGCAAGGCCCAGATTTGGGGTCGGTACCTACGGACCGAGCAAGAGCCCGGAGCGTAGGGATATCTCGCCTGATTTTCTGCTCGGACCGTCCGTCGAACTGGGGTGCTCACCCGGGCATTCGCCTGGACGTGGGGGCCGCCTTCGCCTGATCCTGAGCTCCCACGCCGGGCACGGCGCCCGTCAGCGCCTCGGCCGGCCTGCGGCACTACGCCACGCTTCCCGAGCCGCCCGCAGCGACGGCATCCGCCACCCTCACGGCAACTCGACCAGCATCGAGCCGAGGCTTCCGCGACAGCCGCAATCCCATGTCCGACCAGCACGATCCACCGAGGTTCGGGCAGACAGCGACCTCTCATGGTCAGGCTCATGCCGGGAGCCCTTGGATGATCCTGACCAACCCGTGCGCGCCCGCCTCGACGGTCATGGCACGGTGACACCGCACCCTGCCTCCCCCACATCCAGGGAACTCGGCCGGAGCGGCGGCCGGGCCCACGACGGGCGCGTCATCCTCCTGGCCCGTAAGCAGAACGGGCACCCCTGTCCGGGCAGGTGTCCGCAGGAACAGCCGCACGCATGGGCACCTGCCCGGCTGCGACCACCGCGCCGGCTGAGCGGCTCCCTCGGCCAGGGTGGCCGGCCGTGGCTTCGACCCGTGAGGAGCCCGGGCCCATCGAGCCGCGCCCGTTCGTGATGCGTGTGCCGGCCAGTCGGTCCGCGAAGGAGATCGCCACGCCAGCCCTGTCCGGACCGGTCGGTACGGGTCCTTGGATCGGGCACGCCACCGACCAGCAGCGTGATCAAGGCAGCGCCCGCTCCACCCCCGCGTCCGGGATGCGTCCCTCGCTGCGGCGCTCTAGCGTCACCTCACGTGGGCTGCGCCGCCGAGGGCAGCCGCGCCGGCTGTTCGCCGAGGTCAAAGCCGCACCCGGTGCAGCTCGGGAAGCCCGGACGACTTCCACCAGCCCAAGAGGACACTCCCGTGAATACAGCACCCCGCCGCACCGTACTCGTCACCGGCTCCACCTCCGGCATCGGCGAGGCGATCTGCGCCGCGTTCGCCCGCGACGGAGCCGACGTCATCGTCAACGGCCGTGACCCCCAGCGCACCGACGCCGCTGCCGAGCGCGTCCGCGCCGCCGCCGCACACGGTGAGATCCGCGCTGTCGCCGCCGACGTCAGCACCGCGGAAGGCGTCCGCATCCTGACGGACGCTGTGCCGGACGTGGATGTTCTCGTCAACAACGCCGGGATCTTCGAGGCGAGGCCCGCGTTCGAGATCACGGACGAGGAATGGATCCGGTACTTCGAGACCAACGTTCTCAGCGGTGTCCGGCTCACCCGCCACTACGCTCCCCGCATGGTGCAGCGCGGGTGGGGCCGCGTCGTCTTCATCAGCAGCGAGTCGGCCATCAACACCCCCAAGGAAATGATCCACTACGGCGCCACGAAGACCACCCAGCTGGCCGTCTCGCGCGGTTTCGCCCAGGAGGTCGCCGGCACCGGCGTCACCGTCAACTCCGTCCTGCCGGGCCCCACCCTCACCCCTGGTGTGGAGGTATTCATCGCCGACCGTGTCGGCGACAACGTCCCCTTCGACGAAGCCGAACGCCGTTTCATCGCCGAGGAACGCCCCACCTCGCTCCTGGGCCGGCTCATCCGCCCCGAAGAGGTCGCCGGCCTCGTCCACTACGTCGCCTCCGACGCCGCCTCCGCCACCACGGGCGCCGCACTACGCGTCGACGGCGGCGTGCTGAGCAGCATCATCCCCTGACGACGACCGGCGCCGCGTCGGCAGCAGCGAGCCCCGGGCGTGTCCGCATCCTCGGTCAGATGAGGCGCCACCGCACCCAGGATGCGGACCGACAGAACGCCGTGGGCCAGGTCATCGGGGAATGAAGCCTGCCCCAGATCGTTGAAGTCTGCATGAAAAAGATCGGGTTCCTGTCCTTCGGCCACTGGGCGCCGTCGCCGCACTCGCAGACGCGTTCCGCGGCGGACTCCCTGCTCCAGGCGATCGACCTCGCCGTCGCCGCGGAGGAACTGGGTGCGGACGGCGCCTACTTCCGGGTCCACCACTTCGCCCGGCAGTACGCCTCGCCCTTCCCGCTGCTCGCGGCCGTCGGCGCGCGCACCAGCCGGATCGAGATCGGCACCGGCGTGATCGACATGCGCTACGAGAACCCCTTGTACATGGCCGAGGACGCGGGCGCGGCCGACCTGATCTCCGGCGGCAGGCTCCAGCTCGGTCTCAGCCGGGGATCCCCGGAGCAGGTCGTCGACGGCTGGCGGCACTTCGGTCACCTGCCCGAGGAGGGCCAGACCGCCGCCGACATGGCACGGGCGCGCACCGAGCGGCTGCTCGAGGTCCTCACGGGCGAGGGTTTCGCGGAGCCCGAACCCCACCCGATGTTCGCCAACCCGCCGGGCCTGCTGCGCATCGAACCGCACGCCGAGGGACTGCGCGAGCGCATCTGGTGGGGGTCGGGCTCGAACGCCACCGCGGTCTGGGCCGCCCGGCTCGGGATGAACCTGCAGAGCTCCACCCTCAAGGACGACGAGAGCGGCGAGCCGCTCCATGTCCAGCAACGCAAGCAGATCGATGCGTATCGCGAGGCGTGGCGGGCCGAGGGCCACACCCGCGAACCGCGGGTGTCGGTCAGCCGCAGCATCTTCGCGCTCACCGACGACCGGGACCGCATGTACTTCGGCCGGGAACGCAACTCCAAGGACCAGATCGGTTACATCGACGCCGACACACGCAGTATCTTCGGACGCTCCTACGCGGCCGAACCCGACGTACTCGCCAAGCAGCTCGCCCAGGACGAGGCCGTCGCCGCCGCCGACACGCTGCTGCTCACCGTGCCCAACCAGCTCGGGGTCGACTACAACACCCACGTGATCGACAGCATTCTCACCCACGTCGCCCCGTCGCTCGGCTGGCGGTGACGACGGCCCAGCCGAGGCGCTCCTAAGCAACCAGCTCCGTCCCCAGGGGGAAGCGGCCGGCATGCCGTGGTACGCAGTCACCAGGGCGGGCCGTCCCTCACCGCTCCAGGGACAGCCCGTACGCCCTCTTCGAGGTGAACGCAGACGACCCGGCCCACCGCGAGGGGACGGCCAAACACGCCCGCGCGCCGCCAAAACCTCCGAGACCGCCGGGAAGAAGGTCGCCCGCCCCGGCTTAGGCGCCATACGCCTGACCGGCTTCGGCATCCGGGGCGAACCCCACGACCGCGCCGAATGCGCCGCGCCGTCCGCCGCGCCACGGAACTCGGCACCCAGCTCATCGACACGGCCGACCCCTACGGCCCCGACTCCCTCATTCTTACTGGTCAGAGGCGCTCTTCGCTTACCTGGCCATCCGTCGGACGATCCGCTTCGTGGCAGCGCGAGGCCAGAGGTTTCCGCGGCGAGTCGGACCGGTCGCGACTGAACATGAGCAAGTCATCGCGCAAGTTCTCCTGGTGAACGGGCAGGCACACGGTCTGCCGCATCCGCCGCAAGCCCCCAAGCCCCCAAGCTCCCAAGCTCCCAGGCCCTTCCGCCCCGTATCGGCACGCCGATTCACATGTACGCCACACTCGACCGCCAAAAGCTCAAATAAAAGGGGGCCCACGGGCGGCCGATAATCAAGATTTCACCCAGTTTCGCGTGGTCCGATCTAGACATTCAGAGGCGCATTCCGGCCCAGAGGGTCATGGATCCTTGCCACATGCATCCGTCTTGCAGGATCTTCATAGGGCAAGCCCGAGAGACGAGACGAGGGAAAGGGACGCACGGAGGCAGGCAGACATCTTTTCGGCGAGCCTTCACGCGTCCGACCGTGACGTTCTCTCCCCTTTCAAATGCTGAATGAAGGAGAAGTCGTGATCTCAAGGACGCTGAGGGTCGCCCGCTCCGTGGCCGTGGCGGCAGTGGCCACTGTGACCGTCACGATGGCCATGCCCACGGGCAACGCGTTCGCCATCGACCACGTCGAGTGCCGTGGCGGGGAGAACTTCCTCAAGATCTGGTCGCACCTGGACGGCAGGTCCAGCGTGGACTGCTACGCCAACAAGGGCCGGACCAACTTCGGCTCCTGGTGGGTCGACCGCATTTCGACGGGCAACAACGATCTCATCTACTACGACGCGAACGGCGACTCGGTGCGCATCAACCGGTGGACCGACATCACTTTCCCGAGCCGCCCCCCGAAGGTCAAGGACATCGAAATCCTTTAGCGGACGAGCGGCCGACTCCCCGGGAAGGGCCGTACTGACCCAGTACCCTTCCCACCTACGAATTCCTTTCCCGCGTAAAGTTTAATTCCACGCGGGGATCAACTGAATTCCCCCGGCCTACTGGTGCAGGTCACGCGATTTCCGCGCGGCCTGCACCGGCCTGCTCCCGCAACATTGGGACGGCCATGGTCACGGGCACGCGGGGACGCTCCCGCGGACGCGGGCATCGAGCCGGCCGGACAGGTGCTCCACGACCGGCAGGGTCAAGACGGCCGCCGACAGCACGATGCCGACAGGCATGCCATGGACGATCACAAGCGTGACCGCGCCGACGCCGAGGACCGGGGCGACGGCCGCAGCAGCCTGCACGGACACCGGACCGAGACGGACACGGCATGCGCGACACCGGTCCGACCGGCACAGGACCAGGCGCGGGGCGAGGCGCTGAGCGCGGCACAGCGGCCAGCTCAGGCACGCCGGGCAGAGGTCCTCGCAGGGGGTGGTGGCGGGCACACCACAGCCGGCACACCCGGCGAGCGCCCGCAAGGCCGGCGCCTCGGTCACGGTACGGGCCGCCGAGACACGGTGCAGGCCCCCCGGGGCACGGCAGTGGCCGATGAAGGCGGCGGGCAGCGCGCAGGCGGGCGGCCACGACCGCGCCGACCGTGGTCCGCCCCGGGTCCGGCGGATGCGGCCGGTAAGGGTTCCCGGTTGGCCGGAGATCGTCGTGCGTGGTCCGTGCAGGTGTGGCAGAAGCGCGGGTTCAGTTCAGTTCCAGCATGCCCACCGTCTGGTCTCCGCTGGTCTCTCCGGTTGGCTGGAAGCCGAGCGCCAGATAGAAGCCCGTCGGGCCATCCGCTCCGGGATGCCAGGTGGTCGTAAGTCGTGTGCCTCTTCGGCGCCGGATCTCGTCGGCCACGGACTGTACTGCGAAGCGTCCGTAGCCTCGGCCCTGCCTGCCATCCGCGATGTTGAGACGCCAGAGACCGGAGCGGAAGTCGGTGCCTTTGCCGGTCCAGTCGATGTCGAAGAAGGCCATGAGGAACCCGACGACTTCGTCGTCATCGCAGATGAGCCGGGGCCATGCGATGCCGGGGTGGACGTATGCCTCGGCAAGCGACTTCACCACCGGTGCCACCAGGTGTTCCTGGTCGGGGCGGACCCTCAGGTTGACAGCGGTCTCGAAGTTGTCGGGGGTGATCTCTTGCAGGTGCGGTGAAGTTGGCATGTCCGCACTCTAAGCAGGTGCTGCAAGCGATTTCCGGAGGCCGCCGGCTCCGGACAGGATCCGGCGCGCACCCCGCACCAGCCCAATGCCCGCGCCCCCTGGGCGCCCTACGCAGTCAGGGCCGCGGCGAGTTCCTCGCTCGTCGGCCTCGGGCAGTCGGCCCTCATCCCGGCCGACGGCGTCCCGTTGCTCACCAGCGCACCGCGGAGCGCGCGGGCCGACGCCCGGGCCTGAAGGCAGGTCGCGGGGCGCCGGGAACGAGGACGTCCCACGCGCCCGGGCCGGGTCGTGCCTGCCATCGTCCGGTGCGGGGCCTCCTGCTGCCGGCCCGGCTTGCAGCCCTGGGGTGCTGATCCGCTTCCAGGTGTCCACCGACTGGCCGTGGCGACCGGCCAGGGTGGCGGCCACTTCGACCACCTTTTGTCCTGGTGCGGCGGCCGACGCTTCGGCGGCCGACCGGACGCGCGGGCAGAGCGCCCACGGCCACGCGGACCGGGTCGGGTCACCCGGGCGGCGGAATCGTGGCGTACCGGCTGTTGCGAGCCGCATCAACGCCGACCGACATGGGCCTACCCTCCCGCCGGGAGACCCTCGTCCGGGCCGCCGCTGCGCTCCACCCCGGGCAGGTTCCCGGACCGCTCGGGCAGCTTGGCAAACCAGGTGCTCCACGCCCGCAGGTCCCAGTGCATGACTCCGCCGAGGTAACGGGCCTGGGGGTGGCCATTGGCCTGCCGGTCACGCCACAGCGAACCGAGAAAGGCCCGGCTGCAACCGCTGTGCTCGACCAGGTCCTCAACGCTCGCCCACCGGCGGCCGTCGGCTCTCTTCACACGATGCTCCTGGTGAAATCGGTCCTGGACACGATAACGCCGGTCCGGTTACGGCTCGTTGAGGGCCCCGGCGACCGGACCACCAACCCGGCAGGATTCCCCATGCCTTGCCCCGCCGGGCCACCGGCTGTCCGGGCGCGGGGCCGGGTCAGCTCCGGGCACGCTCGACGATCGCAGCTCAGCATGACCGACTTCTTCAACGGACGGCTCCTGCCGGCCCCGCCCCGGCGTCCCCGGCGAACAGCCCGCGGATGAGCTGCGCCGAACCCACCATGCCGCTGGCGTCCGGCGAGCAGGCACGCCCGGCAGCTCAGGCACCGCATGTTCCGGTCACAGGCGTCGTGGTACGCGATGCCGTTGTCCCAGCGGCCGACGAGCTCGGCGAGAGTCCGGCCAGCGGATGACCGTCCCGGCGCGCCGCAGCCGCGACGGCGAGGCGGCTGTCAAGAGCGGGCTGCCGCGCGGACCGCACGTGGGACAAGCACGTGCGCGAACTCATCCGATACGACCTGCTCGTCCCCGACGACTTCGTCATGCGCCGGCTGTCCGCGTGCCAGGCCGACGACCTCTACGAACTCGTCTCCGAGCGGCAGGGCCGGTCTCTGATCACCCCAGCAACAGGGCGCCCAACGCTTGGTGTCCCCTCTTCCCGACCCGGTTGTCGCCGAGTCGCTGCTGGACCGGCTGGTCAACGCCGGTCACCAGGCCATCATGAATAGCCCCGGCTACCGACCTGACAATCGGCCCAGGGGCCCGACCGGCGCGCGGCCGGCCGGTCAGCAGGCAGCAAGAAGACCGGCGAGAATGCCTGCCGGGTCGTGCAACACCCGGGCGCCGTCGGCGACGACACGATGCGTCCCCGAATCGACGGGATCCGTCTGTGCCCAGCCCGGTGAGCCGATGCCCAACTCGACTTCCAGGCCGGAGGCCGTGGAACAGCGCCGTTCCGTGATCGGTCCCCATGACCGGGTTCGGATCACTTCGCCCAACCCGAGTTCCACGGCCCAGGCAGTCTCAAGGAGATATCGCGACTCATCCGTTGTGAGCAGGACGACGTCGATGTCGGAGTCCGCTCGCGCGGCGTTGCGGGCGCAAGATCCCACCAAGAGCAGGCCGACGACGTCTTCACGGCCCCTCGCCCACCGTGTGATCCGGTCGATGACCTCGTTGATCTCAGCGGCCCGCTCCCGCGACAGCACCGCTGGAAGATTCACTGACTGATCGTCGCGATGCACTTCGAATGTCCCTCGCCAGATAGCCGTACCGGCATCGGACAGCTTCTCAGGCCGATGCCCCGACAGCCACCATCGGCGACGGCAGGGGGCACGACGGCACAGCCGCACGCCGGCAAACTCGCTCCGCATCACGCAAGGCAACAGCTCGCACCCTGGGAAATCACGTGACCGCAGCGGGGCGGAATTGCGGGCTCTGTCGAAGATCTTGTGATCGAGCCCGCCCCTGAAGGGCAAGTGGGAACGACACCCTGTTGAACCTGCTGAGGGCCGTGTCTGATCCTCCCGAAGGACCAGTACGCGTCCTGGGCGCGGACGACTTCGCGCTGCGCAAGGGAGACTCGTACGCCACCGTCCTGGTTGACCTGGACGCCCGCCGACCGGTCGAGGTGCTGGCGGGACGGGAGCCGAGGGACCCACCGGACGGACCCCGTGACTGCTTCGGCCGTCCACGGCGCCTGGTTGCCCTCACCGAGGAACGCTACGGACGGCAAGGCGAACGTTCACCGTGGTCGACATCATCGAGATCTATGTCCACTGGCAGGCAGGCCGGTCGAAGATGCAGTTGGCCGCCTCGCCGGGGGTGGGCCGGAAGGGGATCAGGAAGTATCTGGCGCCGACTGAGGCTGTCGGGATCACCCCGGGCGGGCCGCCGACGAGTGAGGCGGACCGGGCGAAGGTGATCGAGAGCTGGTTTCCCGAGCTTGCCAGCCGGCGGCTGACCCAGATCGTCAACACCAGCCACCAGTTCATCATGAACGGCCCCAGCTACTAACCCAACAAGCGCCCGAGGGGATTTACCAAGAAGGATGAGTAGGTCCTGATCATGTAGTTCACGTTGGCCGTCGCGGGTCCTGGCGACGGGCCCGCGAGCGCGAGGCGAACTCACGCCTTGAACACCGAACCGTTCTCCACCACGTAGTGCGGACGCTCTTCGCCTGAGCTGAGGAACCGCCAGTCCTCCCACCCCGGGCGCCCTGCCGGAAACACCTCCAAGGACATGCCGGACGAGAGCATCAACTGAAGGTCGAACTCGTCACCGATGCGCACGTGGTCGACGACGGGAGCATCTGCTGCGATGAGCGGCGTGACGGTTTCGACGCGGTCGTCGAACCGGCTCGTCCCGATGTCGCCCCCAGCCTCGAATCCAGCTCCGGCCCGCGCGCCCGGAACATAGAGATCGCCCTCCTGGACCATCGCGGAGACGCCGTTGAGCAGCCGCCAGCGGCACTGCAAGTGCAGCGACATCTCCGGGCGGACTGTGTGCTCGCCACGGTGGTCCACCCATGGCACGTCGTCACCGAAGGTGAGCCAGACAAGCGTCGCGGCCCGGCCGATGGCCGTGAACGGCCGCCCCTCCAGCTCGCGCAACGCAGCGCGAGTGGCCTCAAGACCGGTCACAGTGAGTCTCACCCTTCGCGCCGACGAACCCGAGTGCCGGCCGAAGGGCAGCATCGGAATCACAGGATACGGATGCAAGGGGACCTGGGGAATTACGTGACCACGGCCCATGGGGAATTACGTGACCGTCCGCACGAGGACAACCGCGCTACGCGTCGCGTGGGTGAGTTCCACCCCTTGCTTGTTCAGGAAGCGGTTGGAGCGGACATGGTGTCCCCCTGACGGTGCAGGCCCTCCACCCCGGGCCGACGCTCTGTACGGGTGACAACACCGTGTCGCTGGAGCCGGCAAGTGAGACGTCACGAGAGTTTGGTCCGCACAGCCCCATCCCGGCCTGACGCGTGAAAGGAATACCGTGAAGCGGTTCGGTATCTACGCCACCCTGCCCCTTGTCGCCGCTGCGGCCCTGACGGGCACCATGACGAGCCAGGCATCCGCCGACCCGTGGGACGATCTCGGATCTCCCGCGGGAGCCACCACCATCATCTTCAACAACGGCAACAACAACATCATCAACACCCAGATCGGTGACACCCGCGGCGGCGGCATCGGCAACACGCAGGGCGGCACCCAGATCGGCAACCACAACACCCAAGGCGGCACCCAGGGCGCGGGCAACCGCAACACCCAAGGCGGCACGCTAGGCGCAGGCAACCGCAACACGCTGGGCGGCACCCAGGGCGCAGGCAACCGCAACACACTGGGCGGCACCCAGGGCGCAGGCAACCGCAACACCCAGGGCGGGACTCAGGGCGCGGGCAACAAAAACACCCAGGGCGGCACGCAAGGCGCGGGCACCGGAAGCACCCAGGGCGGTACGCAGGGCGGCGGGTTCGCGGCGGACAGGTTCGCCGCGGTCGACGCCGCCGTGGCGAAGGCCCTCTGGTGGAGGACGTGGGCTACCGGCATCGACCTGCCCGTCACCTACGCGAGCGGTCTTCCCTGGATGTGACTCCAGCATGGCTCGCCTGCCTGATGACCAGCCCGCACCACGGACAACCGGCTGCGATGGTCACCGGTGACCACCGCGGGCTGGGCTCACACCGGGGGCTGGAGGCCAAGTTCCTGAAAGCCAGATCTGTGGTGAGCGAGCGGAGCGGCGGCCTGTTCGTCGCCCCATCGGCCCAGGTCCCTGGAGAGGTCGACGGCAGTCCGGACCCGCCCGGCGGCCGGCCAGGGGCGATCAGGTCGGGGTAGGAGCCGTGCTGGCGGTGCCGAGCCAGTGTGCGGGCCGAATGTCGAAAGTGGTGCGGCCTCCGGCTCGCCCCCCGCTACCGTCTTCATTGGCTCCGCAATGGGGCCTTCTACGGACCACGGCCGTCAGTCCTGTCACCTGACCTGCGGGTCCGCAAGGAGAACGACTCGATCAGCCTCGGCGTCGAAGCCGAGCACCGGATTGCCGTACTCGCCCTCCGGGTCCATGAGTACCGGCTTGCCCAGACGCCGCCCGATCTCCCGGAGGAAGCCGCAGAACACATCAAGTCGGTCCTGGCCCTGCAACTCCCGCAGGTCGACCTCGAAGTCGACTTCGCCGTCGGCGTGGAACCGGAAGATCGCCAGCACATCGGCGGTCGGCCAGACCCGCAGGTCCGGGCACTCGGCATCCGCCCGGCGCGTAGACCGCATACGGATCGACGGCGGAGACATCTCCGAGCATGCTGTCCTGATCGGCCGACAGGGAGACCCGTCACTGTGTCAGGAAGTCGAACGCGACACCCTCGTCGCGCCCCAGAAAGTAGACGGAATCACTGAAGACGCCGCCGCCGAACACCTCGTAGAGCTCCTTGTAGTCCGCCGGCAGCACAACCCCCAGCTCTCCCTCGGTCGCCGCCCAGTCGACGGAGATTCCGAGCGGCTCCCACCCGGTCAGTTCGATCACTCGCTGAACCCACATGCAACCATCTTTTAGCACCGGATTGCGTTCCGGTGTCCCCCATCCCATCGTCGCTCACGTCAAGACCTGCAGCTGTCGCACCCAGTCGACCTCGGCGGGTTCCTCAGCCGGGCTCGTGAGCCAGCGAAGCGACGGGAGACCGTGCCGGTCTCGACGACGGTGCCGCTGAAGGTGAGGCGGTCGACAATGGTCGCGCACCGCCTTACGCACCGTCCGCCAGGTCACGCTGTGCCTGCGCTCGAGCTCCCACATCGACATGCCGCCACGGTGCTCACGCCGAATCGCCGCGTCGAGCCCGGCACAACCAGCCCGGACTGCATCGCGTGCTGGGCAGGGATCAACAGCGGCTGTCCCGCGCCCCGGCGCAAACGTCGCGGAGATCAGCACCGCCACCGTGGTCAGACCTGCCGCGGTAGCACCGTGAGCGTCAGACACGCCCCGCCCTCAGCGTGGAGATCCACAGCAGTACGGACGTGCGGATGACGGCGTCGGCCAGGACTCCTCCTGGACCGCCGGTATCAGGGTGGCCGCATGCGGCCGGTGCACCACCATCCACGGGGCACCGGCGCCTGCATCCGGGTACCGGCGGCCGCCCCTCGCGCTCACGAACCGCCGGGCTGGTTCCCCAGTCGGCCGTGTTGATCCGGGTCCACGCGCCGTCATCCACCACTATGGGTGGAACATCCGATCTGGCCGGAGGTCCAGCATGCACGGTGACGGCTTTCCCGCCCCGGATTCCGGGCTCCTGCTCACCCACTTCCTGACCGTCACCGACGTCGCGCGATCACGCGCCTTCTACACCGACGTTCTCGGTGGCGAGGTGGTGCTCGAGGAGAACCCCTGCACCATCAAGCTCGCCAACGGATGGATCATCATGAACCCGGGCGGCGGCCCCACCCCGGACAAGCCGGACGTCACCCTGCGCCCACCCACCGACCCGGGCACCGTGAGCAGCTTCCTCAACCTCCGCGTCGCCGATATCGAGGCCTGCCACCGCGAATGGACCGCCAGGGGCGCCCGCTTCCTCACGCCGCCCATCGACCGCAAGGCTGAACTGCGGTGCTACCTGCGCGACCCGGACGGCTACCTCATCGAAGTGGGTCAGGCCACCGGCATGCTGCAGGGCGTCTACGCCGACCCGCCCGCCGGCACACACTAAGAGGTCCTCCACCGGCAGACATCCGGCGTCCTGGGCACAGTTCGGGACTCACATCACTGCTCAGGCTGTCTCACCAGGTGACACCTCCCGGGGTTCCGCGTCCGGCCGATCATGTGACTAGTCCGCGCCTGACTGTCACGCGGGCACGAGGCCGGGCGGGATGCGGTGCGTCGAGATCTGTCCGCTCAGGGCTGCATGAAGCCGTAGCAGCGCGTCCGCGTAGTCGGCGGGCGCGATCACTGATTCCGCAGGCTCGTAGTAGGTCCAGAGCGAGACGGTGAAAGGACCACGCACATGGACCCGGGGGTCGACCCGCGGTTCGAGCTCGGCCACCGGAGCGTCGACGTCGACGAGACGGCGGGCAACCTCTACTTCGAACTCGGAATCAGCCAGATGCCCCAAGGGTGCGACCCGAGCCAGAACACCGCAAGGGACCAGGCGCAGCGCGACGCGATCCGAGTTGTGGATGACGACCGCATCGTCGACCTGGAGGCCCGGCTTCGAAGCGGCCGCCCGTCCTGCCTCAACTGCGCGGCAGAGTTCCCATGGCTCCATGCACCTCTCCCCGTCGTCGTGGGCGCGTACGCGTCAGGGAAAACCAGCGGCGCCCTGAGGTCTTCCCGTACCTCGTGCGGCGCCCGAACCCGGACACCGCCACAAGCATCGCAAGGAAAAACCTGCACGGGGCCTGACTTTCTCGGGCCGATCACGTGAGCGACCACGTCTTCCCCGGAACCACCGCAGCGGCAGCCCTGGTCGTCCGGCTCCGGACATGACCGCCCGGGCAAGGCCTCACTGGGGTACGCGACTTCGGTGTGCTGTTCGATGTGCACCACGTCGGGAGCGCCGCCCAAGAAGGCAGGACGATGCTCCGTGAGCTTTCCGGCACCGGAGGTCAGCCGCCGGCGCGCTCTTCCTTGCGCAGAAGCGTCAGTTGCTGGTGGACGGCGGCGGTCACCCTCGTCCCGTCGCCGGTGGCGAGCAGGTCGAGCAGCGCACCACGCAGGACGGCCAGCGTCAGGGTGCGGTGGGCGGCCCCCACCTCGCTGTCCCGTTCGGCTTGCGGCTGACAGTGGGCGAGCACGCTGAGCCAGTCGTCCACGGTGCTCCTGGCGAACCCCGCCCAGGGACCGTCGGGCTCGACCAGGGAGCGGGCGTACGCCTCGGCCCACAGGCGCAGCAGCGGGCGGTGGGCGTCAGCGGCAAGCCACGCCCACACGCCCCGTGTGGCGGCGGCGAGACCGATGGGCTGTTCGTGTCGGCGGAGTTTGTCCAGAAGTGCCAGCTCGTCCGTACGGGCTCGCTGCAGCAGGGCTTTCAGGAGTCCGTCCTTGTTGCCGAACAGGAACATCAGCACGCGGGTGCTGGAACCGATGGCCTCGGCCAGCGGGCGCAGGGAGATGTCGGCCAGGCCGTGCGTGAGGGCGTACTGGTAGGCGGCCTCGAGTAGCTCGGTCTGGCGGGCGGACGGGTTTGCGGTGCTCGGAGGCATGTGCCTACCCTACGGCCACTGACACGACTGTGTCAGTAGCAACTAGTCACGAGACGAACTCAGGGAGTGCGCATGTCGGCCGGAGTACGCCAGCGAGACGTCGCGGTTCGCCGCGCCGGCCATCCCGGTGACCTGGGCTGGATGGTGATGGCCCACGGCGAGCTGTACGACCGGCAGTTCAACTGGAACCGGGACTTCGAGGCTCTCGTGGCGAAGATCGTCGCCGACTACGCCACGGAACGAACCTCGCCGGCGGCGCAGGCGGCCTGGATTGCCGAGGTCGACGGCGAACGAGCGGGCTGCGTGATGCTCGTCGCCGACGACCGGCCGCAAACGGCCAAGCTGCGCGTCCTGCTCGTCACCCCGAGCGCCCGGGGGCTCGGCATGGGTACACGCCTGGTCGAGGAGGCCCTGACATTCGCCCGCACGGCCGGCTACCAGCACGTCACGTTGTGGACCACAAGCAACCTCGGGTCCGCGCGCAGGATCTACCAGCACTTCGGGTTCACCCTCACCGACGAGAAGCCCTACCAGGGGTTCGGCCACGAACTTGTCGGCCAGACCTGGGACCTCAACCTCTCCGACAGCCCGGCGAATTGAATTCGAGCCGCCGGGAGAGCTCCCGGCGCCTCAACCACTCCCACCCGGCGTCCGCCGGCGTCTCATGCGAAGCCGATGTTCACGCGAACCGGCAGCACCAGTTGTCTCGTCTCACTGAAGTCTGCTCGCGTCTCACCGAAGTTGAGCAAGCCAGCCCCCACTCACCTGAGTACCCGTACTCACGTCGAGGCGAAGGCTTGATCGCAGACTTGGCGCATGAGACGAACCCCCTCCCCGACCGGCACGACCACCCGCTCCCCGCGCCGCCCGGTACCCATGCTCGCGACGGCAACTCTCGCCGCGCTGGCGCTCGCCGGCTGCGGCAGCGAGAAGACGGGCGTCAGCGGACCGCAGGGCAGCGCTGCCGACGGCGCCGGGGTCCGGGCCAGCGCGGGCTTCACACAGATGCTGGGCAAGGTGGCGCAGCCGTGCCCCCCGAGCGCTTCGCCCAAGGCGCCGCCGACCGGTCCGGCGCAGGCGTTGCCGTCCCGGGAGATGGCGCCGAGCGATGCGATGGAGCCGATCACCCCCACGGCTGGGCCGGAGGTGGAGTTGAACGCTCGCGACTGGTGCGCGGGCAACCTCCATGAAGAGCGCATCGCCCGGGCGCTGTGGGATCTGGCGGATCCCACCCCCGCCAAGGTCAGGGCGGTCCTGAACGGCCTCGGCTACATCGACGGGCGCATCCACGGCCTCGAGCAGTCCGGTACGACCACGCGGTTCTATCTCGACCTGCGCGACCAGGGCGGACGGCTCTGCCTGGACGGCACGGCGGCCGGCGAGGAGACCGTCGTCGACAAGTGCGTAGCCCCCGCGACCGGCCCGTTCAAGGCCGGAGAACGGAAAGTATGACGCCAAGCCTCAGCCTCCCGGGCGATGACGCCCGGCCGACTGCACCACGCAGCTCGACGCCATCGAGCCGGGCGAGACGGAAGAGGCGGCACGGAAGTTCTCGCGCTTGGCCAGGAGCGTGCGCCGGCTCTGCCCGGACTGGAAGCCCTCCAGGCTCAGCTTCTCGAACAGGCGACGGTCGTCATCGACAGGAAAGCCGCATTCGGTGTCGTGGAAGGCGAGGAAATCCGGGGCGGCTGCGCTCCACGGGCAGCGCGGCTCGCCGTCGGGGCCGGCGAACGGCTCCGTCACAGCAGGAAGTTCAGCCGCTCGTCCGTCATCCCGGGCGCGATCTCGATGATCTCCGCGGTGACGACGTCCTGGGCGACGAACGGGTCCTCGTCGACGCGCTTCTGCAGATCCTCGGGCGAGGTGTCATGGGCGAGGACCGCGCCGCCGAGGCCCGGCTGGATGCTGCCGACCAGCAGGAAGACCCCGTCGTCCAGGCCGCGCTCGATCCACTCCTGGTGGCCGGCCATGTGCTGGCCGGCGGCTGCCTTGTTGTCGGAGAACCGGAGCAGGACCACGAACATGCGATCTCTCATTTCTCGTAGGTGTGCAGCCAGACGCGCATCCGCTCGACTTCGCGCCGAATGAACGCCTCGTCGCGAAAGGCGTTGGCCATGACGGCGACGCCCTGGCTGAAGGCGAGCACGTGCATCGCCAGTTCGTCGGCCTGCTCGGCCTGCCCGAGCAGCGCGAACTGCTCGCGCAGCCAGGTGCGGAACAGGGCGAACAGGCGGCCGGCCTGGCCGAGCATGGCGTGCTCCAACTTGGCCAGCTCCGTGGTCAAGGTGCCCACGGGGCAGCCGTAGTCCTGGATGTCGGCGCGGTTGGTCAGCACGATCTCGACGTACCGCATGATCCGGCCGGCCGGGGTGGACGCCTCGGCCTCCCACCGCTCCAGCATCCGCCGGGTGTCGGCCAGGCGGGCATCGATCACCGCGTCCAAGATCGCGTCCTTGGACTTGAAGTGGTAGTAGAAGTTGCCCCGCGACAGTCCGACGGCTCCGGCGATGTCCGCGAACGAGGTGTGCTCGTAGCCGTGATGGTAGAAGAGCCGGTCGGCCGCCGCCACGATCTGTTCACGGGTCGCCACAGCGGTCACAGTGATCTCCTCACGCCCTAGGACGGTCGACCTAGAGCCACAACGTAGGTCAACCGTCCTAGACCGTCAAGGCGTTGACACCGCCGGCCTGATCATCGCGAAACCCACCGCTGTCTCGGAACGGCTGGAAGTTCCTTGCGATCGAAATCGTCAGCGACCACGCCCGCCCCGATACGGGCGTCAGCTCCTCCACCCCGCCGCCCTCTCCATCAGCGCCTGTCCCCCGTCAGCCCGGCAGCAGGACCCGGGCTCCCGCACCCGCAGGGATGGCCCCCGGCAGCATCACCACGGACGCGACCTCGGCCTGCCCCCCGTTCGGTCTGAGTATCGGTGTCGGGACCACCCCCTCCGGTGCGGCATGCAGCCGTGGATGTCGGGGCTCGTCTTGCGTCTCACTCCGTGGAGCGGACGACCGCCACACCCTGGCGCAGGGCGCGCGGGATCTCGGCGACCTCGTCGACAGTTGCGACGAGTGCCGCGATCAGTGCCTGTGGCGCGTCGCTGTCGACCTCGACGGCGTAGGAGATGCCGGTCGATCTCCATCCGGAGGACTCGAAGCCGCCCTCCGCCCGCACCCGGACACCCCGCAATTCCACCCCGCCCGCCTCGGCCTCACGGTAGAGGTCGTTCAGCACGCACGCCGCCACCGCCAGGTTCAGCACGTGACCACCCGTGAACGCCGACCGCACCCCGACACCACCAGGCGTCCACCGATGCGCAAGCCGGACGTCGTCGCCGTCTTCCTCCAGAAACGACCCCGCGCTCGCCACCACCGCGAACCGCTCATCCATGACCCGCCTCCTCTGACCGCTCACGCAGGTTCAGCCCCACTCCGATCCGTCCACGCATCATGGCGCAACTCGACGTCATCAGCCGATGCCGAAATGGACCGCCCACCCGGAACACCTCGTCCCCATGACACGTCTGTCCCGAACTGACATGCTGGGACAGTGGAGAGCAACGCGACGCGCGACGTGAACGACGGCCCACGGTCGGTGCGCGACACCATCAACGTCAAGGCCGAGGACCCCGGCACAGCCGACGGCGGCACAGCCGACGGCGGGATGGTCCACGGTCAGATACCCGACCTGGCACTTGCGCTGGCTCTGACTCCCTGAACTTGAGATGCACTGTTCTCTGTGCGATCTGGCAGGTGCGGCAACTCCAGGCGCCCGTTCCGGCCGTGCGGATCGGCGGCCGCCCGCTCCGGGTCCCGTTCTGCGTCTGCCACTCGCGGGGCGTCTGTCCGTACTCGTCGAGTGTCCTGTGGTGCAGCGGTCGGGAGAGCCGCAGACCCCGGCGGAAACGGCGATCGTCACGGACGGCCAGGGGCGGATGCGGGCGGTGACTTTCCCGAAGGACGGAGGCTACGGCGTGAGTGAATAGGAGGCATGCTTTTCGACTTCACGCACGACCACGACGGTGAACGGCTCAGCGGTGTGTACGACGGTGATCCTTCCGGGGTCACTGCCGTGGTGCTGCACGGCGCGGGCACCAGCAGCAAGGAGCGACTGCTTCCGCTGGTGCGGGAGTTCGTGGCCCACGGCTGTCGCGGGATCGCCTTCGACTTCTCCGGGCACGGCGAAAGCACCGGAAAGCTCAGTGAGCTGACCTTGCGGCGACGGTTCGAGCAGGCCGTCGCGGTGATCGACGCGTACGCGGGCGCGGACGGGCCGCTGGTCCTGGTGGGTTTCAGCATGAGCGGACAGACGGTGGCCGATCTCGTACGGCACTACGGGGATCGAGTGGCCGCGCTGGGGCTGTGCGCGCCCGCCGTGTACACCGCCGAGGCGTGGGACGTGCCCTTCGGGGACGGGAACGGTCGGTTCAGCGGGATCATCCGGCGGCCGGACAGCTGGCGTGAGGCGCCCGCGCTCGAGGTGCTGGAGGCGTACGAGGGCCGGGCGGTGCTCGCCGTGCCGGGCACGGACACGGTGATCCCGTCGGCGGTGACCGAGGCCGTACAGGACGCGCTGGCCGCGCGCGCCCAGTACACGCGGTTCGAACTTCCGGACGCACAGCACCAGCTGGGAATGTGGTTCCGCGACAACGACGAAGACCGGCGGGAGTTCGTCGAGGCGGTGCTGCTCGGCCTCGACGACCGTGGCTGGACGGCCACGCGCGCGTGGGTGGCCAAGCAGCTCGGCCACGGCCGCACGGTCACCGACTCGCAGCTGCTGTCCGGCGGCTGGAGCTCCCAGATGCGCCGGCTCACGCTCGACGACGGCACGGCCCTGGTGCAACGCACCTTCGTAAAACCGTTCTTCCGCCACCATGGCCCCGGGCTGCTGACCCGCGAGGCGTCCATCCTGACGCTGCTCGCCGGGGAGGCAGGCATCCCGGCACCCGATTTCGTCGCTGTGGACGCCACGGCCGAACACTGCGACCACCCGACCCTGTTGATGTCCGCGCTGACGGGCCGCGTCCGCGTCGACGAGGACGACCTCGACCGGCGCCTGGACCTGCTCGCGGCCCAACTCGTCCGCGTCCACGACGTCGTACCGGACGAAAGACCGCGCACCTACCAGGCGTGGACGTCACCGGAGCGCGTCCGTGCCCCGGACGGCCCCTTGTGGGAGCGGGCCGTGGACGTGATCCGCCGCGACCCGCCGCCGTACGACGGCTGCTTCCTGCACCGCGACTTCCACCCCGGGAACGTCCTCTTCACGGGAGCTGGACCGGAGCTGCGGATCAGCGGTGTCGTGGACTGGGTCGAGACCTCGTGGGGACCCGCCGACCTGGACGTGGCGCACTGCTCGACGGCGCTCGCGCTGCTGCACGGGCCGGCGTACGGACTGGACTTCCGCGAGCGCTACGAGGCACACGGCGGCCGGGACCTCGCCGACGACCCCGACCACCTGTACTGGCGGCTGCTCGACGCCCTGCACTACTGCCCCGACGCGGCGAAGTCGGCCGGGCCGTGGCGTGACCTCGGGCGGGACGATCTGACGTCCGCAGTCCTGGGAGAACGGCTGGAGGCGTACGTGGACGGACTGCTGCAACGACACGGCTGACCGGCCCTGGGTCACTCGTCCGACACCGTCCCGAGGAGGCGCGCGCGTTGGCCGCCGTAGTGCTCGTCCATGGCCCGTATCACCGTCCCGAACACTTCGCTCCGGCGGCAGAACGCCTACGGACCGCAGGAACCGAGGTCCTCGTTCCCGAGCTTCACCGGGGCTCGTTGTCGGCTGACACAGCCGCGGTCCAGGCTGTCATCGACTCGCTGCCCGAGCCTCCCACTGTGCTCGGTCACTCCTACGGCGGGTCAGTGATCACCGGGGTGCGCGGGGCGGGGCACCTGGTCTATCCGGCGGCCTTCGT
This sequence comes from Streptomyces sp. NPDC104096, assembly GCF_055584385.1. Taxonomy (NCBI): domain Bacteria; kingdom Bacillati; phylum Actinomycetota; class Actinomycetes; order Kitasatosporales; family Streptomycetaceae; genus Streptomyces; species Streptomyces sp. NPDC104096. The sequence goes on from NZ_JBVJMD010000006.1 coordinate 192,618, forward strand.
GCCGGATGTCGGCGAGAGCGCGGACGGTCCGGGAGGCGCGTCCCCGCAGCCCCAGGACGCGATCGAACCCGAGCCCGACGGCTCGACCAGCCTGCACCCCGACCGGGCTGCCGACACCCTCTACGGCGACTGTCCCGGACCTCTCGCCGCCTGGGCGACCGGCCTCCTGCGTGCGCAAGCCTCCGGCTGCGGGCGAGGCATCCCGAAGCGCCACAGCTGGAAACACACACCCTCGACCTACGTCATCTGCGCGCAGGACCGGGCCATCGACCGGGCCCTGCAGCGGAAGACGGCCTCGCGCTGCACCGACGTGCGCGAGTGGCAGACGGGCCGCTCCCCGTTCGTAGGACGGCCCGAGCTCGTCGTCGGACTCCTGCGGGAACTGCTCGCCGCCGATCCCCCGCGCCAGCCGGGTGAAGGGGTCACGACTGCTCGTTGACGGCCCGGGTACAGGCAACTGCGTGATCGGGTGCTGGACTCGACGGCGATCCTGGTGCGCAGTCGGTCGCGCAGGACCATGCGCCTGCTCGTCCAGGTCGACCCGGTCGATGTGACGCCCACCGGCGTCTGATGAACCGGCAGCTCACCGTGCGGGAGTCCCGCCACCGGCTCGCCCGCGCGATGTGCCACCGCGGCCGCGGTCAGATCCGACGGGCCTGCCGGGAGGGCCGGCCCGCCGCTCTCGGCCTGGTCCTCGACGCCGTGGTCCTGTGGAACACCCACTGCCCGGACGCCGCCGTTGCCCGGCTCCGTCCCGAGGGCCACGGCATCGAGGACGACGACGCCGTCCGCTTGTTGTGGCGCGATCGCGGCAGGCGTCACGACAAGTCGGGGGCACTCTCCTGGGCGGGATCCATGGATGCCTGGTAATCCGGATCGCCGGCCGGAGCGGCGGCACGCAGCGCGGCTTCGACCCGGCGGTTGCTGGTCATGGATGCCGTGACGGCCGTCATCGCCAGGAGGAGGCCGGCGGCGGCGTAGAGCGGGGTGCGGATGTCGTAGGCGGTGGCCAGCCAGCCGCCGAGGAAAGCCCCGATGGGGGCGGCGCACATGGCGAGCATGCGGGAGGTGGAGGCGACGCGGCCCATGAGGTGGGCGGGGACGATCGCCTGCCGGAGGGAGGGCGCGAGCACCATGGTGGCGCCCATGCCGGCTCCGCAGACGGCGAGCGCCAGCCCGGCCACGTACGGATTCGGGGCAGCGGCCAGGCCCAGGATGGCAAGCCCTTCGACGGCGGCTGTGCAGGTCAGGGCGGTGCCGGTGCCGAGGCGTCGGCCGAGGTAGGAGGCGGTGCCTGCACCGAGCAGGCCGCCGGTGGCCTCCGCCGTGAGGAGCAGGCCGAAGCCGTAGGTGTCGATGCCGAGTCGGTCGTGCGCGAAGAGGGCGAGGACGGTCTCCACAGCGAGGAAGGCGACGTTCCCGACCGCCGGGCGCAGCGCCAGCCCGAGCAGCACCCGGTCCCGGAAGACGTACGAGGCCCCGGCCCGCGCCTGCCGAAGCAGCGACTCGCGGACCTGCGGCACGGGCCGGGGCATCGCGGGCAGCGTACGGACGAGCAGTGCGGAGAGCATGAACGACAGCGCGTCGGCCAGCAGCGGAACCGCCCGCCCGAGCGCGAGCAGGGCACTGCCCGCAGGCGGCCCCGCGAAGCCGGACATGGCGGTCTGAGCGCCGCGCAGGCGGGAGTTGGCGCGCTCCAGCAGTACGGGGTCGCGGCGGAGCAGATCCGGCAGATAGGCCGTGGCGGCCGTGTCGAAGAAGAGTTGGCCGAGACCGAGCAGGAAGGCGACGGCCGCGAGCAGCGCGATGCTCAGCACGTCGAGCGCGGCCGCCGTCGCGGGTATCGCGAGCAGCACCGCACGTGCCGTGTCCGCGACCCACATCGTGCGCCGACGGTCCCAGCGGTCCACCAGCGCGCCGCCGAGCACCCCGAGGAGTAACCACGGCAGCGTCCCGGCCGCGGTGACGACGGCGAGCGCCATCGGATCCCGTGTCGACGTCAACGCGATCAGCGGCAGCGCGGCGTGCGTCACCCCGTCACCGAGCGACGAAATCGTCTGCGCGGTCCACAGCCGTCCGAACCCGGTCGGCAACTTCCGAATGTCTGCGGTCACTTGGCGCTCTCCTCGGTCTGCTGGCGCGGTGCCGGGTGGAACAGGGCGAAGACGAGTGACGCGTCCGGCAGCGACGGATCGGACAGCTCCTGGTACTCGTCCGCCAGTGCCTGAAGCCGCGCTCCCAGCTGCGCGAACTGCTCCTCGGTGAGCCGCAGATGCGCCATCCGCACGTGCCGCTCGCCGTCTGCGGGCGCTGCCTCCAGGTCCGCCACCGCATGGCGCATCAGCACATCCGGCCCTCCCTCGCCCGGGTCCGGCAGCGCGATCGACCGCGCGGCCATCGCGTAGTACCGCTCGGTGACCCCCCGCACCTTCCGTGTCCGTACCACCTTCACCAGGCCGGCCCGCTCCAGCAGCCGTACGTGATAGCTGGAACTCCCCTTCGCAAGGCCCACGCGTTCGGCGATCTGCGTGATCGTCGCGGGCTCGAAGCGGAGCACGGCCATGATCCGGTGACGCGTGAGATTGGAGACGGCGCGCAGCTGTTCGTCGGTGGTGACGTGAAACGTCTCGGGAAGGTCATCGGCAGGCATGCACGGAATGGTCAACGATTCTTGACCATTGGGCAAGAGGTTTCGCGCGGACTCCCGGAATGCGCTGTCCGGCGCGCGAGGCGTCACCGGGGAACCGGCGTCGCAGCCACCCCGCGATCTGCTCGACAGACCAGCACGGAGCCCGCTTGGCCTCCACCAGTGCACGCAGAACCGGTCGCTGGGCGAGCTTCACCTGCTCGGACCGGCGGCCACGCGCGTAGGCGGCCTGATCGGCGGACGCGGGCCATGTCCCCTGCGGGGGCGTAGCTGATCACTCGGCGGTCCAGGGCCGGCAGGTGGAGGCGCCCGGACAGAGGCTGTCCATGCCCTCGACGGAGGGCAGCGGCGGAGGAACGCGATCCGTTCGTCGTGGAAAACGCGATCCGTTCGTCGTGGAACTCGACGAGGACCGCGGCGGCCAGGAGCCTGTCTCAGTGGCCAGCGAACCGCGCAGCTCTTACGAGTATCCGCTGCGGAGTCACGCGTCATCCCCAGTGAGAGCCAGGCGGACGCCGAGACAGACCAGATACAGCGCGCCTGCGAACTTCAGCACCGAGAACACCACGATCGACCGCGCAACCACGGCTCCCGACCCGAAGGCCACCGACACGGCCTGGATCAGCACCCCGCCGTTGTTGCCCACCGCCGCGGCCCGGTGCGAGCAGTCGCGGAACAGGCTCCCGTCCATGCCTGCGGGTCGGAGAGACCACCAAGGAACGGGCTGGGGCTCCGCCCGGTCTGCCGGGTGGGCAGCGCCGTACCTCGGGCACACGACCATGCCGGTTCACGGCGTGCCCGGCACCAGTCCGACCCGGTAGGCGAGGACGACGGCCTGGACGCGATCGCGCAGGCCGAGTTTCGCCAGGATGCGCGACACGTAGGTCTTGACGGTCTCGGGCGTGATGAACATCGCCGCGGCGATCTCCGCGTTCGACAGCCCCTCGGCGATCAGTTGGAGCACTTCCAGCTCGCGAGGGGTCAGCGCACGCACGACGTCCTGCTTGGCCGGCCGGGCGGTGTCGGCCGGTCGCAGATGCTGGGCGAAGTGGCCGATGAGGCGGCGGGTGACGGCGGGGGCCAGCAGGGCCTCGCCCCGGGCGACGGTCCGGATGCCGTTGACCAGCTCTGCCGGAGGCGCGTCCTTGAGGAGGAAGCCGCTCGCGCCGGCGCGCAACGCGTCGTAGACATAGGCGTCGACGTTGAACGTGGTGACGACCAGGACCTTCGGCGCGCCTTCGGTACCGGGACCGGCCAGTTCTCGCGTCGCCCGGATGCCGTCGAGCAGGGGCATCCGGATGTCCATCACGACCACGTCGGGGCGCAGCCGCCGCGCGGCTTGAACCGCCTCGTGGCCGTTGTCGGCCTCGCCGACGACCTCCATGTCGGGCTGCGCCGAGAAGATGGTGACGTAGCCGGTCCGCACCAGCGCCTGGTCGTCGCAGACGAGCACACGGATCGGGGGCGGCGCATCGCTCACGGGATCACTCCTGGAGGGGCTTGGACGGAATCGTGGCGCGGACCTCGAACCCGCCCTCGGGCCGGGGACCGGCCTCCAGTTCACCATCGAGCATCCGCACCCGTGCACGCAGCCCGGCCAGCCCTCGTCCGCCCGCGGGACCAGGTTTCCGCGTGACCGGTGCGGCGACGGGTCCGTCGGTGCGCACCTCGATCTCGATGTGCTCGTCGCCGTGCCGGAGCAGGACCCGTGTCGTTTTGGCGGCGGCGTACTTCATGGCGTTGGTGAGCGCCTCCTGCACCACCCGGTACGCGGCCAGCTCCACGTCCACGCTCTGCGGCCGCCGCTCGCCCTGCTCGCTGAACTCGACCGGCTGACCCGACCTGCGGGCCTGCTCGACCAGGTCCCCCACCCGTCCCAGGGCGGGTGCCCGGCCCGCACGCGCCAGGTCCGCAGACGCCGACTCGCCCGTCGCCTCCAGGACGCCGAGCAGGTAACGCAGTTCCGTCAGCGCCCGACGACCGGTCTCGCTGACGGCGGTCAGTCCCTCGCCGGCGCGCTCCGGCGCGGACGTGAGCAGGAACTGCGCCGCGTCGGCTTGGACCACCATGGCCGTCACGTGGTGGGTGACCACGTCGTGCAACTCGCGGGCGATCCGCGCCCGCTCCGCGGCCGTGGCCATCTCGGCAGCCAGTCGCCGCCGCTTCGCCTCTTCCTTCCGCCGCGTGCGCACCGTACTGCCCAGCAGCCAGGCCGCGGCCAGAGCCAGGGAGAACGCGAGATAGTCCGGCATGGACAGCGGTGAGCCGAGGCGGTCCAGGACGGCGGCCAACCCGGCGTAGCCCACACTCGCCACGACGGCCAGAGCGGGGCGGAAGCGGACCTGATGGGCGCCGGCGGAGTACAGGGCCAGATACAGCCCCATACTGGCGAACGTCGTCGCGAAGCCCAGCGCCTGGTGCACGGCGAACGCGCCCGCGACACCGGCCAGGCAGGCTGCGGGCCACCTGCGCCGGAGGGCCAGCGGCAGGGTCTGGGCCAGGGCCAGCCCGACGCTCAGCAGGTTCGCCGGCCGCTCGGGCAGATCACCGATCTGCGCACCGAGGTGGGACAGGGTCGGCACGAAGGCCAGCAGGGTGAGCGTCAACGCGAGGATGCCGTCCTTGAGGAAAGCATCCCGCTCCTGCCACCAGTCGAGCGGCGCCTGGAGCAGCGGGAGGCTCCAGGACGCCTGACGGGACATCACTTCCGTTTCCTCCAGTCGACCGCTCTCAGTTGCCCACGCGTCGGCGGGACTTGATCCCACCGTTGCGGTGGGCGAGGACGAGCATCGGGACGGCGAGGGCCACACCGATGAGGATGGGCACGATCGACGTCTCCAGGCCGAAACTGTCGCCGGTCAGAAGGGCGGAGCCGTGGGTGTCGACGGTGAACAGAGCCTCGGGGGTGTGTCCGGAGACCGGGATGCCGAGCAGCTGCTCCGTGGCGTTCCAGGTGAAGTGCAGACCCACGACGAACCAGATGTTACGCCGCCACAGGAACGCGGCTCCAAGCAGGACGCCCGCCTCCAGAGCGATCGCCAGTGTGCTCCGCGCGCTCGCTCCCGGGGCGCCCAGGTGGGCGACGCCGAAGAACAGCGAGGTGATCACGATCGCGGCCCGGCTGCCCCACAGCTGCTCCAGGGCCTGGAAGGCGAGACCGCGGAACAGCAACTCCTCGGCGACCGCGGCGCCTATCTGCACGACGACCGTGGTCCAGACGACCGACATGAAGCCGTTGCCCGCCCAGGAGAACGAGTAGCCTCCGAACGCCGTGATCAGGAGGGCGGAGACGAGGATGAAGCCCAGGCCGATCCCGCCGCCGAGCAGCGCCTCCCGGCCGGCCCCGCGCCGGGCGATCTCCGGCGTGGAGCGTCGTGCGACACGGCGCATGACCCACCAGTACACGGCCACCGCGGCGGCCGCGCCCAGCACCGGCACCGGGCCGGGCCCGGTCGCGGTCAGGCCCGAGACCAGGCCGACGCCGACCATCCCCGTCAGCATCCAGCCGAGCGGAGAGCGCGCGATCCGGCCGAAACGGCCGCCGCGTCCGTCGCGGTCCTTGTCCGGGCCGGAGCCTGTGTCGTGCTGTGTGACGGACGTCGTGTCCATGGTGGCCTCCCCGTAGTGGTCGCACCTGCGGCGACCTGACGACCACGCTAGTAAGACCGCCGACGCACGCGAATCACCCGCACATGGACAACCCCTGTAGCTCTCACGGGGGATGCGCCTCGTCAACTTGACCCGGCCCTGAAGGGTCGGGCTTGGAGGTAGTGCCCAGCCGGCTGCTGGGTTGACTCCTCCGTCCGGACACCTCTATGGGGTGTCTGGGACGCGTGACTCACGCCCCGCGTTCCACACGCTCTCGCCACGGGTGGCGATGTTGTGGGAAGCGTTCCGGTCGGCGTGGGCAACGACCCCGCACCCCCGGCAGATGAAAAGCCCCTGGCCGACACGGTTGCGCCGGTCGACGTGGCCGCACCGGGCACACGTCTGCGACGTGTACGCGGGATCGACGAAGACCAGGGGCACGCCTGCCCGCCTGGCCTTGTAGACGATGAAGTCTGCGAGCTGGGCGAACGCCCAGGAGTGGAGTGCGACCCGTTGGGGCTTGCGGAGCCGTACCCGGTTGCGGATGCCCTTGAGTGCTTCGAGGGACAGGCCGCGCCCGGTGCGTTCAGCCTCGGTCACGATCGTCTTGGCGATGATGTGGTTGGTGTTCGCGGCGTGCCGCGCCTCTTTGCGGGCACGGGCCTTGAGCCGCCGCCTGGCGCTCTTGGTGCGCTTCTTCTGGAGCTTGGCACGCAGGGTGAGCTGTCGCTTGCGGTAGCGGTTGAGACCACGCCCGGCGGCCCGGTAGCCGGTGGAGACGGTGGCGATGTTGACGATGCCGAGGTCCACGCCGATGAAGCCGTCCGGCTCGTACTGCTCGGCCTCGGGCACGTCACAGGTGGCGACGAGGTAGAAGACGCCGTCGCGCTCGATCAGGTCGGATTCGCCCTGCCGGTGCGCCCGGAGCATCCTGAACGCGTCCGGGGAGCACACGAACCGCACGTTCTTGACCCGGCCGCCCACGGTCCAGACGGACACGGTCTGCTGGTCGTACTGCCAGCTCAGACACCGGTCGTCATACGACTGCGCGGCCTGGGGCCGGAACGTGATCGGCCTGGACTCGGCCTTGTGGCGACGCTTCGAGCCTTCCTTGCCGAGATTCCCGGCCCGGATGTTGGCCCTGAGCGTGGTGTACGCGTCGCGCACCTTCTTGATGACGTGCTGCGCGGCCTGCGCTCCCAGCCCCCGCGCTTTGAGCTCGGCATAGGTGTGCTTGCGCAGCTCGTACTCACGCGGCACGCCATGGGCGAACGCCACCTCCGACACCCAGTTCGCGGCGCCATTGACCGTGCGCAGGGTGCGCTCAAACGCGGATGCCTGCACGGCGTCCGGCATGAGCTTGACCTGCGTCACAATCTTCACAGGCCTGATCATATGGCTCTATGTCACCACGGTGGGAGCCAAACCCCGATATCCGCAGGGGTCCTAGCGTCGTCTGCACCCTCCACGCCCACTTGGTCTTCACGCCCAAGTACCGGCGCGGACCATTCACCGACGAGATCCTTCGGCGCTGCGAAGAGATCATGCGGGCCGTGTGCACCAACTTCGGCGCGGAGCCGAGCGATTCGGATGACCTGCCCCGATCGTGCAGCAGACCCGAATGGACCGGTGCACCGGCCTGCACCGCGTGGATCCACGACAGCGACATGGCCCACGTGACCGGCCTCGCAACGAACGGCCTTCGGTGGGAGGCCACGCTCCACCTGGACATTGCCGCTGCACTCATGGTCGAAGATCCCGAGGACCTGGACGACAGCAGCGTCTGGTGGAGCAGCCCCGAGTTCGCCGAGGCGGCGCGACTCATACGCGCGGAACTCGACGCAGAGGTGCCGGACGTCGCCGCAAGCGCCATTGCCTGGGCCGCTTCGGCGGGTGTTGCAGTGCCGGACCTGCAGGCGCGAATAGAGGAGGTACTGCGCTCGAAGCAAGTCTTCGCGGAGGAAGTGTTCTTCGACCTGCTGGATGCGTTGGGCTTTCCCGCTGCCGCAGAACTGCCGTCCCAGCACGAGTAGTTGAGGCTGCTTCACGGCCGGACAGGGCCCGGTTCGTGACGAACGTGGCTCGGACCGCCCCTGCCCGTGATCTCGTCCCGAAGGGCATACTCCGGATGATGACGACTGCCACCCAGCGCGGGGTCATCCTCGTGATCGTGGACACCGGTTGGCATGCGGTGGTGGCCGGCGCAGTTGATCGTTGTCCGTAGGTGATCGGGCTGATCCGGCCGAGGCGGGAGCGCCGTCGGCGGGTGTTGCAGCGGATCGCCCAGCGGAAGACCGAGAGACGGGCCTCGCCGGCTCCGGTCCAGCGCTCGCGGCCCGTTGTCGCTGTGGAACATCGCTCCGCGCAGACCTTCCCCGCCCGACTCGACAAAGGAACGTGTCCAGGCCCCTGTTCGAAGTGATCGTGTTTCGTGCGACGATCCCGGCATGGCCGACCTCGATGCTTCCTCTCCATGGCGCCGTGCAGGTACGGATCGGCTGCGCGGAGCGGCGCCGGTTCGACGGAGTTCCGCAGTCACCGTGCTGGGCGCGTTGCTGGACCGCTCGCTGGTGCAGATCGCCGGGGCTTCCTCGGATGCGCGCGGCTTCGACCGAGAGGCCATCCGCGTGGCGGCGGACGTGTGGGACAACAGCGCCTTTCCGCTGTTTCGGGCGGCGACCGCCGGCACGGTCAGCGGGCGCGAGCGTCGTGCGCAGGCGGTCCTGGAGTGGATGGCCGGCTTCGGTGAGGAAAGGCGGGCCTGGATGCGGGACCAGGCCTCGGTCGCCGGTCACTCGTTGGACGAGCTGTTGGCGCCGGCGAAGCCGTACGTTCCAGGTCGTGACCGTCTGGGGCGGGTGATGGCCCCGGTGACGGTGGTGACGCCGCAGATTGCAGAGTTCCTCGCCACCGATTACGACCTGCCGTCGGCCGAGGTGCGCCACCTGCAGGTCGAACGGGCCGGCAGCCGTCTCATCGGCCATCTCGAACTGGCTGTTGTGCCCGTTCCTGTCCCGTCGACGACGTCGCCTCTTCAGAGGCCGTCACGCTGGACATGCGGCTGCGCGGCATCACCGAGGCCCGCTTCGACTCCCATGACGCCCGGGGCGTCGCCTTCCGAACAGAAGCAGACGGTGTATCGGTCGGCCTCGGAGCCCACGGCATGCTCCGTGCAGCAATGGCCGACCTCCGCCCGGACGACCGCTGCTGGCACCTGTCCGCCGCCGGACGCCGGGCTGACGCGACCACTCCGCCCCGCGACAGCCGGCCTGCCTTGCCCAGCTCCCCGCAGGAGGGACGCCTGGGCGCCAACGCCACGGCCGCCGCGACCCTCCTTCACCGCGCCATGCTGCACATCCGCATGGCCCGCTCCGCCGGGCACGCACACCGCGTCCCGGTGCACGATTTCCTACGGGCCTTCGCCGGAGCGGGCGAGACGATCCTCGCCGCAGGCGCGCACCGCACGTCCCACCACCGTGAAGCCGACTTCCGCGAACTCATCGAGACCTGGGCCCAGCGCGGTGGCCCTGCTCTCGCCGACTGGTTCACCACGGTGCTGTCAGAGACGGCCCATCCAACGGATTTCCTCGCCGGTCTCCGTGCCCGGGCCGCCCGATCGCACTCAGCCGCCGACGCACCACAGCAGCCCACTCCGGACCCCTCGACGGCCCCCGGCCCGCCGTCGGCCGAGCTCCGATCGGCCACGTACACCTCGGCTCACACGCGCTACGGCACTCGCCACAACGCCTCCGCCCTCCTGCACCTGGCCGTGCCGCCCCGCCCCGAGAGCGCTGATGACGCCCCCTGGCGTCTGCGCGCCGTGCAGGGTGCCGACCCCGCCCGTTTCCAGCTGCGGACCGAGGCATTCCAGGGCGCCGGCCATCCCCGCGTCACCGTCGACGACAATGCGGCCCGCCACTTCGTGCTGCGCGATGGAGCCCTCGACATCACTAGCAGGCAAGACCGGATCGGCGATCCGTCGTGAGCATGTCGGTTCGCGCGGAACGGGACAGGCTGACTTCGAGGCCTTCGGCTTCTCCGGTCCGGCCTTCGCGTCGGGCCTCGGCGATGCGTGCATCGAGGTTGATGAGGTCTCGGCGAGGCGAGGCGAGGCGAGACGAGGCGGGGCGGGGCGTCCGGGCCGGATCAGGCCCCAGGAGCGAACAGCGGATGCACGCTTCTCCGAACCAGCGATCGCTACTCGGGGCCCGGAAAACCGCTGGCAACCGGGGCTTGTCCTCACGAGGATGCAGCCATGCGTGATGCCGGCGCCGACCCCGAGCTGACGGACGTGGTCCGTCGGTTCGTCACGCCCGGTCGGCGGTACCTGCGGCTGGGTGGAGGCTCACTGCGGTTGAGCGGGCCTGAGCGCGACCTGTTCGTGCGGGAGCTGGCCCAGGCTGCCGGGGAGATCACTCCCGCTGAACTCGGCCTCCTTTTCGAGGGCGGGTGGCGGGAGTGCAGGACCGCCTCCTGGCTGGTCGCCATGGCCGGCAGGACCGAGTTCCGCAGCCGCATCGGCGAGCTCCTGCCGGCCAGCGCAGGCCCGTACCACGGGGCTCTCTGCATCGCTCTTGCCACCTTCGGCACCAGCGCGGACGCCGATCTGCTCTGCAGACACCTTGATCGCTACTTGCCTCGACCCGACCTCGTCCGGGACCAGACCGGGGTTCTCAGCACACTGCTCCACCTCGATGCCGTCCTTGGGACCGAGCGAGCAGCCCCGTACCTCGCGGCCGGCGGACTATGGCAGCAGTGGACCGCCGCCACGCCGAACACCGTGCGGGATCCGCAGGAGTACCGGCAGGTCGTGGGCCGGCTCTGTTCCTTCGCGGGCGAGTGCGCTGAACTCCTTGCCGGAATGGAAACCAGGCGCTGAGCCTCCCGACCCGACGGCTGGACGCCGACTGCTTCGGACCCCTCGGTAGAGCCAGGTGTGCCGAGCCGGATCGCAGTCGACCGACTCTCCACCCGTACGTCGACTCTCTGATCCTCACGGGCGATCGCGTAGGGAGGGCGCTTGCGCGGGACGCCCGTCGGACACCAGGTGGGGAGACACCTGACTGCTGTCGCGTCGGCCCGCGCGCCTGGGCTGACCCAGGACGACTCCGGCTATCACCAGGACCAGTCCGCACAGTTGCTGAACGGTCAGCACCTCTCCGGCCACTGCCGTACCGAGCAGCACGCCGGTGACGGGGTTGAGCAACCCGATCAGTCCGACCGTCCCTGTGGGCAGGTGCCGCAGCCCGGTGAACCATGCGGCAAAGGCCAGCGCGGTGGCGACCAGGGCGACGTAACCGAACGCGAGGAGGGTCGGGGTGGAGAGCGCGGGCGGTGGGCCCTCCACTGCTGCGGCGACCGGGAGCAGGAACAGACCTCCGGCGGTGAGTTGCCAAGCGGTCGAGGCGAGCACATCGGTGTCGGCACTCCACCGTTTGGTCAGGATGTGGCCGAAGGACGACACCAGCATGGCGGCGGCCGAGGCGAGGACTCCCGGTACGCTCGCGCCTTTCACCCCGGTGAGCAGCATGAGACAGACCCCGCCGAGTCCGATCCCGGCAGCGGTCAAGTGGGTGGTCCGGGGGCGCTCGGACACCAGGGGCCAGGCGATGAGCATCATCGTCAGCGGGGACGCCGCCATGACGGTCGAGGCGATGCTCGTCGGAAGCAGTTGGGAGGCGACGTAGACGAGGACGAAGAACACGCTCATGTTGAGCAGTCCGAGCAGGGCGGACCGCCACCACCACGCGCCGCGCGGCCGCCGTCTGCGCAGGGCGAGGAGCGCCAGGCCCGCGGGCAGTGCCCGCAGGGCGGCCCCGTAGAGGGGGCGGTCGGCCGGCAGGAACTCGTGGGTGACGAAGTAGTTGGTCCCCCAGGCCACCGGCGCGACTGCGGTCAGTGCTACCCAGCGCATATTAGCTTCCATGGAAGCTAATATAACTTCCCGGGAAGCTAATATGGGCACATGGAGCAGGATGAACCGCTGGACCGCGTGGCCCGCATCCAGGCCGACTGGCGCCGCGAGCGCCCCGACATCGACATCGCCCCACAGGGCGTGATCGGCCGACTGCACCGCCTGGCCGACCGGCTCACCGAGGAACTCTGCCTCGTCTACGGCCGCTACGGTCTCAGCGAGGGCGAGTTCGACGTCCTGTGCGCCCTGCGCCGGGCCGGGGATCCCTATGAGCGGGCACCCGGCGAGCTCGCCGCGCACACCATGGTCACCACCGGCGCGATGACGAAGAGAATCGACCGCCTGGAGCGAGCCGGACTCGTCACCCGCCGCCGTTCCGACGACGACCAGCGCGGCCGGATCGTCGCCCTCACCGGACCCGGACGCGAACTGATCGACGAAGCGTTCACGGACCACATGCGCAACGAACGCCACCTGCTGGACCTGCTCACGCCCACCGAGGCCGAGTCACTCGAAACGCTCCTCACGACCTGGCTCTCCGGCATGGAGCATCCGCGCACTCCCGGGCGCGGGTGACCCGCCCGCCGCGACGAGTCCGCCCTGGTGGGTGGTCGCGCTTACTCGTGCTCCTGTTGCCGACGTTCGTCGTCGGCCCGTTCGTCGTCGGCGTCGGTCCTGCGGCCGAAGGCGCCGGGTCGGGGAGGGACCGACCAGGCGCGTGACGGTGTTGCCTACAGCGTTTCTTTGCGGGCTCCGCCCCCGGCGCGGCTACCAGGTGCGGGCCGCGGTCTGGAGGCGGTCGCGGACGCGCTGGACGTCGGGATTGGCGTCGGCGCCCGGACGCTGGACCAGGAAGAGGGTGTTCAGCGGCGGCTCCTGCGGGTCGTGCAGCAGGGCGAGGCGGCCGGAGTCGATGTACTCCTGGCACAGGGAACGGGGCAGCACGCTGTATCCGGCGCCCGAGTTGACCGCGGACAGGACGGCGTAGAGGTTCGGCACGGTGACGGCGGCGCGGGCGGTGAGTTGTCTGCCCAGGACGGTGCGCCAGTAGCGGCGGACGATCGGCAGGTCCTCGGCGTACGTCACCAGGGGGACGCCACGCAGCGCCGCGCACAGGGCGTCGGTCCCGGAGTGCCCGGCGGCGCTTTCGGCCCAGGCGGGGTTCGCGACCAGCAGGTACTCCTCGTCAGCCAGGGGAAACGATTCCAGGGCCCGGCCGCGTGGCCGGCGGGTGGTGATCACGAGATCGTGCCGGCCCGAGCGCATCTCCTCCAGAAGCGGCTCGGGCAGGCCCTGGGCGATGCGGAGCTGAACTCCGTCGGTGACCAGCGGTGCGAGGGCGGGCAGGGCACGCACGCAGAGCAGTTCCGAAGGCCCGGCCAGGTGGACGGGGGCCGCCGCGGCCTTGGAGTGCTCCAGTGAGGCCAGCTCGTCGAGCGGGGCGGCGATCTGTGCCGCGAGTTCGTGAGCGTAGGGCGTGGGTTCCACGCCGCGCGGCAGCCGGGTGAAGAGTTCGCGCCCGTTGTGCTGCTCCAGGGTGCGGATCTGGGCTGTCACGGTGGGCTGGGACAGGCCGAGCCGGGGCGCCGCCGCGGTGAACGATCCCGAGCGGTACACGGCCAGGAACGTGCGCAGCAGGTTCAGGTCCGCGTGCGGGGGCAGGGGGTGGCCGTCGGCGGCAGGGGCTGTGCCGGGCGTGAGCGACTGGTTCTTCACGGCTTCCACCCTAGCGAGACTTGCCATCGGAGTGCCGATATCAGAAATAGCCTTCCCTATTGGTATCCATATGGACGGGAGGCCTACTGTCGAAGACGTCACCGGTCCGGCCGGAGACGACGAACCGCGAGAGCGGCAAGCCACGCCCGGCGAGAGCCCCTCGCAGACCCCTCCTGGAGAGAGCCCCCATGACCACGCAGAACGCGATCAACTGGCCCGAGAAGTACCTGCCCGGCACCGGTGACAACTTCGTCTCCAACGAGGTCGTCGTCCGCGGCATCACCGCCGCCCAGGTGTGGCGCTTCCTGACCGACACCTCCACCTGGGAGTCGTACTACGACAACGTCGCGGACATCTCCTTCCCGAGCGGCGACGGTCCCGTCCTCGGGGAAGGCCTCCTCTTCGGCTTCGGCACCTTCGGCTTCCCGCCCCTGGACGCCCGCGTCGTGGAGTTCCAGGCACCCGCCGCCGGTGTCCCCGGCCGCCTGTCCTGGACCGCGAAGCAGGACGGCACCCCCGATGAGCAGCTCGACGTGCTGCACGCCTGGCTGGTGGAGGACCTGCCCGGCGACCGGGTACGCATCCTCACCCAGGAGACCCAGATCGGTCGGCCGGCCGCGGAACTGGCCGAACAGCTCCCGAACCCGATGCTCAACGGTCACCAGGCATGGCTGGACGGACTGGTCCGCGCCGCTTCCGGCAAGCTCGGCCACTGACCGCAGCCACGAGAACCGGGAGCGGCGCGGGCGCCTGCTCCCCTTGGCGAAGGCGGGCAGACCGCGGGATTGTGGCGGCTGCGGGGGCCCAGGAGGTGCCGCTGCCACCTGCTGGGCCCGGCGAGGTCGAGCCGTACGCCTCCTCGTCGTGATGGGGCACCACTGGTCCGTCCGCGCCGCGGTCCGGGATCTCGTGCCACGGCGCCGACTCACGTACCGCGTCACGGGCCCGTGGCACATCATGGGCGACACGTCCACGCGTCAGGTCCTGATCCCGCCCATGAAGGGCATACCTCCGATCCGGTCCCGCCGAGGCCCTCGCCGGCGCAAGCCCGACAGGCTCCATGCCGACAACGGCCACGACTGCCGTCACCTGCGGCAACGGCTGCCACAGCGAGGGATCCAGCACCGCATTGCCCGCAGGGGCGGCGAGACCTCACAGCGATGGGTCGATACCGCCGGACCATCGAACGGACCATGGCCAGGCTCTCCGGCTGCCGCCGACTCCGCCGCGGTCACGAGCGCAAGGCCGAACACTCCCTCGCCTGCACGAGCCTTCCTTGCCCGCACGCTCGTCCGCTACCGCCGCATGAGCTCCTGAGCACACCCCTCAGACACTGCCGCGTGCAGGAGTATGGCCTGGTGATCAGATCCGAGCAGATCCAGAATGCAGCCCTTCTCTGGCAGGAACACCGCGATGCGGAGTTCCCCGCCGACCTGCGGGGCGTCGAGTTCGAAGACATCGACATGGTGCTGCTCGATGCGGACACCGCA
Organism: Streptomyces sp. NPDC104096; assembly: GCF_055584385.1. Lineage (NCBI taxonomy): Bacteria > Bacillati > Actinomycetota > Actinomycetes > Kitasatosporales > Streptomycetaceae > Streptomyces > Streptomyces sp. NPDC104096. Next base: position 207,973 of record NZ_JBVJMD010000006.1, read on the forward strand.
GGTTGCGCCTGCACCTGGCTCGACAACGGTGGCGGCCTCGATCCACGGCACAGGCGCATCCTCCAGATCTGCATCGAAGACTTGGATCGAGTGATTCCGCAGATCAGCGACCCATCAGGCCGGCGGTACTACAAGCGCTTGCACCAACTCGCCCTGCTCATTTCGGTTACGCCCGACGCCAAATGAGATGACTTCCAAGAGTGGTTGCCCATGCGGCACGGGTGATCGTGAATGCCCGGCCACAGCAAAAGCAACACCGCTGTTCGGCCATGGAAATGCGGGTGAAACTCCGTCAACAAAAAGTTGAACCGCTGTTCCGGCCAACGGGCCCCACACCCCGTCCGGTTCCTCACCCCCTCGGGGGCTGCTGCTCTTCCCTTGTCCTGAAGCTCCGCTTCGCCTCCGGAGGCTCGCTGTGTCCCAGCCCTCTGACGCATCCGCGTCCGAACCCGCCACCGAACCCGCCCGGCACCCGGTCGACGAGGTCCTGCCGCCCGCGCGGCTCGGTCTGCTCGGTCTCCAGCACGTGCTGGTCATGTACACCGGCTGCGTCACCGTCCCGCTGGTCTTCGGAGCGGCGGCCGAGCTCGACACCTCCACCATCGGCCTGCTGATCAACGCCGATCTGCTGGTGGCCGGTCTGGTGACGCTCCTTCAGGCGCTCGGCGTCGGCAGGGTGCTGGGCGTGCGGCTGCCGGTGGTCGCGGGGGCCACCTTCACCGCCGTCACTCCGATGATCCTGATCGCGGGCGAGTACGGCATGCAGGCGGTCTACGGCTCGATGATCGCGGCCGGCGTCTTCGGCCTGCTGGTCGCCGTCCCCTTCGCCCGCGCGGTGCGGTTCTTCCCACCCCTGGTCAGCGGCTCCGTCATCACCGTCATCGGGCTGTCGCTGATCGGGGTGGCAGCCGGACTGATCGCCGGGCAGGACTCCACGGCCAAGGACTACGCCGCTCCCGGCCGTCTCGCGCTGGCCGGCGGCATCGTGCTGCTGATCGTCCTGGTCAACCGCTACACCAGCGGCTTCCTCTCCCAGCTCGGTGTCCTGCTCGGTCTGGTCGTCGGCACGCTCGTCGCCGTCCCCATGGGACTGACGGACTTCTCCTCCGTGGGCGGCTCCGGCTGGTTCGGGCTGGCGTCCCCGTTCCACTTCGGCTCCCCGCGCTTCCCCGTCGCGGCGGTCATCTCCATGTGCGTGGTCATGCTGGTGACGTTCACCGAGTCGACCGCCGACATGCTCGCCGTCGGCGAGATGACCGGACGCCCGCTCTCCCGGAAGGACCTGGCCCGCGGCCTGGCCGCCGACGGTGTCTCCGGCATCTTCGGCGGCATCATGAACGGCTTCCTGGACACCGTCTTCGCCCAGAACGTCGGCCTGGTCGGCATGACCAAGGTCCGCAGCCGCTACGTCGCTGCCGTCGCGGGCGGCATCCTGGTCGCCCTCGCCCTCGTCCCGAAGCTCGGCGAGATCGTGGCCTCCCTGCCCGGGCCGGTCATCGGCGGCGCCGGACTGGTCATGTTCGCCACCGTCACCTCGGTCGGCATCGACACCCTGCGCAAGGTGGAGTTCGAGGGCACCAGCAACCTGCTGGTCGTCGCCGTCTCCATAGGCGTCGGCATGCTCCCGGTCGTCGCGCCGTCCTTCTACCACGCCTTCCCGACCTGGGTGCAGATCATCGGCGGCAGCGCCATCACCAGCGCGACCGTCGCCGCGTTCCTGCTGAACCTGCTGTTCAACCACACTCCTGGCAGGAAGAAGGCCGTGCCGGAACCTGAGTCCGGGCCTGCCGAGACGGTTGCCGCTGACGCCGCTCCCGCTCCCTGAGCCCGGCACCGCGGCAGTGGACATCGGCACAGGCTCCGGGAAGCATGCCTCTTCCCTGAGCCTGTGCCTGTCCCGCTCAACTCAGCTCAGCTCAGCTCAGCCGAACGGTCTGCTCGACCGGCAGATCCGATCCGCCGTCTCTGCGCGCCGATGCCGAACTCGAGGGCGACGCCCGCCGCTTCCCTCTCGGTCGTCATCCGCGACATGGTCGCAAGCCCCCTCATCCTGTTCCTGGATCGGCGTCGACAATCGACAGCAAGGAGGTGCGGCCGCCAGATGTTGGAGCTGCTGGGGGCCGTGACCGGCGGCTACCCACCGCCCGCTACCATTCGTTCGCATGATGAGGCGGGGGTGGCGGCTGGGTGCCGTTGCGTTGCTGGCGGCGATCTGCGCTTCCGGTCCACCACGCCCGGAGGTCATCCGCACGGCGTCGGACCTCGGCCCCCTCCCGGCCGACCGCTACGACTACACGTCACAGGACTATCGACGATCGCAGCGGGCAACGGCGTTGCTGCTCCGGCAGTGCATGTCGGAGCATGGTCACCCGGGCTTCCCGCTCGACCCCCGCTACCCCAGCGACCCCATCGCCGTCACCGCCGTCAGCACCAGCTACGGCGTCCTGGATCTCGCCGCCGCCCGCCGCTGGGGCTACGGCTGGGACCCGGCAAAGCCCCTGGTTCCACAGCCGAAGGGCCGCCGGATGACCAACGCCGAGTACGCGGACCTCCCCGCTTGCAACGCCGACGCGAACCGGCGGCTCCTGCGCGGCATCGACCTCGAGCGGGACTGGCTCTACGCAACCACACGGGCGATCGAGGTCGACAAGGCGGTCAAGCGCGACCCTCGCCTCCGCGCGGCCTGGACGAAGTGGTCCCGCTGTATGGCACAACAGGGATTCCCGCACTATCCCGATCCCGTCACGGCGTACACGGACACCGCCTGGCAGCGGGACGGCACCGGCAACACCCGGCATACGCAGCGGGAACGCGCCACCGCCGTCGTGGACGTCGCCTGCAAGCGGCGCCACCATACAGCCGAACTCTGGCACGCCGTACAGGCGCAGAAGCAGGCCGTGGACATCACACAGCACCGCGACCGCTACGCCGCAGGGCTGCAGGCGCTGCGGACGTACCGGGCCAACATCACTGACGTGCTCCGCAAGCTCGGCTGAAGACCGCATCGGTCAAGGACCGCAGAACCGGACGTGCTGTCCCTTCCTGTCCTCGTGCCACCGCCGGGAAGCCGGCACCGCGCCGTGAAATGACGACCGATCGTCGACGAACGGGAGGTCCTGGCCGACGTGTTCGATGAGGGGTCGGCAGTTGACCCTCGGTTTCTGCCGGGGCCCGGACGCTTCCTCGCCTTCGCAGGCATCGCCGCCACGCTCATCTGCCACCGCCGCCTCGGCAGGCAGAGGATCCTCAGTCCCACCAGAACCGCCATTCGCGACGCTTCATGAGGTCCTCGTGATACGTGGACCAGTCCAGGTCGGGGTCCTCGTGGAAGACGTCCGGGCAGGCGAGGTAGTGCTCCGCGGCGAGGATCTGGGCCTGTTGAAGGTCCGCCGGCCGGGCAGCGACCGAGACGTACAGGCTTCCGTGCCCAAAGCCCACGACACGGAGACCGAACCGGTCCTCCCAGGAGCGCAGCACCGCCGACAGTTCGCGCGCGGTCATGTGATTCGTCATCCCGCGCCAGTTCAGGGCGGCGGGCGCATCAGCACCCCGCGTGACCTGGACAAGTGCGAGACATCGGGCTCGGCCGTCGCGGACGACAGCGGTCGCCGCTTCACCCGCGCACACGTCCACGTCGGTCACCGCCGCGGCAGGCGACGCGAGACCGGGCCACTCCGTGAGGTAGGGCCAGGGATCGTCCGTCCACTCGCTCCGGAAGTACGAGGTGGCATCGGCGTCAGCCCCGTAGCCACCGCCCACGGGCTCGAACGAGTCGTCGGGGTACTCGAGCAACAGCGGATACAGGCCGGTCTCACGGCGACGGGCGTACAGCAGCTTCCACCGGTCGGCCGCGTCCATGACCGGTCCGTCGCTCATCCACATCACCGGATATGGGGCGTGACACGGTCCCATCAGCCGGCCGGGCGGCAGGTCGTCCAGCAGCTGTCTGTGATCTTCGCTCAAGGGCTCGGGCATGACCGGAATCTACGCGGCACCTCTGACAGAGCCATCGGAAACGATGTCTCGAGGTCTCCCCCGCGACGCGATCCTCGGTGGCGCCGGCGGTCTGTCCGCCCCGTCGTCAACTCCGGCTCAGGCACCGTGCGATGGCCTCCAGCAGTTCGTCCAGCGCCGCCTCGTGCGTCCGCCCCTCGGGCCGGGCCAGTCCCACCCGGCTCGGTGAGACCCCGCGGACGGGACGGAACACCACGTCGGGACGACAGTAGAAACGGGCCGCCGACGCCGGGGCCAGCGCCACGCAGCCGCCGGCCACCGCTCCGAGCCACTCGTCGGGACGGTTGGTGACAGCGCCGACCCGGACAGGGTGCCCGTCCCGCTCCTCCGCCGCCAGCCAGTGCTCCCTCCAGGCCCCGGCCTCCGCTCCGGCCGCGACGAACGGCTCGTCCCACAGCTCCCGGAACTCCACCGTCTCGCCGGCCGCCAGCGGATGCCCAGCCGGTAGCAGCACCCCACGCTCCTCGACGAACAACTCCCGCACCGCAAAACTCTCCTGCCCCGGAAACGGCAGACGCACCACTGCCGCATCCGCATCGCCCCGGGCCAGACCGGCGCTCGGGTCCGACCAGTCGAACTGCCGCAGTTCCACCCGCCACTCCGGCTGCGCCTGACGGAACTCGGCGATGACCTCGGAAACGGCACCCAATGCGCCCGCGTCCAGGAAGCCCAGGCGCAGCACCCGCGCCGCCCGGCCGGTTGCCCGCACCGCCTCGTCCCAGCCCCGCAGCAGTTCGGGCACCCGCGAGGCGAGTTCACGACCGGCCTCGGTCAGCGCCATCCCCGACCGCGAGCGCGTGAAGAGCCGTACCCCGAGATCGTCCTCCAGGCGCCGGATCTGCTTGGTCAGCGCAGGCTGCGAGACGAACAGCCGATCCGCCGCCCCGGTCAGGCTGCCCTCCTCCGCCACCGCGGCGAAGTACCGGAGCAAACGCGTGTGCACATCCATGCCGCCAGGTTATAGAAGCAGGTATTGGACGGTGTCGCAGGGCCCGCGGAGCCTGAAGGCATGACCGGTACCCAGCTCGCGCTCCTCATCGTCACCCTGCTCACCGCCGCCATGAACATCGGAATGGCCGCCGCCGACCTCGCCGGGGCACGCTTCGTGCTGGCCAACTCGGCGCACGTGGGTGTCCCCCGGTCCTGGCTGCCCCGGCTGGCCGCCCTCAAGCTGGCCGGTGCGGCGGGCCTCCTCCTCGGCCTCTTCGAGGCCGCGCCGCGCCCCCTGGGTGTCGTCGCGGCCGGCGGCCTCGTCCTGCTGTACCTGGGCGCGCTCGGCTTCCATCTGCGCGCCCGCGTACTCCACAACCTCGCGTTTCCCGGCTTCTACCTCGCCACCGCCGTGGCCTCGCTGGCCTTGACGGTGTCCTCCTGATGGCGGCACCCGAAACCCTCGTTCTCTCGAAGACCGCCGGGCAAGGTGCCGGGCGGCCCCACAGCGCCCCTTCCGTCACCCGAGTCGTTCGGGAATCCCCGGCCCCCGTTGCCCGACCTGGTCCGTGCCCTGTCCCAGCTCGAAGAACGCCGACCGGCCCGCTCGCCCGCGTAGGCGCTCACCCGTGGGCCGTGCGGCGCCGACGGTACGCGCGCCGCGGAGCGGCCGTCGCCACGACCGACCAGGGCCCCGGCACAGCAAGTGTTCGGGGAGCCACCGGGCTGTGCGGCTGCTGCCCGCAACGCGACCAACGCGGCGGCGGCAGCGCGGGCCTCCGGCGTCGGTGTCAGCGGGTGGACTCGGGCGATGCACCGCTCGACTGCATCGCGCTCCTTGCAGGCCTCGGCGTCGAATCCGGGCGGCCGGTCACCGGCGCGCCCCCGCCGCAGGCGGTGGCCGATCTGGTCAGCGGGCTGCGGGCTGCGGGCTGCGGGCTGCGGGCTGCGGGCTGCGGGCTGCGGGCTGCGGGCTGCGGGCTGCGGGCTGACCGCACGGATACCGCGTCGACGGAGGTGTCGACGAATGGCGCGGGAAGAGCAGGCGCGATCCGCGAGGACGACCGCAGCGCGGCTTCCTGGCCTGCCGAGTCCGCTCCGCGGGATCCGGATTCCGACCATGACCGCCTCGAAGGCCGGCGCGTCACCGGCCTGTCCCGCTGTGACATGGACGGAGGTCGTGCCCGGCCGTCACTGGCAAGGTGGACCTTCGTGCGCAAACCGCCGCGGGAGCGTCCGAGCGCGTGATCCTCGGGCTCGAACCGACCGGACGCCCTCTCTTCCCGGCTCCGGCCGAATGCTGGTGAGCCCGGCAGACGGTGGTCGGCCCGCCGTCGTCCACGGACAGGATCGGCCGGCATCAACGGCTCGATCCGGTCCCACATCGCATCAGTGATCACTAACCGGACAGACACATCCGATCGACCGATCGAGCCGTCGAAGAGAACCGCCCTAGAGGGGCCGGGAGTAGTCCGGCAGCGAGGCGGTGTTCCTCGCCTGCAAGCGGCGGTCCAGTTCCCCGAGCGCGTTCATGAGCGGGAGGCGGGCGAAGGTGTCGCGGACGAACCGGCCGCCGGCGGTCCTGGGGATCATCATGCGGACGTTGGGCCCGATCTGCTGCCTGCGGTCGACCAGCGGGCGGTGGACGGCGTGGTAGCGGGCGAGGGCGATGCGGTGGTCGCCGTCTGCGACGGCCAGCTCCCCGGCCAGGCGGTAGGCACCGACGAGGGCCAGTTCCGCGCCTGCGCCCGAGGCGGGGGACGCGCACCAGGCGGCGTCCCCGACCAGCGCGACGCGGCCGTAATGCCAGGATGTCATCCTGACCTGGCCCAGGGCGTCGAAGTAGAACTCCGGGTCGGCGAGAGCCGAGTCGAGAAGTTCCCGGGTCCGCCATGACCTGTCACCGGCGAACCGTTCGCTGATCAGGCGCTTGTGTTCGGTGACGTCTCGACGGTCGTACTTCAGCGGCGCGGAGCGGTACATGAAATAGGCCTTGGCCTGGGTGTGGTTTCCGGAACGGTAGATCCCGGTCATGCGGCCCGGAGTGTTGAACATCGTCACCCAGCGGTCCTCACCCAGGGAGGCGTCGGCGTCCGCGAAGGCGAAGTAGTGATCTTTGAAGTGGACGAACCGTTCCTCCGGCCCGAAGGCGAGCTGTCGGACGGTGGAGTGCATTCCGTCGGCGCCGACGACCAGGTGGAAGCGGCGGGCGGGTGCTCGTTCGAAGGTGACGAGCACGCCGTCGTCGTCCTGCTCCAGGCACCGGACGGAGTCGTTGAACAGGTATTCGGTGACGGTCACTTCATCCAGCAGCCGGACCAGGTCGCCTCGCATGATCTCCACGGAGGCCGCGTCGCGTGTACCGACGCGGGCGACGGTCCGGTTCGAGGAGTCGACGAACTTCACCCCCTGGACGTCGGTGGCCAGCTCGCGGACCCGTGACATGATCCCCATCCGCTCGGCGACTTCGACGGCGTGGCCGCGTACGTCCACCCCGTTGCCGCCGGTGCGTAGTGCCGGAGCCCGCTCGACCACCGTGGTCCGGAAGCCGTGCCGGGCCAGCCAGTGGGCCAGGGTCAGACCGGCGATGCTTGCTCCGCAGATCAGGATCTGCTCGCTCATGGGCGGCCGCTTTCCCGTTAGACTAAGTGAAATAGGCGTTCCAATAAATTATGTGGAAGGCGCGTTTCACTTGTCAATGTCCTCCGGAACCCCGCGCCGGGCCGACGCCTTGCGCAACCGCCGGCTCGCACTCGACGCGGCGACCGCTCTGCTGGCCGAACCCGGCACACCTCTCACCGTGGAGACCATCGCCAGGAGGGCGGGGCTGGGGGCAGCCACCGTCGTGCGCACGTTCGGCGGCAAGGACGCCCTCCTCGACGCGGCGGTCTCCGCTCTGCTCGCCCCGGTCGTCCAGCGTGCCCGCGACCTGCTCGCCGGGACGACGCCGGCACAGGCCCTGGACCTCTTCCTCCCCGAGCTGATCGCCTTCCAGGCCGCACACCACTCCGTCAGCGACCAGTTGGGGGGCCTGAACATGCCCGCGACCAACGCCCTGCGCGGCGACCTCGCCCGCGTGATGGAAGAGATGGTCGAAGGAGCTCAGCGCGACGGCGCGGTCCGCACCGACATCGATCCCGCTGTCACGACCAGCCTGATCGGCCGAACCGCCCTCGCGATCGCCCACGCTCAGCCGTCTTCCCGGCAACTCGTCGACGCCTACCTCACGGTGCTGCTGCAGGGCCTCCGTCCCCCCACCTGATGCAGCGGCCGGCACCTGCCCAGCCCGACGTCCGCGTCACGGTCCGCACGCCGGGGCCCGCACCGGTCCAGGCACATGGCTGCGGCGTCGTCCTGCAGGTGGTGGCGGGTGGCGTCGGCGACTGCCGCGGTCAGGGCCGTGGTGAGGATGCGTACGATCGCGCGAGGGTGTTCGACTGCGGGTTGTGGACGATGCCGGGTGGGCCGGGGACGGAGCAAGCCATCGCCCGGCCGTCCGCGAACCGGTCGGCATCACAGGGAATGCCGGGCATCAGCTTTGGAGTGGGTGACGAGATGAGCGTGGACTTCTTCTGGCGGCGTGTGTCCGGCAAGTCGTTGGACGAGCTCTCGCCGAAGGAGCTGGGCGCGCTGGTGCCGCACTGGTTCGATTCGGAGTTCAAGCCGCTCCGCGAGGCGGGCATGGTGATGGCCGTGGAGCGCAACGGCTGCTTGATGCACTTCGCGTTGACGGCGGGCGGTGCGACCTCGGGTGACGTTGCGGAGCTGCCGGTCTTCGGGGGTGAGCAACGTGCCTGGGGCAAGGAAGTCGCTGCTTATGGGGTCGTCGAGATGGAGCTGAGGGTGCTTCGCCGCGACGAGGTTCGGGACGCCTCGGCCTTTCTGCGTCATGTCGCGGTCGACGACCTGGTGAAGGGCCTGGACGTCGCGTTGGCAGGGGAGGTCAGGTCCTTGGGCTTCGCCACGCCTTGGAGCCAGGAATGGGCAGCGGATCTGGTTGCCGACCTGAAGGAACTGAAGGATTTCTTCGCTGCGGCCGCAGCCGCGGGCGACGCGGTGATCAAGTTCGAGTCAGCTTGAATCAGTACCGGCGACGAGGGCGAGACGGCTCTCGCTGTCTCGGCACCGACGCCCCCGCCCCCGAACTCGTCGAGGACTTCGACGCCCTCGCCTCTCTCGTCGCGGAACTCGACGACCGTGAACGGCGCATCGTTCACATGCCGTTCGTCGACGCACTCACCCAGGCCCGCGCATGGAGACGGCGGGAAGGGGTCCGGCGGTGGGCCACTTCGAGCCCACCGCCGGCGTCACGTGTCCTGGCACGGTGCTGGTCAGTGCGGTGCCCAGCGCTCGGCTTCACGTCGGTATGTCAAGGACGAACGCTCCACGATGGCCCTTCGCCGCCAACTCGAGTACCTCCGGACGGCGTTCGACGCCCGGACGCCGCGAAGCCGTCATGTGGCGGCCGCGGTTTCGGCGAGCTTCTGGAATTCACCCAGGTCGTAGTTGGCCAGGACGGAGTCGAGGTTGGTGAGTGCGCCCAGGTGCTCCACGAATCCCTTCGGGTCGTACTCGATCTGCAGGGTGACGCGGCTCGAGGTGTCGCTCAGCCGGTGGAACGTCACGACACCCGCATGGTGGACGCCCTGGACGGTGTGCCAGGCGATCCGCTCCGCGGGGATCACCTCGGTCAGTTCGGCGACGAAGTTCTTGTCCGCCCCCGGCAAGGACAGTTGCCAGGCGAAGCGGCCTTCGCCCAGCGGCTCCACCAGACGGACGTGGCTCAGGAAGGCGGGCCACCGCGTCACATCGCTCCACAAGTCCCAGGCGACGGACACGGGGGCTTGGATGTCGACGGTCTCCACCAGGGAAGCAGACACGCAGATACCTCTCTCGTCCTCGGGTCGACGCCGGGCGGCGACGAATCGGTGAAACCCGGTTACCCACGCGCGTGCGCCTCATACGGCACTCCCCTGCACCGCCGATTCCTCCGATTCCGCCGGCACGGCCTGCGCCCCTCGCAGGCCCGGCGGCAAGAATGCTCGGCCCGGCGGCAGGAGCCGCGGGACGCCGCCCGGACTCCGCAGGAGCGGACGGCCTTGCTCGCCTTGGCCCGGCACTCACCGCGGAGGGCGGTCGCCCCCAGGTCGCGGCGGCCGGACGCTCCAGCCGCGTCCGCCAGGAAGCACCTGCTGCATATGGCGCCAAGGCTTACCGGACGTGTTTGAGAGCAGGGCAGGATTCGGCGAAGCTGGGGCACTCGCGGAAAGCGAAGACCGTACAGCGAACTCCCTGCTTCGCCAGCAGGAAGCAGCCGATCAGCAAGGGGACGAAGGATGGCAGCGCCGGAGCACGGGGAGCCCGACGAAAGAGTTCCCGCGGCCGCACACTCTGCCGCGCTCACGAGGGCTCTGGAGGCCATCAGGGCCGGGGCGTACATCGTCGACGAGCGGGGTCGCATCATCGCGGTCAACGCCCACGCCGAGGACCTGCTGGCCCGGCCGGCCGGCGACCTGCTCGGCCATGACGCACACGACCTGCTGCACAGGGACGCCCACGGTCGTCCTCTGGCGGCGACACAGTGCCGTATGAGGCAGGCTTTCCACGCCCGCCGCGTCGCCCAGGCGGAGACGGACCACTTCGTACGCGGAGACGGATCTGTGCTGCCGATCTCCTGGACGATCACCCCCTACGACATCGAAGGCGAGGCGAGCGGCACCCTGGTGGTCTTCGAGGCCTCCGCCCGAGCGCCGGAAGCGGGTTCTCGGCCGGAGGCGGTGGACGGGCCGCTGCCGGAGCTGGAGCGGCTCGCCCTGCTGGCGGAGACCACCACGCGGCTGACCTCGACCCTGGACGTCGAGGAGACGCTGCGCCGGCTGGTGGCGCTGGTGGTACCGCGACTGGCGGACTGGACCGTCATCGACTTGATCACCGAGCACGACGAGGTCTGGCGCAAGGCAGTCGTCCACGCCGAGGGCGACACGCTGGTCTATCACGAGGACCTCCAGGGCCCGATGCCGCCGATCCCCAAGGAGTCCCCGATGCCGCTGTCCCGGGCGCTGCGCGGAGTGGCGTCCGCTCTGGCCGGACCCCAGACCTACCAGCGGCAGCCGGACTCCGGCATCGCGGTGGAGCAGCGCCGCTTGTTCGACGCCACCGGTATCCGCTCGGCAGCCATCACCCCCATCCGCAGCCCCCGCGAGGTCCTGGGAGCCCTCACCCTGGGACGCGCCGACGATCGGGCGGACTTCACCCCCACCGATCTGCCCCTGATCGAGGACATCACCCGCCGGGCCGGCCTCGCCCTGGACAACGCCCGCCTCTACCAGCGCCAGCGCAAGGTCGCCGAGACCATGCAGAACCATCTGCTGCCCCAGATGCCGCGCGTGCCCGGTCTGGAGATGACCGTCCGCTACCTGCCCGCGCCCGACGCCTCGCAGGTCGGCGGCGACTGGTACGACGCCTTCCCGCTGTCCGACGGCGCCACCGCCCTTGCCATCGGCGACGTCGTGGGACACGATCTGGAAGCCGCGGCAGGCATGGCGCAGGTCCGCAACATGCTGCGCGCCTACGCCTGGTCCCAGACGAAGCCCCCCAGCCGGATCATCGAACGGCTCGACGAAGCGATCCGGCACATCACCGATGTCACCATGGCCACCATGGTCCTCGCCCGCCTGGAGGAGGAGGGTCATGGTCATTGGAAGCTGTCCTGGAGCAACGCCGGCCATCCGCCGCCCCTGTTGATCAGCCACGACGGCTTGGCCGAGTACCTCACCGACGGCCACGGCATCCTCCTGGGCGTCCAAGCGGGCCGTCGCCCCGACGCCACCGTCCTGCTGCCGCCCGGATCCACCCTCGTGCTCTACACCGACGGCCTCATCGAAGAACTCGGCCACACCCTCGACGACGGCCTGCAACGGCTGCGTCGGCACGCCGCCGCCCTCGCCCACCGCCCTCTGACCTCGTTCACCGACCAACTGCTGCACCGAGTCCGGCCCGCCGAGAACGACGACGACGTCGCCCTCCTCGCCCTGCGGACACCTGCCCCGGCATGACCTGGCTGGACCGCCGGGGCCGAACCGGTCAACTGCGGGCCCCCGGCCTGGGCGCGGGATGCGGTGCTGCGGCACGTCGAGCAGTTCGCCGGTGACACCTGCACGGCAGCCCGAGACACGCTGACCAGCGAGGTGAAAGCCCGCCTGGCTGCCGAGATCATCCGGATCCACGCAGCCACCAACCACGTGTCTCCCGCCCACGTCGACGTGGTCTTCTGCGAACTCCCCACCGACAGCGTCTTCGCGGGCGGGCAGCCCGCGGCACCGCTCGTCCTCACCGGCTGGGTGCGGCGCGGTCACCCGCAGGACGAAGCAACACGGCTCGCCGTGGAGCCGTCCTCGGCGCTCGCCCGGATCTGCGGACCCGACGAGAGCCGGACCATGATCGTGGTCCAGGACGGCCCTGCCCGGTCCGCCGTCGAAGGCGGCCGCGTGCTGCCCGAACCCGGCGAGGAGAAGAAATGGTTGAGTCCTACCACCACCTGACGTCGCCGAGCACGGACCCATTCCTGCCGCACGCGAAGCGCTCGGAGGGCGCTATGGGCTGAAACCGGGCAGAATTCTGGGGGGGGCAGCTCGGGGTGGCTTCGGGACACTGACCGCCCTGGAGGTGTTTGCCGTGTCCGGTGACGGACCATTCATGCTGGTCGCGCAGGACGGACGGGTGATCGAGTGGTCCGCCTCGGCCGAGGAGACCTTCGGGTGGTCCGCGCAGGAGGCCGTGGGCAGTCACATCGGGGAGCTGGTGGCGCGCGCGGTCAATGGCGAGGGCCGGTGGCCATTCGCCGTCCTGGAGGCCCTGTCGGCGTGCTCGCCGATGATCTTCCATGTGCTGGATGCCGAACTGCGCGTCCTTCAGATCGGCGGTGTCTCCGTCGAGGGGCCGGCATGCGCGGTTTCCGAGACGGGTGGAGTGTTCCCCGAGGTCTACGGACTTGCCGCGCCCGCCGAGGAGAAAGTTGCGCGCGGTGTGCTGAGGTCGGGTGAGCCGGTGCTCGACCACGTGGTGCGGGCACGCGTGCCCGGCGCCCCTCGGGCCCGGCACTACTCCCTGTCGTACATACGAGTGGACAACCTGCACGACGACGTGAGGGGACTGGTCGTCCTCGCTCTCGACGTCACCGACCGGGTACGGGCTGTGCAACGCCTGACCCTCCTGGAAGCGGTGCGCGAACGTGTCGGCGAACAGCTCGACGTCATCGCCGTCTGCCGGGCCCTGACCGACACGGTCGTACCAGGATTCTGCGGCATCGCGGTGGTGGAGGTGATCGACGGGGTCGTACGGGGCGAGGATCCGCCACTGGTGCCGGTCGAAGGAGCCGTACAGCTGCTGCGAGCCGCGTTCCGCGGGGTGGTCTCGGCTCATCCCGTGGGCGGGGTGAGCCGGCTGCCCGACGCCACGCCGTTCTCAAGGGTGCTGACCGACCTGCGGCCCAGGCTCGTCCGCGTGACGCCCGATGCCCTCTGGCTGGCGGCCGACCCGGCTCGGGCGGCCTCGATCGCGCAGTCGGACGCCCATTCCCTGATCGTCGCTCCGCTAGCGCTGCGCGGCCGGGCCATGGGAATCGTCAGCTTCTACCGTCGGGGGACCGAGGAACCCTTCGAGGAAAGGGACCTCGACCTGACGGTCGACGTGTGCGCGCACGCCGCGCTGTCCATCGACAACGCCCGCCGGTACACACGTGAACGCACGATAGCCGCCACCCTGAAGCGCCGGCTGCTCCCGCAACGGCCTGCCGCCACCTCGACGGTCGACATCGCGCGCCTGCACCTGCCCGGACCCGGCACGGGCGGCGCCTGGTCCGACGTCATAGAGCTCTCCGGCGCCCGGACCGCCCTCGTGCTGGGAGACGTCGCCGGCCGAGGCGTCGCCACCGCCACGATCATGGGACAGCTGCGGACCGTGATCCACGCCCTGGCCGCCCTCGACCTGGAACCGGACGAGCTGATGGCCCGGCTCAGCGATACCGCCGCCCGCCTGGCGGTCGAACGCGCGGCGCTGCCCGCCGGGGACAGCCTCCACGCCGAGCCGCTCACCGCGGGGTGTGTGATCGCGGTGTACGACGCGGTCGACCAGCACTGCACGATCGTGCGCGCGGGCCTGTCGGACCCCTACGTCGTCCATCCGGACGGCCAAGCGGCCGCGGTGCCCGTGCCGGAGGGTCCGCTGCTCGCCGGCCCCGGCCACGCCCCCTTCCCCGCCACCACCGTCGAGCTCCCCGAGGGCACCACCCTCGCGGTCAGCAACGAGGACCTGCTGATGCCGACCGGCCAGGTGGGACCCCTGCTCGCTGCAGGAGCCGAGGACTCCCTGGACGAGCTGTGCGACACCGTCGCGTACGCCCTGCGGGACCGCGGCGAATCGGAGAAGCTCCTGCTGCTGGCCCGTGTCAAAGCGCTCCCCGCCGACCGGGTCATGATCCTCACACTGCCCACCAGGAACGAGGCCGCTCCGCTGGCGAGGGCCGCGACCCGACGGCAGCTCGCCGCCTGGAACATAGAGGAGGAAGAGGCCTTCACCACCGAGCTCGTCGTGAGCGAACTGGTGGGCAACGCGGTCCGCTACGGCGCCCCGCCGCTCCAGCTGCGTCTCGTCCTGGACCGGCACCTGATCTGCGAGGTCTACGACGCCGCGCAATGTGCCCCGCACCTGAAGCACGCACGCACCGTCGACGAGGACGGACGCGGACTGTTCATCATCGCCAGCCTCGCGGACAACTGGGGCACCCGCTACGGCCCCGACGGCAAGACGGTCTGGGCGCAACTGTCCACGAGCCCGCCGCCCTGAACCCGCACACCGCCGGCACCACCAAGCCGGAGGGTGATCCCCGGCCGGCCACGCCCGCGCGGTACGAACCGGGCCCCCCGCACAAGCGGAGTGGAACTGACGACGCCGCACCCACCGATTCCGGAACCGGGCCGGCTCGGGACGGAGATCGTGGGCAGCCGCGGTGTGATCGTCGCGTGTGTCGTCGAACAGGACGAGCGTGATGGACACGTCGTACCGCGCTACGCGGTGGAGACCGAGGACGGCAGCCCCTGGAGGCTGCGGCCGGAGCTCCTGATCTCCCGGGGAGGGCTTCATCCCGTGACTCGGCGGGAGCCTGCCTGCGTCATTACCGGATGCCGTCAGTGGTCAACCGTGGTGACGTGGTGGGCACGACGGGAGAGGTCGGCGACGCGGGGTGCCCCTATCTGTTTGGTCAAGCCGAGTGAGGCTGGTCGGCATGACGGATCGGGATCGGTCGGGGCGGACGGCGGTGCACCATGCGGCTGCCGATGGGGACGCGGATGGCCTGCGGGTGCTCTTGGTCGGAGACACCTCCGTGGGGGGGGAGCCGACGATGCGGGCTGGACGCCGCTGCATTTCGCGGCTCAGGCCCAGGCTCCGTCGGCCATCGAGGTCCTCTTGGCCGCGGGTGCGGCGGTTGATGTCGCGGACCGTCATGGCAATACGCCGCTGTGGAGGGCGGTGTTCTGTTCGCAGGGCGGCAGTACGACGATCCGGCTGCTGCTGGAAGCCGGTGCCGACCCTGACCGAGGCAACGGCCATGGCGTGAGCCCTCGGGCGATCGCGGCGCCGACGGAGAGCTGGCCGGC
Source organism: Streptomyces sp. NPDC104096 (assembly GCF_055584385.1). Classification (NCBI taxonomy): domain Bacteria; kingdom Bacillati; phylum Actinomycetota; class Actinomycetes; order Kitasatosporales; family Streptomycetaceae; genus Streptomyces; species Streptomyces sp. NPDC104096. Next base: position 223,572 of record NZ_JBVJMD010000006.1, read on the forward strand.
GATCTCGGCCTTGGACAGGCCGTTGCCGACCAGGTTCTCAGGCGGTGATGCGTTCGAGTTCCGTCCGCTGTGGCGGTGTTACTGGGGGGCGGCCGGCGAGTTCCGCCGCGCGGACGGGTCTCGGCCGCCCCGGGTGGAAGCCGGCCGCCCTGTCGTCGACACAGAGCAGCCGCCTGACCCGCCTCAGGGAAGAGTCACGCGTCCGCGCCGCCGGTCACAGGTGCCAGATGCCGGATTGCTGCGCATTCAGTTCGGAGCGGACGAGTTCGAGGAGACGGCCCGTCCAGTTGCGGCCCCGGCCGGCGTTGTCGCCCCAGAAGGACGAGTCCAGGTCGTCGTAGATCACCGTCGCGTCACCTGTCGCCAACAGGTGCTCGGCCAGCTCAGGATGCTGGGCGTACTTGGCGCGCAGCAGGTTGGTCATGACAGCGGTACGCGCATGCTCCCAGCCATCGCGACGCCCGGCTGCGACCGCGAGCCTGCGCGCCTCGGCCGAGGACTCCGCTGACACGATCGCCGCCCGATCCTCGGGCTGAGCGACCGCCAGGGCCCAGTAGGCGTGAGCGACGGAGGGGTAGACGACTTTGCCCACGCTGATCGGGGCGGGGTAGTCGTTGCGCAGGCCGCGCAGGCCGATGTCGGTCACCGGATTGGTCGGATTCAAGTGGTCGAGCTGGACCGCCGGAGCGTGCGCAGTGAGCGGTCCGTCTGCCGCAACGCCCGTACGCTGCTCAGCCGCCCACTGGACTCGTCTCTCGAAGTACGCGACGGCCTGGTCGTAGGTGTCCTGTGTGACCGACGGATCGGCCGGGTGGTAGGTCTGTCCGCCGGGCCCTGCCACCAGCGTCCGCAGCGGCCAGTCCTTCGCATCCATGTCGCCCAGCGCGTAGCGGCGCTGCGACGTCGGGATGGCCAGGAACGCGGTGCGGGCGGTGGTTCGGTTCTCCTCTGTCCGGTCGGCGAGGAAGATCTTCACCGCGGCAAGGCAGCGGCCCGTGGAGTCGGGCCTCCCGTTCAGCTGGTCGATGGTGTCCTGTACTTCGGCGACCAGCAGGTCAGGGGTGATCCAGGTGTGCGGCTCACTGAACTTCCAGCGCGCCACGTCGTAGGCGGACGCCTCGGCGCCGTCCGGGAGGTCGGTGGCCACCCAGCCACTGCGGAGCTTGTCCCGGAACTCCTCGATGGTCACCAGACCCCAGCAGTCGATGAGCCCGTCGGCATAGATGAACAGGTCGGTGAGGAAGTAGCGGTCACCGTTGCGGATGAAGGCGTGCCGCCAGGTTCCAGGTATGCGCACGCCGTCCGCGATGCGATAGGTGATCCGGTTGCCGGGCATCCCGTGATTGTGGCGTAGACGCCGCGAGGAAGACATGGCGACGACCGCCGCGCCTGGGAACTGGCTCTCAGATCCGGCCGCGCGACCGGTCCGGGCCACCGCGGGCACCCAGCTCATCAACCACAACGCGGTGGAGGCCGGGCCCAGGCCCGCTCCCGGCTCCACTGGCTGAGCCGCCGGTAGACCGTCCGCCGGCACGGGCCGAACACCGGTGGCAACTGCCGCCACGTGCACCCCGACGTGGCCACAAACACGGATGGCCGTCAACTCTCCACGATCACCGGACCGACGGTTACCGCCACCTTACGAACGTGTCGCCTCCCTCGGAGGCGCCATCCGTCGGAACAGCTCCCACGGCTCATCCGGCACCAACCGCTCACCGAGGCCGACCGCACGAAGCCAACGAGCCGAGACAGCCGTCAGGAACGATGCCTCTGAGCCATGGTGCCGCGGACGGCAGAAGTGTGACGTGCGCGGCGTCCCTGCGATGACACTCCCCGCGCCGGTCCATCCCCCCGCGACCTGGTCCCTTACACTTCCACCGTCACATACCGTGAGGAATGATGTGAGAAGCGTGACTGAAGTGCTGCGAAGTCCGCGGCGCCCTCTCGTGCTCGGCTCGGTGCTGACCATCGCGCTCGTCGCGCAGTCAGCTCTTCTTGTCGCTCAGCAGATGCAGATCGACGACCTGCGGATGCAGCCCGTCGACGTCCAGGAGAGCCTCGCGCCCGGCCCTTCGGGGCCGTCCGGGCCGCCCGGTCCCACTGGCCCTCCCGGCCCTATCGGCCCGGGGGGCACGCACGGCAAGGACGGCAAGGACGGTAAGGACGGCACGAACGGCAAGGACGGGAAGGACGGCGTGAACGGGAAGGACGCCGTCGCACCGGAAGCTGCGGCGCCGAGTTAGCCGTTCGGCCGCATCGGCCGGCTTCTCCGGCATGCGCGAGAGGGAGTTCCACCCTCTCATGGGCCCGGACAGGCGCAGTTGGAATTGCGGTCGGGGCCCGGACGGGGACCGCGACGCCGCGGAGCATGTCGGACCGCGCTGGTGTCACGGGGCGGGATCGTCTGCCAGAGCCCTCCACTTCGATTCATCGCACACATGAGGAATGACGTGAGAAGTATGAAAGAGGCGTGGCGCAGCCCGCGACGCCGCCTTGTGCTCGGCGCAGCGCTGACCGTCACGCTCCTCGCGCAGGAAGCCGTCATCGTCGCTCACCAACAACAGATCGACGAGCTTCGATCACGGCGTATCGCCCTCCAGGCGAACAGCATCCGCCACGGCCTCCCCGGCCCGCCCGGCCCTTCCGGCCCTTCCGGCGCGCCCGGCCCCACCGGCCCCACCGGCATCCCGGGGCGGAAGGGGAAGGACGGCGACCGCGGCAGGCATGGGCGCCCCGGCAGGAGAGGGAGGCCCGGCAGGGACGGAGTGGTCATCTACATCGGATGACGTCGACTCGACGTCCGGGCGTCGCCGGCGAAGCAGGACACCGAGAACGTCGCAGTTCGCAGCTGAGGTCCAGGCTTGAATCGACTGCGCGGTTGGACCCTTCGGCCTCATCTGGGCGGCGCTCGGCACACCCCGTTTCACGGGTCGAGTCGCCGAGGCATCGAGAGGTGAAGGACCGGGAGCAGTCGCCCGGGCCACCCGATGCCGTTCGGGAATTTCCAGGCAGCACAGTGAGCTGAGCGCCGCGTTCAGCGCCGAAAGAGCCCGCGGCCGGCTGTTGCCGGGCGAGCCGCATCCGGGCAACCTCCTCCACATGACGAGGGGGCCACTTTTTGTAGACCTCGTCCCGTGCTGCCGCGGCTCGTCCATGGCCTGACTCACCGGTGTCACGGGCCGCTGGAAGACGGTGGCGGGGAAGAGGCGCGACCGCGGCCCCAGACCGCCCTTGTCCTCGTCGGCCGCAACAGCCCTGTGCAAGAGGCCACTTGGACAGGGAAATTGCAACTTCGACAGGGCTCGCAGAGGCAGCTACTTTCGTCTGGTCCTCGATGGTCGCCCACGGTCGCACGGGGGTTCCTTCAGGCTGGGCCGGCCGCGACGGGACGAGTCGGTCACGTCCCACGGGCCCTCGCCCCCATGAGTGAGCCACCGAACCGGGTCCACGCCAGGCAGCCCCACCCAGGGAGAGACGCATGCCCCATCTTGCTCTGTACACATTCGGCGTCCTGAAGTCACCTCTCGCCGATCCCGCACCTCTCACGCACGAGTTCTACGACATCGGTGAGGCCGTCTACCGCAGGATCGGTCAGCACCCCGGATACCTCGCTCGTGCTGAAGCGGCCGACGGTGACCGGGGCATGCTCTTCGAGGCGGACTGGGGTGCATGGGGAGAGTTCGCGGTACCGACTTGGTACAGCAAGGGCCGTACGGTGGAAACCACCGCTCTGGCCACGACCCTCTCGCTCTGGACCGGCCTGCGCCCCGCCTTCGACGCCGTCTACACCGGTCTGCACCGTGAGGCGCTGAACAGGCGTCACGACTGGTTCGAGAGGGGAGAACACCCGAGTCACGTGCTCTGGTGGGTCTCCGACGACGTGATACCCACCTGGCGGGACGGGGTTTCCAGGCTGGAGCGCCTCCACGACCACGGCTCCGCGCCGCACGTCTTCACCTTCCACCACGCATTCGCCCCGGACGGAACTCCGGCCAGGGTCAAGGGCATCGGGCCGCAGAGTGACCAGGTTGGCTGACAAGGAAGCCCGAACGACCGGATACCCGGAGATCGCCAGGTCGTAGCAGACTCAGCGCCGTCCTCGATCCCCCTCGCCCTGCCACCGCCGGAGCCCCTCGTCTCCCTCGCACAGCCGGAGGGTCCGGTTGCGAAGCTCTCGGCACCACTGAGTCCAGACGCCGCCTTTCTCCTGGTCGGCGACCCGCTCACCGCCCGCACCGGGCGCATCCGGTCGATGGCTCTCACCCCGGACGGGGTGTCCGGGAAAACCGTTGACACGCTGGACCAATGGCCATAGATCCCAAATGTTGAGATGGTTCTGTCCATAATGTGATTACCCTCTTGGGGTGGCTCCCGCGTTCTGCCACGATCCCTATCAACCAGGTAGGAAAACTAGGAATCAGGGGGTGGCCGTGGGAGCGCTGAGCTGCGCAGACCGGGTGCTGCCCGTGCTGACTTCGCGTCGTCACATCGACTTCGGCCGTACGTCCAGCTCCATCTGACGGCCCGTGCAACACCTCAGCACGCCATCGCACACCCCCTTGAGCACCGCTCCTTCCCTGAGAGGACACCTCCGTGTCTGCCGCAAGACAGCTCACCACCCTGCGCACCCTCGCCGTCATGGCTACGCTCCCGCTCCTGCTCACCGCGTGCGGCTACGGCTCCGAGTCGACCGACGACGGCAAGCAGACCCCGGCTGCTGCGGCAGGCGCCAAGAAGCTCTCCGCCGACGAAGTGAAGATCGGCTACTTCCCCAACCTGACGCACGCCACCGCTCTGGTCGGCGTCCAGGAGGGCCTGTTCCAGAAGGAGCTCGGCGGCACCACGATCAAGCCCTCGACCTTCAACGCCGGCCCCTCCGAGATCGAGGCGCTCAACGCCGGGTCCATCGACATCGGCTGGATCGGCCCCTCCCCCTCCATCAACGGCTACACCAAGTCGGGCGGCAAGAACCTGCGGATCGTCGGCGGTTCCGCCTCCGGTGGCGTGAAGCTGGTCGTCAACCCGAAGAAGATCAAGTCCCTGGACGACGTCAAGGGCAAGAAGATCGCCACGCCTCAGCTCGGCAACACCCAGGACGTCGCGTTCCTCAACTGGATCGCGGACAAGGGCTGGAAGGTGGACGCCGAGAGCGGCAAGGGCGACGTATCCGTCGTCCGCACCGACAACAAGATCACCCCGGACGCCTACAAGTCCGGCTCCATCGACGGCGCCTGGGTGCCGGAGCCGACCGCGTCGAAGCTGGTCGCCGAGGGCGCCAAGGTGCTGCTCGACGAGTCGACGCTGTGGCCCGACAACAAGTTCGTGATCACGAACATCATCGTTTCGCAGAAGTTCCTCAAGGAGCACCCGGACGTCGTCGAGGCCGTGCTGCGCGGTTCGGTGAAGACGAACGAGTGGATCAACGCCAACCCCGACAAGGCGAAGGCTTCCGCCAACTCGGCGCTGGAGAAGCTGTCGGGCAAGGCGCTGCCCGCCGAGGTCATCGATCCGGCCTGGAAGTCCATCGCGTTCCTCGACGACCCGCTGGCCTCCACCCTCAACAGCGAGGCCGAGCACGCGGTCAAGGCCGGCCTGCTGGACAAGCCCAACCTGACGGGCATCTACGACCTCACCTCGCTCAACAAGGTCCTCAAGGCCGAGGGCAAGGCCACGGTCGACGACGCCGGTCTCGGCGCCAAGTAACGACGACCGGTCCCGACGAGTTCCCAGGAGGTGACGACCATGGCCGCCACGATCATCAACACGGCCGAGGACACCAGGACGGTGACGCACGCCGCCCGCATCGAGCACGTCTCGAAGTCCTTCCCCGCCCGGGGCACGCCCGGCGGATCCCAGCTCGTGCTGGACGACATCACTCTCGATGTCGCACCGGGCGAGTTCGTCACCCTCCTGGGGGCCTCGGGCTGTGGCAAGTCCACCCTGCTGAACCTGGTCGCGGGACTGGACCGGCCGTCCGCCGGCTCGATCGGCACGGACGGCCGGCCCGCCCTGATGTTCCAGGAGCACGCCCTGTTCCCGTGGCTGACCGCGGGCAAGAACATCGAACTCGCGCTGAAACTGCGCGGCATCGCCAAGCCGGAGCGCCGTCAGGAGGCGGAACGGCTGCTGGGACTCGTACGGCTGGAGGGCGCGTACGGCAAGCGGGTGCACGAGCTGTCCGGCGGTATGCGCCAGCGTGTGGCGCTGGCGCGGGCACTGGCCCAGGACAGTCGGCTGCTGCTGATGGACGAGCCCTTCGCCGCTCTGGACGCCATCACCCGGGACGTCCTGCACGATGAACTGACCCGTATCTGGCAGGAGACGGGACTGTCGGTCCTGTTCGTGACGCACAACGTGCGCGAGGCGGTGCGACTGGCCCAGCGCGTCGTCCTGCTGTCCTCCCGGCCGGGGCGGATCGTCCGGGAGTGGACGGTCGGTATTCCCCAGCCGCGCCGCATCGAGGACAGCGCGGTCGCCGAACTGTCCGTCGAGATCACCGAAGAACTGCGTGGGGAGATCCGCCGCCATGGCCAGCACTGACACCGGAGCCGACACCGAGAAGGACGGCTCCACGGCAGTCGGGGACTCCCGGACGCCGAGTGATCTCGCGGGAGTGGAGGCCGGGCTCGACGCGCTGGAGTCCGTGCAGGCCGGTCCCGCGCCGCTGCGCGAGACCCTGATACGCAAGGTCCTGCCGCCCGTCACCGCCGTGGCACTGGTGCTGGCGGTCTGGCAGCTGCTGGTGTGGGCGCACGTCGCCCCCGACTACAAGCTGCCCGCGCCCTCCGCCGTGTGGGGCGAGGTGAGCGATGCCTGGGTCCAGGGCACTCTGCTCGACTACATCTGGACCAGCGTCTCGCGCGGCCTGCTCGGCTTCCTGCTGGCGCTCGTCATCGGTACGCCGCTCGGCCTGCTGGTCGCCCGGGTGGCGTTCGTCCGGGCGGCCATCGGCCCCATCCTGTCCGGCCTGCAGTCGCTGCCGTCGGTGGCCTGGGTGCCGCCCGCGGTGATCTGGCTGGGCCTCGACGACTCGATGATGTACGCCGTGATCCTCCTCGGCGCGGTCCCGTCCATCGCGAACGGCCTGGTCGCGGGCATCGACCAGATCCCGCCGCTGTTCCTGCGGGCCGGCCGGACGCTGGGCGCGACCGGTCTGCGCGGGGCGTGGCACATCGTCATGCCGGGGGCGCTGCCCGGCTATCTGGCGGGACTCAAGCAGGGCTGGGCGTTCTCCTGGCGGTCGCTGATGGCCGCCGAGATCATCGCCTCCTCGCCCGATCTGGGCGTCGGCCTGGGCCAGTTGCTGGAGAACGGGCGCAACAACTCCAGCATGTCGCAGGTGTTCCTGGCCATCTTCCTGATCCTGCTCGTCGGCATCGCCATCGACCTGCTGATCTTCAGCCCGCTGGAGCGGTGGGTGCTGCGCAGCCGAGGCCTGCTGGTCATCCGCTGAGCGAACGAATCCCCCGCGACACAGAGTGCGCGCCCGGCCCCTCGGCCACGCGCACACGGCACCGGCCCGCACAGGCGTCCTCCCTGCACGCGAGCCGGTGCTGTCGTATGCGCAGGAGGCGGGTCCTGCCCACGTCGGGGCGCAGGTGAACCAGCTGTGCGACATCTCGCGTTGATCGCCTTCTCGGTTCTCGCGGGCAGGGCCCGGCACTGGCAGATCTTCCCGTCTGTGCGACGAAACCCCAGTTCAGGTGGGCATCTGGCCATGTGTCAGGTGGCGCAACACTGCGGCAACACCGCTTTCCCTACCAGATAGGTATGGTCCGAAACATGTCACCCGCCGAGCGCATCCGAGACCACGCCGACCAGGGCGCGAGCACCGTCGCCGCCCACCGGGCGCGGCGCCGGCTGCGTGCGGACCGGGCCCGCCAGCTCGCCGACCTGATCCGCCACCAGCTCCTGGCCGGGAGGTTCCCGGAGGGCGCGCTTCCGCACGAGACGACCCTCGCCACGGACTACAGCGCCTCCCGCAACACCGTTCGCCAGGCCCTCGACCTCCTGCGCGCAGAGGGCCTGGTCGAACGCCTCCCCGGCGTCGGCACGGTCGTCGTGGGCCAGAAGTACCCCCACGGACTCGACCGTCTGATGGGCCTCGCGGAAACCCTGCGCGAACACGGCCAGGTCACCAACGAGGTCCGCACCGTGGGCCCCGTCCCCGCCCCGTCCCCGGTGGCCGACCGTCTGCACGTCCCGCCCGGCACCGACGTCCTCTACATCGAACGTCTGCGCCGGCTGAACGGTCTGCCCCTGTCCCTCGACCTCACGTACGTCCCACTCGACGTCGGCACCGCCCTGCTCCGCGAGGACCTGGAGAACACGGACATCTTCCGGCTCCTGGAGACGCTCACCGGCACCCCCCTCGGTCACGCCGAGATCAGCCTCGAGGCGGTGAACGCCGACGCCCACTGCGCCGCCGTACTGCAGGCGCCGCGCGGCGCGGCCGTGCTGATGCTGGAACGTCTCACGCACCTCGCCGACGGGCGGCCCGTCGACCTGGAATTCATCCGCTTCCGCGGCGACCGCATCTCGATGAGCGGTCTGCTGCACCGCTCCCTGTAATCACCCTGCTCGCGCATCTTCCTGGAGACAGCCATGCCCTTGGCGCCCCAGCGGGCCGACGTGCCCGTGACCATCGACGAGTCGAAGTGCATCGACGGCTGCACCCTCTGCGTGGACATGTGCCCGCTGGACTCCCTCGCCATCGACGACAGCAACGGCAAGGCCTACATGCACGTCGACGAGTGCTGGTACTGCGGCCCGTGCGCGGCCCGCTGCCCCACCGGAGCCGTCACGGTCAACATGCCCTACCTGCTCCGGTGAAAGGCCGAACTCCCTTGAAACGCACAGTATTTGCCGCAGCCGCCGCCCTGCTCCTCGCACCGCTCACCGCCTGCGGCGGCGACGCGGCGGGCGCTGACGGCTCCACCGTCACCATCACCGTCGGCTACCAGTCGAAGACCATCAACACGGTCACCGCGGGAACCCTCCTGCGCTCGCTCGGCTACTTCGAGAGGGAGTTGAACTCCCTCGGCGACGGCCGCACCTACAAGGTCGACTGGCAGGACTACGCCACCGGCGCCCCCATCACCGCCCAGATGACCGCCGGGAAGATCGACATCGGCTCGATGGGCGACTTCCCGCTGCTCATCAACGCCGCCCGCGGCAAGCAGCTGAACCGCCCCACCCGTCTGGTCTCCGTCACCGGCTACAACCTGCGCGGCGGCCTCAACACCATCGTCACCGCACCCGGTTCCAAGCTCACCTCCCTGAAGGACCTGAAGGACAAGAAGGTCTCCACGAGCGTCGGCTCCGCCGCGGACGGCACCCTCGTACGGGCCCTGCAGCGCGCCGGCATCGACCCGGACGACGGCATCGACAAGCTCAACCAGCAGCCCGCCGTGGGCGCGTCGGCCCTGGCGGCGGGCAGTGCGGACGCCCTCTCGCAATTCGTGGCCTGGCCGGGTCTGCTCGCCTACCAGGGCAGGGCGAAGGCCCTCTACGACGGCGCCCAGTTGAACCTGCCCACCTTCCACGGCGTCACCGTCCGCGAGGACTTCGCCGAGAACCGACCGGTCGTGCTGGAGACCTTCCTCAAAGCCCAGGCCGAGGCCACCGACTACCTCAACACCCATCCCGTGGCCGCCGCCGAGAAGGTCGCCGGGGCCACCGGCCTGCCCGCCGAGGTCGTCTACCTCTACAACGGCGCCCACGGCATCTCCACCTTCGACCCGGCCGTCAAGCCGCGGCTCGTCTCCGCGCTGAAGCAGGACGTGTCGGTGCTGAAGGCGGCCGAGCTGACCGGCGACATCGACGTGGACTCCTTCGTCGACGACCACTACGTGAAGAAGGCCCTCGGGGCGTCGTACGCGAAGCAGCTCGCCGCCGGGCCGCCCGCCGCCGCGAGCGAGGCATGGCCGAAGGGCGCCCAGGAAACCAAGGTCTTCAACTCCCCGGCGGGGCTGCTGGCTTACGTGGCCGCGCGCCCCGGCGCTGTCCGCGCCGCCTACGTGCCCGACGCCACCACCGGCACCCTGTGGTTCGCCGACAAGGCGGTATGGGTGGCCGACGGCGACAAGCTCGTGCCGTTCGTCGCCCCGGCGACCGCGCAGGCGTATGTCTCCGCGCACGGCGGTGCCCGCGTGATCACCTACGCCGAAGCCCTGGAGCGTGCGGCGTGAGCCGGCCCGCTCCGCGAACGGGCCGCCACCGGCCGCCACTTGAGCCGATCGGCCGGTACGTGCTGCGGGTGGGCGCCGTCGCGGCCGCCCTGGGCCTGTGGCAGCTGCTGACCAGCCTGGACGTCGACCTGTGGCTGCGCTTCTCGCAGTTCCCCACCGTCACCGACGTGGCCCACACCTTCGCCGACCGCCTCTCGGGGGCGGACTACTGGCGGGACCTCACCGACAGCCTGACCCACATCGTCACCGGCTTCCTGCTGGCCGCGGTGCTGGGTGTGGCGGTCGGCGTGCTCGTGGCCCGCTCGCCACTGGCCGAGGACCTGCTGGGCCCCCTGCTGGAAATGGTGCGCCCGATCCCGGCGATCGCCCTGGTGCCCGTGGCGATCCTGCTCTTCCCCTCCAACGAACAGGGCATCGTCTTCATCACGTTCACCGCGGCCTTCTTCCCGGTCCTGGTCTCCACCCGGCACTCCGTGCGGGCGCTGACCCCCGTGTGGGAGGAGGCCGTCCTCACGATGGGCGGCGGCCGGTGGCGCATCCTCGGCTCGGTCGTCCTGCCGGGCGCGCTGCCCGGCATCTTCGGCGGCCTGTCGGTCGGCATCGGCGTCTCGTGGATCTGCGTGATCTCCGCCGAGATGATCTCCGGTCAGTACGGCGTCGGTTACCGCACCTGGCAGGACTACACGATCGTCGACTACCCCGGTGTCTTCGTCGGCATGGTCACGATCGGCGCCCTGGGCTGGCTCACCTCCACGGCGGTCGAGTCGCTGGGCCGCCGTCTGACCCGCTGGCTGCCCCGCACGTCGTACCTCCCCGCAGCCCGGCCGACAGCGCCGCGCACGCTCGCGTCCACCCGGCAGGCCGCCACCGCCGCACGCACCGCACACCCCTCCGACACCGAGGAGGCACGCGATGAGCACCTCGTCTGAGACCAAGCCCGAACTGCGTACGGCGGACCGGGCACCGTCGCCCCCACGCGGTACCCGGCTCACCCTCCACGCCGCCACGCTCGGCCGCCCCGACGCCCCCGTCCTGGCCGACGTCGACCTGGACGTCGCGCGCGGTGAGATCCTCACGGTCGTCGGCCCCTCCGGCTGCGGCAAGTCGACCCTGCTGCGCAGCCTGGCGGGCCTGCTTCCCCCGCTGGCCGGAGAGATCGGCCAGGACGGGCACCGACTGACCGGCCCCTCCGCCGAACGCGCCCTGGTCTTCCAGGACGACGCCCTCCTGCCCTGGCGCACCCTGCGCGCCAACGTCGAACTCCCGCTCGCCATCCGCCGCGTCAAGCGCGCCGAACGCCGCGTCGAGGCCGAGGCGTGGCTGGCTCGGGTCGGACTGGCCGACCACGCCCGCCAGTTGCCCCACCGCGTCTCCGGCGGGCAGCGCCAGCGCGCCCAGTTGGCCCGCGCCCTGGCCGGGCGTCCGCGCGCCGTCCTCATGGACGAGCCGTTCGGCGCCCTCGACGCCCAGACCCGGGCCGGCATGCAGGACCTGCTGGTCGAGGTGCTGCGGGGCACGGGCGCGACCGTCGTCTTCGTCACCCACGACGTGGACGAGGCCCTCTTTCTCGGCGACCGCGTGGCCCTGCTCGGCGCCGGCCGTCTGCTCGCCGTACGGGACGTACCGCACCCGCGCGAACGCACGGCCCACGACGACGCGGCCCGCGTGGCCCTGCGCCGCGACGTCCTCACCTCGCTCGGTACGTGAAAGGCACCCCGGTGAACCCTCGCGCGAACACCCCCTCCCAGACCCTCCCGGTCCCCGCCCTCGCCGACGCCGAGGAACTGACCTGCGACGTCCTCGTCATCGGCGGCGGCACCGCCGGCACCATGGCGGCCCTGACCGCCGCCGAGCACGGCGCGGACGTCCTGCTGCTGGAGAAGGCGCACGTACGTCACTCCGGCGCCCTCGCGATGGGCATGGACGGCGTCAACAACGCCGTCATCCCCGGCCGCGCCGAACCCGACGACTACGTCGCCGAGATCACCCGCGCCAACGACGGCATCGTCGACCAGTCCACCGTCCGCCAGACCGCCACCCGCGGCTTCGCCATGGTGCAGCGGCTGGAGTCGTACGGCGTGAAGTTCGAGAAGGACGAGCACGGCGAGTACGCCGTGCGCCAGGTCCACCGCTCCGGCTCCTACGTGCTGCCGATGCCGGAGGGCAAGGACGTCAAGAAGGTCCTGTACCGGCAGTTGCGACGGCGCGAGATGCGCGAGCGGATCCGCATCGAGAACCGGGTGATGCCGGTGCGGGTGCTGACGGCGGGCGAGGGCGAGGGCCGGCGGGCGGTGGGGGCGGTCGGCTTCAACACACGCACGGGCGCGTTCGTGGTGGTGCGCGCGGGCGCCGTGATCCTGGCGACCGGCGCCTGCGGCCGGCTCGGCCTGCCCGCCTCCGGCTACCTCTACGGCACCTACGAGAACCCCACCAACGCGGGCGACGGCTACGCCATGGCCTACCACGCGGGCGCCGAACTCACCGGCATCGAGTGCTTCCAGATCAACCCGCTGATCAAGGACTACAACGGCCCCGCCTGCGCCTACGTCGCCAACCCCTTCGGCGGCTACCAGGTCAACCGGCACGGCGAGCGCTTCGTCGACTCCGACTACTGGTCCGGTCGGATGATGGCCGAGTTCGCAGCCGAGATCGCCAGCGACCGGGGCCCGGTCTACCTGAAGCTGAGCCACCTTCCAGAAGAGTCGGTCTCGGCCCTGGAATCGATCCTCCACTCGACCGAGCGCCCGACGCGAGGCACCTTCCATGCCGGTCGGGGCCATGACTACCGCACCCACGACGTCGAGATGCACATCTCGGAAATCGGCCTGTGCGGCGGCCACTCGGCCTCGGGCGTACGGGTCGACGACCACGCCCGTACGACCGTCCCGCGCCTGTACGCCGCCGGTGACCTGGCCTGCGTGCCGCACAACTACATGATCGGCGCGTTCGTCTTCGGCGACCTGGCCGGAGCGGACGCGTCCCAGTACCAGGCCTACGAGGGCGAGTTGGACGACGGCCAGCTGCGCGAGGCGCACGAGCTGATCTACCGCCCGCTGCGCAACCCGGACGGTCCACCGCAGCCCCAGGTCGAGTACAAGCTGCGCCGCTTCGTCAACGACTACGTCGCCCCGCCGAAGTCCGGCGCCCGTCTCTCCCTCGCCCTGGAAGCCTTCGAGCGGATGCGGGACGACATCGCCGCAATGGGCGCGCGCACCCCGCACGAACTCATGCGCTGCGCCGAGGTCACCTTCATCCGCGACTGCGCGGAGATGGCCGCACGCGCCTCCCTGGCCCGCACCGAGTCCCGCTGGGGCCTCTACCACGACCGCATCGACCACCCCCGGCGTGACGACGCGTCCTGGTTCCACCACCTCGATCTGCGCAAGTCCCCTTCCGGCACCATGGAGTTCACCGCCCGCCCTGTGGCTGCCTACCTGGTCCCGGTCGACGGCTTCACCCCGGCCGGCGGCCCCTCCCGGCACCTGGGCGAGGTCCACCCCGAACAGGTGGCGACGGCAGGGGCCCGGGAAGCGGCGCCGGTGGCGTTGCGGCAGGAACCCACCGCGGCCGACCCGGTCGGCCGCCCCCGGGCCGACGCGGACGCGCACGCCACACCGCGCCTGCTCGAACTCCTCGCTCTCGCCGAGGACGAGCCCGATCTCGCCATGCTGGCCGCCTACTTGACGGACCCGGACTCCAGCGTGCGCCGGACGGCCGTCACGGTCCTGACGGAGACCGTGCCACCGGGCACCGGACCGGCACTGGCTTCGGCGCTCGCCGATACCGACGCCGGCGTCCGCGCCGCCGCGGTCGCCTCACTGCGCGAACTGGTCGAGACGCTGGCGCCGGAACCGGCCCTGCGCGACGGCCTCGCCGTCGCCCTGTCCGCGGCCGACCCCGCCGTCCGCGCCGTCGCACTGGACGTGCTGCGTGCCCTGCGGCTCGGTGACGCCGAGCTGTTCGCGCACTCCCTGCCGGATTCCGACATCGCCGTACGCATCGCGGCCGTGCGCGCGCTGGTGTCGGTCGACGCCTTTGCAGAGGTGGCCCGCGCAGCGGCCGTCGATCCGTCCCGCGAGGTCCGCGTCACGATCGCCAAGGCCCTGGCCACCATGGACACACGCACCGACACGGCCCGCTCGGCCCTCGCCGCGCTCGTCGACGATCCCGACGCCCTGGTGCGGGGGGCGGCCTACGAGTCTCTGGGCACGACGGGCTGCCCGCCCGCCCTGGCCACCCGCGCCGAGTCCGCCCTGTCGGACCCGGCCTGGCAGGTCCGGGCCGGCGCCGCCACGGCTCTGTCCGCCGCGGACCCCGACCTGGCCGTCCCGGCCCTCGCCAAGACCCTCGCCGACCCGAACGCCGACGTCCGCAAGGCCGCCGTACTGGCCCTGACCCGGCACCGTGCCGTCGAGGACGCCCGGGCGGCCCTGGCCACCGCGACGACGGACTCGGACGCGGACGTCAGGGCCTATGCGGTACGCACACTGTGACCGAGACCTGCCGTACGGCCGGTAAGGCATCCTGCGGGACGTCACGTGCCACTTCGGACCGGGCGTGACTCCGCCTCGTCGGCCGTCGTAGTTCTTGCTCGTTCCCCCCACCGGACGCCGGTCAGGGATTGGTCCAGGCCTCGGGGTCCTCCGCGAGGCTCAGGACCTCGGCGGGCAGCTTGGCCGTGGCCACGTGGGCGAGGGTGACCTCGCCGAGGATCTTGCGGACGTTGGCGCGCGCGGCGATCCACAGCGGCAGCAGCGACTCCGCGGGACCGCTGTAGGAGAGCTCGGGCGGGCGCACCCCCCGCACCGAGACCAGGGGGCCGTCCGCGACGCGGATGACGTCGGCGATGGCGATCGACTCCGCCGGGCGGGCGAGCCGGTAGCCGCCGTTGCCGCCCCGCTGGCTGACCACGAGGCCGCCCCGGCGCAGGTCGCCGAGGATGCCCTCAAGGAATTTGTGCGGGATGCCCTGCGCCGCAGCGATCGCCTCGGCCTTGACCGAGGCCTCGCTCCCTGCCGCGGCCAGCTCCAGTGCCGCCCGCACCGCATAGTCCGCCCGCGCCGAGATCCGCATGCCGCCATTATCCCTCACTGTCGTACCGGCCCCCGCACCGGTCGCCCCTGGTCAGGCCGGAAGGGCGAAGGGCGGGTGCGCGCCGTTGAGGAAGTAGTCGCCCACCTCGCGCAGTCTGTGGGCGACCGGCTCGCGCAGGGTGTGTGTCCGGGCGTTGCGCCAGAAGCGGTCCAGGCCGTGCCGCGCGGAGGCGGCGTCGGCGCCGATCACGTCCAGGGCACGCGTGGTGATCTCCTGCGCGGCCCGGGAGGCGGCCGACTCGGCCACGCTCGCGAGGACGGCGATCTCCGCGCACTCCTCGAAGTCGAGATCCTCGCCTTGCACCAGGCCGCGCACCAGGGCATCGACCGCCTGCTCGGCGAGGGCGGACGCGGCACGTGCGACGACGGTGAGCTCGCCGTACACGGTCAGGGCGTGCGGATCTTGCGGCGGGCTGTCCGGCCAGGGCTCGGGCGAGAGCGGCTGCCAGGAGGACCTCATACCCCTTCCGCACTCGCGGACCTCGGCCAGCAGTCCCTCTGCCACGCCCAGACAGAACTGGACGGAGACCAGACGCGCGGTCGGCGCGGCCAGAGAGGCGAAGGGTGACAGGACGCCCTCGTCCGGCGAGAGCGTGCCCAGCACATCGTCGGCCGCGACCAGAACGGAATCGAACTCCACGCCGCCGCCGGCCGCCAGCCGCTGGCCGAAGGCGTCCCCGCCGCTGCCGCCCACGACGCCCGGCCGGGCGGGGTCGACCAGGACGGCCCATGGCTCACCGGTGCCGTACTTGGCGGCACGGACCACCAGCCGGTCGGCGACCCCGACTCCGGTGGCATACCTCTGGTAGCCGTTGAGCAGATAGCCGCCCGGGGTGGGGGTCAGGATGAGTGGTGGTTCATATGAGGCGATGCCGCCTCCCCAGCACCACTGCCCCGCTGTCGACTCCCGCTCGATGCGGGCAGTACGGGTGCGGTCGCCGAAGAACCTGGCGCTGCCGGACAGGAAGTAGTGGTTGCCCAGCAGGTGGCCGATGGCGCCGTCGGCCGCGGCGACGGTCCGGATGACCTCGTAGGCCGTGCGCCAGTCCGCACCGCCTCCCCCGAGATCGGCCGGTGCCGCCAGTGTCAGCAGTCCCGACTCTCGCAGCCGCGCCACCTCGTCGAGCGGTGCCTTGGCGGCCTGTTCGCGCTCGGCCGCGTCCGTGGCCAGGTCGTCCGCGATCTCGCGGGCAATGTGCAGCCAGTCGACCTGTCCGGTTTCCGCGTCGGTCACCTCGTCCGCCTTCACCGGGACGTCCTCGCCCGCTTCATGCGGCTGCGGCTGTCGCTCCAGCTCAGTGCTGTGGTCATGGCGTCTTCCTTCAGGGGGCCGAGGACGACGCGGTGCCCGGAGAGGCGGCGTGGGGGTGCAGCGGTGCGTCGGCTTCATCATCCTCACTCTCCTCTTCGACCACCGTCAACACTTTCCCTAGTAATCCGATAGGAAAACTATAGAAGCTGTCACGTTCCGGCTGATTCACGCTCCTCGATGGCGAGTTCGCGTGGTGGCGCAGGCGAGGTTGCAGCCTCCGACGTCGGCCTTTTCCGCCCAGCAGTCCCGTTCGCAGGCGACCGCCGCCGGGAAGCCCACCGTCACGGGGCCGATGCCGCGGTTCCGATGAACCGACTGGGCGGGGTGGTTGGGGAAGCACGCACACACGTCCCGCGTCCGGGACCTCACCGGTCCCGGACGCGGGGGCGGCAGCCCGCTCGGCTCTCAGCGCGGGTCAGACCCGGAGAGGTGCTTCATCGCGCGCCGGCAGTTCGAGTCCGAGGTTCTCGCGGAGCGTGGTGCCGGTGTAGTCGGCGGCGACGATCTTCCGCTTGCGCAGCTCGTGCAGGAGGCCGTCGACGAGGAAGTCGTGCTCGCGCGGGTGACCGAGACCGCCCAGCGAGATCACGTCCAGAACGCCTGCGTGGAAACGTTCCTCGACGGCGTCGGCGAGTTGCTCGGGGGTCCCGGCGACGGCCCAGTGCCCGGTGTCCTGCGCCGCGATGATGAGCTCCCGGAGCGTGTGGCCCTGCCGCGCGTAGCCGGTGAAGATGTCGACGCGGCCGCGACGGCGGTTCACCGACGCCACGTCGGGCAGCAGGCTCTCCGGCAGCGCCGCGTCGAGCGGGAGCTCCGACAGGTCGACTCCGCCGCCGAGCATGTCGGCCAGCTGGGCACGGCCGCGTTCGAAGTCGATCGACTCCCGCTTCTCGCGTACGAGCCGCTTCGCCTCCGCCTCGGTGGCGCCGTACGTGGCGTGGAGCGAGCTGAAGATCAGCGGCAGTCCGTCGGCCCGTCCCAGGCTGCGGGCCTGGTCGCGGATCTTCCGGGTGAAGTCCAGCGCGTGGTCGAGGGTGGGCAGCGACGTGAACACGATCTCCGCGTACCGGGCGCCCAGCGCGGTCCCCGCCGCGGACTGACCGGCCTGTATCTGCACCGGGCGCCGTTGCGGCAGCGGCGGGATGTTCAGCGGACCCGTCACGGTGAAGAACCGGCCGGAGTGGTGGATCGGGTGCACCCGGTCGCGGTGCAGCACCGCCTTGCCGTCCGCACCGACCGTCAGCGCGCCGGGTTCCCAGCTGTCCCACAGCGCGTTGACCACGTCCAGTGTCTCCGCGGCGCGCGCGTAACGCTCCTCAGGGCTGGGCAGTTCACCGGCGCCGAAGTTCTCCTCGCCGACCGAGGAGGTCACCAGGTTCCAGGCGGCCCGCCCGTTGCTGACGTGATCGAGGGTGGCGAAGAGCCGGGCCAGGTTGAACGGGTGATGGAAGGTGCTCGACACCGTCGCGATCAGACCGATCCGCGAGGTCACCTGGCTCAGCGCCGAGACGAAGACCAGCGGCTCCTGCGAGCCGATCGCCCCCTGGGCGTCGAACCTGAGCAGATCGGCGGTGAACAGCGCGTCGAACCGTGCCGCCTCGGCGAGCTTCGCCACCCGCACGGCGGTGTCCAAAGTGGATCGGGTCGGGTCGATCGCCAGGTCGTACGTCTCCGACGTGCCACCGGCTCCGGTCACGGTCTTGAGTGTTCTGGGCTGCTTCGCGCTCACTACTCGTCCATTCTCATCGCTGCGGACGGCATGCCGAGGAGTGGCATGCCGGAGGTGGCATGCGCGGACATCCGGGCTGTCCGGAAGGGCGCTTTCAGGGATGGGTGAACACCCGGATATGCGGGATCAGGCCCGGCCGGACGTCACGAGTGCACTACGGGGCTGTCGGCGAGAAGCCGGAAGGCACGGTCAGCGACAGAGCGCGGCGTGGGTCCGGCACAGGTCGATGTGCCGGCGCATCGTCCGGACCAGCGGCACAGCCGCGACCGGTCCGGCCTGCGATGCCCCCACCCTGACTCCCATCGGACCTGGCCCAAGTACCCGGCAGCGCACGGATCACTGCCGTGCCCGCCGCGGCGTCCGCACGCCGGATCGCGCAGCACGACGATCGATCAACGACCTCATGATGTGCGACTGGAGTACAGGGCCGCAAGGCCGCCTTCCGCGCGAGTGAGGTGCCGGACCCCGAACTGTCCTGCGATCACCGCACTCTTGGCGCCGACAGGCCCCTCCGGGATCTGCGGCACCCGGCGCACGGACGGGGCGACGAGTGCCGCCCTGCCTCGGGGGCTCGGGCTGGTCGAGCGAGTGCTCCGCGGGGAACGTGCCCTGCTGAGCTGCGGCGTGAGGCATCGCCGTATCGCGATGCCTCACGCCTGACGGGTGATCCGCCCAGTTGCCACGCGGCTATCGGACGACGACGGCCTCCGCGGTCTCCACCGCGTCCGAGATGGCGAGGTCCGAGCCCTTCGGTCCGCGAAGAGCGACGTAGACGAGCAGCACGCCCATGACGGCGACGCCCGCCCACATGGCCTGCTGCCAGCCGTCGACGAAGGACTGCTGCGCGGTGTGGATCAGGGCCTGGGCGTGGGTGCCGGTGTTCGGGGCCGCCTCGACGGCGTTGGCGATGCCTTCGCGCGCGGTGTCCGCGGCCCTCGGGGGGATGCCGCCGAGCTTGTCGTCGATGGCGTTGCGGTAGCCGTTGGCCAGGAGGGCGCCGAGCATCGCGACGCCCAGGGCGGTGCCGAACTCGCGGGTGACGTCGTTGAGGGCGGAGGCAACGCCCTGCTTGGCGCGGGGCAGGGAGCTGGTGATGGCCTCGGTGGAGGGCGTCATCGACAGGCCCATGCCGATGCCCATGGCGAGCATGCCGGGAAGAACGGACAGGTAGCCGCCGTCGACGGAGACGAACAACGCCATCAGCGCGAGGCCGAGGGTGGCCAGGGCGATGCCCGCGGTCATGGTGGGGCGGGCGCCGATCTTGGCGGCCGTCTTGGGGGCCAGGCCGGACGTCGCCATCATCATGATGGCCATGGGCAGCATCGCCACGGTGGACAGCAGGCCCGACCAGCCCAGCACGGCCTGGAAGAACGGGAAGAGGACGACGGCGATGCCGGCCTGGACGCCGAAGACGACGAGCAGCGTGATCGAGCCGCCGGCCAGGCCGCGCTCACGGAAGAGGCGTACGTCCAGCAGGGATGCGTCACGGCGGTGCAGCTCCCAGGCCACGAAGGCGATGGCGGCGACGACGCCGACGGCCAGGCTGATCAGGGAGACGGGGTCGGTCCAGCCCCGCACGGGGCCTTCCTGCAGGACGAAGATGAGTCCGATCACGGCGATGGTGGATACCGCTGCTCCGACGGTGTCGAAGGAATGGGTGGCGCGTTCGCGGGAATTGGGCACCGACTTCAGGGTCATGGCCAGCGCGACGGCGACCAGGACGACGGGCAGCACGAACAGCCACCGCCAGTCCGCGACGTCCACCAGGACCGCGGAGAGGAACATGCCCAGGATGCCGCCGCCTCCGGCGACGCCGGTCCATACGCCGATCGCCTTGCCCCGTTCCTCCTCGGGGAACGTGGAGGTGATGACGGCCAGCGTGATCGGCATGATCATCGCGGCGCCGATTCCCGCGGCCACCCGGGCGCCGATCATCACTGCGGCCGACGGGGCGAGCCCGGCGACGACGCCGGCCGCGCCGAAGACGATCAGTCCGCTGATCAGCATGGGCTTGCGGCCCCAGCGGTCACCGATCGCACCGAGCGGCAGCAGCAGGGCGGCCAGGGCAAGGGTGTAGACATTGATGATCCACAGGACCGTGGTCTGTGAGGCGCCCCACTCGACGGCCATGTGGGTCTGGGCGACGTTCAGGCCGGACACCGATGCGATGACGGCCATCAGCGCGATCGACGCAGTGGTCAGGATCGCGCGCAGCTGACGCGCATCCGGCGTACCCGCCCCGCTCACTGGCGCGACGGTCGCCCGGGGAGGCTGGTTGCTACTCATGTTTTCCTCTCAAAAAAGGGCATGCAGAATCAGCGCCGGGACAGAGCCGGTCGCCACAGAGGGGTGGAACAAGGGCTCGTCACGCGGACCGCAGGCTGCGGTCCACGCAGATCAGCCGAGGGTCACACGGGGGTGTTCGCGGCCTGGGCGGCGGCGAGGACCGTGTCGGCGGCGGTCGGAGAAGCGTTGATGCCGGGTCCGGCCAGGACGCCGGCCGCGGCGGACGCGCCCACCTCGCGCGGGGTGCCGCTGTCGATCACGACGACCGAGCGGCGCGAGCGTACGAGGATCGACGCGCCGTTCAGGCCCGCGGCGCCGCGCCGATCACCACCACGTCCCCCGTCGCGGCGGGCAGGGTGTCGCTCCCGTGGCGGGAAGCCTGCGCAGACATGTCGCGCCCTTTCGTCACGCTTGGCCCCCGTGCCGGGCCGGCTGAATGCGACGTTAAACCCATGTTGCAGCAACGGCATACGAAGTTGCCCATGGCGCAAGAAGACGGGGCGCTGGACAGCCCCGTACGCAAACGGATCCGCGCACTGCGCGTCGCTCAGGACTGATGCCGGAAAGATCTGACCGCCCACACCAGCCTCAGCCAGTCCTCACAGAGCGCATCGAGACCGGACAGCGCCGCCTCGCCCTGGACCAGCTCGTCACCCTCACCCACGCCCTGGACACCACCCTCGACCAACTCGTGGAGAACGCCGCCGACGACGTCATCAGCCCGACGGTCGACGGCGCCCACGGCCTGGCGCTTCCGACCAGGAAGCCCCTGTCTCAGTGGAGGCCCGCCCCGTTCCCCGGGGCGGGCCCGCCCGCGTTCATCCCTTGTGCCGCACGAATTGAAGGTAGGCGAACGCCTCGCCCGTGCGGGGTGCCCGGGCCCACGACCGGGTGGTGAAGGTGTGGAGCCTGCCCTGGGTGAGCGCGAAACGGGGCAGACCGAGGCCGAGTTCGGTGTGCAGAGCCTGCAGTGCGCGCAGCTCGCCGTCGCCTTCGGGCTCGTCCGGACGGAACAACCGGGTTGGGTCGAGGGCTTCGGGAATCGTGCCGGAGCGCTGGATCTCGGTTCCCCGTACGGTGAATGCGTAGAGTTCCCCGCCGTGTTCGGCCACCGAAAGGTGGAACGCCGCCGGGCCGCCGCCGGGGAACGGGCTCGGTCTGTCACGCCAGACCACTACCGCCCGGCCGGAGACCGAGGCCGACGCGGCGGGAGAGACGAACCGGCTGCCCAACTGGCGACTGCAGTGGCCGTCGAAGGCGAAGGCCCACCCTGAGGCAGTGCGGCCGACGGCAACCACTGCCCGGTCCTCCCAGGGCTGCACGCCCTCGCGCTCACGGGCCGTGAACGCCTCCCAGGACGCCATGCGCATGTCCGCGGGCGGGCCCAGTTCCGCACCCTCCTCGCCGATCAGGGCGGGTAGGCGGGCGGGGTCGGCTCCTTCGGTCCAGACGCAGCGGTAGCCCTCGCGGCGCTGGCCGTTCGCCGGGGGCTCGGTCAGCCAGTCAAGGCCCGGCGGGTCGAGATCGGGCACCGGCTCGAACGCGGAGCCCGTCTGCCCGGCCCGCGGCGTCGCGAGGATCTCCCGGCCACGCTCCGATGTGACCAGCGCTCCCAGAAACGGGTCGGCGAGCAGGCCGACCGGCGCGATCAGCAAGGGACCGGGGGGCTGCCACAACGGCAGCGCGTCGCGCAGCAACTGCCACGCGGCGTCCGTCGAACCCCAGCGGGCCAGTTCCCGGGCCTCGACGACCGCCCTCCCCCACGGCCCGGGCGGCGCGTAGCGGTGGGTACCCTCCCGCATCGCGCCCAGCGTGTCCTCGGCCGTCCTCCGGTCCACCCCGCGGGCGGCCATCATCGCAAGCCAGCGACTGTCCTCGTCCCCGGGACGGCGCCGACGGTGGTCACCCGCCTGCGTCATGGCCTGCACGGGCAGGACCTCTGCCAGACAGCCGGGCTCCGCCACCAGGCTGCCGTAGTCCCGGGGGCCGCGCGGATCCAGCAGATGGCGGAACTGGTTCAGCAGCACGGCACTGCGCGGCCGCCCGAAAGACCGCGCCTCCTCCAACAGAGGCAGGGCCTCTTCGTACCGTCCGCGCAGTGCCAGCAGACGGGCCCGGTCCACCCGGGCGTCCTGGGCGCGGGTGGTCGCGTTCACGAAATCGGGCCGCGCCACCCGGTCACCGTGGAAGCTGCGGTACATGGCCTCCATATAGGCACGAAACGACGGATACCGGTCCGGCAGCTCGCCGCTCCAGCCCTTGTACACATACAGCGCCCACTCACCGTCCCCGTCACAGTCACCCGGGTCGAGCAGGGCATACGACATGTCCGAGTCCGTCTCCAGCCGCAGCGCCCGCTTCCACATCCCCGCCAGCAGCACCTCCTCCTCCCGCGGATCATCGCCCAGACCCTCCTGGTACACCGCGGCCATGCCGTGCGGATCCCGGAACCAGTCGATGTCAGCGACGCCGCCGAGCTGATAGATCGCGGCCGTCTGGTCCACGTGCCACCCGTCGCTCACCGCCAGGAACTCACGGTACGAAGGCGGCAGCCGCCGCCCCAGCCGCTCCTCCGCCGCGGCAAGCGCCGCTTCGTCCGCCCCGGGGCCGCCCAGGAGTACGGCGCTCCGCCCGCCGTCCCCCTCCCCGTCCTCGCCCGCACGCGGCACCCACTCCGCCTGCCAACGCCCCAAAAAGGCTTCCCAGTTGAAAGATTTGCCGCTCATGACCAGATCGTGTCACCCACCACTGACACAGCCCCGGCGCCAGGGGCACGAAGGCCACCGTCGCCTCTGCTCCCGTCAGCCCCGTCGCAGAGCACCCGCAACCTGCCGGGCGCACCCGCCCCCGGACCACCGAAGTCACCCATCGGTGACGGCGCTTCTTGACATCGGCTCTGGCCGCGATTCCGTGAATGATCTAACCGTGTGTTCGGGGAGGGGCGATCGATCTGACCGCAGGACAGGCACTCGATGGTCATGTCCCTTGGTGTGGTGTAGCGGCGGGCAGCTGTTCTCTGCCCTGGGTGGTCAGCGACCTATTGCGGCGCCCGTCGCGTCAAGTGGTGATGGCATGGACCGTCGCGTGCGCCGGGCCAGGAAGCGGTTCGCGAAGAAGGTGATCCATGGGCTATTTGCGGCCCGACCGCGATCGGCCGCTGTTGTTACGGCACTTCGCTGCCATACCGCCTCACGCCTCGCGAAGAGTGACCGCCGACGACCGAGACTTGAACGCGTTCAAAATCTGTGCCAGGGTACGGCACGAGTTCTTGATCCCATCGGTCGCGCACGTGACCTGCGGAACGGTTAGGGGTGGAGTGTGTTGCGTTGCTGTCGTACTGCGCTGATCTTGCTCGCCTTGACCCTTGCTCTCACGGCCTGCGGCAGGTTGACGGTCATGCCGCCGCCCGAGGGTGAACCGGCCGTGCTGAAACCAGCCGAACTTGCGACCACGTGGACCGATGCCGACGGCGGCACCCTCACGCTGAAGCAGGACGGGACGTTCATCGCCGACAAAGTCTGCGTCGCCGTCAGCTGGTACGAGGGTTTGACCTGGTCCGGAACAGGCACCTGGGAGCAAGGCTCCAACAAGAAGCAAAGCTTCGTCGCTGTGTCCTTCGACGCCGATCACCCCATCGACGCCTATCACCCCGAATGGGTTGAGCGGCGGCCCGACTCCTACGCCGCCTTGAGGCAAGGCAAGGTCCTGAAGCTATGGGTCGCCGTCGGCGATCCGGACAACGATTATCCGAACTGCGTCCTGACCAGCCCGGCGAGTTGACCCGGTTGCCGCGCGGCCGGGCGAGCTGCACATGGTCCGGCATCGCACATGAGCGGCTTTAGACTGTGTCCTACGTGGTGAGGCGGACGAGTCGCTTGTAGCAGCAGAGAGCGGCGGCGAGGCCGAGAAAGGCCAGGTAGTTACGGGGATTGCGTTCGTAGCGAGGGCTCAGGCGTCGGTAGCCGGAGAGCCAGGACATCGTCCGCTCGATGACCCAGCGGCGGCGCCCTAATCGTTCGCTGGATTCGATGCCTTTGCGGGCGATGCGTACTCCGATTCGCTTCCACCGGAGCCATCTGCGCAGGTCGGCTCGGTCGTAGGCCTTGTCCGCGTGTAGGCGTTGGGGCTTGAAGTACCGGCCGCGATCAGGGTCGTGTCTCCTTACGTTGTTCGTTTGGTAACCCTCGACCATGGGCTCCAGCTCTTCGCTGTCGTGCGTGTTGCCGGCCGAGATGCCGACGAGGAGGGGCAGTCCGTTCGCGTCCGACAGGACGTGCATCCTGGAACCCGGCTTGCCGCGGTCCACGGGGCTCGGACCTGTGTGTTCGCCCCTTTTTTAGCGCGGACGTGGGCGGTGTCGAGGACGACGCGGGTGACGTCGATGAGGCCGGCGTCGTCAAGCTGGTGCAGCACGGCCTCATGGAGACGGCCCCAGACACCGGCTCTCGACCAGATCAGGAAGCGGCGGTGAGCCGTCGACTTCGATATGCCGAAACAGGACGGCAGTTGACGTCAGGCGCACCCGCTGACCAGGACGTGGATGATCGCCGCGAACAGCGTCTCATCAGGTGTGTCCTGCGTTCCGCCGCCCTGCGGACGCACTCTTGAGGGTGGGATCAGCGGCTTCGCGATCTCCCACAGCCCGTCCGGAACAATCCAACTCCACGTACCCCGACCCATGACCAGACCAACGACGCCTCACCACGTAGGACACGGTCTTAGTAGGTTCCTGGGATGCCGATATCCCCTGTCCCGAAGCGAGCCACGTCAGGGGGTGTGCTCGCGTCGCTGCTGCGACCGCGGACACGCCGCCAGCAGTTCGCCACCGCTCTTGTCGTGATCGCCGGTGGTATGTGGCTTCAGCAGGCCATCGAACCCGTACCCGGCGATCACGCCCCCATGGCCATCTGCGCCGCCGACGGCTCCACCCTGCGCGCCGACGTGGACGCGGACGGACACCTGGACGAGATCAACGCGAGCACCGGTTCGGTGGCTTTCCGGGGAGACGGTCACCGGACCGTCGCCGAAGTCGACGACGCCCTCGGGTTCTGGCCGATGCTGCGGAGTTTATGGAGGTGGGACATGAAGACGCGGGGAGCCTTCGGCGACTTCGACGGCGACGGTTACCTCGACCTGGCCGTCTTCTACAGCCAGGAGAACAACGGCGACGTACCGCAGGACAACATGGTGGTGCACGAGGTGCGTTACGGGCCTCTCGCCCGCGACCTGAGAAGCGGCCGGACCGGCACCATCCGCATGTGGTCGTCGTCCTTCGTGTACGAAGCACGGGCCATCGACACCGACCACGACGGCCGCGCCGAACTGGAGGTCTTCCAGTCGGGCGGGGACGGCTCCGTCTACACCGTCATCGGCCGGCAGGACAGGGGCGGCCTGTCCGTGGGACGTGAGGAGACCGGCCTCTACGGGGAGTCGGACTTTCCCTCCCGCGACCCCGACGCCCTCGGCCACGGCGCCTGCGCGGATCGCCGGTCGGCAGGGCCTGAGGTGGACCCGTCGTAGGGCTCCAGCGGTCGGCCGGGGAGCGCGAGGGCCGGGCCTGCGGATCGCGGTGGAGTTCACGCGGGGAGCAGGACGATTCCGTCCTCGTCGCTCACGATGTGGGCGCCCGGTACAAACACCACACCGCCGAAGCCCACCGGAACGTCCACTTCACCCACGCCGTCCTTGCGGCTCTTGCGCGTGTTGGTGCCGAGGGCCTTGACCTCGATGGACCACGCCACCTCGCGCTGGGCACAGGCCGCACGCCCCGCCTCACGCCCGTCGGCCAGACCCTGGTCACCATCCTCTACCTGCGAAAGCGCAGTCTTCAGGGACTCTTCGAGTAACTCCTCAACACCACCGCCATGACCATCAGCCGTGCCGTCAAGGACATCCCACTCCTCGATGCGCACGGCCTCCGCATACCCGCCTCGACAGCCCGGTTCCGCACCTTGGACGACATCACCAACACGTGCCTGACCCGGCGCAGTGGCACCCTGTGCGAACTGTGTGACGCGATGCGCTGTGAGAACGGGCCGGTGAACTCGCCAATGGACCTGACACTGCTGGCCGAGCAGCGTCGTGGGCACGGCGCGTTGCACGACGCGCTGAACTGCGGCCGCATCGACGCAGGCGTGCTTCGCCGCGCGCCGGCCGTGCTCGCGCAGACCGCAGTCGCCGACAACCGGCTCGCCCTCGCGGTCGACGTCACCAACTGGCTGCGCCCCGATACTCCGTGCAGCGCAGACCGCTTGTTCTGCAACGTTCATGGCCTCAGTGGACACTCCGGCGACCAGTTCATCCCGGGCTGGCCGTACTCGTTCGCCGCCACCCTGGAGACGGGTCGCCCCTCCGGGTGCCAGCTGCTGAACACGGTTCGTCTGGGTCCCGACGGCGATATCGCTGAGGCGACGCTCCTCGCATGGCCTGCCTACTCGATGGCCTTCCGGTCGAGGTACTGGGACGGATGCGCTCGGACCGGGTGTTGCGCAAGCCCGTCCCCGTCCCGTGGCGCCGCTCCTGGGAGGAGCCGACTGAGCCCGCCCTGCCCACACCGGCCCGCGTCCGCCGGGGGTTTCGGGACCTCCGCCCGCACCCGCACTGCCCCGCCCGTGCGCCAAAACCCTCAACGCCGTTCCCGGGGGCCCCACTTGGATGGAAGAACCGACGTCCCGCCCCCTGCCATGGCGCAGGGAAGACGACCACACGCCCCGAGAGCATCAGCGAACGCAATCAATTCACTTCTCTCAAACGACAAAAGACAAGGTCAGGGGTGCAAGCGCGCTAGTTCCTCCGCGCGGCGGCGGTCTTTGGGGCGGCCGAGGGCGAGCCGCATATGGATCAGGTCGTCCAAGGCGGCGTAGCGGATGGTGAAGCCCGCCGGGTCGTGGGCGCTCACCGCCCGGGCGAGGCAGGAGGCGGTGCCCATGTCGCCCCAGGGCAGGGCAGGCGTGCACAGGTCGCCGCTGGCGTTGGCCACCTGGTAGGCCACCTGAGAACGACCAAGGTCGGGCAGATTTGTGCAGCCCGTGGCAGCCAGGGCATTGCGCAGTGCGTGTGCCTGCTCAGGCGTGCCGTCCCACAGCAGGTCGAGGTCGCCGGTCAGCTCCACCGAGCCGTGCATGATGCCCGCGACCTGACCTATCACCACCGCTTGGGAACCGGCCTCGTGCAGAGCCCGAAGGAAAGGGGTTGGATCGAAGCCGAGCGCACCGTCCGTGGCGAACGTGCCAGCGACGTCGTCGGCTTCCTCCAAGCCACGTCCCGTGGCGGCACGTTCACGGGTGACGGCCTGAGTGCGTTTGATGGCCCGACGAAGTCGAAGAGCAGCAGCCTCATTCACTCAGCTCATTCAACAGTAAGCGCAGCAGCCTTACTTGCCACTTCCCCTGGCCCGAACGCCGAACTCGCGGTAGAGCGTCGCAGTCTCATCGAAATCACCGGAACCTGCCTGCAGGCGGCATCGAACGGCTAGGTTCCTGACAATCCGGATATCCGGCGACTCTTTGATCCCTTGCTCGGAGGTATGTGAATGACCGGAGTCGAAGTCGCGGCGGCCATGGTGTTCGCGTGGGCGGTCCGCAAGGCGCAGCGGGTGGGGGGCAAGGCGGACGGGATCGTCGACGGGACCATCGACGAACTCGGCAACCGAGCCCACAACGCCGTGATGGCGAAGCTGCGCGGGGGGCCGGCCGCCGAGCTGGCCGAAGTCGAGGCAGGGCAGGTGCTGCCGGTGCTGGCCCCGGAGGTGCGCACGGCTCTGGAACTGGCGATCGGGGAGGCGCTGCGTGCCGATCCGGCCGTTCAGGAACTCCTGGAGCAGCTCGCGGACGCGGTGCGGCAGACCCGGGGCGAATCGGCGCCGATCCCGCAGATGTCGGTGACCCGCAACACGATCTCGAACGACACGACACACATCACGAACACATTCCATGACAAAGCCGCTATTTCCACTGGCTCGAACGCGGAGGTACACATCCAGATGTGAGATACCCCCACGCGTAGCAGTCCCGGTTCAGCGCTCACCGCTGAGCCGGGCCGCCTGGACGTGGTCCGGATGCTGTGTACCGACTGCGGCAGCGAGCGCGGCGAGTGCCTGGCCCACCTCTGCGTCCGGCCCGGCGCCGTCCGCCGCTGCTACTGCGGCGAGGTGACGGAGGATCAGTGCGTCAGGGTGGTCCGCGCCGATGGTGTCCACGGCTGCGGCGAGCGCAGTGGCCGCCAACGCGACCGTCCGGTCGGGGTTCCCGACGGCAAGCGCGACCCGGGCCAGGATCGTGCATGCCTGCACGGCGGTCGGGTGCCCTGGGGCATCCGCGGCCACGGCGTCGGACCATACGGAGCCGGCGAGTTCGGCCGCCTCGTCGGGACGACCAGCGGCCAGCAGGGCTTCGGCGAGGACACCGGTGATCCGTTGCGTGGTGGAGTGGCCTGCGCCGAGGACGACGAGCGCGTCTTGGTGGGCCTGTCGTGCATGGCGGACGGCTTCGGTGGTGCGTCCGGCGCGTCGGAGGCTGGAGGCGAGGTTGCCCCGGGCCCACAGAGTGTCCGGGTGCTGTGCCCCGTAGAGACGTTCGCGGTGGGCCAGCACGTCCTCCTCGGCCGGGATGGCCGGCTCGGGGAAGCCGGCGCGCGAGCGCATCCCGGCGAGGTTGGCGGTCAGTGCGAGCACGCGGGGGTCGTCGGGTCCGAGCGCGCTGAGCCGTGCGGCCTCGACCGGTTCCAGCAGTGCCACTGCCGCCGCGAACCGGCCTGCCCGGAAGGTGGCCGCGGCCAGGTCCGCGCGGGCGGACCGGCTGTCGGGATGGTCCGCTCCCCACAACCGCTCGCGGATGTCGAGCAGTTCCTGCTGGAGGGTCAGCGCCTCCCCGGTCCGGCCGAGACGCCCGAGCAGTGTTGCGACGTTGGTGCGGGCGGTGAGGGTGTCGCGGTGTTCCGCCCCGATGCGCTCGACGCGTTCCGACGCGACCTGCCGCATCAGCTCCAGTGCCTCGACGCCCCGGCCCGCCTCGTCGTACGCGAGGGCGAGGTGCAGTCGGAAGGCGGAGCGGTCCTCCGCATCCACGCCGACTCTCTCGGCCCTGGCCACCACGTCCTCGAGTTCCCTCAGCGCATCGGTGTTCCGACCGGCCGAGTCCAGCTCGCGGGCCCGGGCACAGCGGCTTTCCAGGACGGACAGATGGTCGGGGCCGAGCAGCCGGGCGGCGAGCTCGGCGTTGCGGCCGTGCAGCTCGGCGGCGGTCCGGCTGTCGCCGAGGGCCGCAAGGCTGTGGGCCAGGTTGTTGCGGGTCAGGCGGGTGTCGGGGTGTCCGGGGCCGAGGGCCGTCTCGCGAATCGCGAGCACGCGCCGCTCCACGGCGACCGCCTCCTCCACCCGGTCCGCGTCCCACAGGTACGCCGCGAGATTGAGCTCGGCGCTGAGGGTGTCCGGGTGTTCCGGTCCGAGCAGGTCCCGTCGTGCTTCGGCCACCTCCCGGCCCAGCGCGAGAGCCTGGTCGAACCGGCCGGCGTTGCGCAACGAGACCGAGAGGTTCGCTTTGGCGTTGAGCGTGTCCGGGGAGCCGGAGCCGCTCAGTTCCGTGCGGCGGGCGAGCACGTCGCGTCCGATCTCGATCGCTTCGGCGGTGCGGCCGCACCGGGCCAGGGCGACCGCAAGGTTTCCCCGTGCGGTGAGCGTGGCGGGCGCCGACGCGCCGTGCAGCCGTTCCTCCGTCTCCGCGACGGCCCGGGTCACCGCGGCCGACTGCTCGCCCAGCCCGGCCGCGTGGAGGGCGACGCCGAAGTTGACCGCGGCCGTCAGGCTCTCCTTGTGGTCCTCCCCGTAACGCTCCACGGTTGCCACCAGGGTCGTCCGGGCGAGCTCGACCGCCCTCGGGAAGTCTCCCGTCTCCACCAGCATGTTGCCCAGGCCGCTGCGGGCGCGCAGGACGGCCGGATGGTCGTTGCCGAAAGCGCCCTCGGCGTCGGCGAGCAGCCGTTCCTGGACGGCGATCGCCTCGGCGGCACGGCCCGCGTCCCTGAGACGTCGGGCGAGCCCGGTGCCCATCGACAGCACCAGAGGATCGGAGGGCGGCCTGCTCGACGCCACCCGCTCCGCGAGGGAGCGGGCCAGGTCGAGGGCCTCGTCGTGCAGGCCGAGCCCGGACAGCCCGTCGGTGAGGTTCGCCAGGGCGGCCAGGGTGATCGGGTGGTCCGCTCCGAGCACCTCGGCCGCGTCGGCGGCGACCGCGCGAACCTCCTCCACGGCCTGGGCGGTGTGCCCGCAGCCCTGGAGGGCGAGGGCCGCGTTGATCCGGCTGTTCAGCGTGCTGGGGTGGGAGAGGCCGTGGGTACGGGCCTGGATGCGCAGGACGGCACGGTTCTCCTCGAGGCTGTCCCGCAGACGGCCGCTGCTCGCCCGGACGGCCGCGAGGGACTGGCGGGCGATCAGGGTGTCGGGGTGCTCCTCGCCCAGCAGGCCGGACCGTCGACGGACGACCTCGGCCAGGTCCGCCGCGGCCTCGGCAGCATGCCCCAGCTCCGACCGGACCAGCGCCAGGTTGTGCCGGACGGTCAGGGTCACGGGATGCTCCTCGCCGCGCCGTGCCGCCTCCGTGTCGTACACCTCCCGCAGCATCGCCTCCGCCTCGGCCAGCCGGCCCTCGGACTTCCTGGCTGCGGCGAGGTTGGCCCGCGAGGCGCGGGTGTCCGGGTGGGCCGCGCCCAGGACCTTCATACGCAGTGCCTCGATGCGTTCCAGCAGCGGCCGGGCCTCGTCGAGACGCCCGGCGGCGGTCAGCGCATCGGCGAGCGCGGCGGCACAGCGCAGCGCGATCGGATGGTCCTCTCCCAGGGAGGTGACGGCGGTGGTGAGCACGGTCGCCCCGGCGGCGGCCCCCTCGGCCGGGCGGCCGAGCGCGACCAGCGCCGAGGCGGCGAGCATCCGGGCATCCAGCGTCACCGCGTGCTCCTCGCCCAGGGTTGCCGACAGGGCATCGGCAGCGGCGGTGGCCCGTTCCAGCGCCTCCTCGCCACGCCCGGTCAGCAGGGCGGTCACCGCCACCGCGTACCGGGTTCCTGCGGTCACGGGGTGGTCGGGGCCGTGCAGTGCTTCGCGGCGCGTCAGGAGCTGCGTGGCTCCCGCGCGGGCGGCCTGGGCGTCCCCGGTCCGCATCAACCGGGTGATCAGCACCGCTCCCGCCACCTGCAGATCGCCGTCCGCGCCGAGGCCTTCGAAGGCGCCGGACTGCTCCAGGATCGCCTGTTCGTACGCGGCTGCCGCTTCCGGCCGGCCGCAGAGCCGTTCGGCGTCCGCCGCCGCGAGCCGGGCGCCGAGAGTCACCTTGTGGCCTGGGCCGAGCTCGGACACCGCGTCACCGACGAGTCCCTCGGCCAGCGACGCGGCCGTCGTATAGCGGCCGGCCGCGCTGTGGGCCTGGACCACGACCAGGCGCGCGCCCAGGTGCGGCTCCGAGGCCTCGCCGGTGGTGCGTGCCGCCCGCGCGGCGGCGTCCTGGGCGAGGGCCAGTCCTTCGGCGTGGCCGCCGACGGCGACCAGTGTCTCGGCCCGGCCGGAGAGGGCCGCGATGGTCTCCGTCGCGTCCACACCGAGCAGGCGCTCGGTAGTCTCGGCGTGTGCGTCCCAGATGCCGACAGCGTCGCGCAGCAGCCCGGCGGAGGCGGAACTGCGGGCGTAGCGGGTGAGCAGCCGGGGACCGTCCGGGGCGGAGTAGAGCCGTTCCCCGAGGTTGGCGTGCAGGCGACGCGCGTTCGCCCGTAGGACCTCCTCCAACTCGGCGTCGGTGTAGTCATGTTCGGGCCACAGGTCGAGCAGGGCGGTGGCCGCGCAGGCGGCCCAGGTGGCGAGTTCGTCGGGGCGGAGGGTGTCACGGGCCGCCCTGGCGGTGAGGGCGTGCATCTGCACGGCGCGCGGCTCGGCCCGCCGACTGTGGGTGAGGAGCCCGTACTCGTGCAGGACCCGCAGTGCGGCGTCACCGATGCCCCGTCTGCCTGCGCCCGACCAGTCCTCGGCCCCCTGGCCGGTCAGCAGGTCCCGGACCACCTGCGCCTGCCACAAACGTTCGGGGTGACCCACGGGGTCGTAGCAGGCCGCGAGGCGCAGGGCGGGGGCGGCGGCACCTTGAGGGCGGCGGCGCTGGGCCGCGTCCAGGGAGAGCAGGAGTGCCGCGGTGACTCCTAAGCTGCGGGCGCCAGGGTCCGGGGTCAACGCCTCGTCCAGGCTGTCGGCCCGTTCACGCAGCTCATACAGGTATTCGTCGGCGGTCAGTTCGTTGGTGACCATGGCGGCTACGGCGTACCCGAGGGCGAGCGGGAGGTGTCCGAGCTCTTCGGCAAGCTCGGACAACTGGGCCGTGTACTCCTCGTCCGCCAGGTAGGCCACCTCGGAGACGAGGATGCGCTTGCGCAGGAAGGCGAGCGATTCGGCAGGTTCGAAGGTTCCGACCGGCACGACGGTGCCGATCAGTCCGCCGACGGAGGCCCCGCGCAGTCGGCTGGTCGCGATGACCCTGCGGCCGTCCGCGGTGCTGTGCGGCAGGCGGTCGGCGAGGGAGGACGGATCGGCGAGGTTGTCCAGGACGACCAGGGCGGAGGGCCCGGGGGTGCGGAACCAGTCCAAGAACGCCTCGGCCTGCCGGTCGAGGTCTCGATCCGGGAGCTTGGGCAGGAGCAGCCGCTGCGCGGCCTTGGCGTACGAGGCGGTCAGAGAGGGGCCGTCGGTTGCGTCCGCCCACAGCACGAACCGGCTGACGCCGCTGTCCACCGCCCGGTGCACGTGGGCGGCGGCCGTCTGCGACTTGCCGACTCCTCCGGGCCCACTGAGCAGGACGGACCGATGCTCCGCGAGCGCACCGGCCAGCCGTTGTCCGACCTCCGGGCGCAGTTGGTGCGCCGAGTCCGGGCCGGGAATCGGCCCGACCGTGAGCGGCCAGCTGACTTCGGCGGGTGTTTCGGTCACGGTGACCGTGGCCCGCTCACCGGTCACGTACACAGTCCTGCCGTGGAAGTTGAGGGTGTGAGGGGCCTCGACGGACAGGTCGCCCGGCTTGAGGACGCGCAGTCCCTCGGCCAACTCGTCCAGAGTCGCCTGCCGTTCGTTCTCGTGTGCGTCTGCGTGCTCGTTCACCGGTCCAGTGTCGTGGCCGGATCCGTGCCCCGCAGGAAAACGTCGCAGGAGGCCGTCTCAGCCCATGCTTGTCAGTGCCGTGGAGATCGAGACGGCTGAGCTGCCCGGACGACTCAGGTCCACCGAGACCCCGGCCGGCATCGCCACATGGCCCTGGCCATGGCCGCCCACGTCTGCCCGACTGTTCCACGAACCCTCCAACTCAACACGGATAAAGCAGAGACGGATCCGCCCAGCTCACCCACCTCAGTCCCACCAAGCACCGAAGCCTGATCACCCGCCTCACCGACTGCCGACTCCTCCGCAAGCGTGTCCCGCCCTGCACGTAGGACCACGTTCCCGAGGCACCAGAGGTGCCGGCAGATGAAGCTCAGGGCGCCATGTGCCGGACGAGCTCCCGTGACTTCTGCTGCAGTGCGGTTGTCCATTCCGTCGCACGGAGATCCGAAGCCGTCTTGAGACAGTGGCTCTCGGCGCGCTTGGCCGCCTGCCGGCTCACCTCGATGTTCGCTGTCTCAGCCAAGGCCAGCACCGTGGCAACGAACCCTTCGGACAGGGTGGTTATGACGGCGTGCCTGGTTTGGCTGTGCCAGGCGAGCAGGGCATCGACGAACGCCGCGAACGCGATGGGGTCGATCTGACACTCATCAGCCTCCATGGGGCCGATGCCGGATGGCAGCCCCACTTCGGCCTGAAAGACGGTGACCTGGCTCATGAACAGCCGCGACGCCCCGCTGGACGGGTTCCACAGGGTCTGATCGCCCAAGTCGTAGTACTGGCTCACGTCAGCCTCTCGCTGCTGGTCATTGGAGATCGACATTACGGTCACTCAGCCCTCCACGGAAAGCGAGCCAGAACCTCCCCAGGGACGGCGCTTCTCGATGAGTCTCGACGGCAGTTGCCGATCAACGTGGCTTGAGATGTTCAGGCGAAAGACGGCGATACCGCGACCGGGAACGGCCCTACGTCTGTGTCGAGCCGCATTCGGCGGCCGATGGGGCCTCCCGGGTCATGGGAAGGGTCGGCAGCCTGCCTCGCCAGAGGTAACGCTCGCCCGTGATCTCAAAGCCGTGGCGTTGGTAGAAGCGGATCGCGCGTTCGTTGTAGTCGACGACCCCCAGGCGGATGCGTGCAGGTCCGGCCCATGCGAGGAACTCGGTCATCATCTGGCCACCGAGTCCGTGTCCTTGGGCATGGTCCAGCAAATACATCGGCCCGAGGGTGACCGATCCTGATTCTTCCCAGTGGCCGCAGAGATAGCCGACGATCTCCGTCTCGGACCGGACGACACGGCAGAAGTGCGGGGCAGAGTGCTGGTTCGCCACCTCGATGAACTCTCGCCACTGCGTGACGCCTTCCGCAGTGGCGGACGAACCGCGGTGCTCACGGATCCAGGACTCATCGATCCCCGCATCTGCGCTGGGGTAGTTCTGCAGCCAGTTGCGCAGGTGCAAAGGCCCCAACGCCGTGGCGTCTTCAGGGTGAGCGGCGGTGATCACGTAGGTCATGCCAGACCATACTGGTGCCCTGGCAAAGTCACCGCGCAACCGCCCCCGGGAGACTCCCCCAGCCCGGGCGGACTCCTCAGTGCACCGGTCGCGCCTGGCGCTCGGCGAATCCGATGACGTCCATGACGGGACGACGGCTCAACTCTTCGACAAGGCGCTGACACCTCGCCTCGCCGGCCTCGCCGTTCAAGATGTCCATCAGGAGCCGGAAGTCAGCCGGCAGACGACGGCACGGTAGCCGTCGCGGGCACCGAGGTGGCGGCCCGCGGAAGGCCTATCCACCGGTGTCCGCAGTGCGGCCGCCGACCGCCCTTCCGGTTCGTCCTCGCGGCCCTGTCCCCGGTGACGCGTGACGGTATGGGCCCCGGATCGTTAACCGTGCACCCCCGAGCCGGGCCCCGGGGGTTCCCACCGCCCCCGGAGCCCGGCATTTCGCCCAGCGCCCATGGCTGGGCTTGCGGCCGGTCACGTGACCGCGGCCGGGCCCAGGACGCGGCCGATGTTCCGTTGCGGCGCTTGAAAAACGCTGGCATTCGGCCCGGGGCCTGCCCGGACGGGTCTGTGCAGCAGTCATCGACCGGCTCACCTTCAACGCCTCTCACCGAAACCGGCACAGAGTCCTACCGGCCGGCCCGCACCGGCGCAGGCAGGGCCAGCCCGATGACAAAGGCGCCCCACTCGGTGCGTGGCAGCCGGGTAGAGCCGTCCGACTGGTGCGACCCCCTCGTCAGGGTGGCGGCCGGCATCCATCTCACAGCCGTCACGCCGCGGCGGAGCCGGCCGGAACCGGCAGGGTGCCCCAGGACGATCACTCACCCGGAAAGGGGACGTGCCTGATGGGCACCTACGCGCTTCCCGACCTGCCCTACGACTACGCCGCACTGGAGCCGGCCATCACCGGGCAGATCCTGGAACTGCACCACGCCAAGCACCACGCCGCCTACGTCGAGGCAGCCAACGACACCCTCGAACAGCTCGCCGAGATCCGCGACAAGGACCAGATCACCCCGGCCTCACTGGTCGGGCTGGAGAAGACGTTCGCCTTCAACCTCTCCGGCCACGTCCTGCACTCGATCTTCTGGCAGAACCTCTCCCCCGACGGCGGCGACCGACCCGACGGCACCCTCGCCGACGCCATCGACGAACACCTCGGCGGCTTCGAGCAGTTCAAGAAGCAGCTGACCGTCGCGACCGCGTCCGTCCAGGGCTCCGGCTGGGGCGTGGTCGCCCGGGAACCGCTCGGCAAGCGCCTGATCGTCGAACAGGTCTACGACCACCACGGCAACGTCGGCCAGGGCAGCACCCCGCTGCTGGTCTTCGACGCCTGGGAGCACGCCTACTACCTGCAGTACAAGAACGTCCGCCCCGACTACGTCGACAGGCTCTGGGACCTGGTCGACCGGGAAGACGTCACCATCCGGTTCACCAAGGCGTCCGGCACCTGACCGACGCACGAACCGCCACCGGCCGGGAAGTCCCAGCGACTCCTGGCCCCACCCGCGTCGCTGTTCACCGGGCAACGACCGGCGATCTTCACGCGACATGGATGCACATTCCAGACAGTTATCACCTGCGCCGGGGGGCGTTTTGCCTTTCATGAACACGGCCGAGGCCATGCGAGCCTGGATCCACGGCTGGACCGTCTCGCGAGGCACGGCCGACCCCGTCCCCACTCCCTGGGGCTTCACCGTTGACGTGGGCCTCCCCGGGCACGTCGTGCGACACGTACTGTCAGCCACCGATGAAACAGCCGTCCGCACGATCACCGAGAACACGACAGCACCCGGCGTATGGCTGAAAACACCCGCACCACCGGAAATGCTCGAACCCTGGCTAGGGCCCGGCTGGTCCCTGGCCGGCGGACCCGGCTTCCTGATGACCGCTCCACCAGGCACCGCCCATACCGAGGCCCCACCGGCGACCCCCGATGGCCACCGACTGGACACCTGGACCCGGGCCGACGTCGCCCGCGCCCTGATCCGAACCACCGACGGCGCTTTCGCCGCGCGCGGCCAAGTCGCCGTCACCGGCACCACCTTCGTCGTCGACCAGGTCGAGACCGACCCCGCTCATCAACGCCGCGGTCTGGGAAAGCTGGTGATGCTCACGCTCGCCCACATCGCAGCCGGACAAGGAGCCACGGCAGGCGTGCTGGTCGCGACCCCGCAGGGCCGGGCCCTCTACGAGACGGCAGGATGGCACGTGCTGGCCCCGCTGACCGGCGCTGTGCGAAACGGACGGGGTACCGAACTCATCGACGACGTCCGTCCACACGCGGTCCTTTCCCGCCCACTGGCGGACCGCGCCCTGCAGCACTGCGTATTCGTCACGGTCCAGTACGCGGTCCGGCTTGAGCCAGCCGCGGCAGTGCGCGAACTCCGCATACACCGAGGCAATGCCGTGCTCGTAGTAGCGCTCCGGGATCAGCTCGCGGAACACGCCCGCGACGCCGATGTTGGACCATGCGCCACGCTCCTCCCAGACCCGCTGCTGCTCGGTCAATGCCTCGGGCTGGCACTCCACGTACAGCAGGTGATGCATCAGCATGCGCAAGGCCAGCTCCGACTCCCTCCCGAACATTCCGGGACGTCGCAGGGCGCGATTCAACTGGTCAATTAGATATGCACGCACGTCGTCGTAGGCTGCGAGCGGGCTGGATGTAGGCACCCCACAGTCTCCCGCAGACGCCGCCAGAGCACAGCCCCATCTCTCCCAGTGCAGAAGGCGCAGCGCGGCCGAGACCTTCCCCAGGGTCCCGGCGAGGCCGTTCCACCAGAAGTCCGGCACCGCAGGTTCGTGCTGGAGGATCCGGTCGTCGGACAGGACGGGCTCAGCGACGCGCACCGACAGCTTCGCCCGGCAGGCAGTGCCGTCCTCGACGGCATCGTGGACGGCAAGCAGTGCGGGCCGGTGTCCCCAGGGTGTGCCCGGCCCAAATCCCAGGACTCCGGGCTCGACTCCACCTGGACGTCCAGGGCCGTCGCGGTGTGCGCGCGGTAGGCGCGCGTGAGCTTCTTCGAAGTCGAGCGTTCTGCTGTCGGCCAAGCCTGTCGCAACTGCGACGGCGCGGGCGACAGGATCATCACATGCAGCCGGTCTTCGTTCTTGTGCACAGTCCGTCCGTGGGTCCCTCGACCTGGCGCCCCGTGGCCGAACATCTGACGGCGGCGGGATACCAGGTACAGGTGCCGTCGCTGCTGCACATCGGCGCCGGTCCTCCGCCGTTCTGGCCCCGCATCGTCAGCGCCGTTCGTGACGGCCTCCGGCAGATCCCCGCCGGCAGCCCCGTCACGCTGGTCGCACACAGCAACGCAGGCCTGTTCCTCCCCGCGATCCGTTCGGGCCTCGGCCATCCGGTGACCAGCTCGATCTTCGTCGACGCCGCCCTGCCGGCCTTGATCGGACCGACCCCGGTCGCCTCACCCGAGTTGCTGGCGTTCCTCAGTCCGATGGCCGTGAACGGCCGTCTTCCACGCTGGACCGACTGGTGGGACGAGGCAGACGTCGCACCCATGTTCTCCGATCCGACGATGCGACAGACCGTCATCGAGGAGCAGCCCACTCTGCCGCTGTCCTACTACGAGCAGCACATCCCGGTCCCCGACGGCTGGGACGACCATCCCTGCTCCTACCTGCTGTTCGGCCCTCCCTACGACGACCTCGCCGCCGAGGCACACGAACGCGGCTGGCGTGTGGCACACCTGCCCGGCGCGCACCTCCACCAGATCATCGATCCTGCGGAAACGGCCCGGCACCTCGTCGGACTCGCGACCGCCACGTGACCCACCTCCGAAGCACCCCTACCACCACCGCGGACCACAGTCCTCCATCCGGCCAAGCCGTAAGCCGACGCCATGCCGCGCGAAGACGCGAACGCGCCGCGCCAGTACACCGCGCCCCAGATCCACCAACGCCCGGCTCTGGCGTACGACTTCGCCTCGGCGTCCTACTCCACGATCTGCGACCACGCTGTCGGCCAGACGCCTGCAGATCGACGCCGAGGTGCCGAAGGAACGTCGGCATCGGACGGGAACGGTCCCGCAGGTCCACCTCCCCCGCGAGGTGTCCGGCCGTCGGGATGTGCCCGTCAGGCCCTTGACCGGGTGCCGCTTCGACGGAGGACGGGGAAGAGAGCGGGTCTGCGTGGTGAAGTGTGGGCCTCTGACAACTCCGACAGCGGGGAGCGTTTCTTCCGATGACCGCACAGCCCGTACGCCCTGAGCACAGTGGCCCCGAGACCGCCTCGGTCATGGATGTCCCGCCGTTCAGGCCTTCTCTCGTCAAAGCGGTGTTCAGGGACGTGACCCCGATGCACGTCTCTCGGTCGGCCGCGTGGGCCGCCGCGTCGGTGACGCGGACAGTGCTGACGGAGATCATCGACGGCGCGAGGAGAGCGGCGGCGGAGGAGGCCCGCAAGAAGCTGATTCCCCGGGACCTCGTCTCGGCCATCGACCGGAACGTCGAGATCGAGGTGGGGTGCCAGTGGTACCTCCACAGCCCGACGTTTCATGGCCTGACCGGTGACCTGTACGACGCCGAGGGTGTCATCGTGCCTGTTCGGGAGCGCAGAGGGTCGCGCAGACCGAGTGCTGTGGTCGGCGCCCACAGGTTCGAGGCCGGGGTCAGGAAGTTGCTGCGGAGCCAGGGGGCTACGGCCGTCCCGGCGATGGTCCGCGACCTGGACGGAATCGCGAGCGTGTTCCTGACGGACCTCGCCCGGGACGCGGCCATGGTCGTCCGCGAGGAGGGGGCCCGGCGTTTCGGTACCGTCAGTCCGGTGATGTCGGGCGAACCGGGCCCACCCTCGTTCCTCGAGGATTCCCCCCGGGCCCCGTCCGCCCGCAGGAAGGCCGGGCGGACCATCGGCAGGGACGACATCCTGGCCGCCACCAGGATTCAGTTGTCCGGCGGCGGCCTCGGGCAGCGAGCCCTCACCGAAGCGCGCGGGGCGGCACAGAACACTTCGGCCGGCTGAGCGGGTGCGACCGACATCGCCGCCTCACCCTCATCTGCTACCGCAGACTCGCCAAATGAGATGGCCGCAAAGGGCGAAAGCCGGCTGTGGCTGGTGACGGCGCAGGGTGAAGGCCGGGGTGGCGAGCGAGCAGACCTGAGGCGAGCGCGGGCCGGTTGTCGTCGTCTGCGTTGGCCCACAGGTCCAGCAGTGCTGCGGCAACCAGCGGCAGGTCCGGTGACAGGGCAGTCGGGTGCCGTGGGTTCACCGGGCTGCTCCGTCATCGGCGGGGCCGAGCAGTCCCGCACGCTCGGCCAGCAGTACGGCCTGGACGCGGTTGTCGACCTCCAGCTTTTCGAACACGGCGCTGACGTGGCCCTTGATCGTTCCGGTGCTCAGGTGGAGCCGGTCACCGATGTCCACGTTGGAGAGCCCCTCGGCCATCAGGGCGAGGACCCCGCGCTCACGCCCGCTCAGCCGGGCGACAAGACGGATGGCGTAGGGTTCGCGGACGCTGCGGCCGAGGTAGGCGTCCACCACGGTACGGGTGACCTGTGCGGAAAGCACGGTTCCGCCCTCGGACAAAGTGCGGATCAGGTGGGGCAGTTGCCGGGGATCGGTGTCCTTGAGGAGGAAACCGGCGGCGCCCGACCGCAGCGCGGCATCGACGTATTCGTCGGTGTCGAACGTCGTCAGCATGGCCACCACCGGAGGATCCGGCATACGGCGCAGCTCGGCCAGGACGGTCAGCCCGTCCACGTCGGGCATCCGGATGTCGAGAAGGACGATGTCAGGACGTAACTCCCGCACGGTCCGGACGGCTTGGCCGCCCGGAACAGCCGCCACCGCTCGGATGCCGTCCGAGACGTTGAGGATGTGGGTGAAGCCCGTACGGACGAGGGCTTCGTCGTCGACCACCACTACTCGGATCACATGCGCTCCGCTCTTCGCCTTGAACTGGGTATCGCGCCGACCGGGACGCATCTGCGCAGTGCGGTCCGGATCCGGCTGACCGTCGACCTGGACCGGCCGGCAGGCCGGTTCGGTTCCGGCCCGTCGGCCGGTGGGCTTCGGACGGCCGCCGGATGGGCCGCGCCGCGCTGTCCGCAGACCCTGAAGGCATGACACACAAAACAACTCCGGCAGTGCCGCAAGCGGTACTGCCGGGGTCGGCGTCCTGCGCCCCGACAGCCGGACGGCTGGTCGGCATCGACCTGGCCCGCGGTCTCGCGGTCCTCGGCATGTACTCCGCCCATGTCGGCCCCGACGTCGCGGTCGGCGGTCCCGTCGGCTTCCTGCTGGAGTCCGCTCGTGGCCGCTCCTCCGCCCTGTTCGCGATGCTGGCCGGGTTCTCCCTGGTCATCATCACCGGCCGCCCACAGCCCCAACCCGGCCGCGCGGGACGGCAGGCCGTGGCCAGGATCGTGATCCGCGCCGTCGTACTCATGGCGCTCGGATACGCACTGACCGCCCTGGACACCCAGGTCGACGTGATTCTCAGCTTCTACGGCCTGCTCTTCCTGGCCGTTCTCCCGCTCTACAGGTTACGTGCCGCGACGCTCGCGCTCATCGCTGCCGCCGGCGCACTCGCCCTGCCCCAACTCCTCTATGCCGCAAGGAAGTCGATCGAGGACGGGGCTTGGGCGGCCACCGTCGTCGCCCATGATCCCTTGGCTTGGACCAGTGGCACGGACGGCATCGTGGAACTGTTGTTCACCGGTGCCTACCCGGTGCTGACGTGGGCTCCCTTTCTGATCGCCGGAATGGCTGTGGCCCGTCTCGACCTGACCCGGCCCGGGATCCGGTCCCGGCTCGCCTGGACCGGCTGGGCGTTGGCCGTTCTCGGCTACGGCGGCTCCTGGCTGGCGCTGCGCCTCGTCCCGCACGCACTCACCACCGTCGCCGCGGCCACGAACGGCGGTGCGGCGTCGTCGGCCTGGTGGTCCGACACGGTCGGTGAGCCCGAGGGCGACACGCCGCTCGCCTGGCTTCTGGTGGCCGCCCCGCACAGCCAGACCACCTTCTCCGTCCTCGGCAACACGGGCGTCGCCCTCGTGGTGGTGGCCGGCTGTCTGACGGTCGCGGACCGGATGCCCCGACTCTCCCGGCTGGCGACCCCCGTCTCCGCCGTCGGCATGACTGCCCTGACCGCCTACGTCGCTCACGTCGTCGCCCTGTGGCTCCTGACCGACGTCTGGTCCGTCCCCGCGGTCGAGGACGAGAGCATGTCCGCGCTGCCGGTGCTGCTGGCCTTCATCGCAGCCGCACTGCTGACGGCAAGCGTATGGACCCGTCACTTCCGGCGCGGACCACTGGAACACCTGCTCCACACCGTCACCCTGCCCGCGCGGCGCATCAAGTAGCCATCGGCGGCGGCCGCGGCGCCATACGGCCGTGGGCATCGCCGCAAGCCTGCGCTTTGCCGGACGGCGGGAGACACCAACAGCGGCGAGAACGGCAGCTCGCCGTGCTTGAACGACACAGACAGCGGTTGTCCGACGACGTCGAGGGGGTCGACGGAGAACGGGCCCAAGCCGCCGTCGTACGCATGCGCGGCAGGCGAGCGGAACCGCAACGTCGCTGACGCCACCCCGACGAGGAGCGCGTCCGCCGGTGGGAGAAGGGCGATGTGGGATGCGGCACTTGGAGCAGTGTTCGGCTGCCGGTCCGGAGGAAGCCTCATACGATGAACCCATGATCTCCAGCGCTCGCACCGGTTCCGGGGCGAGTTCTGTGCGCTGGATGTGGCTGGTCCTGGCCTTGGTGGCGGGGGTGCTGGGCATGCATGCCCTGTCCCCTGCCGGCATGCCGGCCGCGGGCCGGCACGACATGATGGTGTCGGCGGAATCGCCCGGGCACCACCCCGCGCCGGTCCACGTTGCCGGTGACGACTGCCGGCATCTGTCCGATGCCGACGACAGCGGCATGGCCATGGACCACGCCGGCGGGACCTGCGCGGCAGGCGGTACGTCCACGGCTTATGTCCCGCCCGCTCTGACGCCCGGTCTGACCGCTCGTGTCGAACCTGCGGCATTCGTCGGCGGGCGCCGGACCCCTGGGTCGGTTGACGGCCGCGCACCACCCGATCTTTCCGAGTTGCAGCTCCTGCGGATCTAGAGGCTCCCGCACGCCCCCCTCCTGACGGGGTGGCGCGCTCCGGCCTGCATGCATCCGTTTCTCCCGCGCGTGGGCGCGGGCACTTCAAGGAGTTGTACCTCTCATGGCACCTCGCCGTTCCCTCCTCCGCCGGACCGTGGCCCTGGCAGCCGCCGCCACCGCAGTGGTGGTGCTGGCCGCCTGCGGCAACAGCGATTCCTCCTCTTCCTCGTCGTCGGGGCGGACGGGCCACGACATGGGGGCGATGTCCACCGCCAGCCCCTCGGGCACCGGCGCTGCCGCGCAGAACAGCCACAACGCGCAGGACGTGTCGTTCGCCCAGGGGATGATCCCGCACCACCGGCAGGCCGTGGCCATGGCCGACCTGGCCGCTTCGCGGGCGAAGTCCCAGCAGGTGAAGGACCTGGCCACGAAGATCGAGCAAGCACAGGATCCGGAGATCAACACGATGTCCGGCTGGCTGAAGGCCTGGGACGCGAAGGTCCCGGACGCCGACATGTCCGGCATGGAGAGCATGCCGGGCATGGACCACTCCGACTCGTCGATGCCCGGCATGATGTCGGACGACGACATGGACGAGCTGAAGGGCCTGTCCGGTGACGCCTTCGACAAGGCGTTCCTGCAGATGATGACCAGCCACCACGAAGGCGCGATCGAGATGGCGAAGACCGAACAGGCCAAGGGCGCCTACGGTCCC
This sequence comes from Streptomyces sp. NPDC104096, assembly GCF_055584385.1. Taxonomy (NCBI): domain Bacteria; kingdom Bacillati; phylum Actinomycetota; class Actinomycetes; order Kitasatosporales; family Streptomycetaceae; genus Streptomyces; species Streptomyces sp. NPDC104096. Next base: position 267,581 of record NZ_JBVJMD010000006.1, read on the forward strand.
GCCACGGCGATGGCGAAGTCGATCGTCACCTCGCAGTCGTCCGAGATCACCGACATGGGCAAGATGCTCGGCAAGTAACCGAACATTCGGCCTTGCCGGGCCCGGGGCGGCTGCCACCCAGCCGCCCCGGGCCCACAGGCTCGTCCCCGAGCCCAAAACATTTCCCTGGATCTGTCCCGCTCGCACGGAAATACCCCAGGGGGGTATGCAGTTAAGGAGGGTGACACGATCCGGCAAAGGGGAGGCCGACGATGGACCACACCGCACACCACCAGCACCATGACCACTACGACGGCCATGATCACCATGGCTCCGGCACGTCCTGGCGCACCGCCGCCCAGGCGACGCTGCACTGCCTGACGGGATGCGCCATCGGTGAAGTCCTCGGCATGGTCATCGGTACCGCCGCAGGCCTGCACAACGCGACCACGGTCGCCCTGTCCATCGCGCTCGCCTTCGTCTTCGGTTACGCGCTGACCATGCGTGGTGTGCTGCGCGCCGGGCTGCCGGTCCGCCAGGCGCTCAGGGTCGCGCTGGCGGCGGACACCGTGTCCATCGCCGTCATGGAGGTGATCGACAACACGGTCGTCGTGGCCGTGCCCGGCGCGATGGACGCGGGCCTGGACCAGTTCCTCTTCTGGGCGGCGCTCGCGCTCTCCCTGGCTCTGGCCTTCGTGCTCACCACGCCGGTCAACCGATGGATGATCGGCCGCGGCAAGGGGCATGCCGTCGTGCACGCCTTCCACTGACGGCACCGTCTCCCGCCCGACCCGGACCTCACGCTCCGGATCGGGCGGGAGACGGCTGCGGAGACAGCGGGGTCTGTCGCCGTGCAGTACGGCAGGCGTCCGCATCGCCCGCTCGACGCAGCCCCGCTCGATTCCGCCGGACCGAGCGCCCCGTCGTGCACAGCGTTCAGCCCGTGGCGTCGGCCCGCTCTCGATGTTTCGTGCGGTGCCGGAACACGATGCCTCGGCGCAGCGCGGACCGCCCGAGCAAGAGGTGGCCGCCCAGGAACACCAGCTTCACCAGGACGAGGACCAGTACGGCGTCGACCGCCCGGCCCGTCCACTTCGCGTCGGCCGGCACCGCGCCGCCGATCCCCAGGTGCACCGCGACGATCACTGTCCCGCCTGCCGCCAAGCCCAGGGCCGCTCCCCGCCTGCGGCGGGCCACGCCGGCGCCGTCGGTGTCGCCCTCCGGGCCGTACTCCGCCTGCGACAAGGCGTCGGGCCCGTCTCGCCGCCAGTGCACCCGCAGTCCGTCCCGCCGGCCGATCTTGTCGATCCGCGCGGCGATCGCGTGCTGGAGACGCCGCAGCGCCTCCTCGTCGTCGGCGTCGACGCGCAGAGTGAGCGCGTCCGCGCCGGCGTCCAGGTGCCACAGGCCGTCGGCGAAACGGACGGTGCCGTGGGTGTCGGTGAACTCGACGTGCCGCACCTCGGGCTGCGTCCTGCCCTCACCGTGAGCGCCGGGCGGGCGGTGGCTCATGCGGGGCATGCGGCGCAGATGGCGGCAGAGTTGGACGAGGTAGCGGCTCGCGCGGTCGGTCACGAGGCGGGCTTCCGCGGTCGGCATGACCGCTCCTTTCTCAGGTACGGGCCCTGCGTCACAGGCGGATCAGGCCGGTTCGCCGGCCGCGGAGCCTGTCGGCCGGAGCAGGCAGGGCACTGCCGACCGTCACGGCGTCGACGGCATGGATCGCCCAGCCGTCCGCGAACGCGGCGCGGTTCTCGTCAGGGGTCACCCCGACGGGTGGCGCGTGGGGCATCGGAGCCTTCCTTCCTCGCCCGGATCGACTCATTCAGATTTATCGATACACTTTGTCTCTGTCAAGGCAGAGTGTCACGGCCTCGTCGTTGCGTATCCTCGAGCTATGCCGAAGCTCTGGGACGAGACGATGGAGGCGCATCGCCGCGCCGTGCAGGACGCCGTCATGGAGACGACCGTCACGCTCGTGGGTGAGCACGGTCTGACGTCGGTGACGATGTCGCAGATCGCGAAAGAGGCCGGGATCGGGCGGGCGACGCTGTACAAGTACTTCCCGGACGTCCAGTCGATCCTGATCGTCTGGCACCAGCGTCACGTCGCGGCCCACCTGGGCCGGCTCTCCCAGGCCCGGGACCATGCGGGCGGACCCGTGGCCCGGCTCGAAGGAGTGCTGCGCGGGTACGCCCACATCACGTACACGCGGCGCCGGGACGGAGAGGTCGCCGCCTTCGTCCACCGGGACCGGCACGTCATCGAGGCCCAGCGGCAACTGCACGATCTGGTGCGCGAGGTCATCGCCGAAGCCGGCAAGGCGGGCGCGGTGCGCGACGACGTCCCCCCGGGCGAGCTGGCCGACTACTGCCTGCACGCGCTGTCCGCCGCAGGGGGGCTGTCAACGGAGGCAGCCGTGCACCGGCTCGTCGACGTCACCCTCTCCGGGCTCCGGCCGCCGCACGGAGGAGGCCGAACCGCAAGCCGTCACTGACAGCCGGCCAGCCTTTGGACGGCGCCCCCGGCCCCGGCCGGTGCCGGGTGTCCGGCCTTCGGTCTCGTTCAGGCGGGCCGGGTGACCGGCCTTGTGGTGAGCGTCATCGATGATCGCCTCCCTCGCGCGTGCCACCAGTGGTGGGTGCGCCGTAGCGGCCGGGGGCGGCGTCGAAGGCGGCGGCGCAGTGGGCAGAGCAGAAGTGGAAGGTGCCGTGCTCGGTCTGCCGGTGTTGCGCGGATGCCGCCTTGTGCACGGGCATGCCGCACACCGGGTCCGTGACCATGCCGTCGTCGTCGCTCCGAGAAGCCGCGCGGTGCTCGGAGCCCGCCGGGGCGGTCGTGCTGCCGGCAGCCGGGGCGCGGTCGGCGGCGGACTCGACACGGGGCTGGACGCGGGCGGGCTGGATGTCGGGCAGCGGCCGGGTGTGCCAGCGGCGCAGCCGGGAGGAGTTGGTGACGACCGACAGGGAGCTGAGCGCCATGGCTGCCGCGGCGATGATCGGGCTGAGCCGGATGCCCCACAGCGGATACAGGGCGCCGGCGGCGAGGGGGATGCCGACGGCGTTGTAGATCAGGGCGCAGAACAGGTTCTGCCGGATGTTGCGCATCGTGGCCCTCGAGAGCCGGATCGCGGTGACGACCCCGCCGAGCGAGCCGGAGATCAGGGTGATGTCGGCGGCTTCGATGGCGACGTCGGTGCCGGTGCCGATGGCCAGGCCGACGTCGGCGGCGGCCAGGGCGGGGGCGTCGTTGATGCCGTCGCCGACCATGCCGACGGTCCGGCCTTCGCTCTGCAGACGGCGGATCTCGTCGGCCTTGTGTCCGGGCAGCACCTCGGCCAGGACCCGGCTGATGCCGACCTGGGCGGCGATCGCGGCGGCGGTGCGGGCGTTGTCACCGGTGAGCATGACGACGTCGGCATCCATCTGATCCAGGGCCGCGATGGCGGCCGCGGAGTCCTCTTTGACCGTGTCGGCGACGGCGAGCACGCCGGCGGGCTGTCGGTCCACGGCGGCGAGGACGGGAGTCTTGCCCTGGGCCGACAGGTCGGCGGCGACGGGGGCCAGGGCGGTGGTGTCGATGCCGACGTCGCCCAGCAGCCCGGCCGTGCCGACCAGGACGGCGTGCCCGGCGACGGTGGCCTGGACGCCCTTGCCGGTGACCGAGTCGAAGCCGGTCGTCGCGGAGGGGCTGAGACCGCGGTCGCGGGCACCGGTGACGACGGCCTGCGCGAGCGGATGCTCGCTGTCGGCCTCGGCTCCGGCGACCAGCTCCAGCAGCGCCGTCCCGTCGAATCCGCCGACCGGGTGGACGTCGGTCAGGACGGGCCTGCCCGCGGTCACGGTGCCGGTCTTGTCCAGCACGACGGTGTCCAGCTTGTGCGCCGTCTCCAGGGCCCCGGCCGAGCGGATCAGGATGCCGGCCCGGGCGCCCTTGCCGGTGCCGACCATCACCGACAGCGGGGTGGCCAGGCCCAGGGCGCACGGGCAGGCGATGATCAGCACGGCGACCGTGGAGACGAGTGCCAGGGTCAGCGCGGGTGAGGGGCCCAGGGTGAACCAGACGGCGAAGGTGCCGATCGCGACCGCGATCACTGCGGGTACGAAGTACGCGGACACCGCGTCGGCGAGCCGCTGGATGGGGGCCTTGGAGGCCTGGGCCTGCTGCACCAGGCGGATGATCTGCGCGAGCATGGTGTCGGCGCCTACCTTGGCGGCGCGCACCCGCAGGGACCCGGTGCCGTTGACGGTGGCGCCGATGGCCGTGTCCCCCGTGTGCTTGGTGACGGGCATCGGTTCGCCGGTGACCATGGACTCGTCGACCGCGGACGAGCCGGACAGGACCGCGGCGTCCACCGGGATCTTCTCGCCCGGCCGGATGACGAGCTCGTCTCCGACCACGACGTCCTCGATGGGGACCTCGCTCTCGGTTCCGTCCCGCACGACGCGTGCGGTGCGGGCCTGCAGGCCCAGCAGGGCGCGGATGGCCTCACCCGTGCCGGCCTTCGCCCGGGCCTCCAGCAACCGTCCGAGCAGGATCAGGGTCAGGATGACGCCGACGGCCTCGAAGTAGACCTCCCGCAGGTCCTGCGGCAGCAGTCCCGGAGCGAGGGTGACGAGGAGGCTGTAGCCGTAGGCCGCCGACGTGCCGAGAGTGATCAGGGAGTTCATGTCGGCGGCCCGGTGGCGCAGGGTCAGCCAGCCCGTCATGTGGATCGGCCACCCGGTGTAGAACATCACCGGCGTGATCAGCGCCAGTTGCACCCCGTGGTCGAGCAGCCGGCCGGGCACCCATGTGGCGCCGGACAGTTCGTGCGCCATCACCGCGAACAGCACCGGAGCGGTGAGCACGGCGCCCACCGCCACCCTGCGGGTGAGGTCCTTGATCTCCGCCTGCCGCTCGGCGGCGTCCGCGGCCTCCGACTCGGCCGCCGTGCGCTCCTCACCTGCCGACGGGCCGCCCGTGGCAGTGGGAAGAGCAGGTGGAGGTGCGGCAGTGGCGGCGTGCACGTCCGGCGTGGGCGCTGTCGAGTCGTCCTCGGGTTCGACCAGAAGCGTGCCGTGGATCATGTTCATCCCGCAGGCGAAGCCGAAGGAGCCCGGCCGGTCCGGGTTCAGCCGCACGGCGGTACGGGTGTGGGCGGGCAGACCCGCACCGACCTTCAGGTCGGGGAAGACCACGCGGGAGGTGCATTCGCCGGCTTCCTGCCGGTCGAAGACCAGTTCCACCGGCATGCCCTGGCGGACCTTGATCAGGTCGGGGCTGTAGCCGCCCCGCACCGTCACTTCCACTCGCTGCACCCCGCCTTCCAGGCGGGCGGCACCGGCACGGCGCGGGCCGAAGAAGTACCAGCCCATCGCGCCGATCAGCACGGCCGAGACCAGGACGACGACGATGTCGACGGCACCCATGGGCAGCTCGCCTCCTTTGCCGGTTTCCCCTCTCCAGCCTGCGCCCGATCCGCTCCTGCCGAGGCGGGGCGGATCGGCTCACTGCTCGGCATTTTGGTACGACGAACCAATTTGGAGCGCTGCACCAAACGTGGCACCATCGAGGTATGACGACGCGAGCGGGCCGGCCACAGCGGCGCAACCAGGTGCTCTCCCGGGAGCAGATCATCGACGCCGCGGTCGGGATGCTCGATGCGGGCGGCGAGAGCGCGCTGACCATCCGGGCGCTGACCGAACGGCTGTCCACCGGTTCCGGGGCGATCTACTACCACGTCGGCACCCGTGACGACCTGCTCGACCTGGCGACGGAAACCGTGATCGGCGCGGCGCTGGCGACCCGGCCCGCCGGGACCGCGGCCACGCCCGGGGACGAGATCCGTGTGGTCGCGCTGGCGTTGTTCGACGCGATCGCCGCACACCGGTGGCTCGCCACGCGGCTGACCCTGCAGATCGTCCGGAATCCGGTCGGCCCGGTGACGGTGGGGATCTTCGAGCGGATCGGCGGGCAGATGGACGCCCTGGGCGTGCCGCGGGCCTCGTGGTTCGACGCGGCCTCGACACTCGTGCACTACATCCTCGGGGCCGTCAGCCAGAACGCCCGCATCGAGGGGGACACCTCGGGGATCGACCCCACCGAGGATCGCGAGGAGTTCTTCGACGCGGCGTCGGCCGCCTGGCAGGAGCTCGACCCGCAGGCCTACCCGTTCATGCACGCCGTCGTCGGCCAGATGAGAGAGCACGACGACCGCGAGCAGTTCCTCACCGGCATCGCCGTCATCCTCGACGGCCTCGCCCAACTGCGCTGACCTGGCCGATCCGGCCCGGTGACCTTGTCGTTCGCTTCCCGGAGGGACACCTCTCATGCATGACGTCGTGATCGCGGGCGGCGGCCCGGTCGGCCTGTTCCTGGCCGGCGAGCTGGCCCTGTCCGGCTGCTCGGTTCTTGTCCTCGAGCGGGACCCGCAACCCACCTCGCCCCTGAAGGCGCTCCCGCTCGGGCTACGGGGTCTGAACGCCGGATCGGCCGAGACGTTATACCGCCGCGGCCTCCTGGAGACGATGGCGCAGGCTTCGGGAGTCGACCCGCAGAAGCTAGGCGCGGACCGGGAAGCGGTCGAGGCGCCCGGCCCCCGTGAGCTGAGCCATTTCGCGGGCATGACGCTCACCGCGGCCGACATCGACACAGCCGCCCTCCCGCCCCGGCTGCCCGGCCCGGCGATGGAGGGGTTCATGACGAGCCTGGAAGCGGCCGGCTCGGTACTGTGCGGGCGGGCCACCGCGCTCGGAGCCGAGGTCATCCGGAACGCCCCCGTCACAGCCGTCGCGCAGGCTGCCGGATCCGTCCTCGTCACGGCAGGCGGCCAGGAGTACCAGGGGCGCTGGCTGGTGGGCTGCGACGGCGGGCGCAGTGCCGTACGCGAGCTCGCCGGCTTCGAATTCGTGGGCACCGAGCCGCTGTTCACCGGCTACGTCGCCAAGGTCGCCTTCGCCGAGCCCGATCAGCTGCCGCTCGGGTTCAACCTGACCCCGAACGGCATGTATCTGCGTACGCCCTTCGAAGGACATCTGGGGATGATGGATTTCGACGGCGCCGCCTTCGACCGCTCCCGGCCGCTGACCCGCGAACACCTCCAGACGGTCCTGCGCCGCATCAGCGGCACCGACGTGACGCTGAACGAGGTCCATCTCGCCTCCAGCTTCACCGACCGCGCGATGCAGACGACGACGTACCGCGAGGGCCGGGTGCTGCTCGCCGGCGACGCGGCACACATCCACTCGCCCCTGGGCGGCCAGGGCCTCAACCTCGGCATCGGCGACGCCGTCAACCTCGGCTGGAAACTCGCCGCCACCGTGCGCGGCTGGGCGCCCGAGGGCCTGCTCGGCACCTACACCACCGAACGCCACCCCGTCGGCGCCGCCGTGCTCGACTGGTCCCGCGCCCAGGTCGCCACCATGAACCCGGGCCCCAACGCTCCCGCACTGCGCCGGCTCGTCCACGACCTGATGCGCACCACCGAAGGATCGACCCACGTGTACCGGCAGACGTCGGGGCTGTTCCACCGCTACGACCTGGGCAGCGAGCAGCCCTTCATCGGCTGCACCGCCCCGGACTTCCGCTTCCAGGACGGCACCCGGCTCGGCGAACTGCTGCGCCAAGGGCGGGCGGTGGTGCTCGACTTCAGCACCGACCGGGCGCTGCAGGCCGCGGCCAAGGGGTGGGCAGGCCGGATCCGCTACGCGGCCGGCCCGGCGCGCAACGACCTCGGGCTGGGTGCCGCGCTGATCCGGCCCGACGGCGTCGTGGCCTGGGCTAGCGGACCCACCCCGGACCGCGACGCGTTCGAGCAGGCGGCCACCCAGTGGTTCGGCGCGCCGCAGAACTAGGGCGTGTTTCGAAAGTAGCGTCGTCCGCCCGAAGGGCGGGCCCGGCGGCGTCTGGTGCGTGCGATCGCAAGGCGGAGGGTCGCCCCGATAC
>NZ_JBVJMD010000007.1:0-274520 GCF_055584385.1 Streptomyces sp. NPDC104096
GGCGGCGGCACCGGCAACACCCAAGGCGGAACCCAGGGCGGCGGCACCGGCAACACCCAAGGCGGAACCCAGGGCGGCGGCACCGGCAACACCCAAGGCGGAACCCAGGGCGGCGGCACCGGCAACACCCAGGGCGGCACCCAGGGCAGCGGCACCGGCAACACCCAAGGCGGAACCCAGGGCGGCGGCACCGAGACCACCGGCACCACCCCGACCGGAACACCGACCAGCAACGCCACGTCGACAACACCTTGAGGTGCGCGGAGAACAACGAAATCCGCGGCTCATTCGCTGCGTCTCCCCAGGCGCCCGGCGGTCCGCGTCACACAGCACTGAACGCCAAGCAAGCATCGCTATCACGCAATAGGAAAAGGAGCACGTCGTGCGGCTCAGTCGGAAGCAGCAGACAGCCACAGCAATCGTGTCGGTGGTGATCGCGGGAGGACTCGCCACCGTCGGGTCCCCTGCCACAGCGGCGCCTGCGCCGAGCAGCGCTCAGACTCAGGTCGAGAAGACGGTCTGCAAGTGGAATCAGCAGCACACGAAGCGGGTCTGCAGGCTCGTTGTCGGCAACACCCAGGGCGGGACCCAGGGTGGCGGCACTGGCAACACCCAGGGCGGCACGCAAGGTGGCGGCCGGGGCAACACCCAGGGCGGCACCCAGGGTGGCGGCGGCGGCAACACCCAGGGCGGGACCCAGGGTGGCGGCACCGGGAACACCCAGGGCGGCACCCAGGGTGGCGGCACCGGGAACACCCAGGGCGGCACGCAAGGTGGCGGCGGCGGCAACACCCAGGGCGGCACCCAGGGTGGCGGCCGGGGCAACACCCAGGGCGGCACCCAGGGTGGCGGCGGCGGCAACACCCAGGGCGGCACCCAGGGTGGCGGCGGCGGCAACACCCAGGGCGGCACGCAAGGTGGCGGCACCGGCAACACCCAGGGCGGCACCCAGGGCGGCGGCACCGGCAACACCCAGGGCGGCACGCAAGGTGGCGGCACCGGCAACACCCAGGGCGGCACGCAAGGTGGCGGCCGGGGCAACACCCAGGGCGGCACCCAGGGTGGCGGCGGCGGCAACACCCAGGGCGGCACCCAGGGCGGCGGCACCGGCAACACCCAGGGCGGCACCCAGGGCGGCGGCACCGGCAACACCCAGGGCGGCACGCAAGGTGGCGGCGGCGGCAACACCCAGGGCGGCACCCAGGGTGGCGGCGGCGGCAACACCCAGGGCGGCACCCAGGGCGGCGGCACCGGCAACACCCAAGGCGGCACGCAAGGTGGCGGCCGGGGCAACACCCAGGGCGGCACCCAGGGTGGCGGCGGCGGCAACACCCAAGGCGGCACCCAGGGCGGCGGCACCGGCAACACCCAAGGCGGCACCCAGGGTGGCGGCACCGGCAACACCCAAGGCGGCACCCAGGGCGGCGGCACCGGCAACACCCAAGGCGGCACCCAGGGCGGCGGCGGCGGCAACACCCACGGCGGCACCCAGGGTTGACCGTTCAGATCAGTTCAGCGCCTCGCGGGGTTTCGCTCCGCGAGGCGCCTCTGTGCGCTCTCACCTGACGTCGACGAAGTCCCCTGCCGCCGTGGCCGGTCCGGTGGTGGTCGTACCGGCGAAGCGGAAGCGGAAGTAGCCGTCCGCTCCGGCCTTGACGGTGGTCCGCAGCGTCCCGCCGGTGCCGCTGGTGACGGTCTTGAGGGTGGTGTAGGTGGTGCTGCCCTTCTTGCGGAACTGCAACGCGACCGGCCGCCCCGCGTAGCCGGTGTAGGTGCCGCTCTCCCAGTTGGCGCGGGTCAGCCTGCCGATGACCGTGACGGTCCGGCCCTTCTTCACGGGTTCGGGCGAGGCGTTGACCGTCACCTTGGCGTACCGCTTGAGGGACGCCGTGCCGGCGACGTCGACGGCCGTCCAGTCGTCGCTGTTGTCCTGTGCTTCGGCGAGCACCTTCCAGGTGCCGGCGAGGGCGTTGCGGTGGAGGTCCCGGGCGTTCACGGCGAAGCTCACCTTGCAGGTGGAGACGGTGGGGTCGGCGGCCGAGACGGTGCAGGTGCCCGCCGGCGGGTAGAGCGGCAGGCGGCCGTCGGCGTCGTCGGTGTTCGGGCCGTGCCACAGGTACGCCCAGGACGCGGCGACACCGTCCGGGTCCCGCACGGTCCAGGTGAGGGTGACGGTCGTCCGGGTGGTCAGGCCGAGCACGATGTCCTTGCCGCCGTTGACGACGACGTTCGAGAACGTCGTGCCGCCGGACGTGTCCCGGCCCGCCGCCTGGGCGGCCGCCGGGATCACCGATACGCACAGGACGGTCGCCAGGGACGCGACGGTCATGGCCGGGCGGATGCGCATGGAATCCCCCTTCGGGAGCCTCGGCCCCACCGGCCTCTCACGGCGGGGCCTGCTGGAGTGTCACGCTGCCTAGACCCGCGAGGCCCGCCCGTGGTTGCCCGCTCCCGGTCACCGCTCCCCGACGGCCGCCAGGTCCACGTCCTTGGTCTCCCGGTACCGGAGGAACGACACCGTGCTGATCAGGCAGAGCGCCACCACGTACCAGGGGTACCAGCCGGCGTGCCCGTGCGCGGAGAGGTACTCGATCAGGTAGGGCGCCGTGCCGCCGAACACGGCCACCGTCAGCGCGTACGGCAGCCCGATGCCGCTCGACCGCAGCGCCGTCGGGAACATCTCCAGCGTCGCCGACGGCGGCCGTCAGCGCGGCGTTCGCCGGTACGCCGTACCGGAGCTGGGCGTAGAGCGGCAGGTACGAGGCGAAGGTGTAGTAGACGACGGTCGCTCCCAGCGTGAAGCCGACCACGCGGACGGCGGCACGCGGGTGGGTACGCAGCACCTGCCGCACGGGGTTGTCCGGCCGCTCCCGCACCGCCTCGAAGACGGGGGTCTCCCGCATCCGGCCGCGCAGGTACCAGCCGTACAGGGCGAGCAGCGCGCCGAGCGCGAAGGGAACACGCCGGCCTCAGCCTCCCAGTTGAGCCGGGGTGAGCGTGTCGTGCAGCAGCAGCGCGAACAGGGTGGCGGCGAGGGAGCCGAGGGTGGTGCTGATGTGGACGGCGCTGGAGTACAGTCCGCGGCGCCCGGCCGGCGCGATCTCGTTCACGTACGTGCTCATCGCCGCACCCTCACCGCCCGCGGACAGTCCCTGCAGCGCCCTGGCCACCACCAGCAGCGCCGGGGCCGGCGCGCCGGCCGTCCGGTAGGGCGGGGCGAGCGCGATCAGCAGGCTGCCGGCCGCCATCATCAGCAGGGACAGCCGCAGGGCGGTGCTGCGGCCGTGGCGGTCGCAGTACGCGCCGATCAGCAGGCCGCCGAGCGGCCGGAACAGGAAGCCGACGGCGAACACCGACAGGGGTAGAACTGCGGGCCGAGCAGCGCGGCGAACGTCACGAACGTGGCCCAGTCGAACCATTCCATGGCGTTGCCGACGGAGCCGGCCGGCAACGGGCGCAGCCGCTCCCGTCCGACGGAGACATGAGGCACATCGGCGGCGAGGGTGTCGGTGTTCACGAGGTCGCCCTCCCGAGCGGGGGTCGTGCGGCGGATGGGATGCCGAGCCGTGCGCGGACGTCGTCGGCCTCGGCGACGCCGATCTCGGTGAAGGCCTCGAGGGCCTCGGTCCAGTACGCGCGCGCCCGCGGGTGGTCGCCGTCGGCCGCGGCGACGGCACCCAGGACGTGCTTGGCCCTGGCGATGTTCAGGCGCTGCGCGATCGGCCGGGACAGGGCGATCGCTCCTCGCGCGCACTCCTCGGCCTGCCGTGGGTCGCCCAGACTCAGGTGGAGCGGGGCCAGTTCCAGGAGGATCTTGCTGCGGGCGATGTGGTTGGCGCTCCCCTCGGCGAGCAGCCGGGCCTCCTCGGCGTACCGGGCGGCGTTCCGGCCGCCCAGCAGGCCGTCGGTGACGGCCATGCGGGCCAGCGCGTACGCCTCGCCGTCGACGTAGCCGATCTGCCGGGCGCCGTCGAGCGCCGCGGCCGCGTGCCGGGCCGACTCGGCCGGTGAGCCGAGGCCCGCCCCGATGGCCGACAGCAGGCACAGCGTCTCCACCTCGTAGGTGCGGTCGCCGCCCTCCTGGAAGGAACTCAGGGCCCGCTGCGCCGAGTCGAGCGCGCTCTCGTACCGGCCGATGTCCAGGTCGACGAGGGCCAGGCCGTACAGCGAGATGCTTCTGTCGTACGAGGAGTCGATGGACTCGGACACCTTCAGCGCGCGGGTGAAGCAGGACCGTGCCTCGGCCGGTTCCCCGGTGGCCTGGCGCACCAGGCCCAGGTTGCGCAGGCTGTACGAGCTGATGTGGTGCAGGCCGAGGCCGCTCGCGGTGGCCAGTGACGCCGTGAGGCACTCGGTGGCGCGCGCCATGTCGCCGCGCGTCCAGTGGATGAACCCCAGCAGGCCCTGGGTGCTGGCCTCCAGGCGCGGGGACCGCAGGGTGTGCGCGGCGGCGAGGGCCCGCCGCGCCGCCCGGAGCGCCTGCTCGCCCCGGCCGAGGCTGAGGTGGGCGAGGCTCATGTTGTTGAGCGTGGCCGCGACCTCCTCGGCCATGCCGAGCCGGTCGTGCAGCGCGAGACTCTTCTCCTGGTGCGCGATGGCCCGCTCGTAGTCGCCCAGCGTGTTGTGGAGGTTGGCGAGGCTGCGGTGCATGGACGCGATGCCGCGCTCGTCGTGCAGGCTCTCGGCGGCGCTCAGGCCGACGCCGGTCGTCTCCCGCCACTCGGTGCGGTACTTGCCCGTCCAGAAGAAGCCGCGCAGCGCGTCGGCCAGATGCCAGGACAGGTGGTACGGGCCGTGCGTGCCGAAGTGGCGCACACAGGCCATCAGGTTGCGCCGCTCGGCCAGCAGCCAGGCCGTCGCGTGGCTCTCGTCCGGGAACTGCGGCACCTCGAAGGTCGCCTTGGGGCGTTCCGGCTGGGCGAGCCGCACGAACTCCGAGTACAGGACGTCCGCCGCGGCGCAGGCGCCCGCCAGGTACCACTGGCCGAGCCGCTCCAGCGCCTCGGCCCGCTCCCGGGCGCCGTGCTCGGCGAGCGCGCGGTCCTGGGCGTACTCCCGCAGCAGATCGTGGAACTGATAGCGGCCCGGGGCGGGTTGTTGCAGCAGGCTGGCCGTCTCCAGACGGCTCAGGCCGGTGCGCGCCTGCGCCTCGCTGATGTCGGCGAGCACCGAGACGGCGGCCGGTGTGAAGTCGGAGCCGGGGAAGAGCCCGGCCAGCCGGAAGACCGCGCGGTCGTCCGGGGTCAGCGCGTCGTACGACAGGGCGATGGCCGTGGAGACGGCGGACGTCGTGTCGCCGTCGACGGAGAGGGCGGCGAGGCGGTTGCCGCGCCGCAGACTCTCCAGGTAGTCCTCGGTCTGCCCGCCGGGCGCGCCGATGAGGTTGGCGGCGGCGATCCTGAGCGCGAGCGGCAGATACGAGCACAGGGCGGCCACCTCGCGCACGACGTCCGGCTCGATCGCCACCGCGGCCTGCCGCATCATGCCGGTGACCAGGTCGGCGGACTCCTGCTCGCTGAGCGTGCCGACCCGGACCACCTGGGCGCCGTGCGTGACCGCGAGGGAGCGCAACTGCCGCCTGCTGGTGATCAGTACGGAACACCCCGGGTCGCCGGGGATGAGCGGCAGCACCTGTTCGACGCCGGACGCGTTGTCCAGCACCACCAGCACGCTCTTCCCGGTCAGCTTCGACCGGAAGAGGTTGGCCTGTTCGACCGGGTCGACCGGGATCTGCTCCGCGGGCACGCCCAGGCTGCGCAGGAACTGCGAGAGCACCTGGTCCGGCGGGAGCGGGGTGTGTGCCCCGCCCTGTTCGTAGCCGCGCAGGTTCACGTACAGCTGCCCGTCGGGAAAGGCGCCCCGCACCCGGCTGCCGAGCCGCACCGCGAGCGCCGTCTTGCCCACCCCGGGCGGCCCGGACAGGACCACGACGGGGACCCCGGTGCGGTCCGAGACCGGCGGGAGCATCGCCTCGATCCGGCCGACGACATCGTCCCGGCCCACGAATCCCAGGGCCAGGGGCGGGAGTTGGGCGGGCACCGTGACGGCTCCGAGACGCGGTCCGTGCGGCGCCGCGAGGGCGGGGTCCGATTCGAGGATGCCCGCGTGCAGCGTGCGCAGCCCTTCACCGGGCTCGACGCCGAGCTGCTCGACGAGTTCACGGCGGGCCTGCTGGTAGACGTCCAGCGCCTCCGCCTGCCGACCGGAGCGGTACAGGGCCAGCATCAGCAGGCTCCAGAAGTTCTCCCGCAGGGGATTGTCCATCGCGGCGGTACGCAGCTCCTTCACGAGCTGCGCGTGCCGGCCGAGGTGGAGCTCGGTCTCGAAGTACGCCTCCAGGGCACCGAGCCGTTCGTCCTCCAGCGCCGGCGACTCGTCACGGCGTAACGCGTCCGACGGGATGTCCGCGAGCGGCGCGCCCCGCCAGGCGCTCAGCGCCTCGGCCAGCAGCCGTGTCCGTTCCTCCGGCGTCTCCGTCCGCTGCGCCAGCCGGACCAGCCGGCGGAACCGCGTCAGGTCGAGTTCCTCGTCGGCCACGTCGATCCGGTAGCCGCCGGCCGCCGTCCCCACCAGGTCGTCGCCGAGCAGCATCCGCAGCCGTCGTACGTAGGTGTGCAGCGCCCCGCGCGGGTTGGACGGCTTGCGCTCGTCCCACAGCCATTCGGCGAGACGGTCGTTGTCGACCACCGAGCCGGCCCGCAGCAGCAGCGCGGCCAGCAGTACCCGGAGTTTCCCGGAATCGACCACCACTTCTTTGCCCGCGACCCGGACGGCGAGCGTTCCCAGTATTCCGAAGCTGTTCCCGGCACCGGGCGCGCCGGAGCTCGGCAATGGAACGAGTTCTGTTCGCACCATGCGGTTCTTGTCATCCCCCGTAGACGTGTGCACGGCCTCCCGGTGCCGCGCAGCGCGCCATTGCCGGAGCGCGGACAAGGGGACCCTCGGCCATGCGATCGCCACCCTAGGGCCTGTCCGGCGGATCGTGCCGACGCGGGGACCGGCACGCCCGTCCGGGCCGATGAGACACCGCTGGTTTCCTGCGTCGCGATCCGCCTTTCCATCGGGCTCTGTTCTTCCCCTTGTCAGGGTGGCGGCGGACCGCCGATCATCCGTCCTGGGGGACCTGGGGGAACCGAATGACCCGCGCACGCAGGGCACTTGTCCTGATCGATCTGCAACGGTGGATCGTCGACATGCCGTGGCGGCCGATCGGCGGCGAGGCCGTTGCCGAGGCCTGCGCAAGGCTCCGCGAGCGGTTCGCGGACACCGGCTCCTCGACCGTCGTCCTCGTCCGTCACGTGCGGGCCGACGGCGCCGACGGCGGTGTCGGCGCCGCCGCCAACCGGTTGGTCCCCGGTCTCGAACCGCGCGACGGCGAGCAGTTGGTGACCAAGCACGGCCTCGACGCCTTCGAGGGCACCGATCTCCACGACCGCCTGCGCGGTGAGGGCGTCACCGACGTGGTGATCGCCGGACTGTCCACCGCGCACGGCGTCGCGGCCACCGCCGCGACGGCGGTGCGCCTGGGCTACGGGGTCGTCGTCTCCGACGCCACGGCGAGCGTGGACGAGGCGCAGCACCGCAAGGCGCTCGACCGGCTCACCGCGCTCGGCGCGCGCACCGG
Organism: Streptomyces sp. NPDC104096; assembly: GCF_055584385.1. NCBI lineage: Bacteria > Bacillati > Actinomycetota > Actinomycetes > Kitasatosporales > Streptomycetaceae > Streptomyces > Streptomyces sp. NPDC104096. The sequence continues at coordinate 7,625 of NZ_JBVJMD010000007.1, forward strand.
TCCGGTCTCGGACTTCGTGCCCGCGGGGGCCGACGCCGACTGACCTCGCGGTGCCGCCGGTTCACTGGTGGCTGACCGCCGTGGGCCTGACCACGTACACGATGCGGTGGGCGACGTCCGGCGGCGGGCCGTCCAGCTTCATGCCGTACCGCTGCGCGAGCTGCGCGAAGAACTCACCGGAGGAGTCGTCGTCGATGCGGACCACCTCGCCCCGGATCTCCAGGTAGCGGTACGGCTGGTCCGGGTCGTTGACCGAGACCGCGACATGCGGGTCGGCCGTGATGTTCCTGTACTTGTAGCGGACCGTGGTGTTGGTGAAGCGGACGTACTCGCCGTCCCAGGAGAACCACATCGGGTTCACCTGGGGGCCGTCGCCCGCCGCCCGGATCGTGGCCAGATGGCCGAAGAGCGGCCTCTCCAGCAGATCCCGGTGGCTGTCCGGAATGAGACTCATACCGTGTGTTCCCTCACTGTTCGTCGTTCGCCCCGCGGGGCGGTGAGCAGTCCGCACCGGCCGTCGGGACCCGCCGTCGTGCTCGCCGCCCCGGCCGCCCACGCGCCCGGTGCCGCCGGGTGCGACGCCGGCGGGGCGCGGTTCGTCGCCCATGGGGCTCAGTACCTGCTTCCGACGGCGGTGGGCAGGGCGGCCAGGTCGGCCAGGTCCTCCGCGGCGAGGTGGACCTCCGCCGCGGCCAGGTTCTCCCGCAGGTAGCGCGAGTTCTTGGTGCCGGGGATCGGCACCACCCGCTCGCCCTGCGCCAGCGTCCACGCGATCGCGATCTGGGCGGGCGTGACCGAACGGCGGTCGGCGACCTCCCTGATCCCGTCGACGATGCGCTGGTTCGCCTCCATCGCGGCACGGTGGAAACGCGGGTTGGCGGTGCGGAAGTCGTTGTCCTCGAACCGGCCGGCGTGCAGGGTGCCGGTGAGGAAGCCGCGGCCCAGCGGCGCGAACGGGACGAAGCTCGCCCCCACGCTCTCGCACCAGCCGACGATCCCGCCCGCCTCCCCCTCCAGCGCGTCGCGCGTCCACAGCGACAGTTCGGACTGGACGGCGGTCACCGGGTGGATCCCGTGCGCGACGCGGGCCTGCGCGACGGTGGCCTCGGACAGGCCGAGCCAGCGCACCTTGCCCTCCGCGACCAGTTCGGCCATCACGCCCCAGGTCTCCTCCAGCGGGACGGCGGGGTCGATGCGGTGGACGTAGTAGAGGTCGATGACGTCGACGTCCAGCCGGCGCAGGCTGGCCTCGACGGCCTTGCGTACATAGGCCGGCGAGTTGTCGCGGTGGGCCGTCCGCTGCTCGAGACCGTCCAGGACGATGCCGAACTTCGTCGCGATGACGACCTCGTCGCGGCGGCCCGCGACGGCCCTGCCCAGCAGCGTCTCGTTGTGGCCGGCCCCGTAGAGATCAGCGGTGTCCAGCAGGTTCCCGCCGAGGTCCAGCGCCTCGTTGATGACCCGCACGGAGCGTTCGTCGTCCCGGGCGGACTCCTGGTAGAGCCAGCTCATCCCCATGCACCCGAGACCGACGCTGCCGATCTTGACTCCCGTGTTGCCCAGACTTCTCAGGCGCACTTCCTGCTCTCCTTCCGCCGTCGGGCGGTCGCGAATACGTCGGAATCCCGTGGTCGTGCACCGCGGACCGACGCGGCCGCGGCTGACGGGAACGAAACTAGCCACGCGGTCTTTCGTCCCGCTGTCGGAGCGCGCAAGGGGGACGACAACCCGCCGAAAGAACCGCTGACCTGGGATTCACCGGCAGAGCGACGATGCCTCGCGACGGTGGGCGGAGCCGGAAGCGGGGCACCTCGTGCCGGAAGAGCCGACGGCGTTCCTCGCCGAGAAGCGGGCCGCGAACCCCTGACGGATTACGGACTCCCACCCGTCGCCCCTCCGGGCGTCCGAAGACCACGCGGGCGGGGGTTGTGCGGGCGGGGTTCGGAAAGGCGGGAGGCTCAGGAAGCCCGCCGATGGTGCCCGAGGGACGCGAGGACCCCCTTTTCCCGGCGAGGGCTGCGGACCGTCCTCGGTCACCCGGACCGTGCGGACGTGGTGTGTGGTGGGGCGGGTGGGACTCGAACCCACGGCCGACGCACCGCACCGTCCTACACATCCGACGCGAGCACCCTGCCCTCGGCGACAACACCATGACCTGGCTCGACACCCCGCCGGACATCCTCGCCTTCCACCGCGATCCCGGCCTCGTGTGCGTGCTCAATCTGTAGGACGAGGCGTACAGGCTGCCCGACCGCACCACGGTCCTTCTGGCCAGCGGTCCCGTCGAAGACGGATTGCCAGAACCCGACCACGCGGTCTGGCGCAAGAAATAACGGCCTCCATCTGGAGCATCCCCTCAATCCGCCAGGGCCTTTCCGGTGCCCACTCCCCGCCCATCGGCCAGTCCCTGGCCCACACGAACGGTTACGACCTCGCAGCGGGAATATATAAAAGATCTTGCATCTTGATACACTTCATCTGATGCACTCAGGTAAAGGAGGCCACCATGAGTCGGACGGTCATTGATCTCGACGACGAGGCACTGGAGGCAGCCGCCAGAGAGCTCGGCACCTCTACCAAACGCGACACCATCAACACCGCGCTGCGGGAAGTCACGGCCCGCTACCGGCGCTTGCGAGCACTCGACGAGGCCCGCGAACTGGTGGCCGAGGGCGCTCTGGACATCGACCTACTGCTGGACAAGAGCGCATACCGCCCCACGAGTGGGGGCGCGGTGGACGATGACCGCGGCACCGGAGCGCACGAGTGACAGTCGCCGACTACCTCATCGACACCTCCGCCCTTGCCCGCGTCCTGCTCCGCCAGAACACGGCCGAATGGGACGACAGGATCGCCGCCGGCCTCGTCGCGATCTGCGACCTCACCGAACTGGAAGTCCTCTACTCGGCCCGTTCGGCCACGGACCGCGCCCGCTTGAAGTCGGCACTCGACGCCCACTACGCCTGGTGCCCCATGCCCGACGGTGTCTACCGCCGCTCCCGCGTCATCCAGGAACAGTTGACCTCCAAGGGAGAACACCGCAGCGCGGGCCCCGTGGACCTCCTGGTGGCCGCAGCCGCGGAAGAAGCGGGACTCACTCTGCTCCACTACGACCGCGACTTCGAAACCATCGCCCGCGCGACAGGGCAGCCGGTCCGCACCATCGACCTCAGGCAGTAAAGCTCGCACGGTGCCGACGGGCACCGAGCTTCTGGCCGACCCAGGCGCCTGGCGGTCAGTCCGCTGTGGCCTGGGCCGTCTCCCGACACCCAGGGGTCACCGGACGACACGGCCCCCGACCGCCCCGCGCCGTGTCTCCCGGGTTCCCACCACGGTCTGGCCGACCTGCGCCAGCGCGCCGAACTCCTGGACGGCAGCGTCGCCGCCGGCCCCAAGGCCGACGGCGGCTACGAGCTGCGGCCGGGAACTCCCCGCTCAGGAAAAGAGGGAAGACCGAGGGCCGCAGGGGAGCCGCAGCCCCGGGCTGACCCGTGACCGCGCCGCTCGTCGGCTGCTCCGGTACTCAGCCCGTCCCGCCCGAGCGGCTGATACGGCCAAGGACGCACCATGTGCCCTTGACGCGCTGGTCCCCCTCACGTCCGGACGCTCCGTGGGCGTACTGGCGGGTGGCTCCCCCCGACCGCCGGACGACTTCCGGGAAGGCGTCCCGCACGAGGCCCCGCGTATACCGGCGCCGTGAGCGGCAGTTCCCGCGGCCCGGCCCTGCCGTCAGGAGTTGGGCAGGCGGCGGAAGCGGTCGTCGTCCTGGTAGCCGACCGCCGGGATGCCCAGCAGGTCGTCCACGCCGGGGAAGCCCTCGTCCGCCTGGAACTGCGCCCCGTGCACCGACGCGTTCTGCGGCGGCCCCGCGTAGAAGCCGGTGTGCGAGCTGCCCAGTTCCATGAGGTAGCCGCCCGCCGCCGACGGACGGCGCCGGTCGTCGGCGACGGCCTGGGAAGCGTAGGTGTTCATGGCGGCGACTCGCTCGTAGAGGGCGGTCGCCGACATCGTGGGACGGCGGGCCGGGCGACCGTCCAGGCCCTTGACCCGGATGCCGTGCGTCCGGGCGGCCTCCAGCGCCGCTCCCAGCCCGGTCGCGCCCAGGTTCATGCTGTTGTCGTAGCGGGTGAGGAACGCCCGCAACCTGGGGGCCATGGCTCCGCCGGCGAGGTACGCGTCGACGTGCTGCTGGTAACTGTCGTCCCGGATGCTCTCCAGGTAGAGGGTGCGCACACCGGCGGCCTGGATCTGCTCCATGTGCGTGCACAGGAACTGCCAGATCCGTGCCCCGGAATGGGCGCCGCCGATGGCCACGCCCTCGAACCGCTCCAGCAGCGCCCTCAGGTCGCCCATCGCGTCCTGGGAGTCGGCGTCGGCCAGGGTGTCCTCCACGGCCTGGTGGCGCTGCTGCCGGCCCTCGGAAGTCTCCGTGTACATGTCGCGTGCGTCCCGGGCGTCGTGGCCGAGCTGTGTGTCGCGTGCGTCCTGGCGGTTCCAGTGGCCGAGCGTCCGCGGGTCGGCACGGCCGATGCCCTCCAGCACCTCGTTGCGGCCGGCCGTCGGGGGAACGCCCGGAGCCAGCCTGCGGACGTTGCCCAGACTGTAGTGGAGCAGCGGATCGGTCTCCTGGAGCGTCTGCGGGTCCGTGCCGATGTTCACGCGCTGCTTGTGGCCGGCGTCCCGGGTGGCCGGCGGCAAACTCTGCCATTCGGCCGCTGTCAGCGCGTTCGGTGTGCGGTCGCTCGCGCGGGAGTTGCGGGGACCCCGTACCCGCAGCGCGGGGCCCGGCGGGTGCTGGTGCAGTTCGTCCTGCTCCATGCGCTGGACCACAGGAGCGGCCGTACGCCGGACGGGGTGTGTGTGCCCGCAGTCCGCGGTGTGCGCGTGCCGCCGTTCGTCGATGATGCGGGACACCGCCGCGTTCCCGGCGAGACGCTGGAGTCGCAGCGCCGACTCTGCGCTCGTTCCATCGCCGGACCGGGGCTGTCGCACGGCCTTCGCGGCTCCCGGGCGCCGCGGTCCTTCCCACTGCTCGTCACCGGCCTGCTGCGCCCGCATGCGTGCGTCCCCCCTGAGACACGGACTGGGAACATCCAGCGTCACCGCTCCGCCCTGCTCGGCGGTACGTCCGGGCGGGCAGGTACGGGTGCAGGCACACTGCCCTTTCACCCGGGTCCTGGCGGCCGACCGGCTCCCGATCGTCTTCGTGGACGAGTACCAGGACACCCCCGCCGGTCTCGCGGAGGCCGTGCCGGGTGTTCCGGGCGATGAGGCCACCGCGCGTCGCGGCCAGGTCCAGCGCCACTGGCGCCGCCGAGGCTGGGCCGTTGTCAGACCAGGCCGTTGCACGGCCTCGGCACGCCCGCTTCAGCCGTGATCCCAAGACAGGGGGACAGCACCGAGAACAGGCGAGCGACGGCCCCGCAGCGCCACTCACACCGTAAGTCCGGTTCGCCGGAGATCGGCGTCCCCAACTCTGTCCCCACACCCGCGAGAACGTGATCGATCAGGACGGCCAGGGCCGCTCCGAGGTCCGACCGACCAACGAGGTTGCCGGTCGGAACGCTTCTTCGGCCACATTGCGTGGTGGGGCGGGTGGGACTCGAACCCACGGCCGACGGATTATGAGTCCTTTGAAGATCTTGGCGGCCCTTGTCTTTCTGCGCTCATCCTTGACATTTTCCCAGCTCAAAGCGCGTGCTGCACGCTCATGCTCGGCAGTCTTTGCCCATCCGTTCCCGTCCTTGCGTCCCCAACGCGTCCCCAACGCGTTCTCGTGGGGACGAACTCCAGCATCTGGAGAAGGATCCCGGCAGCTCGGACCCAGCAGAGGAACCTGCCCGAAGCGGATTCTGCTTCCAACGCGGAGAGGCTCCGCCCCTGAACCGGGGCGGAGCCTCTGTGGCCTTTCCGCAGGCCGTGCGTCTACGCAGAGCTTAAAGCGACATACGCCATGGCGGGTGCACTAGGCCGTGTATCGAAAGTGGATCTTGGACTGTGAATGATCACGGTTCATGGGGCGGGGAGATCTCACGGACGAACAGTTGGCGGTGTTGGAACCGTTGTTGCCGAAGGGTGCCAGGGCGGGGCGGCCGCCTGTCTGGTCTCGGCGGCAGTTGATCGACGGCATACGGTTCCGGGTCCGGACCGGTGTCCCGTGGAGAGATGTGCCCGTCGAGTACGGGCCGTGGAGCCGGGTCTACGACCTGTTCCGCCGATGGCAGCGGAACGGCACCTGGCAGCGAATTCTCACTCGGCTCCAGTCCCTGGCCGACGCGAAGGGTGCGATCGTGTGGGACCTGAGCGTCGACTCCACGGTATGCCGTGCCCATCAGCATGCGGCCGGGGCCCGGAAGCGGGGTGACCTGCAGAAGGAGTCACCGGGTGGTGTCTTCACCGAGCCTGGTGATCACGGGCTGGGGCGGTCGCGTGGTGGGTTCACCACCAAGCTGCACCTGGCCGTCGAGCAGGGGCAGAAGCCCATGTCGATCGTGGTGACGGCAGGGCAGCGTGGAGACTCACCGCAGTTCGAACCGGTGCTGGAGAAAGTTCGCGTGCCCCGCATCGGGCGGGGCAGGCCACGTGTTCGTCCCGATCGGGTTCGGGCTGACAGGGCGTACGCCTCTCGCAGAAACCGCGCATATCTGCGCCGACGTGGGATCCGCTGCACCATCCCGGACAAGGCAGACCAGGCCCGCAACCGTCAGAAGCTGGGCTCTCGCGGCGGTCGGCCGCCGCGCTTTGACCCGGTTGACTACCGCGAGCGCCATGCGGTCGAGTGCGGGATCAACCGGCTCAAGAGAAACCGGGCTGTCGCCATGAGATACGAGAAACTCGCGGTCCGCTATGAGGCGACCGTCCTCGTCGCGGCCATCAATGAGTGGCTGTGACCACACATGCATACCGCCTCTTCGTTAATCCGTTGCCCAGGAGCCAATTGGCCAGCTAGGTTCACCCAGCCGCCCGCATCGGTGCAGGCCGGCGCTGTCGACCAGGAGGTGTAGAGCACATGCGCACGAGTGCCCAGGAGTTGAGCTCGCGTACTGACTCTTGCCACCTCCTCACGACGGAGACACCTTGTCCCTTCGCATCACCCCACTGACCGACCCCGCTCACGGGCCGCACGGCCGGCGTCTTGCCTGGCTGGCGTCGGACGCGGACTCCATCCCTGCCGGGACCGCCTTCCTGCGCCTGCTCGACGGCGGACAAGAGCATCTGGCCGAGCTCGACCTCCGCGTTCATCCTGCGGAGCGCCGCAAGGGCATCGGCTCCCGGCTCCTCGACACCGCCGTGGCCACCGCCCGGGACAACGCCCGACGCCGCGTCGTCGCGCAGGCAGAAGCCGGATCGCCCGGCGACCACTTCCTGGCAGCGCGCGGCTTCCGGAAGGTCCTCACCTTCAGGTACACCCGCCTGACAATGGCCGAGGTGGACACCACCGTCCTGGCTGGGATCGTCGAGCGTCCTCATCCCGGCTACCGGCTGACGTCATGGCAGGGAACCGTCCCCGACGGCCTCGCCCAGACATTCGCCGCCTCACGCCGCGCCATGGACGACATGCCCATGGACGACGCCGAGTACGGCACCGTGGCCTGGGACGTGGACCGCGTGCGGGCCGCGGCGAAGGCCGTCGAACAGCGAGGCGACCACCTGCACACCGTTGTCGCCATCGACGCCTCCAACGGCTCGATCGCCGCCTTCACCGAACTCGTCATCCCCGGCAATGGCGCAGGTGACGGCCAGCACTACGGCACGGGCGTGCTGCCCGAGCACCGTGGTCACGGCCTCGGCCGATGGATGAAAGCCGAGTCGATTCGACAAGCCCATAGGGACTATCCGGACCTCGGTGGCCTCCTGACCGACACCGCCGACAGCAACGCGCACATGCGACGGATCAACGACGGTCTCGGCTACACACCCACGCACACGACACATCAGCATCAGCTCGACCTCTAGCAGAGAGCGGACGGGCCGGGGCATCACCCCGCCTGGCCTGTCCGCGCTTTCGATACACGCCCTAGCACTCCAGCAATCCAGCGCCTTTTGCTTACCGCCCGTAGCGACGGGACACGTACCTTCCACGTAGGTCATGGCGCTACGGCCCCTCGAGTTCCCGTCTGCGTGTTTTGCTGACGGCGTCAACGTCAAGGGGGAATTGTGGTCGCAGATGATGAACGGCAAGCCTATGCTCGCGTCATGGGGCAGGTGGTTTCTCGTTCTGCCAGCGTGGGAGGACGTGCTGCCAGCGCCATCACAGGAGCCCCTGGTGGAGGCTTCGCCGGGAAACTCGCAGGCAGGATGTTCGAGAAGGTCAACCAAGCGTGGCCTCTGTGGGAAGACTCCTTGAGCCGTGACTTCGCATGCAGCGCCGATCGCGCATGGGAGATCATCATGGCCTACGCCCAACGGTCTCGCTATACCGAGCGCAACCTCGATTACGGTGGCCGCAGTGCTCGATTTGGGTGGACGAGGACGTTTCACGAGGATCCGCTGTTGGCGATTGTGAGCGTCACCGGCACTGCAACGTCCTCAACGGTGGTCGTGCGAGGTATCACAGGCAAGGCGTTGATCGACTACCGAACGTGGCTGAGTGACCGCCTCTGCGCCATTATGGACGAGCTGGAGACACACATCTGAACGGCCAATCTCCAGTTTGTCTGGCGAGTTGGCCAGTTGATCGTCGTCGGGAGTGACAGCGTCGGCGCCAGACATACCAAGACCGCCAACGCGGCCCGGTCGGGCGGGAGATCCATCCGGGAAGTCCCGCAAAGGCGCCTCGCACAACATGCGGGTTTCGAGAGGACTTTTGCGAACGACGACCTGCGGAAACGTGATCACTCCGGGGGCTCTCGCAGATAAACATCTATGAGAATGCCCCGCAGTCCGCGTTCAGGCGGCTGCTGCCTCGGAGCGGGCGGTGGCGGGGCGCCTGCCGCGCCGGTCGGTGACAAGGGCGAGGCCCACTCCGATGCCGGCCCAGACAATGAGGGTGAGGGCCGGGAGTCCGGCAGCTGAGCCGTCGAAGAAGGCGTTGGCGCGCAGCAGGCTGCCGGAGGCGCCCGGAGGGGGAGCTGGCCGAGGGTGGCCCAGCCGGTGGGGGGCCAGTGGGGTCCGGCGGCAAGTCCCGAGAGCGGGTTGCCCAGGAGCATCATCAGCGCGCCACCGAGGGCGAATCCCGGCATGCCGAGGAGGGCTTGGAGGCCCAGGGGAGGGTGGTGGACAGGGCGGCGGTGCCGAGGATGAGGCCGAGGGCGGTGAGCCAGTAGTTTCCGTCGACGGAGTGGGTGGCGAATACGCGACCCACAAGACGCCCGACATCAAACGGTGGCTGCTGGCCCGACCGCGGTTCCACCTGCACTTCACGCCGACCAGTGCGTCCTGGCTGAGCCTGGTCGAGCGGTGGTTCGCCGAACTGACCCAGAAGAAGCTCCAGCGCGGCGCCCACCGCTCCGTCCAGGCCCTCGAACGCGGCATCCGGGCCTGGCGTCGACTGGAAGGAGCACCCCGGACCGTTCGTCCGGACGAAGACAGCGGACGAGATCCTCGACGAAGTCGCCGCCTACTGCCACCGAATCTCTGGCTCAGGTCACCGGGGTCTGTCCGGCGGTTCTTGGCGGCTGCACGGTGTGGAACGACAACGTTCGAGAGGACCGCCGGCTGAGAAGGCCCCCGGTGCGGGGTGTGCACCGGGGACCTTCCGCGGCAGCGACGGGGTCGCTGCCGCGGCCGGGCGGCGTCTCGGCCGGACCCCCGCCACCGCCGGGGGTCCGGCCGGGGAGCGGTCACGCCGCCCGGCTTCGGGAGTCCGTCGCGAACCGGCCTGCCACCGGCCCGCGACGGAGGGGTCGGAGGTTCAGGCCAATTCTTCGCCCGTGGCGGCGGGCGAGGGCCAGTCGACCAGGGTGGAGGCGAACCAGGTCCAGCCGCGGCGGTGCCATGCGGTCGACTGGACGGCGAGGCGGCTGCGGTGTTCCTCCCACTTTCCGGCTCCGGCAGGTGACCAGGCCCGTTCGGCGATGCCGGCGAGGCGGGGCAGGAGCAGGAATTCCAGGTCCTCGCCCGAGGTGACCGTCTCGCACCAGACCGCGGCCTCGACACCCGCGGCGGTGGCCTCGGCCCCAGGAGCGGCCCCATTGGAGATGGCGGCGGCGAGCGCGTCGGCCGGATCCCAGCCGTAGCTCTGCTCGACGGTCTTGGGCGGGTAGACGGGCAGGCCTACCCGGGCGCGCCGGACCTCGCCGTCGGCGTCGGCGGCAGGTTCGGCGTAGGGGCGGTCGAGGTAGAGGTGGGACGTGGGTGAGAGCAGAACGTGGGCTCCCTTGGCCGCGGCGCGGTCGACGTCCTGGTCGGCCTTGGCCATCGTCTCGGCGACGATCGCCACCATCTCCGCGGGGATCATCTGAGCCATGGCGCCCGAGTCCAGGACCTCGCGCATCTCCGCCACGTCGATCCAGTACTGGACGACCTCCTCGGGGCCGACGGCCGAGCGTGCGGTCTCCTGCCAGGCCACGGTCTTCCGGCCCAGTTCGCGGGCGATCTCACGGACACGGTCGCAGAACGCGGCGTGCGCGTCGTCCGCCATGCCGAAGGCCTCGTCGCCGCCGAGGTGGAGGTAGACGGAATCGGGGAAGAGCCGGGAGACGTCGGTGAGGACGTCGCGGACGAAGCTCCAGGTGATCTCCCGTTCGGGATCGAGGGTCCCCATCGGGACGGGCCCCTGCACGATCTGCCCGGCAGTGGGTGCGAGTTGGGGGTAGGCGCCGAACACCGCCCGGCAGTGGCCGGGCATGTCGATCTCCGGCACCACCGTGATGTGCCGCTGCCGCGCGTGGGTGATGATGCGGCCGATGTCCTCGGCCGTGTACCAGCCGCCGGGCCGGTCGCCCAGCGCGTCGGCGCCGCCGGTCTCGGTGAGGGCGGGCCAGTTGGTGATCGGCACGCGCCAGCCCTGGTCGTCGGTCAGGTGCAGGTGCAGCACGTTGAGCTTGTGCAGGCTGAGGATGTCCAGGACGCGCAGCACCTGGTCCACGTCGTGGAAGGTGCGTGCGACGTCCAGGGACAGGCCGCGCCAGGCGTACCGGGGCGCGTCCAGGACCCGCAGGGGCGGTAGTTGGGTGGTGCCGTCCGGGCGGAGTCCGGCGGTCAGGAACTGGCGGAGGGTGGTCAGGCCGCGGTGGGCTCCCTCGGCCGTGATCGCCCACACTCGCGCACGGCCGTCGCGGATCTCCAGCCCGTACCTCTCGGCGGCCGCGTCGTCTCCGTCGGCCCGCAGACCGAGCGGCTGCGGCAGGGCGGCCAGTTCGTCGGTCTCGGGACCGGAGGTGACGAGTTCGACATGGATCAAGGGCTCGGTGCCGGCGGCCTCCCGAGCCAGTCGCAGACCGGTGTCGCGGGCCACGTCGTCGATGAACACGCGGATCACGTCGGCGAGTTCGGGGTTGCCTGCGAGAACCGTGCCCGGCGCGACGGCCAGGCCGACGCCGTCGTGCAGGTCGGTCCGCAGCGGCGCGGGGATGATGTCGTGAGTCATGGGGATGCCTACTTGACGGATCGGATCGGGATGATGGCCAGTGCGCCCGCGACCGCGAGGAGCAGGGCGACCGGGAACAGCGCGGGGTAGCCGGCCAGGGTGACGATGGCGCCGCCGAGGAAGGGGCCGAGGGTCTGCGGCAGGGTGGCCGCGATGTTCAGGACGCCGAGGTCCTTGGCGTAGGAGGACTCGCCGGGCAGCACCTCGGACATCAGGGCGGCGTCGACGGCCGAGTACATGCCGAACCCGAGTCCGGCGATCACCGTGTAGACGATCATGCCGGTCACCGTGGGCAGGGCGAAGGGCACGGCCATGCCGATGCCCATGACCACCGAGGAGGCGATCACGAATGGCTTGCGCCGCCCGATCCGGTCCGACAGCGGGCCGGAGAAGGAGGTGGTGGCGATCAGCGCGACGAGGTTGATCCCGCCCAGCAGCGGTACCAGGTCGACGGCGTCGTCCTTCAGTCCGACGTAGTCCTGCAGGATGAACAGTTGGTAGCCGGTGACGACGAAGTAGCCGGTGAACAGCGCGAGTCGGGCCAGGAAGCCCCAGAAGAAGTCGGGGTGGCGGCGCGGGCTGACCCAGAACGTCCGCAGGAAGACCTTCAGGTCGAAGGGCTCGTTGACCTGCTCGGTGCTCGGCGTGTCCGGGCACACCAGGACGAAGGCCACGACCGCGACGAGCAGGACGGCGGAGAGTCCGGCGTAGGCGAGCAGTCCCGTTCCGGACAGCGCCGCGCCTGCCGCCTGTCCGCTGACGATGCCGACCATCATGCTGACACCGGAGACGGTGGCGAAACTGCCACGGCGGGCGGCGGGAACCCGGTCGGGCAGCAGCGCGGTGACCGGGCTGATGACGAAGTTGAGGACGATCTGGACGACGACCCAGGCCACGATCAGCTGAGGCACGCTCTTGGCGAGGCCCATGACGGCCAGACTGACCGTCAGTACGACGCTGCCGCCCGCGATCCAGGGGGTACGCCGACCGAAGCGGCTGCGGGTGCGGTCGGAGAGCAGACCGGCCACCGGGCTCGCGATCATCGCCACCAGCGCCCCGATGCCGGTGATCAGAGCCAGGGCCGCGGCCTTCCCAGCCCGGTCGATCGACTGGACCTGCAACGGCAGCAGGATGCCGGGCACCGCTCCGATGATCAGATAGATGGCGGCGTTCAGCGGGACGATCATCCCGAACAGACGCCGCATGGGCGGCGACGACGGCGCGGGCGCGTCGACGACGGCCGCCGCGGGGGGATGAATGGTCATGGCCGCTCCCTTGCGGTGCCCATATCTAACACGTGTCAGATACGATGGCGGGAACTGTAGACCAGCCCGTCGAGGTGGGCAATGGAGTAGACCACTCGACCTGAACGACGGAACGGAGACAGCGTGGCCACCCGCATGACTCCCGAGCAGCGGCGGCTGTTCATCCTCGACACCGCCATGGACGTCATCTCCGAGGAGGGCTACAAGGGCCTGTCGCTGCGCGAGATCGCCCGCCACTGCGGCATGTCCGCACCCGGCGTCATGCACCACTTCCCCGACATGCCCACCCTGCTGCTCGCCCTGCTCCACCACCGCGACGAGATCGACGGCGAACGCCTCAAGGAGCGGCTGGGCGACCACCAGGACCTGCGCTCCACCCTCGACGCGGTCGTCGCCTACAACGCCCGCCATCCCCGCCGCGCCCAGCTGTACGCCATGGTCCAGGCCGAAGCCCTCGACCCCGCCCACCCCGCCCACGCCTACTTCGACGGCAGGAACTCCCTGTACGCGCTGTCCCTGCGCGAGTACACCGGCACCGACGCTCCCGCCGAACTCCTGCACATCCTGCCCGCGGTCCTCGACGGCCTGCAGATGCACTGGCTCATGGACCCCGAGAACTTCGACCTGTGCACCCAGTGGGCACTCGTCGCCGACGCCCTCTTCACCCGCTATCCGGCGACGGCGGGCGAGTGACGAACGCACCCCTGGGCCTGGAGTCCTCGTTCTGGCGCTGGAAGCCGGGGAAGGACGGAACTCCGAGCCAGCCGTGACTCATCCGGTCATTCCCCGACCGCGCCGACCAGGTCCGCACCTCTCTCGTACCCACTGGGCGACCTCGGCCGGACGACCGGCCGAGCCGGCCCGCCGGGCTTGGCAGGGGGAGGCCGTAGGGTGCTGCCTCGTGCACCAGCTTGAGATTTCCGACCTGATCACGGCGGTGGAACCACGCAGCGGCCGCCGGCTGCCGGTCCGGCGTGCCGAGGTGATCCAGCAACTCCTGGAGAGCGGAGACGGGCGCGCGGCCCGGATCGTCGCCGAGTTGCCCACGGACCAGGACGGCGTACTCGACCCTCGCGCCGTGGACTGCCTGCTCATTAGCGTGCACACGGAGCTCCAGCGCCTGAGCGAGGAACTGCGTGTCGGGGAACGGCTGGTCCACCTGCTCGGCCCGCTCTTCACCGCGATCCGGTCCACCGGCGCGCAGCCCGGGCCGTACCGCCTGGTCGACGTCGGTTGCGGCTTGGGTTACCTGGTCCGCTGGCTGGCGGCCACCAACGCCCTCGGCGCGGACATCGAGCTGGTCGGGGTCGACCTCGACGCCGCACTGGTCGGCGAAGCGGACCGGCTGGCCCGCGCGGAGGGGCTCGGCTGCCGCTTCGTCCACGGAAACGCCTTCGACCTGCCGGAGGCGGCGACCGTCTACGTCTCCACCGGTGTGCTGCACCACTTCCGCGGGCCGGCCCTGGCCGAGTTCTTCCAGGCCCAGGCCGCTACACCGGCACATGCCTTCTGCCACTTCGACATCGCCGCGACCCGCCTGGCCCCCATCGGCGCCTGGGTGTTCCACCACGCCCGGATGCGTCACCCCCTCGGTCGCCACGACGGTGTCGTCTCCGCGCGGCGCGCACACAGCGACGAGACACTGCTGCAAGCCGCCGCGGTACCTGGCATCCGATCACTGCTGTACGAACCGCGCGGCACGGTGAACCCGCTCTGCACCACGTTGCGGCCGGTCATCGGAGTGCGTCCGCACCTGGAAACGCCGCTCCGCCTGGCGCTGGGACGGGCCGCGCGCCGACTGGTCGGCCCGGAGCACCTGGCCGAGGCCACCGGATGACGCCCGCCATACTGCTCGCACTACTCGGCCTGATCGACGCGTCGTTCAGTGGATTCCGCGCCTACGCCGGCCGTGACGCCCGTATCCGCAAGCACCGGGCCACGGCACGAGCGGCCCTGCGTGGACTGGCCGTCGGGGCCGTTCTACTGATCGCCCCCGCGCTGACCGCCGTCATCCTGTTGTTGACCGGGTCCGACCGGGCCGAGACCTTCGACACGCTGGCCGCCGGAGGCCTCGGCTACCTGACCCCGCTCGCCCTCTACACCGCCGTCGTACTGGTCTCACTCGCGGCGTACTTCGCCCTGCCCTTCCGGGCCAGTACCCTCGCAGTGGTCATCGGCCTCGGCCCGCTGACCCTGCTGCGCCCGCTCGCCATTGCCGCAGCCTGCCTCGGCGCGCTCATCAACGGTGGCGGAGCCCCGGCCCTTCTGGTCGGCACGATCGCAGGCGCCGCCGTACTGTGCGTCGAACCCGCGGTGCACCGACGCTGGTACCACCACGTGCAGTAGAGAAATCGGGTCACGACGTGCGGTGGCCATCGAACGTCACGGTGGTGGCCGAGCCGGCGCTGCCCCTTCTCATGAAGATCGAACTCGGCACGGTTCGGGTGCCTCGCCTTGTGCAGACCGCATCACAGTGTGAGCGACGGCGGCCCGCCGTCGAGCGGCTCATCGGAACACCTGGGCCGTTTCAGTTCGGGCGGTTTCCGTCCGCGCGCACCAGCCCCTCACGGCCTGGTGCCGGCGCGATCGGGCTCCTCGAAGCTGTGGTCGAAGCCGACCGGCGGTCCCGGCCGGAGGCCTTCCGGACGCCGAACGAAGGTCCTGCGGACGGTGGCCGGCGGACCCTACCGAAACCCCGCGTCCCCAACGCGTCCCCACGATCATGAAAATGAGATCGCGGAGATGTTGCCAGCGCGTCGGCTCAAGCTCCGCTCGTCAGCATTCCCACAGGTCAGCGCGACGCCTGCTCCGCGAGAGGGTAAGAGCCTCACCGCGCTCCGAAGTCGTGAGCAGCGGATTCGATCCGTTGAGCCGAAGTTGACGATCCGACACCTAACGAGGGACGTTTTCGCAGGTCAAGGCACTTCTTTGGTGGGGCGGGTGGGACTCGAACCCACGGCCGACGGATTATGAGTCCGCTGCTCTAACCGGCTGAGCTACCGCCCCATACGGCGTGTCGCGTACACGTGTGCGCGCCGTCTGCCGCAGCATAGCCGCTCATACGATCTCCTGCCTCGTATGGTCGACTTCGCGCGGCCAGGGGGACCGTGCCGCCGCCTGCGCGGTTCCCCGGGACATGAAAAAGGACCCCTGAGGGGTCCTCGTTCACCATGCTCCCCCGACTGGACTCGAACCAGTAACCTGCCGGTTAACAGCCGGCTGCTCTGCCAATTGAGCTACGGAGGACCGAGCTCCCCCGACTGGACTCGAACCAGTAACCTGCCGGTTAACAGCCGGCTGCTCTGCCAATTGAGCTACGGAGGAATGCCTCGTTGCATCGAACGTCCCTCCCTGGGTATTCGCCAGGGGGCGGTTGCTCGCTGCGACACATACATTAGCGCAAGCAGGGGGGTGCTCCGCCAATCGGTACTGCTCGGCCCCGTTGCCGCGCCACAGACCTACACATGGGAAGGGCGGTCGCCATGCGCTACCGGCTCACGTTCGTCACCGGACTCGTCATGGGTTACGTGCTGGGCTCACGGGCCGGGCGCGGCCGTTACGAACAGCTGAAGAAGTCCGCGCTCCAGGTCGCCCACAACCCCGCCGTGCGCAACACCGCGGAGACGGCGGCCCAGCAGGGCCGCCAGTTCGCGGGCAAGGCGTACCACGCGGTGAGCGTGAAGGTGGGCGAGCGGATGCCCGACTCGGTCTCGGACCGGGTGCGCTCGCTGCGGACCCGCAACGCCGACGGCTCGCTGGACGACGACTGGGGCACCAGCAACACATGACGCACGTCACAGGGCGGCTGTCGTGCGGCGTGCCAAGCTGCAACCTCCCTGAGGCCTCACGGGGCACGGAGACCTCTCCCGGTGCGGCAGAATTTTGTGCATGGGGATAGTCGCCGGGTTGGACAGTGCGCCCGATTTCACTCGTATCGTCGTCTGCGACTCGGACACGGGAGCCGTGCTCAGGCAGGGCTACGCGCCGCATCCGCTGGAGGCCGGCGAGAGCGGGCGCCCGGCCGACGTCGATCCGCAGGCCTGGCTGCTGTCCCTGGGCGAGGCCGCGGGCGGCGGACTGCTGGAGGGCGTACAGGCCATCGGCGTGTCCGCGCAGCAGAACGCGATCGTGCCGCTGGACGCGCAGGGCAACACCGTGCGGCCCGCGCTGGTGGGCGGCGACAAGCGCACGCAGGTCTCCGCGGCCGACCTGGTGGACGGGCTCGGCGGGCGCGAGGCGTGGGCGCAGGCGGTGGGCTGTGTCCCGCAGGCCGCGCAGCCGGTGACCAAGCTGCGCTGGCTGGCCCGTAACGAACCCGACAACGCCCGGCGCACCGCCGTGCTGCTCCAGGCCCACGACTGGCTGGTGTGGCAGCTCCTGGGGCGCCCGGCACGCCGTACGACCGACCGGGGCGGCGCCTCGGGCACCGGGTACTGGTCGGCCGCCACCGGCGCCTACCGGCCCGACCTGGTCGAACTGGCACTCGGCCACCAGGCGATGCTGCCGGACGTGATCGGGCCGTCCGAGGCGGCCGGTACGACCCCGGAGGGGCTGCTGATCTCCGCCGGCACCGGCGAGACCATGGCCGCCGCCTTCGGGCTCGGCCTCGGCTTCGGCGACGCGGTCGTGTCGCTGGGGGCCTCGGGTTCCGTGATGGCGGTCCATCCCGAGGCGCTGGTCGACCAGAGCGGGATGATCACCTCCCTGGCCGACGCCACCGGCATGCACCTGCCGGTCGTCACCACGCTGAACGCCGTACGCACCCTGCGCGGCACCGCCGAGCTGCTGGGTCTGGCCGACCTGGAGGCCCTGTCGGAGCTGGCGATGAAGTCGACTCCCGGGTCGCACGGCCTGGTGCTGCTGCCCTACCTGGAGGGCGAGCGGACGCCGAACCTGCCGCACACCGCCGGGACCCTGGCGGGCCTCAGACGGGAGTCGATGCGGCCCGAACACCTGGCCAGGGCCTCGTTCGAGGGGATGCTGTGCGGGCTCGCCGACGCGCTGGACGTGCTGCGCGGCCGGGGTGTGGAGGTGCGGCGGGTGTTCCTGCTGGGGGCGGCCGCGGAGCTGCCTGCCGTGCAGGCGGCGGCGCCCGCGCTGTTCGGCGCGCAGGTCGTGGTGCCGCAGCCCGCCGACTACGCGGCGATCGGGGCCGCCCGGCAGGCCGCCTGGGCGCTCGGCGCCTCCCAGGGCACCCTCGACCCGCGCACCCCGCCCGCCTGGCAGGGCGCGGCCGCACAGGTCCTGGAGCCGGGCGACCAGCTGGCGGTGGGGCAGGCGGTGCGTCAGCAGTACATATCGGTACGGGAGCAGACGCATCCGACGGCGTTCCGCGGGTGAGCACTCCGCTGTCGGGTTAATCGCTTGAGGTAACACCGGTGGAGTGTTCGACGATAGGGGCCAGGGGCAACCGTTTCGCCCCTGTCGCCGACTCCGAGAGACGTAGCGTGCTCATACGACTTCTGCGGACCTATCTCAGGCCCTACAGGAAACCCATCACCGTGCTGGTGCTGCTGCAGCTGTTGCAGACCTGCGCCACCCTCTACCTGCCCACCCTCAACGCGGACATCATCGACCACGGTGTCGTCGCCGGCGACACGGGCTACATCCTCAGCCGCGGCGGTCTGATGGTCGGCATCTCGCTGGCCCAGGTCGTCTGCAACATCGGCGCCGTGTACTACGGCGCGCGCACCGCCTCCGCGCTCGGCCGGGACGTGCGCGGTGCCGTCTTCGACCGGGTGCAGTCGTTCTCCGCCCGCGAGGTGGGCCGCTTCGGGGCGCCTTCGCTGATCACCCGGACGACCAACGACGTGCAGCAGGTCCAGATGCTGGCCCTGATGACGTTCACCCTGATGGTGTCGGCGCCGATCATGTGTGTGGGCGGCATCGTCCTGGCCCTGGGTCTGGACGTGCCGCTGTCCGCGGTGCTGGTCGCGGTCGTACCGGTGCTGGGCATCTGTGTGACGCTGATCGTGCGCCGGCTGCGTCCGCTGTTCCGGGCCATGCAGGAGCGCCTGGACACGGTGAACCGGGTGCTGCGCGAGCAGATCACCGGCAACCGGGTCATCCGCGCGTTCGTGCGCGACGAGTACGAGCAGCAGCGCTTCCGCAAGGCCAACACCGACCTCACCGAGATGGCCCTGGGCACCGGCAATCTGCTGGCACTGATGTTCCCGGTGGTCATGACGACGGTGAACGTGTCGTCGATCGCGGTGGTGTGGTTCGGGGCGCACCGCATCGACAGCGGCGGGATGGAGATCGGTGACCTGACCGCGTTCCTCGCCTATCTGATGCAGATCGTCATGTCCGTGATGATGGCGACGTTCATGTTCATGATGGTGCCGCGCGCGGAGGTGTGCGCGGAGCGGATCCAGGATGTCCTGGACACCTCCTCCAGCGTGGTGCCGCCTCTCGCGCCGGTGCGTGAGCTGAGCCGGCACGGCCATCTGGAGATCCGCGGGGCGGGCTTCCGCTACCCGGGTGCCGAGGAGCCGGTGCTGAAGGGGATCGACCTGGTGGCCCGCCCCGGTGAGACGACGGCCGTGATCGGCTCGACCGGCAGCGGCAAGTCGACCCTGCTGGGGCTGGTGCCCAGGCTGTTCGACGTCACCGACGGCGAGGTGCTCGTCGACGGGACCGAGGTCCGCGACCTCGATCCGCAGCTGCTGGCGCGGACGGTCGGGCTGGTCCCGCAGAAGCCGTACCTGTTCGCGGGCACGGTGGCGACCAACCTGCGCTACGGCAATCCGGACGCCACGGACGAGGAACTGTGGCACGCGCTGGAGGTCGCGCAGGCCCGGGAGTTCGTCGAGCGGCTGGAGAACGGCCTGGACTCGCCGATCGCCCAGGGCGGCACGAACGTGTCGGGCGGGCAGCGCCAGCGGCTCGCCATCGCGCGCACGCTGGTGCAGCGTCCGGAGATCTACCTGTTCGACGACTCCTTCTCGGCCCTGGACTACGCCACCGACGCGGCCCTGCGCGCGGCGCTGGCCGCCGAGACCTCCGAGGCGACCGTCGTGATCGTCGCCCAGCGGGTGTCGACCATCCGCGACGCCGACCGGATCGTCGTGCTCGACGAGGGCCGGGTCGTGGGATCCGGCCGCCATCACGAGCTGATGGCGGACAACGAGACCTACCGGGAGATCGTGCTCTCCCAGCTGACGGAAGCGGAGGCCGCCTGATGGCCGGGCCCATGGGGCGGATGATGGCCGGGTCCGGCCCGGAGAACCGTTCGCTGGACTTCAAGGTGTCGGGGCGTCGGCTCGTCGCCCGGTTCAAGCCCGAACGGCTCACCATCTACGCGCTGCTGACGTGCGTGGTGGTGAGCGTGGGCCTCAGCGTGGTCGGGCCGAAGATCCTCGGCCGGGCCACCGACCTGGTCTTCGCGGGGATCGTCGGACGGCAGATGCCGGCCGGGGCCACCAAGGAGCAGGTGCTCGACTCCATGCGGGCGCGGGGCGACGGCGCCGTCGCCGACATGCTGCGCGGCACCGACTTCACCCCCGGCCAGGGCATCGACTTCGACGCGGTCGGCCAGGTGCTGCTGCTCGCGCTGGGCACGTTCCTCTTCGCGGGCCTGCTGATGGCGTTCGCGACGCGGCTGGTGAACCGGGCGGTCAACCGGACCATGTTCCGGATGCGTGAGGACGTGCAGACGAAGCTGTCGCGGCTGCCGTTGTCGTACTTCGACAAGCGGCAGCGCGGCGAGGTGCTCAGCCGGGCCACCAACGACATCGACAACATGGGGCAGACGCTCCAGCAGTCGATGGGCCAGCTCATCAACTCGCTGCTGACGATCATCGGTGTGCTGGTGATGATGTTCTGGGTGTCGTGGCTGCTGGCGCTGGTCGCGCTGGTGACCGTGCCGCTGTCGTTCGTCGTGGCCACCCGGGTGGGCAAGCGGTCGCAGCCGCACTTCGTGCAGCAGTGGCGCACGACCGGCAAGCTGAACGCGCACATCGAGGAGATGTACACCGGGCACACCCTGGTGAAGGTGTTCGGCCGTCAGGAGGAGTCGGCGAAGCTGTTCGCCGAGCAGAACGACGCGTTGTACGAGGCCGGTTTCAAGGCCCAGTTCAACAGCGGGATCATGCAGCCGCTGATGATGTTCGTGTCGAACATCAACTACGTGCTGGTGGCCGTCGTCGGCGGTCTGCGGGTCGCCTCCGGCTCGCTGTCGATCGGTGACGTGCAGGCGTTCATCCAGTACTCGCGCCAGTTCTCGATGCCGCTGACGCAGGTCGCGTCGATGGCGAACCTGGTGCAGTCGGGTGTCGCGTCCGCCGAGCGGATCTTCGAACTCCTCGACGCCGAGGAGCAGCAGGCCGATCCGGTGCCGGGCGAGAAGCCCGAGGAACTGCGCGGGCGGGTCGCGCTGGAGCACGTCTCGTTCCGCTACGACCCCGACAAGCCGCTCATCGAGGACCTGTCGCTGAAGGTGGAACCCGGGCACACGGTCGCCATCGTGGGCCCGACCGGCGCGGGCAAGACCACGCTGGTCAACCTGCTCATGCGGTTCTACGACGTCACCGGCGGCCGGATCACCCTGGACGGCGTCGACGTCGCGCGGATGTCCCGGGACGAACTGCGCGCCGGGATCGGCATGGTGCTCCAGGACACCTGGCTGTTCGGCGGCACGATCGCCGAGAACATCGCGTACGGCGCCTCGCGGGAGGTCACCCGCGGGGAGATCGAGGAGGCGGCGCGCGCCGCGCACGCCGACCGGTTCGTCCGCACGCTGCCCGAGGGCTACGACACCGTGATCGACGACGAGGGCAGCGGGGTCAGCGCCGGTGAGAAGCAGCTCATCACCATCGCGCGGGCGTTCCTGTCCGACCCGGTGATCCTGGTGCTGGACGAGGCGACGAGCTCCGTCGACACCCGCACGGAGGTGCTGATCCAGAAGGCGATGGCGAAGCTGGCGCACGGGCGCACGTCGTTCGTCATCGCGCACCGGCTGTCGACGATCCGGGACGCCGACACGATCCTGGTGATGGAGGACGGCTCGATCGTGGAGCAGGGCGCGCACGCCGAACTGCTCGCGGCGGGCGGGGCCTACGCGCGGCTGTACCAGGCGCAGTTCGCGCAGGCCGTGGCCGAGGTCGACTGACGGTCACCGACAGCCCGGGGGGCCGCTCGCACTCGTACGAGGTGAGCGGCCCTCCTCAGTCCAGGTAGCCCCTGAGCTGGTCGGCGAAGGTGTGGTCGCGCAGCTTGTTCAGGGTCTTGGACTCGATCTGGCGGATGCGTTCGCGGGTCACCCCGAAGATGCGGCCGATCTCCTCCAGGGTGCGCGGGCGGCCGTCGGCCAGTCCGTAGCGCAGCTGGACGACCTTCCGCTCGCGTTCGCCGAGGGTCGACAGGACCGCTTCCAGGTGCTGCCTGAGCAGCAGGAACGCCGCCGACTCCACCGGTGAGGCGGCGTCGCCGTCCTCGATGAGATCGCCGAGGGCGACATCGTCCTCCTCGCCGACGGGCGCGTGCAGCGAGACCGGTTCCTGGGCCAGGCGCAGCACCTCGCTGACCCGCTCGGGCGCCAGGTCGAGCTGGCCGGCGACCTCTTCCGGGGTGGGTTCGTAGCCGCGTTCCTGGAGCATGCGGCGCTGGACGCGGACGACCCGGTTGATCAGTTCGACGACGTGCACCGGCACGCGGATGGTGCGGGCCTGGTCGGCGAGGGCGCGGGACATGGCCTGGCGGATCCACCAGGTGGCGTAGGTGGAGAACTTGTAGCCGCGGGCGTAGTCGAACTTCTCCACCGCCCTGATCAGGCCCAGGTTTCCCTCCTGGACCAGGTCGAGCATGGTCAGGCCGCGGCCGACGTACCGTTTGGCGACGGAGACGACGAGCCGCAGGTTGGCCTCGATCAGACGGCGCTTGGCCATCCGGCCGAGGACCACCAGGCGGTCCAGGTCCAGGGCCAACTGGCTGTCCAGGTCGGGGGTGTTGAGCAGCCGTTCCTCGGCGAACAGCCCGGCCTCGACCCGGCGGGCGAGCTCGACCTCCTCGGCCGCGGTGAGCAGCGGGATGCGGCCGATCTCGCGCAGGTACTGGCGGAACAGGTCCGAGGACGGGACGGCGCTCTCGGTGCGGGCGGGCGGCGGTTCGACGGGCTCGGGGGCGTCGTCGCGCTCGACCTCCTCGGCGGAGGGTTCCGCCGCTTCGGGCGGGCCCTCCGGGTCCGTTCCGGGTTCCGCCCCGGCGTCCGTGTCGGGGTGGTGCGCGGCACGGTCCTGCGGTGGCACGGCGACCAGCACGTCGGCCGGTGCGTCCGGCTCGTCGCCGTCCGCGGCGAGCCCGCCGCCGTTCGGGCCGTTCTTCGCGGGGCCGGCCGCGGTGCCGCTCTCGCGGCCCTTCTCACGGCCGTTCGCGCTGCCGTTCCTGCTGCGGTGCGTGCTTGCGTCGGTCTGGGTGAGGGTCTGGGTCTGCACGGGGGCGACCTCCAGGATGATCGCTGCTGAGGTGTGCGCAGCGGTACTTCGACAACGGGGCAGGCGGCCTTGCCGCCGTCCGTCCCGTACGCGATGAGCGGAACCGCGGGGGGTGTGGACCCGTGAGTGACGGGCCGGCCGCGCTCCGAGGACTCAGGCACCGGAACCCAGTGTGGAGTACGACACATCGCCGCCACGAGGGGCGTGCGGTGACTTTTTGCGTCCGGTCCGTGACCGCACGCAGATCCCACCGGTACGGGTACGCAGTACCGGGGAACTCAAACCGCCGCGGACCGCCGGGCCTCAGAGGGCGGCCGCGCCCTGCTCGCGGAGGGTCTGGTCGTACTGCTGGAGGATCCACAGCTCGTTCTGCACGGCGGCCAGCCGGGCCGGGTCGCCCTGGGAGCCCAGGCGGGCGAGGGTGGACTGGATGTCCCGGACACGGCGCTCGACGGCCCGCCTGCGCACGGTCACCAGCTGCTCGCCCGCGTAGTTCTCGTCCACCGTGCGGCGCATGATCGCCTCGACCGCGAGTTCCGTCACCATCGCGCGGACGCTGTCGTCGGGGGCGGCCTCGCGGACCCGGACCAGGTACTCCTGGCCGTCCTGGATCCCGTACTCGGCGCCGCCCGCCTCCATGACGGCCAGCCGCACGGCGGCGTAGGGCGCGGCGGTGAACTCGTCGACGCCGTACGCGTCGAAGGCCGGGGAGACCAGTTCCGGGCGCTGGAGGGCGAGTTTGAGGAGCTCGCGCTCGGTGGCGTAGACGGGGTTGCGCAGGTTGAGGGCCGGGCCGCCCGCGGCGGGGCGCGGGGCGGCCTCGTAGGGATGGGCGCCGCCGCGGGCCGGGGCCGGGGCGCCCTTGCCGCCGCGGTCGCGGGCCCAACGGGCCAGCTGCGCCACCCGCTTGACCACGAACTGGGTGTCCAGGATGCCGAGCATGCCCGCGAGCTGCACGGCGACCTCGTGCTGGGCACCGCTGTTCTTGATGCGGGCGACGATCGGCGCCGCCTCGTCGAGGGCGGCGGCGCGGCCCGCGGGGGTGTCCAGGTCGTAGCGCACGACGATCTGGCGCAGCGCGAACTCGAAGAGCGGGGTGCGTGGTTCGACCAGGTCGGCGACCGCCTCGTCGCCCTTGGCGAGCCGCAGGTCGCAGGGGTCCATGCCGTCCGGCGCGATCGCGATGTACGTCTCGGCGGCGAACTTCTGGTCGTCCTCGAAGGCGCGCAGGGCGGCCTTCTGGCCGGCCGCGTCACCGTCGAAGGTGAAGATCACCCGGGCGCTGCCGTTGTCCATCAGCAGCCGTCTGAGGATCTTGATGTGGTCGCCGCCGAAGGCGGTGCCGCAGGTGGCGATCGCGGTGGTCACGCCGGCGAGGTGGCAGGCCATGACGTCGGTGTAGCCCTCGACGACGACGGCGCGGCTGGACTTGGCGATGTCCTTCTTCGCCAGGTCGATGCCGTAGAGGACCTGGGACTTGCGGTAGATGGGGGTGTCGGGGGTGTTGAGGTACTTGGGGCCGTTGTCCGCCTCGTACAGCTTGCGGGCGCCGAAGCCGACGACCTCGCCGCCGATGTCGCGGATCGGCCACATCAGCCGGCCGCGGAAGCGGTCGATGGGGCCGCGGCGGCCTTCCTGGGAGAGGCCGGAGAGGGTCAGTTCCTTGTCGGTGAAGCCCTTGCCGCGCAGGTAGCGGGTGAGGTGGTCCCAGCCCTGGGGGCTGTAGCCGACGCCGAAATGAACGGCGGCGGCCTGGTCGAAGCCGCGCTCGGCGAGGAAGATCCGGCCGGTGTCGGCCTCGGGGCTGGTGGCGAGCTGTTCGGCGTACCACTGGGCGGCGACCTTGTGGGCCTCGACCAGGCGGATGCGTTCGCCGCGCTGGTGGGCGGGGTTGTAGCCGCCCTCCTCGTAGCGCAGGGTGATGCCGGCCTGGGCGGCCAGGCGCTCGACCGACTCGGAGAAGGTGAGGTGGTCGACCTTCATCACGAACGTGATGGTGTCGCCGCCCTCCTGGCAGCCGAAGCAGTGGAAGAGTCCCTTGCTCGGGCTGACCTGGAAGGACGGCGACTTCTCGTCGTGGAAGGGGCACAGGCCCTTGAGGTTGCCGCCGCCCGCGTTGCGCAGTTGCAGGTACTCGGACACCACGGCGTCGATCGGGACCGCGTCCCGTACCGCCTTCACGTCCTCGTCGTTGATCCGTCCTGCCACGAAGCGATTCTACGGGGCCGGACCGACACTCCCGGGGCGAGCCGGGTCCCCGGTCAGGGGACGAGGCTGCTCAGCGGCGTGTGCGGGTCCGCCAGCGCCTCGCCGTCCACCGTGGCGCCGGACCGGATGAGCTGCTGGATCGGCTCTGTGACGTCCCACACGTTCACGTTCATGCCGGCCAGCACCCTGCCCTCCTTGACCCAGAAGGCGATGAACTCGCGCTTGCCGGCGTCGCCGCGGATCACGATCTGGTCGTACGAGCCCGGGGGCGCCCACCCGCTGTACTCCATCCCCAGGTCGTACTGGTCGGAGAAGAAGTAGGGCACGCGGTCGTAGGCGACGTCCTTGCCGAGCATCGCGCGGGCGGCGGCCGGTCCGCCGTTGAGCGCGTTGGCCCAGTGCTCGACGCGCAGCCGGGTGCCGAACAGGGGGTGCGGGAAGGAGGCGACGTCACCGGCGGCGAAGATGTCGGGGTCGGAGGTGCGCAGCCGGGCGTCGACCGCGATGCCGCCGCCGTGCGCGCGGTCGGCGAGCTCGAGGCCCGCCGCCTCCGCCAGGGCGACCCGGGGGGCCGCGCCGATGGCCGCGAGGACGACGTGCGCGGGGTGTTCCTCACCGTCGTCGGTGCGGGCGGCCAGCACCATGCCGTCCTGGCCGACGATCTCGGTGAGGCGGACCCCGAAGCGGAAGCGGACGCCGTGCTCCTGGTGCAGCTCGGCGAAGACGCCGCCCAGCTCGGGGCCCAGGACGCCGTGCAGCGGGGTCGGCTCGGGCTCGACGACGGTGACCTCGGCACCGTACTCGCGGGCCGCGGCCGCGACCTCCAGGCCGATCCACCCGGCGCCCGCGATCACCAGGTGGCCGTTGTCGCGGCCGAGGGAGGCGAGGACGCCCTTGAGGCGTTCGGCGTGGGAGAGGCGGCGCAGATGGTGGACGCCGGCCAGGTCGGTGCCGGGGACGTCCAGGCGGCGGGGTTCGGCGCCGGTGGCGATCAGCAGCTTGTCGTAGTGGGCGAGGGTGCCGTCCTCGCCGGAGCGGACCGTCTTCGCGGCCCGGTCCAGGGCGGTGACGGTGTGCCCCAGGTGCAGCTCGATGTCGTTGCGCGCGTACCAGGCGGGCTCGTGCACGAAGACGCTGTCGCGTTCCTCCTTGCCCAGCAGATAGCCCTTGGAGAGGGGCGGCCGCTCGTAGGGGTGGTCGCGTTCGTCGCAGATCAGTATCACGCGGCCGGTGAAACCCTCCGTCCGGAGCGTCTCGGCCGCCTTGGCCCCGGCCAGGCCGCCTCCGACGATGACGAATGTCTGATCCGCGTCGACCACTTGTTGCCTCCTACAGGGGGTCTGGGGGGTGTCTCCCCGGAAAACACTGCGGGTGCCGCCACAGGCGAGCCTCCCGCACGCGGCGTGGGGCGGGAAGAGGGGGTGACCCGATCAGGCCACGCAGGATCACCTTCGGGTGTTCCTCCGCCTCAGGAGTGAACTGCGCTCACACGCCGGGCCGGGCCGTCAGCCAGGCGTGCAGCGAGCGCGCCGAGGCGTCCGTCAGGGACGCGATCTGGTCGACGATCACCCGTTTGCGCGCGCGGTCGTCGCCCGCCTGGTCGAACAGCGCCCGGAACTGGGGGTCCAGCCCCTCCGGGGCGCGGGCGGTGAGCGCCTCGGCCAGTTCGGCGACCACGACCCGCTGGTCGGCTCTGAGCAGTTCCTGCTCGGCGCGCTGCATCACATAGCGGTCGGCGACCGCCTTGAGGACGGCGCACTCCATCCGCACCTCGCGGGGGACGACGAGCTCGGCGCCGTAACGGGTGAGGCGTCCGCTGCCGTACGCGCCGCGGGTGGCGCCCTCGGCGGCCAGGCAGAAGCGGCCGATGAGCTGACTGGTGGCGTCCTTCAGACGGGCCTGGGCGAACGCCGAGCCGTCGTAGCCGTGCGGCCACCACTCCTGGTCCTGGAGCCGGTCCAGGGCCTCGGCGAGCTCGGCGGGGTCGGTGTCCGCGGGCACGTACCGCCCGACGGCGACCGCGAAGACGTCCCGGCGCTCGGGCCCGGACCGCAGGCGGCCGGGGTCGATGTGGCCGGCGTGCAGACCGTCCTCCACGTCGTGCACCGAGTACGCCACGTCGTCCGCCCAGTCCATGACCTGGGCCTCGAAGCAGGTACGGCCGACGGGGGCGTCCTTGCGGACCCAGTCGAAGACCGGCCGGTCGTCCTCGTAGACGCCGAACTTCGGGGAGGCGGGGGCGGTCGGATGGGCGCCGCGCGGCCAGGGGTACTTGGTGGCCGCGTCGAGCACGGCGCGGGTGAGGTTGAGGCCGACGCTGACGAGGTCGCCGCCCGCCGCGGCGGCGGCGCCCGGTGCCGCCGCCGGGTCCCGGACGAAGCGCTTGGGCTCGATACGGGTGAGCAGCCGCAGCGACTGGGCGTTGCCCTCGAAACCGCCGCAGTCGGCCGCGAACTCGTTCAGCGCCTGTTCGCCGTTGTGCCCGAAGGGCGGGTGGCCGAGGTCGTGGGAGAGACAGGCCGCCTCGACGAGGTCGGGGTCGCAGCCGAGGGCGGCACCGAGCTCCCGGCCGACCTGGGCGCACTCCAGGGAGTGGGTGAGCCGGGTGCGGGGGCTGGCGTCCCACACCCGGCCGCGGGTGCCCGGGGTGACGACCTGGGTCTTGCCGGCCAGACGGCGCAGCGCCGCGGAGTGCAGCACGCGCGCGCGGTCGCGCTGGAAGGCGGTGCGGCCCGCGCGTTTGTCGGGCTCGGCGGACCAGCGCTCGACGGCCTGCCCGTCGTATCCGGCGGGCAGTGCGCGGTCCTCGTACGCCTGGGGCGGTGCGGTGCCTTCCATGCCACGACAGTAAGCGCAGCCAGTGACAATCGGGACGTCCGAGCCGGTCCGCCGGGCGGCGCCCGCCATCGGGCCGCGCCTGCCGTCGGGCGCCGTCCCGCCCCAGGTCCGCGCGTCGCCATCGGGCCGCGCTGCTTCTTCGGCCGGGCTCCGGCCTCGAGCCGGGATCCGGCTTCGGGCCGCGCACCGCCGTCGCGCCGGGCTCCGGCTTCAGATCGCGCTGCTTCTTCGGTCGGGCTCCGGATTCAGGCCGGGATCCGTGCCTGGGGCGCGGTCGCCGACGCGGCGGGGGGCGTGCCCTCGGTCGTGGGTGCGGGCGTGTCGGTCGCGCCCGGCTCGTCGGCCGTCCGTGCCTGGTCGTAGCGGTGCAGGACCAGGCGGGCCATCGCCGGGTGGGCGCCGAGCGGGGCGGAGGCGAGCCAGGGGGCGGCCTCGGCGCTCTGGGCGGCGAACCGGCCGGGTGCGGTGAAGTAACCGGCCACCGCGACCCGGTGACGACCGCCCCCGGCCATCGCGCGCACGGCCGCGCGGACGTCGGGCGCGGCGGCGGAGGCGTACGCGGGGAGCACCGGGACGCCGAGCCGTTCGGCGAGCTGCCGGGCCGTGGCGCGGGTGTCGAGCGCCGACTGCGGGTCGCGGGAGCCGGCCGCGGCCAGCACCACACCGCTCGCCCGGCGTTGCGCGTCGCTCATCCGGGTCCGCCAGCCGGCCTCGATCAGACGTTCGTACAGGGTCTCGACGAGCAGCGGGTGCGGGCCGAGCGGGGCCGCCACGCGCGTGCGCACCCGGGCGGCCGCCGCCGTCCGCGGGATGTCGTGCTTGACGTGGTGGCCGCGGCCGAGGAGCAGCGGCACGAGCACGGCCTCGGGCACGTCGCGCGCGTCGAGGGCGGCGAGCGTGTCGGCCAGCAGGGGCTCGTTCAGCTCGATGTGGCCGAGGTGCACGGCCAGTCCGGGCCGCAGTTCGCGGACCCGGTCGAGGAGCGTGCGGACCGTGGCCAGGGCGCGCGGGTCGCGGCTGCCGTGGGCCACCAGGACGAGCGGGGGCGGGGTGGGGCGCGGCCTGCCGTCCAGCGCGACGAGCCTGAGCCGGCCGGCGAGCTGGGTGCCGATCCGGTTCATCAGGTGCGCCGTGCTGTCCAGTGTCGCGACAGGCGACGGGGCGGACGTTGCCTGGTGCGACACCGGGTGGGCGCCGCCCGGCAGCGGGCTGCCGGGGCGGTGGTGGCCGGACCCGTCGGAGAGGGGGATCGACGCCGTCATGGACCGATCGTGACGGCCGGACGTTGCCTTCCCGTTGCATGGGGGTGACGGGTTTTTTCCATGGGTTCACGGCGGGACGTCCGGGGTGTGTGAGGTACCGTGACCTGCGGTGACGGCACCGAACGTGAGTCCGGTCACATCGCAGGCGGCGAACCCGGACCCCGCGGTCCGCGTCCTCCATGGTCGAGACCGGCCACGGCGCCCGCCGCGGCCACCTGGGGAGGGACCGTCCGATGCGCCGACCGAGACTGGGCAGACCGCGTCTGCCGCGCACCCGCGCGGGCCGGCGGCGCGCGGTGCAGGCCGTGATGGCCGGGTGCGTCCTCGCGCTGACCCCGATGACCTGGCTGTACGTCTCGACCGGCGACCGGCTGCGCACCACGGCCGACGCGCCCCGCACGGAGGTCGCGGTCGTCTTCGGCGCGGGTCTGTGGGACGGCGAGCCGTCGCCGTACCTCGCGCACCGCCTCGACGCGGCGGCCACCCTCTACCGCGCCGGCCGGATCGAGGTCGTCCTCGTCACCGGCGACAACAGCCGCAAGGACTACGACGAGCCGGACGCGATGCGCGCCTACCTGACGAAGCACGGCGTGCCCGACGCGCGGATCGTCAGCGACTACGCGGGCTTCGACACCTGGGACTCCTGCGTCCGCGCCAAGAAGATCTTCGGCGTGGACCGGGCGGTGCTGATCAGCCAGGGCTTCCACATCCGGCGGGCGGTCGCGCTGTGCGAGGCGGCGGGGGTGCGGTCGTACGGCATCGGTGTCGACGCCAAGCACGACGTGACCTGGTACTACGGCGGCACCCGGGAGGTCTTCGCGGCGGGCAAGGCCGCGCTGGACGTGCTGTTCGAGCCGGATCCGCGCTTCCTCGGCCCCAAGGAGTCGGGAGTGGAACGGGCCCTGACCACCGCCCGGTGACCGGGTTCCGGCCCTGACCGCCGCCCGCCGCCCCGGGCCCGGGCCCTGACCTCCGCCCCGTGACCGGGCGACCCTGGTGGACCCGGGCCACCGGGTGGACCCGGGGCCCGGACCGGATCAGCCGTACGCCCGCCAGTCGCCGCCCTCGACGATCCTGCCGCCCGCCCGCAGCCGCTCGGCGACCGCCGGCCCTGCGACGTACACCCAGGCGCGCACGGCCGCGCCGTCGGCGTCCCGGCCGACCTCGCGCTCGACGCGCAGATAGAGGCTGCGCGGATCACCGGGCACGTACTCCTCCAACCGGTCCAGCTCGGCCAGCAGTTCGTCGTACGCGTCCGCCGGCACGGTGACCAGTTCCCCGCGCACCCCGCCGCCCCCGGGCTCCTCCACGGCGTACGGGTATCCGGGTCCGTCGTACAGCACCGCGCCCGCGAGCCGGGCCGGGTGCGCCGAGCGGGTCCGGCCGCGCAGGTAGACGTCGTGGTAGCGCCCACCGGGCCGGAGCGTCCCGTAGACGAAGAAGGGAAGTCGCTCCCGCACGCTCACTCGTTCTCCCGCCGGTACAGCCACGCCGCCACGGCGTTGCAGAAACGATTCTCAGCCCTCACGTCTCCTCCCGATAGGGCTATGGACATGACATGTCATGCCCTTTTAAATCTTGCCCAGCACATCCAGCGCCCCCCACGCGCCCGATGGCGCCTTTCCGAGGAGACCGATGAGTCGGATACGGCAGTACGTCAGCTCGGTTCGCAGGTCCCGCCGCCTCGCCGCCGCCGGCGTGGTCGCCACCACCGCCACCCTGCTGGCCGCCGCGCTCTCCCCCGCCGCCGACGCGGCCGACAGACCGACCAGGGCCACCGCGGTCCGCGACGGCGCGGCGGCCGTCGCGGACCGGGCGGACGCCCTGGGCCTGACCTCCGTCCAGCACACCCGGGTCCGCGACGTGATCATCGACAAGGACGGTGCGCAGCACATCCGCTACGACCGCACCTACCGCGAACTCCCCGTCCTGGGCGGCGACTTCGTCGTCCATCTGGCCCCGGACGGGTCGTACCGCAGCACTGACCGGGCGACCGGCGGCACCCTCGCCCTGCCCTCGATCACCCCCGCCCTCTCCGCCCCGCGGGCCGCCGACGCCGCGGCGAGCGCGCTGCGCGCCGCCCATCTCGGCCAGACCCTGCGCAAGCTCACGGCCAAGCCGCAACTGGTCGTCGACGCGCTGCACGGCAGCCCGCGGCTCGCCTGGCGCACCGACGCGGCCGCCCTCGACGCGCTCGGCAACCCGGTGGCCCGCACGGTGCTGACCGACGCCCGCACCGGCGCCCGGATCGACGCCTGGGACAGCATCGAGACGGCGACGGGCGACGGGCGGTCGCTGTACGG
Source organism: Streptomyces sp. NPDC104096 (assembly GCF_055584385.1). Lineage (NCBI taxonomy): Bacteria > Bacillati > Actinomycetota > Actinomycetes > Kitasatosporales > Streptomycetaceae > Streptomyces > Streptomyces sp. NPDC104096. Next base: position 39,461 of record NZ_JBVJMD010000007.1, read on the forward strand.
CGGCACGGTGCCGCTGGAGACCACGCCGTCGGGATCGGCGTACCAGCTCAAGGACGCGACCCGCGGCAACACGTACACGGGCGACGCCGCCAACAAGACCGACCTGTGCATCTTCGGCATCTGCATCAGCCGCGCCCCGTCGACGGTCTTCACGGACACCGACAACCACTGGGGCACGGGGGCGACTTCGGACCGCGCCTCGGCCGCGGTGGACGCCCAGTACGGCACGAACACGACCTGGGACTACTACAGGAACGTCCACGGCCGTAACGGCATCGCCGGCGACGGCAAGGGCTCGTACAACCGCGTCCACTACGGCAACAACTACAACAACGCCTTCTGGGACGACAGTTGCTTCTGCATGACGTACGGCGACGGTGACGGGACGACGTTCGGCCCACTGGTCGCGCTGGACGTGGCGGGCCACGAGATGTCGCACGGCGTCACGTCCAAGACGGCCGCGCTGACCTACTCCGGCGAGCCGGGCGGCCTGAACGAGGCGACCTCCGACATCCTCGGCACCCTGGTGGAGTGGTACGCGAACAACGCCTCGGACCCGGGCGACTACCTGATCGGCGAGGAGATCGTCCGGTCCGGCTTCGGCAAGGCCGCCCTGCGCTTCATGGACCAGCCCTCGAAGGACGGCAGCTCCGCGGACTGCTGGAGCTCCTCGGTCGGCAACCTCGACGTGCACTACTCCTCGGGCGTCGCCAACCACTTCGCGTACCTCCTCGCGGAGGGCAGCGGCGCGCGGACCGTCAACGGCGTGAGCTACAACTCGACCACCTGCAACGGCTCGACGGTCACCGGCATCGGCCGCGACAAGCTGGGCGCGATCTGGTACCGGGCGCTGACGGTCTACATGACCTCGTCGACGAAGTACGCGGGCGCCCGCACGGCGACCCTGAACGCGGCGAAGGACCTGTACGGCGCGAGCAGCCCGGAGTACGCGGCGGTGGCCGCGGCCTGGAGCGCGGTGAGCGTGGGCTGACCACGCGGTGAACGCGGCGAAGGCCGGTCCCCTCGGGGAGCCGGCCTTCGCCCCGTCCCACCCGTTCATCCCTCCGCCGTACACCCTCCGCGATTCTTCCTCGGCGCACCTCCGAACGTCCGTGACCTGCTGAAACAGCAACCGTCGGCGCTCCGCGCCGGGCTCCGCGACACCCGTTCACCGCAATTCTGACGCTCCATCAGGAAGCGGTCGGAGGCCGCTGCCACTTACCTCGGAGGAGCGGGGCACGACCGACGCAGCGGCACCGGAGGGTGTCGCGGGCCGTCGCCCCTCCACGAGCCGAGGGAGCACCGATGCGACGTACCGCCCGTCTGCTGGCCGGCACCGCGCTCGCCGTCGTCGCCGCCGGCGGGGTCGCCGCGCCCGCCTACGGCGGTGCCACCGGCAGCCTGGAGGTGTATCCGTCCACCACGGTGCCGGGCGGGCAGGTCACGGTGAACACCGCGGCGTGCGGGAAGGGCGGTTCGGCCGCGGGGGACGCCAGCGCGGTGGGCGCCGGGCGGTTCACGCTGGCGCCCAGCACCCACGAGAACGACGCGATCGGACAGTTCCGGGTGCCGCCGAGCGCGCAGCCGGGGACGTACGAGATCGTCGCGGCGTGCGCCGAGGGCGGCCGGCAGGTCACGGGCGACCTGCAGGTCACCCTGACCGCCCTGTCCGGGCAGGTGCAACCGAGAGGAAGCGTGAAGACGGGGGTCGGCGGCGTGTTCGGCCCCGACCCCGTGCAGACCGCGGCAGGCGTGACGGCTCTCGCCGTGGCCGCCGCGGGCGGTACCTGGCTCCTGCATCGCCGGGCGAGAGGCGACAGGATCTGACGGACACCCTCCGCTGTCCGTCCGCCGGTACCGCATGTCCCCTCCTCCTCCGGGCCCGACGCCCCTCGCGGCCCGGAGGGGGCACGGGGGCCGACTTCCCAGGGAGGCCGAGAAGAGGAGGCAGGCATGCCCAGGGTCGGGAACACCGCCATAGCCGCCGTCAGTGTCGTCGCGCTCTGCTCGGGCGTGCTGCTGCTGCGCGATCCGATCGGCATCCATGCCCCGCCGCAGCCCTCCGCCGCGCAGGCGCACGCCGACCCGGGCGGCGAACGCGCCGCCGCCCCCGCGCTGCCGCCGTCCCCGCCCGACCGCATCCGCATACCGTCGATACGCGTGAACGCCCCGCTGACGGGACTCCGCCTGACGAGCACCGGCAGCCTCGACGTCCCGCCCGCCGGGAACAAGAACCTCGCCGGCTGGTACGAGGCGGGCACCACCCCGGGCGAGACCGGCACCGCGATCGTGGCGGGCCACGTCGACAACACCGAAGGACCCGCCGTCTTCTACGACCTCGGCGCCCTGCGCAAGGGCAGCACCGTCGAGGTGGACCGGCGCGACGGCAGTGTCGCGCTCTTCACGGTCGACGCGGTCGAGGTCTACGAGGCGAAGGACTTCCCCGACCAGAAGGTCTACGGGGCCTCGAAGCGCCCCGAGCTACGGGTGATCACCTGCGGCGGCGGCTACTCGCGCAGCACCGGGTACCAGGGGAACGTGGTCGTCTTCGCCCATCTCACCGACAGCCGCTGAGCCCCGACGCTCCCGTGCCCGGCCGGCGCCCGGCTCCACGGGTCGCGCCGCGCGGCCACCGCCGGGCGTCCCCCGTACGCCTCGCCCGGCGCGCTCAGCGCACCCGTGCGGCGATGGTCCGCGCGCACGCCAGGGACTCGGCGCGGGTGGTGTCCACCTCCAGGTCGTAGACCACGCCCCGGTGCACGGGTTCCGCCTGGGCCGCGGCCATCCCCGCGACCCGGTCCCCCCGGGCCGTCTCGCGGCCCGCGGCGACCTCGGCGGCGCAGCGGACGCCGACCCACAGCACGTCCAGCCCGTCGAGGGCCTCGCGCCACCGGTCCTGGGACGCGGCCGCGCCGAGGAAGACGTCGTCGACGACGACCCGGGCGCCCGCCCGTGCCGTCGCGGCGATCCCCGCCATCCAGGCCGCCTCCAGCTCCCGGAAGCCCGGCCCGATGTCCACCCCGCCGTCCGGGGCGAAGCCGATCCCGGCGTCCGACGCCTTCAGGGACGCGGGCAGCGCGTCGACCAGCACGTCGATCCCGAAGGCCAGCCACGGCTGCGGCAGGACGGCCTGGAGGCACCGGGCGATCCCGGTCTTGCCCGAGCTGGAACCGCCGTTCAGCACGATCACTTGGGTGGTCATCGGCTCACCGTAGGGGAAACCCCGACCGGACCGGCAAGGGATTTCGGCGTGGGACACCGGCGGCGGCCGCCCCGTCCGCCAGGCCGGGACGGCGATCTCCGTCCGTCAGGCCACCCACTGCGCGTACGCCAGATTCGCCACCAGCGCCAGCACGACCGTCAGCAGCACGACCCGGACGAAGCCGCTGCCCTTCTTCAGGGCCGTGCGGGCGCCGAGGGTGCCGCCGGCCAGGTTGAAGACGGCCATGAGCGCGGCCAGCTGCCACAGCACCGTGCCCTGCCAGGCGAACATCGCGAGGGCGCCCGCGTTGGTGCAGCAGTTGACGATCTTCGCGGTGGCGGAGGCCGTCACCAGGTCGAGGTGCAGGACGGCGGTGAGGGCGAGCACCAGGAACGTACCGGTGCCGGGGCCGATGAACCCGTCGTAGAAGCCGATGCCCAGGCCCGCCAGGCCGATCGCGGCGAGGACGCGGCGGCGGCCGACCGGGCCGGGCGCCGGGGCGGTGCCGAAGGCGGGGCGCAGGATCACGAAGGCCGCGACACCGAGCAGCACCACCATGATCACCGGCTTGAGCACCTCGGTGCTCATCCCGGCCGCGAAGAACGCCCCGGCCGACGACCCGGCGAGCGCGGCCAGACCGATGCGTACGGCCAGGCGTACGTCCAACGGGGTCCGGCGGGCGTACGTCACCGCCGCCGCGGACGTGCCGACGATCGCGACCGCCTTGTTGGTGCCGAGCGCGTACGCCGCCGGGGTGCTCCCCGGCAGTCCGAGCAGCAGCGTCGGCAGCAGCAGGAGTCCGCCCCCGCCCACCACCGCGTCGATCCAGCCGGCCGCGAGGGCGGCGAGGCACAGGAGGGCGAGCGTGATCAGCGGTATGTCGGGCATGACCGCGACCTTAAGGCACGGGACCGGTGTACCCCCCACGGACCTCGGCGTCCGCGGCACCGCCCGCCTCTCACCGCGCCGCCCGGCCGCCTCTCACCGCGCCGCCCGGCCGCTGCCGGCCGCGCCGCCGACCCGCCTCTCGCCGGGCCGCCGACCCGCCCGCGCACCCTCACACCCCGGGCCCTCCCCCGCTGAGGGCAGCGTTCCTCTCGGGAAACAGAGGTGATGCGGCAGGGAAACACCGGCCCCGCACGCTGCTGGACACGGCCCCGGATCCGTCGGGCGGTGGCCGACGGACCACACAGGTCCGGCCCCACCATCCACTCCACCTGCTCCCCAACGATGGAGGCTCCTGATGTCCACGACCGCAAGTGTCGGGGGCCGGTCCCGCCCCACGATCGTGCTCGTCGGCCACGGCATGGTCGGCCAGCGCTTCCTCGAAGCGCTCGCCGAACGCGGCCTGACCGCCACGCACCGGGTGGTCGTGCTGTGCGAGGAGCCGCGCCCGGCGTACGACCGGGTCGCCCTCACCTCGTACTTCTCGGGGCGCACCGCCGAGGACCTCTCCCTGACCGACATGGAATTCATCCGCGAGCACGGGATCGAGCTGTACGTCGGCGACCCGGCGGAGACGGTCGACCGCGCGGCCCGCACGGTGACCGCCCGCTCCGGTCTCGTGGTCGGCTACGACGTCCTGGTGCTGGCCACCGGCTCGTACCCGTTCGTGCCGCCGGTCCCCCACAAGGACGCCGAGGGCTGCTTCGTCTACCGCACGATCGAGGACCTGCTCGCCATCGAGGAGTACGCGCGGACGAGGGCGACGACGGGTGCCGTGGTCGGCGGCGGGCTGCTGGGCCTGGAGGCGGCGGGCGCGCTGAAGGGCCTCGGACTCACCAGCCACATCGTGGAGTTCGCGCCGCGTCTGATGCCCGTGCAGGTCGACGAGGGCGGCGGCGCCGCGCTGCTGCGCACCATCGAGGAGATGGGCCTGTCGGTCCACACCGGGGTGGGCACGCAGGAGATCGTGGTCGGCGAGGACGGCGCGGTCACCGGCATGAAGCTGTCCGACGGCTCCGAACTCGCCACCGACCTGGTGGTGTTCTCCGCCGGTGTCCGCCCCCGCGACCAGCTGGCCCGCGACTGCGGTCTGACGGTCGGCGAGCGCGGCGGCGTCGCGGTCGACGAGCGGTGCCGCACGGTCGGCGACCCGCGGGTGTTCGCGATCGGCGAGTGCGCGCTGGCGGCGGACGGCCGGGTGTACGGCCTGGTCGCCCCCGGCTACGAACAGGCCGAGACGGCGGCCGCCGCGATCGCCGCCGACGCCGCCGACGCCGCCGAGACGGCCGACGGCGCGGAGGCCGGGCAGCCGTCGTTCACCGGTGCCGACCTGTCCACCAAGCTGAAGCTGCTCGGCGTGGACGTGGCCTCCTTCGGCGACGCGCACGGCACCGCCGCCGACTGCCTGGACGTCGTCTACTCGGACGCCCGGGCGGGCCTGTACAAGAAGCTGGTCATCGGCCGGGACGGCACGCTGCTGGGCGGCATCCTGGTCGGCGACGCGGAGGCGTACGGCACCCTGCGCGCGTTCACCGGTTCCGTCCCGCCCGTCGCCCCCGAGCAGCTCGTGCTGCCGGCCGGCGCCGGGGGCCCCGTCCAGCTCGGCCCGTCCGCGCTGCCGGACGAGGCGGTCGTCTGCTCCTGCCACAACGTCACCAAGGGCACGATCCGCGGCGCGGTCACCGAACACTCCTGCACGACCGTGCCCGAGGTGAAGAAGTGCACCAAGGCCGGTACCGGCTGCGGCAGTTGCGTGAAGGTGCTGAGCCAGCTCGTCACCGCCGAGCTGGAGGCGAACGGCGTCGAGGTCGACAAGGGCCTGTGCGGCTGCTTCGCCCAGTCCCGCGAGGAGCTCTACGAGATCGTCCTCGCCCTGCGCGTCACCTCCTACCGGGACCTGCTGGACCGCCACGGCCGCGCGGACGCCCGGGGCGGCGACGGCTGCGAGATCTGCAAGCCCACGGTCGGCTCGATCATCGCCTCCCTCGCCCCGGCGATCGGCGCGCACGGCTACGTCCTGGACGGCGAGCAGGCGGCCCTCCAGGACACCAACGACCACTTCCTCGCCAACCTCCAGAAGAACGGCTCGTACTCGGTCGTGCCGCGCATCCCGGGCGGCGAGATCACCCCCGAGAAGCTCATCGTGATCGGCGAGGTGGCCCGTGACTTCGGGCTCTACACGAAGATCACCGGCGGGCAGCGCATCGACATGTTCGGCGCCCGCGTGGAACAGCTCCCGCTGATCTGGGCGCGGCTGGTGGACGCCGGCTTCGAGTCGGGTCACGCGTACGGGAAGTCGCTGCGCACGGTCAAGTCCTGCGTGGGGCAGACCTGGTGCCGTTACGGGGTCCAGGACTCGGTCCGGATGGCGATCGACCTGGAGCTGCGCTACCGGGGTCTGAGGTCGCCGCACAAGCTCAAGTCGGCGGTGTCGGGCTGCGCCCGCGAGTGCGCCGAGGCCCAGTCGAAGGACTTCGGCATCATCGCCACCTCCAACGGCTGGAACCTGTACGTCGGCGGCAACGGCGGCGCCACCCCGCGCCACGCGGACCTGCTCGCCCAGGACCTGTCCGATGCCGAACTGGTACGGCTGATCGACCGGTTCCTGATGTTCTACATCCGCACCGCGGACCGGCTGGAGCGCACCTCCACCTGGCTGGAGCGGATCCCGGGCGGCCTGGACCACGTCCGGGACGTGGTGGTGGAGGACTCCCTCGGCATCTGCGAGGAACTGGAGTCGCTGATGGCCGCGCACGTCTCCGCCTACCGCGACGAGTGGGCCGAGACCATCGACGACCCCGAGAAGCTCTCCCGGTTCGTGTCGTTCGTCAACGCGCCCGACACCCCCGACCCGGTCGTCGGCTTCGTCCCCGAGCGCGACCAGATCAAGCCCGACCTGCCGCTGCTGACCATCGGCACGCGCCCCCTGGAAGGAAGTGTCCCGCGATGACCCTGGCACCCGAGACGACCGCCCTGAAGGTCCGGCTGCGCCTTGCGGACTCCTGGTTCGCGGTCTGCGACCTGACCGCGCTGACCCCCGGCCGCGGCCTGGCCGCGCTGCTGCCCGACGGCCGCCAGGTCGCCCTGTTCCGCGACCGGTCCGGAGCGCTGTACGGCATCGACAACCGCGACCCGTTCAGCGGCGCGGCCGTCCTGTCCCGCGGGCTGACCGGCACCCATCGGGGCCGCCCGTTCGTCGCCTCCCCCCTGCTCAAGCAGCGCTTCGACCTGCTGACCGGGCAGTGCCTGGACGACGAGACGGTACGGGTGGCGACGTACGAGGTACAGGCCGCCTGAGGCACCGGCCCGGTTCGTCCGTCAGGGCTTGAGCTCCTCGGCCGTCAGGACTCGAGCCCCTCGTACGTCACCCCCGTGAGCGCCTCGGACGCGCTCCACAGGCGCTCGCTCACCCGGTCGTCGCGGGTCCAGGAGGCCCGTCGCGACGGCGCGGGCGCCCCGCGCCACATCGCGAAGGACGGGCCGGTGAAGGAGTCGGGACGTACCCCGGGGGCGGTGGCGGCGTACAGGCTGGGCAGCGCGCCCGCCCCGGCCGGCTGGGCGACGATCCGGTTGCCGATCTCCATCAGCCGTTCGGCGCCCCGGCGGCCCTCGGCACGCGGACCGGCGGTCTGGAGGTTGGTGGCCGCGTACCCGGGGTGGGCCGCCGCGGCGACCGTCTCCGAGCCGGCCGCCGCCAGTCTGCGCGCCAGTTCGTGGGTGAACAGCAGGTTGGCGGTCTTGGACCGGGCGTAGGCGATCCAACGCCGGTACGTGCGCTCGCCGTTGAGGTCGTCGATGTCGATGTTCGCGAGCGCGTGCATCATGCTGGAGACGGTCACGACCCGGGCGCCGGGAGTGGCGAGCAGCGCGGGCAGCAGCAGGCCCGTGAGGGCGAAGTGCCCGAGGTGGTTGACCCCGAACTGGGTCTCGAACCCGTCGGCCGTCGTCCCGTATGGCAGCGCCATCACCCCGGCGTTGTTCACGAGCAGATCGAGCCGGTCGTACGGGAAGCGGGCCGCGAACTCCCGTACGGAAGCCAGGTCGCCGAGGTCCAGCCGGGCGAACTCCACCTCTGCGCCCGGCACTTCGGCGCCGATCCGGTCCACCGCCGCACGCCCCCGCGGCTCGCTCCGGCAGGCCACGACCACCCGCGAGCCGTGGCGCGCCAGTTCGCGCGCGGTGACGTACCCGAGCCCGCTGTTGGCTCCCGTGACGACGGCGCTGCGGCCGCTCAGGTCGGGGATGTCGTGCGCGCTCCAGCCGGACATGACGTCTTTCCCTCCGCAGGTGGACCTGGGACTCCACCCTAGGTCGGCCCGCGGAGGGCGGCTCGGCGGGGTGGGCCGGGTCAGGCGGCCGCAGCCGCGTTCAGGTCGCGGTTGACGACCCGGGCGGCGGCTTCGAGGGTGGCGACGCCGTCGGCCATCGTCCGGCTGCCGTCCGAGAGCACGGCCATCGCGTAGTCGTGGCCGGCGCCGGTGAAGGCGCCGACGCTGTTCACCCGCCAGCCGTCGGTGGCGTCCGGCAGCCAGCCGTTCTTGACGTGCACCGTCGCCGTCGCGGGCGCCCCGGCCGGGGCGCCCCAGCGCTGGTCGGACACGACCTGGTTCATCAGGCGCAGCGCGTAGGTGCGGGCGCCGCGGTCGAGGACCGCGTTGTCCGAGGTGAGCAGCCGGAGCAGGGTCAACTGGTCGGCGGCCGTGATCTGCGTACGCCCCCAGTGGCCGTTCGGCGCGGGCACGGTGTCCCGCATGCCGGCCAGGGTCAGGAAGCGCTGGACGCCGGCCGTCCCGATCTGGTGCCACAGGGCGTTGGTCGCGTCGTTGTCCGACCTGGTGATCATCGCGGTGGTCAGCTCCACCTCGCGAGCCGTCAGAGCGCGGTGCTCCTCGGCCGTCTGCCGCAGCAGCGCCCCGAGCACGGTGACCTTGACCACGCTCGCCGAGTCGAAGGCGGCGTCGGCCCGGTAGGTGCACGAGGTCCCGGTGGTGCGGTCGTACAGGGCGAGCGCGGCGGACCCCTGGCGCCCGCGGAGCGCGGCGGCGAGGTCCCGCGAGAGCCGGTCCGCCAGCCCCGGCCGCTGCGAGGTGCAGGTCACGGGCGAGCCGCCGACGGACGCGCCGCCCGTGCTCGCCTGCGCCGGGGCGGCGGTGGCGAGTGCGGCGAGGGCCGTCCCGGCGGTCATGGCCGCGGCCAGTCCCCGCCGGGCAAGAAGGCGGGGTATGCGCGATGCGGGCATGGAGGTTCCGTCCTGCTCGGTGTCTGCGGTCGCGGCGGCAGCGCGCGCGGAGTCGGCGAGGGCTGCACGGAACGCGGGGAACGACGGCGACGCTACAGGGACGAAGAGGGCCACATCGACCAACAGATGGCACTATGTCCGCTTTGTGCGCATTTCCTGATCTGTGACATTTATCAATGAATCGACCCTTGCCCTGTCCCGCGGGTCGAGCGGGGGCTGACACCGCCGCAGAAAACCGGGCGCCCGGCCGGCCCGGCCCGGCCCCTGCCAGGATGCGGTTCCCTCGAGATCGGACGAACGGGATCCCATGGCGTACGAGATGGCCACGGTCTGCCTGCCGCCGGAGGCCCACCGGCAGTTGCGGCCCGCGATCGAGGAGGCCGTGGCCCCCTTCGACATGAACGGCGACCACGAGCCGTACCAGGGCGAGTGGGACCAGTGGTGGCTGGGCAGGGACGGCGACGAGTTCGACGTGCTCCCCGGCCACGAGGACGACCCCCGCCTCGTCCGGGCACCACTGGACGCCGGTGACGTGTCACGTCCGGAGACGCACGGCCGGTGTTACGGGGGCCCGCGCGGCCTGCCCGACTTCGACGGCATGCGCGCCCGCGCCGCACACCTGGCCGCGACGCTCGACCCGGACGAGGTCCACACGGCCCCGTTCAGGCAGTGGCAGCCCGAGCAGGTGATCCCCAGGGAGTGGCCGCTCACGCCGGACGGAGCGTGGTTCAGCACCTGGAGGGACGAGGACCTCGACCTCGCCAATGCCTGCCTGGACGGCCTGGCCCCGGACGTCGTCGTCCGCCTGCGCATCCACTGCTGACGGGCCGTCCGCCGAGTCGGCGGGCCGGGTTCACAGGCGCACGATGACCAGGGCGGTGTCGTCGGTGGCGTCGCCGGGCGGGAGCAGGTCGGCGAGCACCGCGTCGGCGAGGCTCTCGCAGTCGTCCCCGTGGTGACGGGCCAGGGAATCGGCGAGCCGGGCGAGGCCGACGTCGATGTCCTCGCGGCGCCGCTCGATCAGACCGTCGGTGTAGAGGACGAGGACGTCGCCCTCGCGGAAGGCCGCGACAGCCTGGGTCCGGGGGGCGTGTCGAGGGCGGGCGGCCAGCGGCGGGTCGGTGGCCCGGTCCAGGAACTCGACGGTCCCGTCCGCCCGGGCGAGGGCCGGCGGGAGGTGACCGGCGCTGCTGTAGGCGATGGTGTGGGTGTCCCAGTCGACGAACACCGTGGCCACGGTGGTGTTCTCGGCGCCGTCGACGGTCCGGGCGTACAGCCCCAGGACTTCCAGGGCCCGGGCGGGGCCCTGGAGGACGAGGCAGGCGGCGCTGAGGGCACTGCGCAGTTGCCCCATGACGCCGGCCGCGGCCAGGCCGTGGCCGACGACGTCGCCGACGACGACGGCCATGCGGTCGCCCGGCCGGTCGATGAGGTCGTACCAGTCGCCGGCCACGTTCAGCGCCGCGGCGGCGGGCCGGTAGCGCACGGCCGCACGGTGGCGGCCGACCGGGCGGTGAGCGGGCAGCATGGCCTTCTGCAGGGACAGCGCGACCTCACGGGCGCGGATGTACTCGGTGACCTCCTCCACCCGGTGCAGCAGCAGGGCGACCCGCCCGTCCGGACCGAGGACGGGAATGTTGGTCTGGGTCCAGTACCGGTCGTTCAGCGCCCCGGGCCGTCCGGAGGTCTCCTCGGTGTGCCGCAGCGCCATGGTGTCGCGCTCGCCGGTCGCCGCCGCCCGGACCAGTGACGCCTGGACCTTGGACGTGAGGGCCGCGACAGGGGCGTCCGGATCGTCGTGGAAGTCGTTGGGGAGGTAGTTGCCGATGACCTGCTCGCGGGTGCGGCCCACCGTGCGCAGGAACGCGTCGTTGACGTCCACGTAGATCAGCTGCGGGGTCAGCAGTGCCACCGCTCCGGGAAGCGCCTGGAACACCGCCGCGTAGTCGATCTCTGGTTCCGCCACGTCTTTCCCGCCTCGACGTCGCCACTGGGCACAGACAGCACCCCAGACCAGGATGTGTCCGCCCGGCGGCCCCCGCATCCGGGACCGGGGCACTCGGGAGCGGGAGGCGCGCACCTCACGGCCGCGGTCCCACCGCGGAGGGCCGGAGGACCGCAGGACCGGAATGCCCGAAGGGGCGGCATCCCCGCACAAGGATGCCGCCCCTTCCTTTTCGAGCACCGGGACCGCCGCTCATCGGTGAGGGTCGGGGACGAGCGGCGGGCCCGGATCCCGGGGTGGGATCAGCGGTGGTCGCTGCCCGCCGACTGGGTGGCCGCGCGGCCCGCCTCCAGGCGGGCCACCGGGATGCGGAACGGGGAGCAGGAGACGTAGTCGAGCCCCACCTCGTGGAAGAAGTGGACCGACTCCGGGTCGCCGCCGTGCTCGCCGCAGACGCCGAGCTTGAGGTCGGGACGCGTCGCGCGGCCGGCCTTCGCGGCGGACTTCACCAGGGAGCCGACGCCGTCCTTGTCGATCGTCTCGAAGGGGCTGACGCCGAAGATGCCCTTCTCCAGGTAGGCCGTGAAGAACGAGGCCTCCACGTCGTCCCGGCTGAAGCCCCACACCGTCTGGGTGAGGTCGTTCGTGCCGAAGGAGAAGAACTCCGCCGCCTCGGCGATCTGACCGGCGGTCAGCGCGGCGCGCGGCAGCTCGATCATGGTGCCGATGGCCAGCTTCAGCTCGACGCCGGTGGCGGCCTGCACCTCGGCGATGACCTGGTCGGCCTCCTCGCGGACGATCTCCAGCTCCTGGACCGTGCCGACCAGCGGGATCATGATCTCGGCACGCGGGTCGCCCTTGGCGTTCCTGCGCTCGGCGGCCGCCTCGGCGATGGCCCGTACCTGCATGGTGAACAGGCCGGGGATGACGAGGCCGAGACGCACCCCGCGCAGGCCCAGCATCGGGTTCTGCTCGTGCAGCCGGTGGACGGCCTGGAGCAGGCGCAGCTCGTTCTCGTGCGGGTCCTTGCGGGCCTCGGCGAGCGCCACGCGCACCGACAGCTCGGTGATGTCGGGCAGGAACTCGTGCAGCGGCGGGTCCAGGAGACGGACCGTCACCGGCAGGCCGTCCATCGCCTCGAACAGCTCGACGAAGTCCTGCTTCTGGAGCGGGAGCAGCTCCTTCAGGGACTCCTCGCGCTCGGCGTCCGTGTCGGCCAGGATCAGCCGCTCCACCAGCTCGCGCCGGTCGCCGAGGAACATGTGCTCGGTGCGGCACAGGCCGATGCCCTGGGCGCCGAAGCGGCGGGCGCGCAGCGCGTCCTCGGCGTTGTCGGCGTTGGCGCGCACCCGCAGCCGGCGCTTGCGGTCGGCGAACGCCATGATCCGGTGCACGGCCTCGACCAGCTCGTCGGCGTCGTCGGCGCCCGCGTGCATCCGGCCCTCGAAGTACTCCACGACCGGGGAGGGGACGACGGGCACCTCGCCGAGGTACACCTTGCCGCTGGAGCCGTCGATGGAGATGACGTCGCCCTCCTCGACGACGTGCCCGCCGGGGACCGTCATCCGGCGGCGCTTGGTGTCGACCTCCAGCTCCTCGGCGCCGCACACACAGGTCTTGCCCATGCCGCGGGCGACCACGGCCGCGTGGGAGGTCTTGCCGCCGCGCGAGGTGAGGATGCCCTCGGCCGCGATCATGCCGTCGAGGTCGTCGGGGTTGGTCTCGCGGCGGACCAGGATGACCTTCTCGCCGGAGCGGGACCACTTGACGGCCGTGTACGAGTCGAAGACCGCCTTGCCGACCGCCGCGCCCGGCGAGGCGGCGATGCCCCGGCCGACCTGCGCGGCCTTCGCGTTCTCGTCGAAGCGCGGGAACATCAGCTGGGCGAGCTGGGCGCCGGTGACCCGCTGGAGCGCCTCGGTCTCGTCGATGAGGCCCTGGTCCACGAGCTGGGTGGCGATCCGGAAGGCCGCGCCCGCGGTGCGCTTGCCGACGCGGGTCTGGAGCATCCACAGCTGGCCGCGCTCGATGGTGAACTCGATGTCGCAGAGATCCTTGTAGTGGTTCTCCAGGGTCTCCATGATCTGCATGAGCTGGTCGTACGACTTCTTGTCGATCGACTCCAGCTCGGCGAGCGGGACCGTGTTGCGGATACCCGCGACGACGTCCTCGCCCTGGGCGTTCTGGAGGTAGTCGCCGTAGACGCCCTGGTGGCCGGAGGCGGGGTCGCGGGTGAAGGCGACACCGGTGCCGGAGTCGGGGCCCAGGTTGCCGAAGACCATCGAGCAGACGTTGACGGCCGTGCCCAGGTCGTGCGGGATGCGCTCCTGGCGGCGGTAGAGCTTGGCGCGGTCGCCGTTCCAGGAGTCGAAGACCGCCTTGATGGCGAGGTCCATCTGCTCGCGCGGGTCCTGCGGGAAGTCCCGGCCGGCCTCGGTCCTGACGATCCGCTTGAACCGGGTGACCAGCTTCTTCAGGTCCGCGGCCTCCAGCTCGGTGTCGACCGTGACCTTCTTGGCCTCCTTGGCCTTGTCCAGCGCGTCCTCGAAGAGCTCCCCGTCGACGCCGAGGACCGTCTTGCCGAACATCTGGATGAGGCGGCGGTAGGAGTCCCAGGCGAACCGCTCGTCGCCGGCCTGCCGGGCGAGGCCCTGCACCGACTTGTCGGAGAGGCCGATGTTCAGGACGGTGTCCATCATGCCGGGCATGGAGAACTTCGCCCCGGAGCGGACCGACACCAGGAGCGGGTCGTCGGCCTGGCCGAGCTTCTTGCCCATGGCCGTCTCGAGCGCTTCGAGGTGTGCACTCACCTCGTCACGCAGTGCCGCCGGCTCCTCGCCGCTGTCGAGGTAGGTCTTGCAGGCCTCGGTGGTGATCGTGAAGCCCGGGGGGACCGGAAGGCCCAGGTTGGTCATCTCGGCGAGGTTGGCACCCTTGCCGCCGAGGAGGTCTTTGAGGTCCTTGTTGCCCTCGGTGAAGTCGTAGACGAACTTCACGGCCTCAACGCTGGTGGCGTCCTCGGCTACCTGGGGTTCTTTGTTTTCCGACACGGGTCTCGACTCCTCGAGGACGCGGTGGCTGCCCTGACGGGCAGGAACATACCCAGATCGAAGGCGTCTGGGTACGTCCACTTGTGCGTCATGCGCCTGTAACTCGACGTCCGCCAGCGGATCGAAAGTCAAAGCTTGGCAAGCGTCAAGCAGCTGATGTTTTCATTTCTTGAACACAACATGGGCCATAGGCAGACCATATCGCTCATGTGAGCATCTCTCGTCACGTCTGATTTCGATCGATGAACGATCAAGGGGTGGCACTGAGTGCCACCCCTTGGAGAAGTGCAGTCGCCCAAGATTCGCTCATGTGAGCGCAACCCTTATCAAGGGTGGCGAGAATCACGCTTTCACAGACGACCGGTTTTCACCATGCGGACGGGCGTCCGGGCACGAAACACCCTCGTCATCCGCCTCACACACGATCCGCCCCGCACGATCCCGCCTCACACGCCGAGCGCCAGCAGCCGTTCCTCCACCCGCTCCGGCGCGTACAGGTGCTCCACCACCATCGCGGCGGCGCCCACCAGCCCGGCCCGCTCGCCGAGCGCCGAGGTCACCACGTCCAGCCGGGCCGTGGAGCGCGGCAGCGCCCGCTGGTACAGCAGTTCCCGCACCCCGGTGAGGAAGGGGGTTCCGGCCAGATCCCCGGCGATCATCAGCACGCCGGGATTGAACAGCGTCACGACGGTCGCCAGCACGTCCCCGACGCTGCGCCCGGCCTCGCGGGCCAGCGCCGCGGCCTCGGGGTGCCCGGCCGCGAGCAGGTCGCGCACGTCCGAGCCCGACGCGGCCGGCACTCCGGCCTCGGCGAGCCTGCGGGCCACCGCGCCACCGCTGGCGACCGCGGCCAGACACCCGCGGGACCCGCACCGGCACAGCGCGTCCGCGCCCACCCGGATGTGCCCGATGTCGCCGGCGCCCCCGTCGGTCCCGCGGTAGACGGAGCCGCCCACCACCATCCCCGCGCCGATACCGGTGGACACCTTGACCAGCATGAACGCGGAGCAGTCCGGGTGTCCGGTGCGCTGTTCGCCGTACGCCATGAGGTTGGCGTCGTTGTCGACGAGGACCGGCACGCGCGGGGCGCCGGTGTGCTCGGTCAGGGCGCGGGAGAGCCGGCCGCGTATGTCGTACCCGTCCCAGCCGGGCATGATCGGCGGCTGGACCACCCGGCCGGTCCCGGTGTCGACCGGCCCCGGCACCGCGAGCCCGATGCCGCAGACCTCGCCGGGCGCGTGCCCCGCCTTCTCCAGCAGCCCGGCGAACCACCCGCCCAGTTCGCCCAGGACGGCGTCCGGGCCGTCCTCGACGACCAGCGTGCCCGAGTGCTCGGCGAGTATCTCGCCGGTGAGGGTGAGGACGGCGGCGCGCGCGTGCCGGGTGTCGAGGTCCCCGGCGAGGACGACCGCGTGCGCGTCGTCGAACTCCAGGGTGATGGAGGGGCGGCCGCCCAGCGGCGAGTCCACGGGACCGCCCGCGCCCTCGCGCAGCCAGCCCGCGCGGAAGAGCCGGTCGAGGCGCTGGCCGACGGTGGCCCGGGAGAGTCCGGTCACCTGTTGGAGGGCTCCGCGCGTGGTGGCCCGGCCCGTGCGCACCAGTTCGAGCAGGTCGCCGGCGCTCGCCTGGCTCCCCGCCCTGGTGGCCCTTCCCGCTCTGCCCGGACGTCCGGTCATGCCCACCCCCTTGTGTTTCTCAAGCCTGCATTACATATTGAGTTTTGCGTGTTAAATAGACGTAACTCTACGGTAGCCACTGCCGAACCGGTCCGCCCAACGTCTTCGGGGAGCCCCGAGTGGATCGCACCGCCCAGCTGAGCGCCCGCCCCCGTCCGACGGGGCGGGCCGTTGCATACGATCCGCCGGCCGCGGCGGGTCCGCTGCACCTCAGAGCCGCGCACGTGCTGGAGGGCAACTGGACGGGAACATCCACGGTGCCCTCGCACAGCCTGTACCCGCACCAGTGGTCCTGGGACTCGGCGTTCATCGCGATCGGCCTGCGGCACGTCTCGCCGCTGCGGGCCCAGCGGGAGCTGGAGACGCTGCTGGCCGCCCAGTGGGACGACGGCCGGGTCCCGCACATCGTCTTCAACCCCTCCGTACCGCTCGACGCGTACTTCCCGAGCCCCGACTTCTGGCGCTCCTCGACCGCGGGGCGCACCGCGGGCGCCCCGCGCACCGTACAGACCTCGGGCATCGTGCAGCCACCGGTGCACGCGCTGGCCGCGTGGCTGGTGCACTGCGCCGACCCGGTGCTGTCCCGGGCACGCGGCTTCCTGACCCGCCTCCACCCGAGGCTGGCGGCCTGGCACCGCTATCTCCTGCACCGCCGGGACCTGGGCGGGGGCGGGCTCGCGTCCGTCGTCCACCCCTGGGAGCAGGGCATGGACAACAGCCCCTGCTGGGACGACCCGCTCGCCCGGATCACCCCGGCCCCGGCCCGCTCCTTCCGCCGCGCCGACCTCGACCACGGCGCCGCCGAGGACCGGCCCACGGACCTGGACTACGGGCGGTACGTGCGGCTGGCGACCGACTACCGGGACCGCAGCTACGACGACGCCCCGGACGCGCCGGCCGACTCCGGGGGAGGCCGGGGCTCCGGCGCCTTCGCCGTGGAGGACCCGGCCTTCAACGCCCTGCTGATCGCCTCCGAGTTCGCGCTGGCGCGCATCGCGCACGAGCTGGGCGCGACCGGCACCGCCCGCCGCGCCCGCGCGCAGCGGCTGACGGCTGCGCTGGTGGAGCGGCTGTGGGACCCGGCCCGGGGCATGTTCCTCTGCCGGGACGTCCGCGCGGGCCGCCCGGTCCCCGAACGCAGCGTCTCCGGCCTGGTCCCGCTGCTGCTGCCCGGCCTCCCGCGCGACATCGTCACCGCGCTCGTGCGCACCCTCGGCGGTCCCCATTTCGGACTGGGCGACAGCACCCGGCTGGTGCCGAGCTACGACCTGCTCGGCGAGGCCTTCGACCCGCACCGCTACTGGCGGGGGCCCGCCTGGTTCAACACCGCCTGGCTGCTGGAGCGCGGGCTGCGGCTGCACGGCGAACAGCCGCGGGCCGACGCGCTGCGCGCGGCGGCCCTGGAGACCGCCGACACGACCGGGTTCGCGGAGTACGTGGACCCGTACACCGGCGAGGCGTGCGGCGCGACCGGCTTCAGCTGGACCGCGGCGCTCACGCTCGACCTGCTCCACGAGCCCTTCGGGCACGGCGTGTCCGTCCCGGGCATCGGCACGTTCGACATGAGGGACAAGGGAGGGGACCGAGGATGACGGACCGGCTTCATCTGCTCGTGTACGGCGGCACGTTCGCCGTCGTGGGCGACGGTGGGGACATCAGCGGCGTACGCGGCGGCTCCCCCGACGGGCTGTTCCTGCGCGACGCCCGGCACCTCAGCCGCTGGCAGCTGACGATCGACGGCGCGGTGCCCGAGGCGCTGTCGCCGGTCGCGGACGGGGACACCGCGCGCTGTGTCCTGGTGCCGCGCGGCGGGCGCGCCGACACGCCCGCGTACACGCTCTTCCGTGAACAGGCCGTGGGCGACGGCTCGTTCGTCGAGACGCTGCGGGTCACCAGCAACCGTCCGGTGCCCACCACGGTCCGGCTGGCGGTCACCGCGGACGCCGACTTCACCGACCAGTTCGAACTGCGCTCCGACCACCGCACCTACGCCAAGGCGGGCGCGACCCGCTCCCGGCAGGTCCTCGACGACGGGGTGGAGTTCACCTACCGGCGCGGGGAATGGCGTTCCTCCACGACGGTGACGGCCGAGCCCGTGCCCGACGGCGTCGAGGAGACCGGCACCGGCGCCCGGCGGCTGGTGTGGACCCTGGAGCTCGAACCGCACGGCACGGCCGAACTGACCCTGCGGGTGATGGCCCGGCCGCACGGCGAGAAGCGGGCCCTGCGGGTGCCGCGCTCGCCCGCCGCCCTCACCGAGCAGCTCCTCGCCCTGGAGGGCACCTTCGTGGAGGGCGTGGCCTTCCCGACCGGCTGGCCGGAGCTGGCGGCGGCGTGCGCCCGCGGTCTGGCCGACCTCGCCTCGCTCCAGGTGCCGGCGACCGGCCCGGACGGCGAGGAGCTGCGGGTGCCCGCGGCGGGCGCCCCGTGGTTCCTGGCGCTGCTCGGCCGCGACGCCCTGCTGACCTCGCTGTTCGCCCTGCCCTACCGCCCCCAGCTGGCCGCCGCCACGCTCCCTGCGCTCGCCGCGGCCCAGGCCACGGACACCGCGGTGACGTCGGTGTCGCAGCCCGGCAAGATCGTGCACGAGCTGCGGCACGGCGAACTGGCCCACTTCGGGCAGGTCCCGTACGGCCGCTACTACGGTTCGGTCGACGCGACACCGCTGTTCCTCGTCCTGCTCGGCGCGTACGTCGAGCACACCGGGGACACCGCCCTGGCCCGCCGTCTGGAGTCGCACGCCCGGGCGGCGGTCGGCTGGATGCTGGACCACGGCGGACTGACCTCCCGCGGCTACCTCGTCTACCGCGCCGACCAGGGCGGCCTGGCCAACCAGAACTGGAAGGACTCCCCCGGGGCCATCTGTCACGCCGACGGCACCCGCGCCCGCGGCACGGTGCTGGCGGCCGGGGCCCAGGGATACGCCTACGACGCGCTGCGCCGTACGGCCTGGGTCGCGCGTACGGCCTGGTCGGACGAGGTCTACGCGGCCCTGCTGGAGCAGGCGGCCGCCGACCTGCGCGACCGCTTCCAGCGGGACTTCTGGATGCGCGAGCACTCCTTCCCGGCGCTCGCCCTGGACGGCGAGGGCCGTCAGGTCGACGCGCTGGCCTCGGACGCCGGGCATCTGCTGTGGTCGGGCCTGCTGGACAAGGAGTACGGGAAGGCCGTCGGCCGGCGGCTGCTGGAACCGGACTTCTTCTCCGGCTGGGGCGTACGCACCCTCGCCTCCGGGCAGCCCGCGTACCACCCCCTGTCGTACCACCGCGGCTCGGTCTGGCCGCACGACAACGCGCTGATCACCCTGGGTCTGGCCCGCTACGGACTGCACGACGAGGCCCGCACGGTCGCCCACGGCCTGGTGGACGCGGCCACCGCGACCGGGCACCGGCTTCCCGAGGTGCTGGCGGGCTACGGCCGCGACAGCCACCGGGAGCCGGTCCCCTACCCGCACGCGTGTGTACGGGAGTCCCGGTCGGCGGCGGCCCCGCTGGCCCTGCTCACCGCGGTCGGCGGCGCGTAGGGCCTTGCGACCGTCCTGTGGGATGTTGACGAGGCGTTTGCCGGGTGTTTGCCCTGGCTCGTGAACGGACACCGCGGACAGACCGTACGGGATGACGGCGGGCCCGGCCTCCCCACCACGGCCCGCCGCTCCCTCACGCGCCTCGCACGGAAGGACCTCCGTTGTCCCAGCACACGAGCACCCGCCAGGAACCGGACACGGCAGGGGTTGCCGCGGGCGAGCTCCTGGCCCCGGACAGCGACGAGGGGCCGCCTGCGACGGCGGAGAACGAGCCCGCCCGACGGGACACGTCCCCGGACCCGGAACCGGCCGGGGACGCGGAACCAGCGGCGGCGGCCGCCGGGGAGGCGGGCGAGGCGGCGGGGTCCGGGGCCGGGCAGGACGCCGACACCGAAGCCGACACGGACACCGACACCGGAGCCGGTCGGCAGGAGGGGGAAGCGGCCGAGGAGAGCGAACCGGCGGCGGCCGACGCCGTCACCGGAGCCGACGCCGGCACCGACGCCCGGGCCGCTTCGGAGGACGCGCCCGCGGCCGCGTCCGACGGCGTCGCCGAGACCGCAGTCGAAGCCACACCCGAGACCGGCACCGACGCCGTGACCGCCGCCGCCGACGCCGAGACCGAGACCGAGACAACCACCCGGACCGAGGCCGACGCCGAGACCGAGGCTCACGCCGAGGCCGGGACCGAAGCCGCCGTCGGGGACACCCCCGACGCGCCGCCCGCCCGTTCCGGGATCCGTGGGCGCTGGCGGGGCTGGCGGGCCCGGCATCCGGCCGTCTCGCGGGGGCTCTCCGTCACCACCACCGTCCTCGCCGCGCTCCTCGTCCACGTCTGCCTCCAGATGCCGAGCACGCTCTCGACCCTGCGGCTCCAGGAGTTCCTGCGGCTGCCCGCCGAGGCGGTGATGGCGGCCGTCGTGCTGCTCAGCCTGCCGCGCCGGGCACGGCTCGTGGTGTCCGCGGCCCTCGGGGCGCTGCTCGGTGCCGTGACCGTGCTGAACATGCTGGACATGGGGTACAACGACTACCTCGGCCGGCGCTTCAACATCATTCTCGACTGGGGCCTGCTCGACGACGCCCACTCGTATCTGAAGGACTCGCTCGGCGGGACGGTCACCCTGGCCCTCACCGTCGGTGTCGTCGTCGCGGTGGTCCTCCTGATCGTCCTGGTCGCGCTGGCCCTGGTCCGGCTGGGCAACCTGCTGGACCGGCACCGCGCCCGGGCGACCCGGGCCACGCTCCTGGTCGGCACCGCCTGGATCACCTGCACCGCGCTCGGCCTGGAGGTCGCGGGCGAGCCCATCGCCGCGCAGCACACGGCCGGCGTCGTCCAGTTCCAGGTGGAGACGGTGCAGCAGACCCTGCACGACGAGGCGGCGTTCCGGAAGGAGGCCGGGAAGGACACCTTCGGCAACACCCCGGCCGACCAGCTCGTGCCGGACCTGCGCGGCAAGGACATGGTCTTCACGTTCATCGAGAGCTACGGCCGCAGCGCGATCGAGGACCCGGTCATGGCGCCCGGCGTCGACCGGACGCTCGCGGACAGCACCGCGGAGCTGGCGAAGGCGGGCTTCCACGCCAAGAGCGGCTGGCTGACCTCGGCGACCTACGGCGGCAGCAGCTGGCTCGGCCACTCCACCACCCTGTCGGGCCTGTGGATCGACAACCAGCAGCGCTACCGGACCGTCATGAACAGCGACCACCTCAGCCTCACCAAGGCCTTCAAGAAGACCGGCGCCTGGGACACCGTCGGTGTCATGCCCGGCATCCAGAAGGGCTGGCCGGAGCAGCAGTACTACGGCCTCGACAAGGTCTACAACGCCTTCCAGATGGGCTACCAGGGCCCGAAGTTCAGCTGGTCCACCATGCCCGACCAGTACGCGCTGGAGGCGTTCCAGCGGCTGGAGCACAGCAAGAAGCGCGACAAGCCGCTGATGTCGGAGATCATCCTGACCTCCAGCCACCAGCCGTGGGCGCCCATCCCGAAGATGGTCGACTGGGACACCCTCGGCGACGGCTCGCTCTTCGAGGGCATCGAGAAGGCGGGCAACGACCCGGCGGACATCATCGCCGACTCCACCCGGTCCCGGGAGGAGTACGGCAAGTCCGTCCAGTACTCGGTGACCGCCCTCACCCAGTGGCTGGAGCGCTACGGCACCGACGACACCGTGCTGGTCTTCCTCGGCGACCACCAGCCGATCGCCCGGGTCAGCGGCAACCACGCCAGCCGTGACGTGCCGATCTCGATCGTCGCCAAGGACCCGAAGGTCCTCGACAAGATCGCCGACTGGAACTGGACGGACGGTCTGCGTCCCGCGCACGACGCGCCGGTGTGGAAGATGAACCTGTTCCGCGACCGGTTCCTGACGGCGTACGGCTCGACCCCGCACCCCAGCGGGAGCTGATCAGCCCCCGGACGTGTCCAGCTCCGCGTCCTCGCCGACGCCCGCGCAGTCGTAGGGGTCCTTCAGCCAGCCGTCCGGCAGCACCACACGGTTGTTGCCGGACGTACGGCCGCGGGGCCCGTCGGCGCCGGCCGGCCAGGGCTGGTCGAGATCCAGCTCGTCCAGCCCGGTCCGCAGCTCCGTCAGGGAGGACGTGATCGCGAGCCGCTTGCGCATCTCGGAGCCGACCGCGAACCCCTTGAGGTACCAGGCGACGTGCTTGCGGAAGTCGACGACCCCGCGGGACTCGTCGCCGATCCACTCGCCGAGCAGGGTGGCGTGCCGCACCATGACGTCGGCGACCTGGCGCAGGGAGGGGCGCGCGATGTCGTCGGTCCGCCCCTCGAAGGCCGCCACCAGGTCGGCGAACAGCCACGGGCGGCCGAGGCAGCCGCGGCCCACGACCACGCCGTCGCAGCCCGTCTCGCGCACCATCCGCAGCGCGTCCTCGGCCGACCAGATGTCGCCGTTGCCGAGCACCGGGATCTCCGGCACGTGCTCCTTGAGGCGCGCGATGGCCTCCCAGTCGGCCGTGCCGCCGTAGTGCTGCGCGGCCGTGCGCCCGTGCAGCGCGATGGAGGTCACGCCCTCCTCGACCGCGATCCGTCCGGCGTCGAGGTAGGTGATGTGGTCGTCGTCGATGCCCTTGCGCATCTTCATGGTCACGGGGAGGTCCCCGGCGCCGCTGACCGCCTCGCGCAGGATCGAGCGCAGCAGGTTGCGCTTGTAGGGCAGGGCGGAGCCGCCGCCCTTGCGCGTCACCTTGGGCACCGGGCAGCCGAAGTTCAGGTCGATGTGGTCGGCGAGGTCCTCCTCCGCGATCATGCGGACGGCCTTGCCGACGGTGGCCGGGTCGACGCCGTACAGCTGGATCGAGCGCGGGGTCTCGGTCGCGTCGAAGTGGATCAGCTGCATGGTCTTCTCGTTGCGTTCGACCAGCGCCCTGGTGGTGATCATCTCGCTCACGAACAGCCCCTTGCCGCCGCTGAACTCCCTGCACAGGGTGCGGAAGGGCGCGTTGGTGATGCCGGCCATGGGGGCCAGCACGACGGGCGGCCGGACGGTGTGCGGGCCGATCTGCAAGGGGGATGCGGGCGTGGGCATTACCCCATTGTCGCGTATCGGCCGTCGTGCCCCGGCGAAGACCATGTAAC
Organism: Streptomyces sp. NPDC104096; assembly: GCF_055584385.1. NCBI lineage: Bacteria > Bacillati > Actinomycetota > Actinomycetes > Kitasatosporales > Streptomycetaceae > Streptomyces > Streptomyces sp. NPDC104096. Next base: position 62,642 of record NZ_JBVJMD010000007.1, read on the forward strand.
GGTAATTAGTTAGACGCACTATTGAAGTCGGCGTACGATGGAACGCATGCCCGAGCTCAGCCCACGGCGACGCCAACTCGTCCTCGCGATCTGCTGCATGAGCCTGCTGATCGTGAGTCTCGACGTCACCGCCCTGAATGTCGCCCTGCCGTCGATGCAGCGCGAACTCCACGCCGAGACCTCCGGTCTGCAGTGGACGATCGACGCCTACACCCTGGTGCTGGCCTCGCTGCTGATGCTCGCCGGCTCCACGGCCGACCGGATCGGCCGCAAGAAGGTCTTCATGGCGGGCCTGACGGTGTTCTCCGTCGGCTCGCTGCTCTGTTCCCTGGCGCCCAGCCTCGACCTGCTGATCGTGTTCCGGATGCTCCAGGCCGTCGGCGGCTCCATGCTCAACCCGGTCGCCATGTCGATCATCACCAACACCTTCACGGCCCCGCGCGAGCGGGCCCGGGCGATCGGTGTCTGGGGTGCCGTCGTCGGCATCTCGATGGCGGCCGGTCCCCTGGTGGGCGGGCTGCTGGTGGAGTCGGACGGCTGGCGGGCGATCTTCTGGGTCAACCTGCCCGTCGGCCTCGCCGCCCTGCTCCTGACCCTCCGCTTCGTCCCCGAGTCCCGCGCGCCGAAGGCCCGCCGCCCCGACCCCGTCGGGCAGGTGCTGGTGATCACGCTGTTCGGCTCGCTGACGTACGCGATCATCGAGGCCCCGGCCGCGGGCGCCGCCTCGGTCCTGCCGTTCGCGGCGCTGGCCCTCGTGGCCCTGGCCGGGCTGCTGTGGTACGAGCCCCGGCGCGCCGAACCCCTCGTCGACCTGCGCTTCTTCCGGTCGGCGCCGTTCAGCGGGGCCACGGTCGTCGCGGTCAGCGCGTTCGCCGCGCTCGGCGGCTTCCTGTTCCTGTCGACCCTGTACCTCCAGAACGTACGCGGCCTCGACGCGCTGCACGCGGGCCTGTGGATGCTGCCGACCGCGGTGCCGATGTTCCTGTGCGCGCCGTTGTCCGGACGGCTCGTGGGCAGCCGGGGCCCCCGGCTGCCGCTGCTGATCGCAGGCCTGACGATGACGGCGAGCGGAGTGCTGTTCGCGGCCTTCGAGGCGGAGACGTCGAACGTCACGCTGTTCGCCGGGTACGTCCTGTTCGGCATCGGCTTCGGCTTCGTGAACGCGCCCATCACCAACACCGCGGTGTCCGGCATGCCGCGCAGCCAGGCCGGAGTGGCCGCCGCCGTGGCCTCCACCAGCCGCCAGCTCGGGCAGACGCTCGGCGTCGCGGTGGTCGGGGCGGTGCTGGCGTCGGGCGTGGGGGCGTCGCCGTACGCGCGGGTGTTCGTGTCGGCCGCGCGGCCCGCGTGGTGGATCCTCGCCGGGTGCGGCTTCGTCGTGCTGGCGCTGGGCGTGCTGACCAGCGGCCGGTGGGCGCGGCGCACCGCCGAGCGGACGGCCGAGCGGCTGGAGACCGTGGAGCCGCGGGACGTGGTGGGCGCGGGCGACCGCGCCTAGGGACATCGGGCCCCGGTGCCCAGGGATCCCGGCCGGGGCGGCGCAAGGCTTGGCCAACTCGCCGTGAAGAAGTCCCCGTTGATGTTGGTCATGCTGCACACTCCTTGCGGGCCGGGGTTCGCCCGGCCGGGACCGCTGGAGGCGTCGTGCCGATCAACACGAGCAAGGTGACCCGCTGGGACCAGCACGGGCGTGAGCATGTGGTCAGGGTGCAGCGCTCGGGCGTGCAGCGCACGATCAGCTGCGACACGTGCGGCTGGCGGCAGAGCACGCAGTTCCTGCCCTGGCTGAAGGCACAGGAGCACCTGGCCGAGGCCCACCAGGCCACGGTCGACCCCACGGAGGCGCGGACGTCGCGATGACTTCCCGGCGCACGGGCAGTCGTACCCCTACGACGCTCCCGCCCCCGTCGGAAGGCCCTGCCATGAGCGCTCTGCGCGACACCCTGCGAAGGTACGTCGAGAACGGGACGGTGCCCGGAGCCGTCGGGCTGGTGGCCCGCGGCGACGACGTCGAGGTGGTGGCCGTCGGCTCCGCGGACCTCGACGGCACCGCCCCGATGGCCCGTGACTCGGTCTTCCGTATCGCCTCGCTCACCAAGCCGCTCACGGCGGCGGCGGTGCTGATGCTGGCGGAGGACGGCCGGATCGGCCTGGACTCCCCCATCGAGAAGTGGCTGCCGGAACTGTCCTCGCCGATGGCGGTGCGCACCCCGGCGAGCCCTGTCGAGGACGTGGTGCCCGCCGCCCGCCCGATCACGGTCGAGGACCTGCTGAGCTCCCGGGCGGGCTGGGGCTTCCCCGCGGACTTCTCGCTGCCCGCGGTCCAGGCGCTGTTCGAGGTGCAGAAGGACGGCCGCTTCCCGCAGGAGTGCCCGCCCCCGGACGCCTGGACGGCCGCGCTCGCCGAGGTGCCGCTGCTGCGCCAGCCGGGCGAGGCCTGGCTGTACCACACCTGCTCCGACCTCCAGGGCGTGCTGGTCGCCCGTGCCTCGGGCGGCACGCTGCCGGACTTCCTGACGGAGCGGATCCTCGAGCCGCTGGGGATGCGGGACACGGCGTTCGAGGTACCTGCCGACCGGCGCCACCGCTTCACCACGGCCTACCAGCCCGGTCCGGACGGCGCCCTCGTCCTGGCGGACCCCCCGGACGGCGCGTGGAGCCGGGTGCCCGCGTTCCCGTCCGGCGGCGGCGGGCTCGCCGCCACGGCCGACGACTGGCTGGCCTTCGCCCGGATGCTGCTGGCGGGCGGCGAGGCGAACGGCCGCAGGCTGCTCTCCCCCACCTCGGTGAGCCGGATGACGACCAACCACCTGACCGCTGGGCAGCGCGAGGCCGGCACCCTCTTCCTGGAGGGCCAGGGCTGGGGCTACGGCGGCCAGGTCGACGTCGCCCCCGTCGACCCGTGGAACGTGCCCGGCCGCTACGGCTGGGTCGGCGGCACCGGCACCACGGCCCATCTCGTCCCGGCGACGGGCACGGTCACCGTGCTGCTGACCCAGGTGGCGATGACCGGCCCCACGCCCACGCCGCTGATGCGGGACTTCTGGCGGTGCACGGCGGGCGGCCGGTAGTCGCCTTCAGCCGCGCAGGCCGCGTACCAGCAGGTCGACCAGCGACGCGAAGTCCGCCCGCGCCTCCGGCCGGGTCCACACCCGGGCGTAACCGGGGTCGTGGAAGCGGCCGGACGCCTGGAAGACGGCGCGGGCCGCGGCGGCCGGGTCGGGGACGGCGAAGGCCCCCGTCCCGGCCCCGTCCTCGATGATCCGGGCGAGCTGGCCGGTCAGGTCGGCGATGTGCGCGGCCACCGCCTCGGCGCTCTCGCCGGCCAGCACCTGGTACGTGGCGAACAGCTCCGGGTCGTCGCCCGCCTTGCGGCGCTTGGCGTCGAACAGGGACCGCAGCCAGTCGCGCAGCCTGGCCTCGGGGTCGCCGGGGCCGGAGGCGAACGCGGCGAGGCCCTCGGCGGTGCGGTCCAGCCACCGTTTGGTGACCGCCTCGCGCAGCGCGGCCTTGGTGCGGAAGTGGCGGTAGACGCTGCCGTGGCTGACGCCGAGCGCGCGGGCCACGTCCACCACGGTCGCCTTCGCCGGGCCGTGGCGGCGCAGTACCTCCTCGGTCGCCTCCAGGATGCGTTCGGCGGTCAGGGTCTCGGTGCTGGGTGCCATGCCTCAGACCGTACCCACGCGGTGCTCAGCGCTCGCTGTCGAGGTGGGCCAGGGCGGCGGCGCCGTAGCGGTCGCCGGCGGCGGCGTCGGCCGGCACCGCCTGCTCGATCGCGGCGAGGTCGGCTTCGTCCAGCCGGACGTCCAGCGCGCCCAGCGACTCCGTGAGCCGCTCCCGGGTGCGGGCCCCGACCAGCGGCACGATGTCCTCGCCCCGGGCCAGCACCCAGGCGATGGCGATCTGCGCGACGGAGACGCCCTTCTGCTCGGCGATCTTCCGCAGCGCCTCGACCAGGCCGAGGTTGTGCCGGAGGTTGTCGCCCTGGAAGCGGGGCGAGAAGGCGCGGAAGTCGTCCGCCGCGAGCTGCCGGTCGGCGGTGAAGTGCCCGGAGATCAGACCGCGCGAGAGCACCCCGTACGCGGTGACGGCGATGCCCAGCTCACGGGTGGTCGGCAGGATCGACTTCTCGATGCCCCGGGAGATCAGCGAGTACTCGATCTGGAGGTCGGCGATCGGCGCGGTGGCCGCCGCCCTGCGGATGGTCTCCGCGCCGACCTCGCTGAGGCCGATGTGCCGGACGTACCCCTGCTCGATCAGTTCGGCGATCGCGCCGACGGTCTCCTCGATGGGTACGGCCGGGTCGAGCCGGGCGATGCGGTAGACGTCGATGTGGTCGACGCCCAGGCGCTGGAGGGAGTACGCGGCGAAGTTGCGGACCGCGGCCGGGCGTCCGTCGTAGCCGGACCAGCCGCCGTCCGGGCCGCGCAGGGCACCGAACTTCACGCTGACCAGGGCCTGCTCCCGCCGGGCCGCGGGGGCGGAGCGCAGGGCCTCGCCGATCAGCATCTCGTTGTGGCCCATGCCGTAGAAGTCGCCGGTGTCCAGCAGGGTCACGCCCGCCTCCAGGGCGGCGTGGACGGTGGCGATCGACTCGGCACGGTCCGCCTCGCCGTACAGCGCGGACATGCCCATGCAGCCGAGGCCGAGGGCGGAGACCCGGGGGCCGGTGGTTCCGAGGGAACGGGTTCGCATCGTCATGCACACCAGCCTGGCATGACAGATGACAGATTTCAATATTTGTCAGCCGTTCGGCCGCCCCGCCCCGCCTGCGCGCGGCCCTCGCCCCGGGGTGGCCCCGGGAAACAAGAAGTTCCCCGCACCCGTGAAGGGGTGCGGGGAACTTCCGGCGCGTGGGACCTAGCAGCCGACCAGGCGGCCGGCGAGGTAGCCCTCGATCTGGTCCAGGGAGACGCGCTCCTGCTTCATCGAGTCGCGCTCACGCACGGTCACGGCGTTGTCGTCCAGCGTGTCGAAGTCGACGGTCACGCAGTACGGGGTGCCGATCTCGTCCTGACGGCGGTAGCGGCGGCCGATGGCGCCGGCGTCGTCGAACTCGATGTTCCAGTGCTGCCGCAGGGCGGTGGCCAGGCCCTTGGCCTTCGGGGACAGCTCCGGGTTGCGCGACAGCGGCAGGACCGCGACCTTCACCGGGGCCAGGCGGTGGTCCAGGCGCAGCACCGTGCGCTTCTCCAGCTTGCCCTTGGCGTTGGGGGCCTCGTCCTCGATGTAGGCGTCGAGGAGGAAGGCCAGCATCGCGCGGCCGACACCGGCCGCGGGCTCGATGACGTAGGGGGTCCAGCGCTCGCCGGCCTCCTGGTCGAAGTAGGAGAGGTCCTGGCCGGAGGCCTTGGAGTGCGCGCCGAGGTCGTAGTCGGTGCGGTTGGCGACGCCCTCCAGCTCACCCCACTCGTTGCCGCCGAACTGGAAGCGGTACTCGATGTCGGCGGTGCGCTTGGAGTAGTGGGAGAGCTTCTCCTGCGGGTGCTCGTACCACCGCATGTTCTCCTCGCGCATGCCGAGGCCGGTGTACCAGTTCCAGCGCTGCTCCATCCAGTACTCCTGCCACTGCTCGTCCTCGCCCGGCTTGACGAAGAACTCCATCTCCATCTGCTCGAACTCGCGGGTGCGGAAGATGAAGTTGCCGGGCGTGATCTCGTTGCGGAAGGACTTGCCCATCTGGGCGATACCGAACGGCGGCTTCTTGCGCGAGGCGCCCTGCACCAGGGCGAAGTTGGTGAAGATGCCCTGGGCGGTCTCGGGGCGCAGGTAGGCGACGGAGCCGCTGTCCTGCGTCGGGCCGAGGTGGGTGGAGAGCAGACCCGAGAACTGCTTGGGCTCGGTGAAGGTGCCCTTGTTGCCGCAGTTCGGGCAGTTGAGGTCGGCGAGGCCGTTCTCCGGGAGGCGGCCGTGCTTGGCCTCGTAGTGCTCCTCCAGGTGGTCGGCACGGAACCGCTTGTGGCACGAGGTGCACTCGGTCAGCGGGTCCGTGAACGTGGCGACGTGACCGGAGGCGACCCACACCTCGGGGGCCAGGATCACGGACGAGTCGAGGCCGACCACGTCCTCGCGCGACGTCACCATGTAGCGCCACCACTGGCGCTTCAGGTTCTCCTTGAGCTCGACGCCCAGCGGTCCGTAGTCCCAGGCGGCGCGCTGGCCGCCGTAGATCTCACTACAGGGGAATACGAAGCCACGGCGCTTGCTCAGGCTGACGATGGTGTCGATCTTGTCGGCGGCCACGGTGCTCTCTTCATAAGGACGACGGGCGGCGAAGCGAGAAGCTTCCAGCGAATGCTTCAGGGTACCGGCGGGGGCTCCCCCTCAATCAAATCGGGCCTGCTTCCGACGGCCGTCCGGGCTCATCGGGCCCTCGCCGGGCCCTCGTCGGCACGCTTGTTGACAACGGTTTCCATGTTTGTTGAAAATGACTGTCATGAACGTACGACGACGGCACATATCCGGGGTCGCGATCGCCGTGGCCTGCGCCCTCGGGCTCGCGGGCCTGTCCGCCTGCACGACCGACCGCGCGGCGGCCGCCGGCAGCGGGAAGTTCGACGTCGTCGCGTCGTTCTACCCGATGGCCTTCCTCGCCGAGCGGATCGGCGGCGGCCATGTGCAGGTCACCAGCCTCACCAAGCCCGGCCAGGAACCGCACGACCTGGAGGTCAGCGTCCGCCAGCGGGTGCGGCTGGAGGAGGCCGACGCGGTGCTCTACCTCAAGGGCCTGCAGCCCACCGTGGACGAGGTCGTCGCCCAGTCCGAGACGAGGACGAAGATCGACGCCGCCGCCCTGACCACGCTGGAGCGGCACGGCACCGAGGTCGGCGGCCACGCGGCCGAGCACGACACCCACGACCACGACCACGACCACGACGAAGCGTCCGGCAAGGACCCGCACATCTGGCTCGACCCGGTGAAGTACGCCGAGGTCGCCCGGGGCGTCGGCGCGGCCTTCGAGAAGGCGGACCCGAAGCACGCGGCCGACTACCGCAGGAACACCGCGGCCCTGGTCGAGAAGCTCGGCGCGCTCGACACCCGGTTCCGCGAGGGCCTGGCGGGCGCCGGCTCCAAGGTCTTCATCACCACGCACGCCGCCTTCGGCTACCTCGCCGAGCGCTACGGCCTCACCGAGGAGGCCGTCAGCGGCCTCGACCCCGAGTCCGAACCGAGCGTGAACCGCGTGAAGGACCTGGAGACGATGGCGAAGGCCGACGGCGTCACCACCGTGTTCTACGAGACGCTCGTGTCCGACCGGACGGCCCGGACCATCGCCAGGGACGCGGGTCTGCGCACGGACGTCCTCGACCCGATCGAGGGCATCACGGACCGGTCCCGCGGCACGGACTACTTCTCGGTCCAGGAAGCGAACCTCGAGGCGCTGCGCACCGCGCTGGGCGCCGAGTGAACCCCACGGAGGAAGCAACCATGAGCGAAGCCGTCATAGCGCTGCGCGGCGTCCGCGCCGAGCTGGGCGCGCGACCCGTCCTGCGCGGCATCGACCTCACCGTCCGCCGCGGCGAGGTCGTCGCGCTGCTCGGCGCCAACGGCTCCGGCAAGTCGACGGCCGTGCGCAGCGTCATCGGCCAGGTGCCGGTCAGCGCCGGCGAGATCGAACTGTTCGGCACCCCGCGCGCCCGCTTCCGCGACTGGCGGCGGGTGGGTTACGTACCTCAGCGCACCACGGCCGCGAGCGGGGTGCCCGCGACGGTCACCGAGGTCGTCGCCTCGGGCCGGCTGTCCCGGGCCCGCTTCGGCCTGCTGCGCAAGGCCGACCACGCGGCCGTGCGGCGGGCCCTGGAACTGGTCGGCATGGCGGACCGGGCGAAGGACTCCGTCGACGCCCTGTCCGGCGGCCAGCACCAGCGGGTGCTGATCGCCCGCGCCCTGGCCTGCGAACCCGAGCTGCTGATCATGGACGAGCCGATGGCCGGCGTCGACCTGGCCAGCCAGGAGGTGCTCGCGCACACCCTCGGCGAGCAGGTCGCCCAGGGCACCACCGTCCTGCTGGTGCTGCACGAACTGGGCCCGGTGGAGCCCCTGATCGACCGGGCGGTCGTACTGCGCGACGGCTGCGTCCTGCACGACGGCCCGCCCCCGCAGGCGGTCGGCCAGCACGCGCTGCCCGGCCACGACCATGTCCACCCGCACGCTCCGGCGGGCGCCGAACCGATCCGCACGGGACTGCTGAGCTGATGGAACTCCTCGACTACGCCTTCGTCCAGCGGGCCCTGCTCGCCGCCGTCCTGGTCGGTGTCACCGCGCCCGCCGTCGGCATCTACCTCGTCCAGCGCCGCCAGGCCCTGATGGGCGACGGCCTCGGCCATGTCGCGATGACCGGCGTCGGCCTCGGCGTCCTGCTGAACGCCTCGCCGGTGTGGATGGCGACGGCCGTCTCCGTCCTCGGCGCGGTCCTCATGGAGCTGATCCGCTGGTACGGCAGGACCCGCGGCGACATCGCCCTCGCGATGCTCTTCTACGGCGGTATGGCCTGCGGCGTGATGTTCATCAACCTCGCGCCGACGGGCTCGAACGCCAACCTGACGTCGTATCTCTTCGGCTCGCTGTCGACCGTGTCGCAGTCCGACGTGACGGCGATCTGCCTGCTCGCCGGCTTCGTCGTGCTGGTCACCCTGGGGCTGCGCCGCCAGCTCTTCGCGGTCAGCCAGGACGAGGAGTTCGCGCGGGTGACCGGGCTGCCGGTGCGGGCGCTGAACCTGCTGACGGCCGTCACCGCGGCGGTCACGGTGACCGTCGCGATGCGGGTGGTCGGCCTGCTGCTGGTGTCCGCGCTCATGGTGGTGCCGGTCGCGGCGGCCCAGCAGCTCACCCGCAGCTTCGCGGCGACCTTCGCGATCGCCGTGGCCATCGGCGTGACCGTGACGATCGGCGGCACGGTCACCTCGTACTACCAGGACGTCCCGCCCGGCGCGACGATCGTGCTGCTGACCATCGCGGCGTTCCTGGCGCTGACCGCGCTGGCCGCGCCGCTGGCCCGGCGCCGCGCCCGCGCCCTCGCCGCGGCCCAGCCCGCGGGCGACCCGGCAGAGTGCGCGATTCCGGCCAGCCGGGGGGCCGACGGCCCGGTCGGCGTCTGACCACGGGCAGGCCGGGCTGGCACAATGGCCCGGCAGGCGCAGACGTGAGGAGGCACCCCGTGACGACCGCTGGACCGCCCGTGAAGGGCCGCTCCACCCGGCAGCGCGCCGCCGTCGCGGCGGCGCTCGACGAGGTCGACGAGTTCCGCAGCGCCCAGGACCTGCACGACATGCTCAAGCACAAGGGCGACTCGGTCGGTCTGACCACGGTCTACCGCACCCTCCAGTCCCTCGCCGACGCCGGCGAGGTCGACGTCCTGCGCACCTCCGACGGCGAGTCCGTCTACCGCCGCTGCTCCAGCGGCGAGCACCACCACCACCTGGTCTGCCGCGTGTGCGGCAAGGCGGTGGAGGTGGAGGGCCCGGCGGTGGAGACGTGGGCGGAGGCGGTCGCGGCGGAACACGGCTACGTCAACGTGGCCCACACGGTGGAGATCTTCGGGACCTGCGCGGACTGCGCGCAGCCTCGGCAGGGCTGAGCCGGCGGGCGCCGGTCCGACGGGTGCCCGTCAGACGCGCGTCAGATGGCGGTCGAGCATCGCCCGCAGCCGGTCGGCGTCGGCGGGGTCCGAAAGACCCCGCTTGGGCAGCGGCGTGAAGCAGGTCGCGTTCCTGTCGTCGCTGTAGAGCGTGAACAGCTCCGCGCTCTCGCGGTAGCGGGGCTGTCCCGACCAGTTGACCGTGGACGAGCCGTGGTCCGTGGTCACCGTCACCCCGTCGTCCGTCACGGCCGCGCGGAAGACACCGTTGCGGGCGGCCGTCCGCTGCACCGCGCGCGCCTGCATCCGCGGTATGAACAGCAGCACGACCGCGCTGACGGCCGGCCAGACCGTCAGGAACAGGTCCACCGCCGCGCCGGCCGCCCCGGCGGCGGCCTGCACGGCGGCCAGGCAGAACAGCAGGCCGATCACCAGGTTGCCGCGGCGCCCGGACCTGCTGAACCGTCGGCGTTCCCACAGCACCTGGCTGAAGTCCCGTGTGGTCAGCCGGTAGGTCAGCTCGACCGTCTCCGGTGCCGCGTCCCGCCCCGTGCCTGTATCCATGTCCATGACCATGAGGCGGGATCGTACAGCGGGCGACCGAAAGACGATCATCTACGACCGAAAGGCGACCATCGGTGATCACTGACGGTCGAAGCAGCGCTCCAGCTCGTCGAGGTCGTAGAACGTGCTGCCCGCGGCGATCGGGCGGCAGCCCTTCCTGAAGGCCGTCTCCTTCTCGTTGTAGAGCATGCGCACCAGGTAGCGGCCGCCCTTGGCGAAGACGTCCCACTGGATGTTCGCGCCCAGCGGTGCCACCGAGGCGCCCCGCCAGGGGTTGGCGGCGTAGGTGTAGGGCCGGTCGGCGGTGACCGGTCGGGTGCTGCCCGGCAGGCCCATCAGGGCGGCCAGCGGGATGATCTCCTCGGCGTGGGTGAAGCGGAGTTCGGCGCCCAGGTCGCTGGTGCCGTCCCGCTTGGCCTCCACCTGCCGGAAGAAGTCGTCGAGCAGCACACCGGCCATGCCGTACGTGATGTCGCTGTCCGCGAAGCCGGGGCCCTTCTCGTAGAAGTCCTCCGCGTCGCCCAGGTATCCGAACCAGGCGGCGTCCCGGGTGGAGATCCAGCGTTCCGTCCGCCAACCCTTGCCGTCCGGGCTCTCCTGGCTCATCGCGGGGGCGATGGCGTACAGGTTGTAGACGGCCTGCGCGGCGGCGACCCGGTCGGCGTCGGGGAGCTGTTCGACGAAGTCGGCCGTGAAGATCCCGCGCAGCACCCGGCGGGCGGCCTCGTGGGTCCTTGGCCGGTCCGTGATGTCCGCCAGCGTGTCCGCCAGCCGCCGGTCGTTCGCGAGGTAGTCGCGGTAGGCGGCGCCCCCGGCGGCCTTGTGGAAGTAGAGCAGGTCCTTGTCGGTGCGCACCGGGCCGATGAGCGGTGCCAGCGCCGGGTCGGTGGCGGCGAGCGCCGCGGTGAAGAGGGTGCCGCTGTCGACGGCCCGGCCCTGGCCCGAGCTGACGACGTCGATCCGCTCGCCGTCCACGGCGATCCGCGTGAACAGGGACGGCAGCCGCTCGGCCGTGCGGACCGCCGTGTCCCGCATCTCCTGCTTGCCGCGCCCGCTGAGAGCGCCGTAGCCGACTTCGGCCATGGCGGCCTCGAGGGCGCGCACCTCGGGGCCGAACGCCTCGCCCGCGCGGGTGAGCCGGCCCTCCGCCCGCGCCCGGTCCCAGAGCGCGAGGACCAGGTCGCCGTCCTCGCTGTCGGTCGCGGCGCGGGAGCCGTGCCGGGAGACGTTCTCCGTGAAGACGGGGGTGAAGCCGGCCGGGGGCCGCCGGTAGGCGCGCGGGTTCTGCTGCGCGGAGTACGGAGCCTTGGTGCCGTAGCTGTCGAGGTGGGCGGGCTGCCGGTCCGCGGCCCGCGCGGGCAGGACCGTGACCAGCAGCGCGCACACCGCCAGCGTGAGGGTGGGAGTCAGGCGTCTCATGGACGGATCGTCGACGACCGCCGTGAACCCCCGGTGGCCCCGAGGTGGCCGTCGGCGACGCTACTCGGCGGCCGGGTCCCCGCCCTCCATCGCCAGCAGCTCCTCGTTCGGGATCGCGCCGCCGAACCGCCGGTCGCGCGAGGCGAACTCGACGCAGGCCCGCCACAGGTCGCGGCGGTCGAAGTCCGGCCACAGCACGTCCTGGAACACCATCTCGGCGTACGCGCTCTGCCAGATCAGGTAGTTGGAGGTGCGCTGCTCGCCGCTCGGGCGCAGGAACATGTCCACGTCCGGCATGTCCGGGTAGTACATGTACTTCGAGAGGGTCTTCTCGTTGATCTTCGACGGGTCGAGCCGGCCCGCCTTCACGTCCTCGGCCATGGCCTGGGCCGCGTCGGCGATCTCGGCACGGCCGCCGTAGTTCATGCAGAAGTACAGCGTGAGCGCGTCGTTGTCCTTGGTCTGCTCCTGGGCGATCTGGAGCTCCTTGGCGACCGACTTCCACAGCTTGGGCATCCGGCCCACCCAGCGCACCCGGATGCCGAGCTCGTCGAGGGTGTCGCGGGTCTTGCGGATGAAGTCGCGGTTGAAGTTCATCAGGAAGCGCACCTCGTCGGGCGAGCGCTTCCAGTTCTCGGTGGAGAAGGCGTACAGGGAGATGCTGCCGACGCCGATCTCGACCGCGCCCTGGAGCACGTCGAGCACGCGCTCGGCACCGACCTTGTGCCCCTCGGTGCGCGGCAGCCCCCGCTCCTTGGCCCAGCGGCCGTTGCCGTCCATGACGATCGCCACGTGCTTGGGGACCAGCTCGCCGGGGAGCTTGGGCGCGCGGGCGCCGGACGGGTGCGGCTCCGGCGCCTTGTACTCGCGGCGCTGGCGTCCCAGGAACCCGCGTACCACCATGTGCTTCTCGTCTCCTCTTACGGCCTACGGCTTATTTCTCAACGTACCGAAGCGAGCGCAGCCCGCGTTCCAGATGCCAGTGCAGGTAGGCGGACACCAGCCCGCTGCCCTCCCGGACGTGCCTCGGCTCGCAGGCGTCCGCGGTCTCCCAGTCTCCCGTAAGCAGCGCGCCGAGCAGCTCCAGGGTCGCCGGTGAGGGTACGACACTTCCCGGCACCCGGCAGTCCACGCACAGGGAGCCCCCGGAGGCCACCGAGAAGAAACGGTTGGGTCCGGGCATTCCGCACTTCGCGCAGTCGTCGAAGCTGGGCGCGTAGCCGTTGACGGCGAGGGAGCGCAGCAGGAACGCGTCGAGGACGAGATGCGGGGCGTGCTCGCCCCGGGCGAGGGTGCGCAGGGCGCCGACGAGCAGCATGTACTGCTGGACGGCCGGCTCGCCCTCGTGGTCGGTGAAGCGCTCGGCGGTCTCCAGCATGGCCGTCCCGGCGGTGTACCGGGTGTAGTCGGTGACGATCGGACCGCCGTACGCGGCGATGATCTCGCTCTGGGTGCACAACGGCAGCCCGCGGCCGACCAGCTCGCTGCTGCCCCGCGCGAAGAACTGCACGTCCACGTGGGAGAAGGGTTCGAGACGGGCCCCGAACTTCGACTTCGTACGCCGCACCCCGCGGGCCACCGCCCGCACCCGGCCGTGACCACGGGTGAGCAGCGTGATGATCCGGTCCGCCTCACCCAGCTTCTGGGTGCGCAGCACGATGCCGTCGTCGCGGAACAGACTCATGGGCCCATTGTCGCCTACGGCAGATGCGCTCCGGGGACGGAGCCCGGAAGGAGGCTGCGGTCAGGATGCGGCGGTCAGGAGGCGCCCGGCTCGGGCGGGGTCGTCGTCGTCCGCACGGAGTCCGGTAACCCGTTCTGGCTGATGCCCCACAGCTCGGCGAAGCGCTTGACCCGCTCCTGCACCTCCTTCTCGGTCGCGTCCACCGTCGTCCAGGAGGGCACGCCCATCTGGTCCGCGGTGATCTCGTAGGACAGCGCGCCGTCGAAGATGATGAAGTCGATCATCTTGCCGCGCTGGGCGTTGATCGGGAGGTGCGGCAGGGCCACGACCCGCACCTCGATGCCGATGCTCCGCTGCTCCTCGCAGAGCTCGTCGAGGGTGGCGATGTCCTCGGGCTGCTTCACCACGAACAGCCGCCGCACCTTGACCCTGCGCTGCGGGTCGTCGATCGCCACACGCTGTGCCTCCAGATACCGGCCGGCGGGCTCGCTGTTCCAGAAGTCGCCGTCGACGGGCGAGGTGCTGATGGCGTCGATGGAGGTCGTGGCGCACTTGGTGAGCGTCAGCAGCCAGTCGTGGTTCTCGCCCGGCGACTTGGCGTTGAGATTGGCGAAGTTGTACATGTACCCGGCGAGGCGCTCGATCTCCTGGCCCGCGAAGTCGTGCAGGATCTTGGGCCCGTTGGCGACCACCTTCGTGGCGTGCTCGGCCAGCCGGGGCACGCCGTCGCCCCGCAGTTGTTCCACCTCGTTGAAGAGCTTGGTCGCCTCGCCGATGTCCACGAAGCGCTGCTCGACCACCCCGCGCAGCTCGCCCAGCTGCTGAGCGAAGGTGATCATGAACTGGACGATCAGGATCGCCCCGCCGAACAGGACGGACAGCACCACCCGCCACAGGTCGTCCGGGCCCGGGGAGATGACGTTGGTCAGCACGTAGGCCCCACCCCCCGTCGCCACGGTGATCAGGAGTTTGCGCAGCAGCGAACGCGCGCTTTCGTCGGATCCCCGGTCCCCTCGGCCGGCCGTCGTGCTGTTGGTCCGCGTAGATATCGGAGCGTTCATCTCGTTTCTCCCCCGTCAGGATCGAGCTGCTGTGCGCGGTCAGGGCGCCATGAGGGACTCTCGCTGCGCCGATGCGGCCCGCAGGGCGAGTTGGTCCCGGACCCGCTGCACCTGGGTGTGCCACTGCCGGCTGAAGCCGGGGTCGTCCTCGAGTACGTCCCACAGGGCGACGAGCCTTCGGTCCACCCGCGCTCTCGGCATCCACAGGTGCAGCAGATGGTCGACGAGCGGGCCCAGCACCTTCAACGCGGCTGCCCCGTCCGCGGATCCGATCCGGATGCCGTCGAGTTTGTCGACGACGGTCGTCAACAACCAGTCGTGCACCGCGAAATCCTCGGCGAGCCGGGCCACGGCGGTGGGTTCGATGCCGTCCGGCACCCTCAACTCGACCAGTCGCACCCCTCCTTCGGCGACCGTGAAGCGTTCGAGCGACACGCCCGCGCCCGCCGCCGCGGGCAGCGCGGCCCAACGCAGGCTGGTGGTACGGGAGGTGAGGGGCACGTCGTAGTCGGCGAGCAGCCGGTTGCGGGAGACCGTGCCGAGGAGGCCCTCGGCCATGGAGCCGACGTCGAGTTCGTCGCCGCCGGGCGTCCGGTCGTAGGCCAGGAAGCCGTGCGCGGCCGCGGTGGCGGGGAGTCTGCCGACGGGGACGAGTACGCCCGGCCGGACCAGGTAGTAGCCCCACGGCCGGCGCCGGTCCGGGCCCGCCGCGGGGGCCGAGAAGTACGCCGACGCCTGCAGGACGCGGCCCTCCGTGAGGCTCGCGCGGGCCGCCACCGTGCCGACCACCCGGGCCTTGGCCCGGGTGGCGGTGGGCAGCCGGCAGTCGACGCCGGTGAGCACCTCGGGAGAGACCACGTACAGGTTGGGGCGCTTCGAGGTGCGGATCCGTTCGTCGGCGCGCAGCCGCAGCAGCCGTTCGGAGACGGCCGCGCCCACCGCGTCCCGGCACGGCAGCAGACAGGTGCGCACCTCGCCGCAGGCGAGCTGCGGGCGGCGCTCCGTCTCCCCCGTCGCGCCCATGTCACAGCCCCGGCGGGAACACGTAGGACGTGCGCTCCACGACGCCCTCCGGCACGGGGTGGCCCTCGGCGGCGGCCCGCGCGACGACCTGCTCCTGCGCTCCGGCGTCCACCTGGGTCTGTTCGAGGACGACCCGGACCGCGTGCTCGACGGGCAGGAAGCGGGACGGGAGAACGCTGCACGTGCGGTAGGCCGTGAAGGGCGCCGCCGAGGGGTCGAGCCGCAGCAGGCTCGGCAGGGCGTCCCAGTCCTCGGGGAAGGCGGCGCCGTCCCGGGTCTCGGGGACGAGTACGGCGTCGCCCTTGTCACGCAGCAGCCCCAGGCGGGCCAGCTGCCACACGGCGGCCAGGAAGGCGCAGGACCAGACGCGGCCGCCGGTCTGCTCCTGCCACAGTTCGACGTCGACGAAGACGGAGTGGCCGCGGGCGCCGGTCTCGCTGGGCGGCTGCCAGGCGGCCGCGGTGTCGAGGGCGGCCGTGGTGCGCCGGTCGGGGGCGCGGCGGCCGTTGCTGAGCCAGCCGGTGCGGCCGAGGGGCGGGCGGAAGCCCCTGCTGCCGGGCGGCGGTGTCTCGACGAGCCGGTCCAGGACGGCGTCGGCGAGTCCGCCGCGCTCCGGCCGCCTCGGGTCGGTGCGGGCGCAGCCGGACTCACGGGCCAGGTAGTCGATGCCCAGGCCCGCTCGCTCGGCCGCCTTCAGCAGGGGCGGCAGGAGCTCGGCGGGGGTGGCGAGGCGGCTGAAGTAGTCGTCGATCAGGAAGCAGGTGCTCACCCGGGGCGGCCTGCCGTCCGGGAGCGCGGGCACCGAGGCGAGCGCGGCCTGCACCCAGGGCCGTACGGCGGTGAAGTGGTGGTACAGCCGCTCGGGGCCCTCCGCGAAGTCCTCCATGTACAAGTGGCCGAGTTCCAGGGACAGATGGGAGAAGGGCACGGCCTCGGTGCGCGGCTGGGCACTGGTCTCCTGGAAGACGGCTCCGCTTTCGCTCACAGCTGCCCCCAGTACTTGTCGTCGGCCAGCCGTTCGGCGAGTCTGCCCATCGCCTTCCAGGTCTCGACGTTGGCGATCCCGCTGTCGAACACGTCCTGTTCGGTGATGAGTTGTTCGCGCAATTGCAGAACGGGTTCCAGCGGCACCGATCCGAGAACTCTGCTTCTGCCGATGCCCAGATCCGCGGCAATGGTCTCCAGTTGTTTGTTGTACTCGTGCATCCACGACGACTGGGCGGGCGGCACCTGGGACCACAGCGGCGATTTGAGATCGGGTACGGCCGCCCGTACGAAACGGATGGAGCCGAGCAGGGTCTGCCGGTCGTGTCCCATGGCCTCGCCGGCGCTCACGATGCCCTGTCTGCCGCCGACGAGTTCGGCGGCTGCCGTCACATGCTGGCGGGTCCAGCGGTGGTAGACGAGCCAGCGGGCCTTGATGCGCCGTAATTCCTCCTGCGCGGTGGCCGCGAGTGCCAGGTCCATCGCGTAACTGCGGCCGGCGCTCAGGTCCACGACGATCACGTGGAATTCGCGCTTCAGACGGAGGATCAGATCCACGCAACGGTGGAGGTTCTCGGTGTCGGTGACGAATTCGCCGCCGCTGCGGTCCCCGGGCAGCAGAACGAGCCGTCCGGAGCGATCGGGTTTGTCGCGCAGGACGTAATGCTCCGTGCGCGCCCAGACGTCGACGCGCATCGGTTCCCCCGTCTCGCCTTTCAGATACGAGTGCAGGCCGCACCCTTCGGCCTCCTTGAGGACGTCGGGCAGGTCGAAGACGGCCGGGGCGGTGGGCGAGCCGAAGTCGAAGTCGAGGTAGCAGACGTCGACCCCGTCGAGGGCTCTGCGGTAGGCGAGGTTGGCGCTCGTGACCGAGCGGCCGGTGCCTCCCTTGTCGGAGGCGGCGAAGACCAGCACGGTCACACCCCCGAACCGGTGTCCCTGGCCCGGGCCAGGGTGTCGAGCCTGCGCAGCACCCCGTAGGCGAGGGCGCAGGCGGTGCCCGGCTGGTTGTCGAGGACCAGGCGGGCGCGGCGCAGGTCCGCCACGACGCTCGTCAGTTCCTCGCCGCCGCGGCTCTTGGCCGGCGGGGCGGGCTTCATCTGCTCCTTGCCCAGGAGGTGGGTGGCCTCGCTGAGCAGGGCCCGCGCGAGGGAGGTCAGTTCGGTGCTGCGGATGGGCGACTGGTCGTAGAGCTGGGAGGCGGCGACCATGCACTCGGTGACGCGCTCGGTGATGCTCCAGGACAGAGGTCCGGTGCGCTCCTGCGAACTGGGATAGACCGCGTGGACGTTGTCCCACAGGCCGGCGCCCTCGCCCTCACCGACGCGTCGCCGCCACAGGTGGCCGAGGATGTCCTCGGCGAGCTGGAGCAGCCGGTCGCGGGAGGCGAGGTTGCGGGACAGGGAGCACAGCTGGATGGTCCGTTTGAGCAGCTGGGCGGAGAAGTCGGTCATGGCCCACTGCATGGCCGGGCCGTGCCGGTCGCTGCCGAGCAGGGGCAGCGAGACGCCAGGGTTGTGCAGGCGGACCGCCGGATCGTCGTCGGTGGCCCGGCTGGTGATGCGGCCGCGTTCGGCGAGCCGCTCCATGACGTCGACGGTGCGGGCGAGGTCGTCGTCGGTGGCGCGGCGGCGGACCAGGTCGTGGACGAGGATGGAGGCCACGCAGAGCGAGAAGTACTCCGACTCGAGCTGCTGGCCGGTGGTCCGCCAGGGGATGTCCTCCAGGGGCCAGCGGTCGTCGCCGAAGCGGGCGATGCCCGACCAGTACTGCTGGGTGATCTCCCACCGCAGTCGTAACGCCTCGGCCAGCCGCTGCTGTTCGGGATTCAGCAGGGCGAGGGTGAGGGTGCGGTCGGAGAACAGGTCCTGGATGCCGTCGAGGGCGACGACGGTGAAGTAGAGGTAGGGGACGGCGTCGGCGGCGCCGGGGGGCTGGGCCCCGATGTCGTCGGTGGTCTCCACCTCGGGGGCGTCCTTGACCAGGCTCCAGGCCCAGCCGCACTCGAACAGACGGTTCTCGTTGCGGAGTTGCTCCTCGACCTCGACGCCGAGGGTCAGGTTCTCGCCGACGACGGCGCGCAGTGCCTTGAAGCGGTCCTGGAACCGCTGGAGCACCACCCGGTCGGAGGCGCGCCCCCGGCCGAGGAGGCGGCACATGGCCTGTCCCTGGGAGGAGTCGACCTCGAAGACGTTGACCGTGAAGGAGCGCAGCAGACTCACCATGGCGGAGGTGAGCCGCATGCTGGTGGTGTCCCAGAGCCCCTGGATCAGTCTCTGCGTCTCGGCGCGGGTCGTTCTCGTCCGGTAGACCCGCAGGAAGCCGAGGGTGGCCAGGCACAGGGTGACGGACATCGAGAAGGAGTCGACGACCCCGAATTCCCGCTGTTCCTTGGTGAGTTCCTGCTCGGGGTCCGCCGGGAGGAAGTAGTAGCCGCCGGCGAACGTGGGGCCGAGGTCGCCGCCGTGGTGCTTGGCCATGAACTCGTTGAGCACCCGGACCAGGTTCCCGGGAATCTCGGTGGCGTCCCCCGCCTCCTTGAGGGCCTGCTCCACGTCCTCCTCGGTGACGTCGGGATTGTCCAGGCCGAATTCGGGAATCTCGGTGGCGGGATACATGAGACAGAGCAGGCGTTCGGCGTCGGCGACGCTGCTGCGGCCGCCCCATTCACCCCAGTTCCACTCGCCGCTCTCGAAGGTATGGCCGGCGATGGCCTGCCATACGTCGAGAAGCTGCGCGCGCGGTTTGATCTGCATTCCCCATGCCCCCTCACACAGGTGCGAAAAACAACCGCGGTCAGTCGTTCCGGTGACCGCAGGCCAGAATCATTCCCGTGTAGCCGTCGCGAAGGTCGTCCGGCTTTCCGAGATGCATGGGATCGACATCGCTCGCGAATCCCTTCAGCAGGTTCCTGATCTCCACGGCGCCGACGTAACTCGCCGGAAAGTCCTCCCCGCCCACGGGATATCCACGGGAATTCTCCATGAATGCGGCGGCGAACGGAGCACCCGGTTCCAGGGCGTTCATGAAACAGGCGACGCCGTCCGCGAACTCGTCCCGCGACTCGGTGATCGACTCCGCGACGAAGAACATCGTGCCCATGGCCCAGCGTTCCGTTTCGCCGTCGGGACCCGGCCTGCCGAGGTCGTACAGGTTCCCGGACCGGACGGTGACGGTCCGCCGGAACCGCGCCCTGGGGTCCGGGCCGAGCGCGGCGTACCCCTCGCCGCCCTCGCCCTCGCACAGGACGTCCCAGAACGGGTCCCAGGTGGGGGCGTAGCCGGGGAGCTGGCTGCGCAGATGGGCCACGTTGGCGGCGGACCACTCGTACTGGGTGACGGCCTCGCACCAGGGAAGCATGGTGAAGGCGGGATACAGGTTCGGTCCCGCGCCCACATCGATACCGGACCTGACACGACCCGGTTTCCTCCGAAAATGATCACCGAAGTGATCGCGGACGACCGACAGGATCAGCTTGTCGTCAGGATGAAGCGCGAGGTAGTTGCGGCTGATGTATTCCTGGGGGTCGAATTTGTCCCAGTCGACATCAGCGTTCAGCTTATCCGCACCAGTCAGCGATCCCGAGGTCATTGGCTCAATGTAGCGCACGACGGCCGTGAAGCGGGCCAGGCAATCACGTCAAGTCCCGTTGCTGTCTTGAGTGAACAGAAGAGGTCGGGCGAAGATAGGGAAACATGCGCGCCCATCCCGTTCGGTATGCATATCCCATCATTGGTATGCATCTTCGAATCTTCCACAAGGGGACGATATGCCTCCTCTTCTGCAGATCAGAGCGGTCACCGAAGCGGATCTTCCGGAACTGGTCCGCCTGGACGCGGAGGCCTTCCCCTCCGGACCGTATCCGTACTTCGTCCTGCGGCAGTTCCTCGACGCGTACCGCGACCACGTGCTGGTACTGGACGACGGCGCGAGCCTGCTCGGCTATGTGTTCGCCACCCCGCCCCACCGTGACATCAGCTGGATCCTCAGCCTCGCCATCACCCCGGGCCTCCAGGGCCAGGGACTGGGCCGCAGGATGATGTCCGAGATCCTCGACCACCTGCGCTCCGAAGGGGTGAAGGAGGTCTGGCTCACCGTCGAACCCGGCAACGACACGGCCGTCCTCCTCTACCGCTCGCTGGGCTTCACGCCGGAAGACGCGTCCCGCAAGGACTACTTCGGCCCGAACCAGCACCGCCTGCGCATGACGCTCCTCCTCTGAGGACACAGGCAACCGAATCCGCCCGAGCAGTGGTCTGACGGGCGAGGAGGGTGCCGGATGCAGGCCGAACTGGAGGCCCAGTATGAGGAGTTCGTCAGAGCGCGGTGGTCACGCCTGGTGCGTACCGCGTATCTGCTCACGGGCGACGCCCACCACGCCGAGGATCTGACGCAGACCGCGCTGGCGAAGGCGTACCGGTCGTGGCGGCGCGTCGCGCGCAGCGACAGCCCGGAGGCGTACGTCCGCCGGATGCTGGTCACCTGCAACAGCGACCGCTTCCGCAAGCGGCGGGTCGCCGAGGCGCTGACCTCGGCGCCGCCGGAACGGGCGAGGCGGGACGACGCGGTGGGGCGGGTCGAGGAGCGCGGTGCGCTGATGGCCGCGCTGGCCGGACTGCCGCCCCGGCAGCGGGCGGTAGTGGTCATGCGCTATTGGGAGGACCTGTCCGAGGGCGAGGTCGCCGAGGTGCTCGGCTGCTCGGTCGGCACGGTCAAGAGCCAGGCGTCCAAGGCGCTGGCGAAGTTGCGCGCGAATCCGGGGCTGGGGCTGGTCGCGGACGCGCCGGAGCCCAGCCGTACGTCGGCCGGACAGGGAGACAGCAGGTGAGCGAGGAAGAGCGGTGGCCGTCGGAGGCGGGTTCCGGGGCCGGATCCGGTGGCGCCCCCGCGAGCGGCGAGGACATCGACCCGCGCTTCGAGGGGCAGGTGCGCGAGTTGCTGGCCGAGGACGCGTACGCCTTCCGGCCGTCGCCCGCGCCCTATGCCGCGGTGCGGCGCCGGGGTGTGGTCGAGCGGCGCCGGCAGGTGGTGGCGGCCGGAGCGGTACTGGTGACACTGGCCGCGCTGCCCGTCGGGGCGTACGCGGCGGGTTTCGGCGGGAGGTCGGAAACCGCGTCGCCGCGGCCGTCCGCCAGCGCCCCGCCCAGCCCGCTGCCGGAGTCGTCCGCGCCGGCGTCCGCACCGGCCACGGAACCGGCCCGGCCCGCCACGGAGGGGCAGTTGCTGGACGGCATCACCTGGGAGCAGGCCACGGACGGGCTGACGAAGTGCATCGCCTACAGCAGGTCGGTCACGGGGGGCCTCGGCGGGCCGGACCTGGGGAAGGCCGCGGACTACCGGATCATCCTGGCGCTGAGCAGCACCGGCGACTCCAACGCCCCCGGTGACGGCATGTACGTCGTGGCGGTCTCGAAGCAGGCGTCGGCGGCGAAGGCGATCCGGCTGATCTGCACCGTGAAGGACGGCCGGGCGAGCGGGATCGGCACCAGCACGCAGGGCGACGCGCCGAAGGGCGTCGGCGCCGTGTACGCCGACATCAACAGCGGCAAGCTCTACCAGCAGTCGATCATGGACCGGGGCCACTGGAAGCTCCCGTTCCGCTGGGGGATCATCGGCACGGTCGACCCCTCGGTGGCCAGGATGACCGTCTCCTACGGCGACGTCGCGGGCCAGGCCGTCCTGGACCACGGCTGGTTCGTCGCCTTCGGCACCCTGGACCGGCAGGTCACCAGGGCTCCGCACCTCAAGGGCTACGACACGGCCGACAAACTCGTGTACGACTCCGACCAGGACAAGTACTACGAGAAGACGCTGCCCTAGGAACCCCGGCGGCATCAGACGCCTCACCGTGCGCCGCGCGCCCTCGGCATCAGGGGCGCGCGGCGCCGTCATGTCGGCGCGCCACCGCGCAGCGCCATCGGATGTCCCGCGTCACACGTCCGGCGGTGTCCATGGACCGTAGGGCCTGACAGGCCGTCGATTCAGGCACCTGGCCGCGCCATCGGTCGGACCTCCGGCGGATACCGCCATTCGTGTGCGGGCCCTTGACCGCCCTCACGGCCGCTCCTATGGTCGCGCTGACCACCGGACGTAGGACGTCGTATCTCCGCGGACAATTCGCCCGCCCCGGGCCCGAACCCCTCGCCCTCCTCTCCCCCGAGACCCCTTCGCTGGAGGAACCGTGCGCGACGTGACCCACGACGTTCCGGCGCCGCACCGCCGGTCGTTCCTGAAGTACACCGGCGCCCTGGGCGCGGCCGCGACGCTCTCGTCGTCGCTGGCGGCCTGCTCGACCGGGCCGGAGTCGACCAACGACACCGGTTCGGGCGCCGGCGGGCATCGCACGCTGACCGCGGTCATCGGCTACGGCAACGACGGCAGCTGGGATCCGACGCAGACGGCGTCCGCCTTCGCCATGGCCGCCAACAACCACATCTACGAGGGGCTGGTCGACACCGACCCGATCACCCGCGAGCCGTACGCCGCGCTGGCGACCCGGGTGCCGGCGGACCCGACGGGCACCTCGTGGACGTTCGCGCTGCGGCCGGGCGCGAAGTTCCACGACGGGCGGCCGGTCACCGCCGACGACGTCGTGTTCGTCTTCGACCGGATCCTCGACCCGGACACCCGGACCCTCGCCAAGGGATTCTTCGCGAGCTGGCTGAAGGACGTCCGGAAGATCGACGCGCACCACGTGGAGCTGGTGCTGAGGTTCCCCTTCCCGGAGGGGGTGTCGCGGCTCACCCTCGCCAAGATCATGCCGAAGCACGTGTACGAGCGACCGGGCGCCTGGGACGACGCGATCCGGGGCAAGGCGGTGGGCTCGGGCCCGTACCGGCAGACCGCGCACCACCCGAAGTCCAACACCACCTTCGCCGCGTTCGCCGGCTACAACGGCCCGCGCAGGCCCGCCTTCGGCAGGATGAACTGGCTGACGATCGTGGACGCCGCCCCGCGGGTCGCCCGGATCTCCGGGGCCGCCGCGGGCGCGCAGATCGCCGACAACATCCCGTACGCCGACATCCGGCAGCTCCGCAAGGGCGGCATGTCGGTGGTGGGCGGGGCCGGGATGAACAACCTGTTCCTGATGTTCAACACCCGGCACAGGCCCTTCGACGACGTACGGGTGCGCCAGGCGCTGCACTACGCCGTCGACACCGGGAAGATGGTCCAGGTCGCCCTCAAGGGCCACGGCAGGCCCGCCTCGTCCTTCCTCGACGAGGGCAACCCGTCCTACCGGCGGGCGAGGACGGTCTACGACCACGACCCCGAGAAGGCGAAGGCCCTGCTGAAGGCGGCCGGGGTGAGCGGGCTGAGCGTCGAGCTCCTCGCGGTGAACGTGAGCTGGATCGTCGACTGCCTGCCGACCGTCAAGGCCTCCTGGGACGCGATCGGCGTGCGGACCACGCTCGCCCCGCAGGAGACCACGGCCGTCTTCACCAAGCTGGACCAGAAGCAGGACTACCAGGTGGTCGCGGCCGCCTCGAACCCCAACCAGTTCGGCCTCGACGCCGACCTGATCATGCACTACAACTACGGGCCGCAGAACCTCTGGATGCAGTACGCCCGTTGGGCCGGCGACCCCGTCGCCAGGCAGCTCTTCGAGGACATGGACCGGGCCACCCGGGAACCGGACCCCGCGCGGAAGAGGGCGATGATCCAGGACTGCCTCGACGTCGTCGCCGAGCAGGCCGTGCTCTACCCGGTCGTCCACAACGAGCTGATGACCGCCTGGAACCCGAGGAGGCTGACCGGGATAAGGGCTCAGCCGTACCCGGGCGTGAACCTCCTCCAGGCCAAGTGGACCCAGTGACAGGGAAGTCGTCCTCGTGATCGCCGTCGTCAGGATCCTGGCCCGCCGTCTCGCCCTGCTCGTCCCGCTGCTGCTCGGCATCGTGCTGTTCGTGTTCCTGGTGATGCGCTTCTCCGACGTCGACCCGGCGTCCGCGTTCTTCCAGGGCGCCGACCCGACGCCGGGGCAGCTGCACGACTTCCGCGAGCGCAACGGCCTGCTGGACCCGCTGCCCGTCCGCTACGCCGATTTCGTCGGCGACCTGCTCCACGGCGATCTGGGCACCAGCGCCCTGACCCGGGCGCCGGTCGCCGACCAGGTCGCCACCGCGCTGCCGCTCACGCTCCAGCTCACCTTCCTGGGGCTCGGCATCGCGGTGGTGCTGGCGCTGGCCGGCGGGGTGACCGCCGCCGTGTACCGGGACCGGCTGCCGGACCAGGTCATCCGCGTCGTGTCCCTGACCGGGGTCGCCGCACCCTCCTTCTGGCTGGCCCTGCTGATGATCCAGTACCTGGCGGTCGACCGGGGCTGGTTCCCGGCCGGCGGTTACGTCAACCCGGCCGACTCCTTCACCGGCTGGCTGCGGACGATGACGCTCCCGGCGCTGGCGCTGTCCCTGCCGGTGGCCGCGCAGCTCACCCGGGTGGTGCGCACGGCGGTGGTGGAGGAGCTGGACAAGGACTACGTACGGACGGCGATCGGCAACGGGCTGCCGCCGCGGGTCGTGGTGGGCCGCAACGTGCTCAGGAACGCGCTGGTCAATCCGCTGACGGTGCTCGGGCTGCGGGTCGGCTACCTGCTGGGCGGCGCCGTCGTCATCGAGACGATCTTCTCGCTGCCCGGCATGGGCAAGCTGATGATCGACGCCGTGCAGAACGGCGACCCGGCCGTCGTCCAGGGCGTGGTCCTGACCACCGCGACCGGCTTCGTGGTCGTCAACCTCGTCATCGACGTCCTCTACCTGCTGGTCAACCCGCGTCTGAGGGAGGCGACATGACCTTCACCCGCGAGGGCCTGGCCCGGATCCTGTCCCGGCCCGGCATCCGGCTGCGCGGCTGGCGTCGGCTGCCGCCGCTGTCGAGGACGGCCGTGTGCTTCCTGGCCGTCGTCGCCCTGGCGGCGCTGTTCGCCCCGCTGCTGGCCCCGCACGACCCGCTCGACCAGCAGCCGCCCGTCGACGGCACCGGACATCCGTCGGCGGCGCACTGGATGGGGCAGGACAGCCTCGGCCGCGACATCCTCGGCCGGCTGATGTACGGCGCCCGCTGGTCGCTGGCGATCGGGCTGGGCGCGACCGCGCTCGCGCTGGTCGTCGGCGCCCTGCTCGGCGCGGTCGCGGCGACCTCCCGCAAGGCGGTCGACGAGACGCTGATGCGCGCCCTGGACGTGGTGATGGCGTTCCCCGGCATCGCGCTGGCGGCGGTGCTCGTCGCGGTCTTCGGCGGCGGCATCACCGTACTGATCTGCGCGATCGCGTTCCTGTTCACGCCGCCGGTGGCCCGGGTCGTACGGGCGAACGTGCTCGACCAGTACGGCGAGGACTACGTGACGGCGGAGCGGGTGATCGGCGCCCGCACCCCGCACATCGTGCTGCGGCACGTGGCCGTCAACTGCGCGGCGCCGGTCCTGGTGTTCTGCACGGTCCAGGTCGCCGAGGCCGTCGTGTTCGAGGCGTCGCTGTCCTTCGTCGGCGCGGGCGTACGGCCGCCGGACCCGTCCTGGGGCAGTGTGATCGCGGACGGCAAGAACATGGTGCTGACCGGCGGCTGGTGGGCGACGGTCTTCCCCGGCCTGCTGATGCTGGTCACGGTGCTGTCGCTGAACATCCTGTCCGAGGGCGTCTCCGACGCCTGGGCGGCCCCGGCCCCGCGCGAGGTCGCCCCGGACGCGCGGGAGGACCGGCCGGAGCGGGCCGGGCCGGGCGGCGGCGAGGTCCCGGCGCTGCCGTCGCTGGCCGAGGCGGCGGCCCGGCTGCGCGCGCGGGCCCGCCCGCTGCCCGAGGGGCCGCCGGTGCTCGTGGTCGAGGACCTCGCCGTCGGCTTCCCCGGCCGTCACCGGGGCGTCGACATCGTCGACGGCATCGGCTTCGAGGTGCGCCCCGGCGAAATCCTCGGCCTGGTCGGCGAGTCGGGCTGCGGCAAGTCGCTCACCGCGCTCACCGTCATGGGCCTCGAGCCCAAGGGCGCCCGGGTGCGCGGCCGGGTCCGGTTCGGCGGAAGGGACCTGACGGCCGAACCGGCGCGGGTGCGCCGCAGGCTGCTGGGCCACGAGATGGCGATGATCTACCAGGACGCGCTGTCCTCCCTCAACCCGGCGATGACGATCCGCGCGCAGCTCGGGCAGGTCGTGCGGCGGGGCGGGAGCCGGGAGCCCGCGGAACTGCTCGCGCTGGTCGGCCTGGACCCCGACCGGGTCCTGCGCAGCTACCCGCACGAGCTGTCCGGCGGACAGCGCCAGCGGGTCCTGATCGCCATGGCCCTGTCCCGCGAGCCGAGGCTGATCGTCGCGGACGAGCCGACCACCGCCCTCGACGTGACCGTGCAGGCGCAGGTCATGGAACTGCTGCTGGCGCTGCGGGCGGAGCTGGGCTTCGCGCTGGTCCTGGTCTCGCACGATCTGGCGCTGGTCGCGGACGTCACGGACCGGATCGTGGTGATGTACGGCGGGCGGATCGTGGAGAGCGGCGTGACCGCCGACCTGGTGGAGGCGCCCGCCCACCCCTACACGCGCGGGCTGCTCGGCAGCGTGCTGTCCCTGGAGTCGGCGGCCGCGCGCATGACCCAGATCAGGGGGGTCGTGCCCGCCCCCGCGGACTTCCCGCCCGGCTGCCGCTTCAGCTCCCGCTGCCCGCTGGCGGACGACGTCTGCCGTACGACGGCGCCGGACCTGGTGGGCGGCGCCCGGCACACCGTGGCGTGCCACCGTCCGGCGGTCGATCCGCCGGCCGGGGAGGGTCCCGGGAGCTCGCAGAGCTCGGAGAGCGAGCCGGTGACATGACGGCCCTGGTGGAACTGTCCGACGTGCACGTCGTGCACAGGGCCCGCAGCGGCGGCCTGTTCGCCCGCGACCGGGTGTACGCCCTGACCGGCGCCGGTCTCTCCGTGGCGCCCGGGGAGACGGTCGGCGTGGTCGGCGAGTCGGGCTGCGGCAAGTCGACGCTGGCGAAGGTGCTGGTGGGCGCCCAGCGGCCGACCTCGGGCACGGTCTCCTTCGGGGGCCGCGACCTGTGGACGATGCCGCCCGCCGAACGCCGGACGGCCGTCGGGGCGGGCACCGGCATGATCTTCCAGGATCCGTCGACGGCCCTGAACCGCCGGCTGACGGTACGGCGGACCCTGCGCGACCCGCTGGACGTGCACCGCCGGGGCACCGCCGCGGCACGGGAGGAGCGCGTACGCGAACTGATGCAGCTGGTCGGTCTGCCCCGGGCGCTGGCCGACGCGCTGCCCGGACAGCTCTCCGGCGGCCAGCGCCAGCGCGTGGCCATCGCCCGCGCGCTGGCCCTCGAACCGGCTCTGGTGGTGGCCGACGAGCCGACCAGCGCGCTGGACGTGTCGGTCCGCGCGCAGATCCTCAATCTGCTGCTGGACCTGAAGGAACGCCTGGGTCTGGCCCTGGTGTTCGTCTCCCACGACATCCAGACGGTACGCCGGATGAGCGACCGGGTGATCACGATGTACCTGGGCCGGATCGTCGAGGAGTGCCCGGCCGGCCGGGTCACCGACGGCGCCCGGCACCCGTACACCCGCGCGCTGTTCTCCGCCACCCCCGGTCTGCTGGACCCGGTCGAGCCGATCCCGCTGACCGGACCGGTCCCCTCGGCGACCCGGCCGCCCGGCGGCTGCCCGTTCCGCACCCGGTGCTGGCGGACCGATCAGGAGTGCGTGTCCGTCATGCCGGATTTCTCGGCCGCGTCGGACCCCGGGCATCGCTACCGCTGCCACCATCCTGTGGAGGAGGACCGGCCGACCCGCGGCCTCGTACGTCGGAGCCAGCACCCCAGGGAGCCTTGATGACGATCCCCGCCCCGCCCACCGGTGTCGTCCCGCCCGTCTGCACCCCCCTGACACCGGAGGGCGAGGTGGACGTCCCCTCGCTGCTCAGGCTGGTCGACCATCTGACGGCGGCCGGGGTGCACGGGCTGTTCGTGCTCGGCTCGACCTCGGAGGCGGCCTATCTGACCGACCGCCGGCGGGAGCTGGTGGTGCGGACGGTGGCCGGGCACGTGGCCGGACGGCTGCCGGTGCTGGCGGGCGCGATCGACATGACGACGCCCCGCGTCCTGGACCACGTCCGGGCGGTGACCGAGGCGGGCGCGGACGCGGTCGTGGTGGCCGCCCCCTTCTACACCCGCACCCACCCGGCGGAGATCGCCCGCCACTACCGCCTCGTGGCGGCCGCCGCGTCCGTCCCCGTCATCGCCTACGACATCCCGTCCGCCGTCCACACCAAGCTCCCCGCCGCGCTCGTCCTGGAGCTGGCCGCGGACGGGGTGCTGGCCGGACTCAAGGACTCCAGCGGCGACCTCGCCGGCTTCCGCGAGGTCGTCACCGGCGTCCGCGCCCACCCCGGCATCACCGGCTTCAGCGCCCTGACCGGCTCCGAACTGGTCGTCGACAGCGCGCTCGCGCTCGGGGCGGACGGCGCGGTGCCCGGCCTCGCGAACGTCGACCCGCACGGCTACGTCCGCCTCGACCGGCTCTGCCGGGACGGCGAGTGGCCGCGGGCGCGGGCCGAACAGGAGCGGCTGTGCGCTCTGTTCGGGATGACCGGGGCGGGCGATCCGGCGCGGATGGGCGGCAGCTCGGCGGCGCTCGGGGCGTTCAAGGCGGCCCTGTACCTGCGGGGGATCATCGACTGCCCGGCCACGGCGGAGCCCCAGGTGGCGCTGTCGCCGGAGGAGGTGGAGCGGGTGGGCAAGCACCTGGCGGCGGCGGGCCTGCTGTAGTGCTGTGCCCGGGTCGGCCCGGCAGCGCCACCCGGCGGAACGTGATCGTCTCGTGGGGTGCGGCTCAGCCGGGTCATCGCTCTCCCCGGTGCGGGTGCCGTCCCGCGCGGGACGCCGACCGGTCCGCGGCCCGCGCGGAACGCCGACCTGTTGTCCGTCACATCCTGCCCGGCGTCACCAGCCCCGACTCGTACGCCACGATGACCAGCTGGGCCCGGTCGCGGGCCCCCAGCTTCCCCATGATCCGGCTGACATGGGTCTTCGCGGTCAGCGGGCTCAGCCCCAGCGCCTCGGCGATCTCGGTGTTGTTCAGTCCGCGCCCGACCAGGGCGAGCACCTCCCGCTCGCGGTCGGACAGGCACTCCGGTCCGCCGGTCGCCGGTGCCGAGGGGCTGCGCAGGAACCGCGCGATCAGCCGGGCGGTCGGTCCCGGGGACAGCAGTGCCTCCCCGGCCGCCACCGTGCGGATGGCGTCGAGGAGTTCGGCCGGCCGGGTGTCCTTCACCAGGAAACCGGAGGCGCCGGCCCGCAGCGCCTCGACGATGTTCTCGTCGGTGTCGTAGGTGGTCAGGACCAGCACCCGGACATCCGTCAGGTCCTCGTCGGCCGCGATCAGCCGGGTCGCCTCGATGCCGTCCAGGCCGGGCATGCGGATGTCCATCACGACCAGGTCGGCGCGCCGGGCCCGGGCCAGCTCCACGGCCTCCCGGCCGGTGCCCGCCTGTCCGACGACCTCCATGTCCCCGGCCGACTCCACGAGCATCGCGAACGCGGCCCGTACCAGGGTCTGGTCGTCGGCGAGCAGCACCCGGATGGTCATGCGGTCCCTCCCAGCGGCAGCAGTGCCGTCACCTCGAAGCCTCCGTCGGCGCCCGGTCCGGCCTGTACCGTCCCGCCGACGCTGCGGGCGCGTTCCCGCATCCCGACCAGCCCGAAGCCGGGGGTGCCGGGCCCGGCGCCCGCTCCGTCGTCGCTGACGCGCACCCACAGGGCGCCCTCGCCGTCGTCCACGTTCACCCGGACGGTGAGGTCGTCCCGGCCGCCGTGCCGTACGGCGTTGGTCAGCGCCTCCTGCACGATCCGGTAGGCGGCGGCGCCGACCGCGGGCGGGGCCTCGCCGGCGGTCACGGCCAGTTCGACCCGCGCGCCCGCGAGCCGGGCCGCCTGCGCGAGGTCGGGCAGCCCGTGCAGGCCGGGCAGCGGTCCGCGCGCCTCGGGCGAGTCGTGTTCGCGCAGCACCTCCAGGGTCGTGCGCAGCTCGCCGCGTGCCGTCCGGCAGGTCTCGGCTATGTCGTCGAGGGCCTGCGCGACGGCCGTACGGTCGAGGCGGTCGGGGTCGGCGGCCAGGACGTGGGCGGCCACCGACGTCTGCACGCCGATCAGGGTGATGCTGTGCGCGAGCAGGTCGTGCAGGTCGCGGGCGATCCGCAGCCGCTCCTCCGCGACCCGCCTGCGGGCCTCCTCCTCGCGGGTGCGTTCGGCGCGCTCGGCGCGTTCGACGATCGCGGCCACGTACTGGCGGTAGTAGCGGACGTCGACGCCGAGGAAGAGCACCGCGATCACCCAGCCGGAGATCCGCAGCAGTTCGAGGGCCTGGTGGGTGTTGACCGTGAGCATGACGCTGAGGGAGATGCCGAGGACGGTCAGCCCGGTCAGTACGGTGCGCAGCGGGCGGCCGGTGACGGCGACGGTGTAGAGCGCGATGTACTCGGCCGCCGTCGGGGCCGCGTGGTTGTTGTCCAGCGCGTGGTAGGGCACGACCAGGGCCACCACCAGGGCCAGGACCAGCAGCGGGCGCCGCCGCCGCCACACCAGCGGCACGGCGGCGGCGAGCAGCAGCGCCCAGCCGAGCGCGTCCGGGCGGCGCGCCGGGTCGGTGGTGAGCGCGATCGCCGCGGAGAACACGGCGGCGGCGGCCGCCAGCCACGCGTCGTTGCGGGTGGCGTGCGGGGCGGTCCGGGGGTCGCGGTTGACCACCGCCATGATCCGCTCGATCCGGCGGGGCGGTGTCACGGCGCCGGCCCGCGCGGACGGGACGGGCTCACCGGGCTCCACGGACGGCACGGACGGCACGGACGGCACAGCCCGCGCCGACGGCACGGACGGCACGGACGGCACAGGCTGAGCGGGTCGCGCGGATCGGTCGGGATGCACGGGTTCATCTTCCGGTAGGAGGGCGCCCCTCCGGCAGGGAGGGGCGCCCGGGATCACACGGGCTCCGGCTGCCGCTCGGTCCGTACCGGCTCGGGTGTCCGCGACAGCGGGCCCGGCCACCACACCTTCCGCCCCAGTGCCACGCTCGCGCTGGTCACCAGATAGGTCCGGACGAGGAAGGTGTCCAGCAGCACGCCGACCGCGATCACGAAGCCCAGCTCGACGAGCTGCACCAGCCCCATGTTGGTCAGCACCGCGAAGGTCGCGGCGAGGACCAGTCCCGCCGAGGCGATGACCCCGCCCGTCGTGCGCAGCGCGGTCAGCGCGGCGGCCGAGGGTTCCGCGCCCCGCCTCGACTCCTCCCGCATCCGGTGCATGAGGAAGATGCCGTAGTCGACGCCGAGTGCCACCAGGAACACGAAGGACAGCAGCCCGAGCCCCGGGTCCGTGCCGCCGAAGCCGAACAGCGGCCCGAACACCAGCCCGCCGATGCCGAGCGCCGCGCCCCACACCGCGACGACCGCGGCGACCAGCAGCAGCGGCGCGACCAGCGAGCGCAGCAGCAGGACCAGGATCAGCAGCACCGAGGCGAGGACGATCGGTACGACGACCAGCCGGTCCCGGGCGTTGGTGTCGACGAGGTCGAGCTGCTGGGCGCTGGGGCCGCCGACGTAGGAGCCGGGCAGGACGTGCCGCAGTTCCTCGATGGTCCGGGTCTCGGCCGCCGACTGGGGAGTGCCCCGCGCGATGACGGAGATCTCGGTCCAGCCGTCCCCGGTCCGTCCCCGCTGTGCGCTGTCGACGCCCCGGACGGCGCGGACGGCGCCCAGCGTCGCGTCGGCGCGCCCGGCCGGGGTGATGACGGTGATGGGCTGGCTGGAGCGCTCGGGGAAGGCCCGGGCCAGGGTCTGGAGGGCGGCGACCGACTCGGGCCGGTCGACGAAGGTGTCCGTCTGCTTGAGTCCGCCGGGCAGGTTCAGCGCCCCCAGGGCGAGCGCGCCGAGCAGCGCGGCGCCGCCGGCCAGGACGGTCAGGGGGCGCCGGCCCGCCGAGGTGCCCATCGCGGCGAACAGCGACCGACGCGCCCCCGGCGTGCTGCCGTAGGCGGGCACAAGCGGCCAGAACACCCGGCGCCCCAGGAGCACGAGGAGCGCGGGCAGCAGCGTCAGCATCGCCACGAGCGCGCACAGCACGCCCACCGTGCCGAGGGGGCCCATGCCGCGGCTGCTGTTGAGGTCGGCGGCGAGCAGGCACAGCAGCCCGGCGGCGACGGTCGCCGAGGAGGCGAGCACGGCGGGCCCGCAGCCGCGCAGGGCGGCCAGCATGGCGTCGTGGGGACGCTCGTGGCGCCGTAGCTCCTCACGGTAGCGGGAGACGAGCAGCAGCGCGTAGTCGGTGCCCGCGCCGAAGACGAGGATGGTCATGACGCCGGAGTTCTGTCCCGACACCGTCGTCCCGAAGGCCTGGTGGAGACCGTAGGCGACGCCCGTGGACAGGAAGTCGGCGACGCCCGCGACGACGAGCGGCAGCAGCCACAGCACGGGACTGCGGTAGATGAGGATCAGCAGCAGGGCCACGACGGCGACGGTCGTGTAGAGCAGCGGCCCGCCGAGCGAGGCGTAGACCCCGGCGGCGTCGGTGGCGAGCGCGCCCGGACCGCCGACCTGGACGCTCAGCCCGTCCGCGCCCCGCGCGACCTCGCGCACGTCGTCGACGAGGGCGTTGCGCGCGTCCTCGTCGGTGCCGGGCTCGTTGCTGGCGACGGGGTACATCAGGGTGGTGCCGTCCGCGGAGGGCACGCCCCGCGGGGGCGCGGTCAGTGCGTGCCGTCCGGCGATCCGCGCGAGCTGCTCCCCCGCGCGGGCCCGGTCGGCCGCGGTGAGTCCGCCGTCGCGGTGGTAGACCAGCACCAGTTCGGTGGTCTCGCCGCCCGGCAGCCGGTCCTGGATCCTGGCCACCCGGGTGGAGTCGGCGCTCGCCGGAAGGTAGTCGGTGACCCGGTCGTGCTGTACGTCGGCGAGTTTCGCGGCGAACGGTGCGACGGCCGCGAGCAGCGCGATCCACAGCGCGAGCACCGCCCAGGGCACGGCCCGCCGCCGTGTCCGCGTACGTGTCTCCAAGGCCCCCATGGCCAGGGCTCCCTCCGGTCCGGTCGTCTGCTGACGCCGTCCAGACTTCCGGGCCGGGGGGCGGTTTTCGTCCGGCGCGGGAGCGAGCCCGGGCCTACTGCGGCGGGTGGCCCGGGGACGCCGTTACTCCCCGGGGAGTACCGCGTCCTACGACGGGGTCCGGGCCGCCGCCGCCAGCAGGCGGGTGACGTCGTCCGTGCAGATCGCCAGGGCCGCGCCCACGGTGACCAGGACGTCCCGTTCGGCGGGGGTGTAGGGGCCGTCGGCCAGGGCGATGCGGGCGCCCTGGAGCAGGATCGACTCGCGGCCGACCGCGGCGAGGTGCGGGGTGAGCGGGTCCAGTGCCTCGTGCAGCTCTATGGCCAGACCGGCCCCGCAGGGCGGGCCGAGGACGCGCCCGGTGTCCGCGGCCAGGGCCTCGACGAGGGCGCCGAGCTGGTCCCGGGTGCAGTCCTCGAAGCCGGCCGCGCGGACCGTGGCCGCGGCCGCCTCCAGGGAGGCGGGGGCGCAGGTGCCGCCGGCGGCCAGGACGGCGAGGGCGACGGTGTGGACGGCGTCGCGCAGCATCGCGGAGAAGCGGGTGGTGGTCGGGTGGTCCAGGACGTCGGCGCCGAAGTGGCGGCGGCAGGCGGCGCACTCGACGACCGGTCCGGTCTCGCCGCGCGGCAGCACGGGCACGCCGAGCAGGGTGAAGCGCCGGCGGCCGGTCAGCCGCTGGTAGTTGCGGTCGCCTCCGCAGCCGGGGCAGAAGAACTCGCCGTCGCCGACGGGCGTCCATGAGGTGCGGGTGCCCAGGATGCGCGCAAACCTGGTGGCACGGCCGTCTTGTCCGCGTACTGGCAGCACGTCGCACCTCCGTAACCCCGCGGCAACATCGCCGCGCTTGCGTGATGTTAGCCACATCGGTGAGGCCGCGTCAGTACCCCGTACGAGACCTGTCCGTGACCTCGCCGGTCGGATGGCCGGTACACGACGGTGCCCCGGCCGCCCGGGCAGGCGGTCGGGGCACCGGAAGGGCCTCGTCGGAGGTGGTGTCAGCGGGTCGCGCGGTTGACGGCCGAGACGACCGCCTTCAGCGAGGCACGCGTGGTGTTCGCGTCGATGCCGATGCCCCACAGCACCTTGTCGCCGACCGCGCACTCGATGTACGAGGCGGCCTGGGCGGAGGCGCCCTCGCTCATCGTGTGCTCCTGGTAGTCCAGCAGGCGTACGTCGACGCCGATCGACTCCAGGGCGTTGAAGAAGGCCGAGATCGGACCGTTGCCGGAGCCGGACAGGACGGTGTCCTCGCCGTCGACGGTCGCCTCCACGGTCAGCGTGTCCACGCCGTCGGTGTCGGTCGTCGACTGGCCGGTGCGGACCTGGATGCGGCCCCAGGGGTTCTCCGGGTTGGGCAGGTACTCGTCCTGGAAGACCGACCAGATGTCCGAGCCGGTGACCTCGCCGCCCTCGGCGTCCGTCTTGGCCTGGATGATCTTCGAGAACTCGATCTGCATCCGGCGCGGCAGGTCCAGCTTGTGGTCGTTCTTCAGGACGTACGCGATACCGCCCTTGCCGGACTGCGAGTTGACGCGGATGACGGCCTCGTAGGAGCGGCCGACGTCCTTGGGGTCGATGGGCAGGTACGGGACCGCCCACTCGATGTCGTCGACGGTGACGCCCTTGGCCTTCGCCTCGGCCTCCATCGCGTCGAAGCCCTTCTTGATGGCGTCCTGGTGGGAGCCGGAGAAGGACGTGTAGACCAGGTCGCCCACGTACGGGTGGCGCGGGTGGACCTCCATCTGGTTGCAGTACTCCGCGGTGCGACGGATCTCGTCGATGTCGGAGAAGTCGATCTGCGGGTCGACGCCCTGGGAGAACAGGTTCATGCCCAGGGTGACCAGGTCGACGTTGCCGGTGCGCTCGCCCTGGCCGAACAGGCAGCCCTCGACGCGGTCGGCGCCGGCCATCAGGGCCAGCTCGGCGGCGGCGACGGCGGTGCCGCGGTCGTTGTGCGGGTGGACGGACAGACAGACGTACTCGCGGCGGGTCAGGTTGCGGTGCATCCACTCGAACCGGTCGGCGTGCGTGGACGGCGTCGAACGCTCCACCGTGGCGGGCAGGTTCAGGATGATCTCGCGGCCCGGGCCGGGCTGCCAGACGTCCATGACCGCCTCGCAGACCTCCAGCGCGAAGTCCAGCTCGGTGTCGGTGAAGATCTCGGGGCTGTACTGGTAGCCGAACTCGGTCTCGGGGCCCAGCAGCTTCTCCGCGTACTCCACGACCAGGCGGGTGCCGTCGACGGCGATCTGCTTGATGTCGTCCTTGGAACCGCGGAAGACCACCCGGCGGAAGACCGGCGCGGTGGCGTTGTACAGGTGGACGGTGGCACGCTTGGCGCCCTTCAGGGACTCCACCGTGCGCTCGATCAGGTCCTCGCGGGCCTGGGTCAGCACGGAGATCGTCACGTCGTCCGGGATCGCGCCCTCTTCCTCGATGATCGAGCGCACGAAGTCGAAGTCGGTCTGGCCGGAGGCCGGGAAGCCGACCTCGATCTCCTTGTAGCCCATCTTGACCAGCTGGTCGAACATCCGGCGCTTGCGCTCGGGCGACATGGGGTCGATCAGGGCCTGGTTGCCGTCGCGCAGGTCGGTGGAGAGCCAGCGCGGGGCGGCGGTGATCCGCTGGGCGGGCCAGGTGCGGTCCTGGATGTCGACCTGCTCGTACCGGCCGTACTTGTGGATCGGCATGGAACTGGGCTGCTGGCGGTTGGCCATGGTGGCGTGGGCTCCTCGTGAAGGTGTCCTACAGGACGGCCGACGACACAACGCCAAGCTCCGCGGGGAGGGGGTCGGCCTCGACTACAGGCCCTCGCCGCGGCAGCTAAGGAGAAGCAGCCCGAAACGCATGATGCTGCGCAGCCTAGCCGAGCCGCACCGATGGCGCGGGGGTGTTCCAGTATGCGGGACCGGATGGACGTAGGGAACGAAACGGGCAAAAAGGTGTTCCATACCACTCCGTGACCAAGACAAGGCTGTTTGTCCCTGTATTTCACCAATCATGGTTGCGGGTAGTGACATCGGGACAACGCGGTGCGAAGGTGCCGGGCATGACGACACACGGGGGCTCCGAGCCCGTCTTCTGCACGATCGTCCCGCCGCACGTCCTCGACAAGCTCGCGCGGCACGAGGACCCCGCGCTCTCCGGTCCCGCCCGCCGCTCCCTGGAGCACGACGCCCTGGAGCGCACCCGCCGCCGGCTGACCACCGTGGTGGGCGCCCCGGCCGTCGCCGCGCCGGCCGCGGCCGGCAAGCCGCACCGCACCCTCTACGACGCCCGCCACCACACGGACCTGCCCGGTCACAAGGTCCGCGGCGAGGACGGCCGGGCCGTCAAGGACGCCACCGTCAACCGCGCGTACGCGGGTCTGGGCGCCACCTTCGAGCTGTACCTCAGCGCCTACGGGCGCGACTCGATCGACGGCTCCGGCCTGCCGCTGGACGCGACCGTGCACTACGACCGGGACTACAACAACGCCTTCTGGAACGGCGAGCAGATGGTGTTCGGCGACGGTGACGGCGAGATCTTCCTCGACTTCACCCTCCCGGTGGACGTCATCGGCCACGAACTCACCCACGGCGTCACCCAGTACACCGCCAACCTCGCCTACTTCGACCAGTCCGGCGCCCTCAACGAGTCGCTGTCGGACGTCTTCGGCTCGCTCATCAAGCAGTACACGCTCGGCCAGACCGCCGCCGAGGCCGACTGGCTGATCGGCGCCGGCCTGCTCGCCCCCCGGGTCACCGGCACCGCGCTGCGCTCGATGAAGGCCCCGGGCACCGCGTACGACGACGACGTCCTCGGCAAGGACCCGCAGCCCGCGACGATGGACGGCTTCGTGCGCACCGGCCGCGACAACGGCGGCGTCCACATCAACTCCGGCATCCCCAACCACGCCTTCTACCTCGCCGCCACCGCCCTCGGCGGCCACGCCTGGGAGCGGGCCGGACAGATCTGGTACGACGTGCTGACCGGCGGCGAGCTGAAGAAGGACGCGCTGTTCGCCGACTTCGCCACGCTCACCACGGCCGCGGCGCGGGCCCGCTACGGCACGGGCGAGGAACTCCAGGCCGTCCTGAAGGCCTGGGAACAGGTCGGGGTGCGCACGCTGTGATTCCGTACTAGACACAGACCCATGCGTATTCGGATCAGGCGCACGGGCGGGTTCGCGGGCATCGAGCGGGTCGCCGAGGTGGACACCTCGGGGCGGCCCGACGCGCCCGAGTGGCATGCCCTGGCCGAGAAGGCACTGGCCGCGGGCCGGGGCACGCCGGCGGACGGGGTTCCGGACGGCTTCCGCTACGAGATCACGGTGGACGGCCGGACGGTGCACGCGGCCGACCCCGGGCTGACCGAGGAACAGCGCACGCTCGTCTCCCGGGTCCTGAAGGAGGGGGCGTAGGGCCTGCCCGGCGGGTGATGCCGCAGTTCGCGCAGAGGCGTTGACTTCCGTTACCGGCGGTACCGATGATCCGGCGCATGGCGACTGAACCGCGCGCGGCCGCGCACCCGATCCCCCGCTTCCCCGACGGCTTCCTGTGGGGCGTGTCGACCTCGGCCCATCAGATCGAAGGGGCCGTGGACCAGCGCGGGCCGTCCGTGTGGGACGTCTTCGGCGCCGGGCCCGGACACATCAAGGACGGCTCCACGGCGGCGGTGGCCTGCGACCACTTCCACCGCTACCCCGAGGACGTGGCGCTGCTGGCCGACCTCGGCGTGGACGCGTACCGCTTCTCGATCTCCTGGCCCCGGGTGAACTCCCCCGGTGGCCTCGATTTCTACGACCGCCTCGTCGACGCGCTGTGCGCGGCCGGCGTACGGCCGGTGCCGACCCTGTTCCACTGGGACCTGCCGGCGGAGCTGGACTGGCTGGACCGGGACACCGCCGAGCGGTTCGCCGAGTACACCTCGGTCGTCGCCGGACGCCTCGGCGACCGCGTCAAGAAGTGGATCACCCTCAACGAGCCCGCCGAGCACACCCTGCTCGGCCACGCGCTCGGCGCGCACGCCCCCGGCAAGCAGCTCCTGTTCGACGCCCTGCCGGTGGCCCACCATCAACTCCTCGCCCACGGGCTGGCCGTACGGGCCCTGCGCGCGGCCGGGGCGGGCGACATCGGGATCGCCAACTCGCACGGCCCGACCTGGGCGGCCTCGGACCGCGCCGAGGACGTGGAGGCGGCCGACTTCTACGACCTCCTGCTCAACCGGCTCTTCGCCGACCCCGTTCTGCTGGGCCGCTACCCCGACGGCATCGGCGAGCTGATGCCCGGTGACGTCGAGGCGGACCTGAAGGTCATCGGGGAGCCGGTCGACTGGTACGGGATCAACTACTACCAGCCGACCCGGGTGGGCGCGCCCGAGGGCGCGGAGATCGAGTTCGGCGGACTGACCCTGCCCGCCGAACTGC
This sequence comes from Streptomyces sp. NPDC104096, assembly GCF_055584385.1. Lineage (NCBI taxonomy): Bacteria > Bacillati > Actinomycetota > Actinomycetes > Kitasatosporales > Streptomycetaceae > Streptomyces > Streptomyces sp. NPDC104096. Next base: position 101,423 of record NZ_JBVJMD010000007.1, read on the forward strand.
CCTTCACCGTCAAGGAACTGGAGGGGTACCCGGTCACCGACTTCGGCTGGGCGGTGGTGCCCGAGGGGCTCACCGAGCTGCTCACCGGCTTCCGCGAGCGCTACGGCGACCGGCTCCCGCCCGTGATCATCACCGAGAACGGCTGCTCGTACGAAGGTATCGACGACCAGGAGCGGATCGCCTTCCTGGACGGTCATGTCCGCGCCCTGCACCGGGCGTCGGAGCAGGGCGTCGACGTACGCGGCTACTTCGTCTGGTCGTTGATGGACAACTTCGAGTGGGCGGAGGGCTACCAGCGCCGCTTCGGTCTCGTGCACGTCGACTACGACACCCTGGAGCGGACCCCGAAGGCCTCCTACCACTGGCTGCGGGACGCCCTGCGGGCGCGGGGATGACCGCGGCCGAACCGGCCGTGCCGCTGCCCGTCTCCGCCCTCGCCGAGCCGGTCGAGCGGGTGGGCCGGGGCTGGACCTCGGCGCTCTCGCTCGCCAACGGGGCGATCTGGGTGGGCTGGTACGGCCCGCTCCAGATCCTGCTCGCCTCCCAGGCAGAGGACTTCGCGCCCGGCTCCGGCATGTCCAAGGAGACGATGCTGGCCTGGGTGACGGGCGCGGGCGCGGTCGTCTCGCTGGTCGCCAACCCGCTCTTCGGCGCACTGTCCGACCGGACGACCGCGCGCCGGGGCCGCCGTACGCCGTGGATCGTGGCCGGGGCGGCCGGCGGGGCACTGTCCCTGCTGCTCCTCGCGGGCGCGGGCGGGGTGTGGACGATGGCGGCGGGCTGGTGTCTGGTCCAGCTCACCCTGAACGCCGCGTTCGCCGCCGTCACCGCGGCCGTGCCCGACCGGGTGCCGCGGCTCCAGCGCGGCAGCGTGGGCGGCTGGCTGGGCGCGGCGCAGATCCTCGGCGTGGTCGGCGGCACGGCGCTGGCGACGGTGGCCGGGGGCACCGGCGGCGGGTACGCGGCGTGCGCGGTGTTCACCCTGGCGGGCGTCCTGCCGTACGTCCTGCGGTACGAGGACCTGCGGCTGCCGGTGTCGGCCCGGCCGCCCTGGTCGGGGCGGGCGTTCCTCGCCTCGTTCCGGCTGAGTCCGCGCGCGCACCCGGACCTGGCGTGGGCCTGGCTGACCCGTTTCCTGATCAACCTCAGCAACGCGCTCGTGCTGCTGTACCTGCTCTACTACCTGCGGGACAGGCTGCGCCTCGACGACCCCGAACAGGGTGTCCTCGTCCTGACCGCGGTGAACGGGATCACGCTGCTCGCCACCGTCGTGGTGGGCGGGGTGTGGTCGGACCGGCTGGGGCGCCGCAAGCCGTTCGTGATCTGGTCCGGCGTCCTGATGGCGGTGGCCACGGCGGCGCTGGCCTGCTGGCAGACCTGGCCCGGCGCGATCGCCGCCGCGGCCGTCCTCGGCATCGGCTTCGGGGTCTTCACCTCGGTCGACTTCGCCCTGATGACCGACGTCCTGCCGAAGGCCCTCGACCGCGGCAAGGACCTGGGCGTCATCAACATCGCCAACGCCCTGCCGCAGGTCGCGGCCCCGGTGCTGGCGGCGCCGATCGTGACGTACCTGGGCGGCTACCGGATGCTGTACGCGGTGGCGGCGCTGATCGGGCTGGCGGGGGCGGTGCTGGTCGGGCGGATCCGCGGGGTGGACTGAGCAGGGGTGGAACGAGCCGGGGCGGAACGAGCCGGGGCGGAACGAGCCGGGGCGGACCGGCCCGGTGGGTCCGCCGGGCCGGCCGCCCCCGGGCTCAGAAGCCGAGCTTGCGCAGCTGCCTGGGGTCGCGCTGCCAGTCCTTCGCCACCTTCACATGCAGGTCGAGGAAGACCGGCGTGCCCAGCAGCGCCTCGATCTGCTTGCGGGACTTGATGCCGACCTCCTTCAGGCGCTTGCCCTTGGGGCCGATGATGATCCCCTTCTGGCTGGGGCGCTCGATGTAGACGAAGGCGTGGATGTCGAGGAGGGGCTTGTCGGCGGGGCGGTCCTCGCGCGGGAGCATCTCCTCCACGACCACGGCGATGGAGTGCGGAAGCTCGTCCCGCACGCCCTCCAGCGCGGCCTCTCGGATCAGCTCCGCCACCATCACCTGCTCGGGCTCGTCCGTCAGGTCGCCCTCGGGGTAGAGCGCGGGCCCCTCCGGCAGCAGCGGGACGATGAGGTCGGCGAGCAGGTCGACCTGCTTGTCGGCGACCGCCGACACGGGGATGATCTCGGCCCACTCGAAGCCGAGCTCAGCGCCGAGCCGGTCGATCGCGATGAGCTGCTCGGCCAGCGCCTTGCCGTCGACCAGGTCGGTCTTGGTGACGATCGCGATCTTCGGCGTCTTCTTGATCGACGCCAGTTCCTTCGCGATGAAGCGGTCGCCGGGACCGAGCTTCTCGTTCGCGGGCAGACAGAAGCCGATCACGTCGACCTCGGCCCAGGTGGTGCGCACGACGTCGTTGAGCCGCTCGCCGAGCAGGGTGCGCGGCTTGTGCAGGCCGGGGGTGTCCACCAGGATCAGCTGGGCGTCCGGCCGGTGCACGATGCCGCGCACCGTGTGCCGCGTGGTCTGCGGCTGGTTCGCCGTGATCGCCACCTTCTGGCCGACCAGAGCATTCGTGAGGGTGGACTTGCCCGCGTTGGGGCGGCCCACGAAGCAGGCGAAGCCGGCGCGGTGGGCGGCCTCGGCCGACTGTTCGGATGACGGGGTACGAACGCTCATGACGCCCATTCTCCCTGATCCACGAACCCCGGCTGCACGCGGCGCCGACCACCCCGCGGCAGTGAGCTCCCGGAAACCTTCCGGCAATAGGAAACTCCGCCGAAACACCCCTGTGCACAACCGGAAACGCCCACCGGTGACCCTCTGACGAGCCCCCATCCCGTTGGAGACACCGTGACCCTGGCCGCGCCCCTCTCCGCCCCTCTCGCCGAAGGGCGCATCGACACCGGCGACACCGCCTGGCTGCTCGCCGCCACCGCCCTCGTCCTGCTGATGACGCCGGGCCTGGCCCTGTTCTACGGCGGCATGGTCCGCACCAAGAGCGTCCTGAACATGCTGATGATGAGCTTCGTGTCGATCGCCCTGGTCACGGTGGTGTGGCTGGTCGCGGGCTACTCGCTCGCCTTCGGCGACGACATCGCGGGCGGCCTCCTCGGCGGGCTCGGCCACCTCGGCATGGCGGACCTGGGCCCCGACAGCGTCCGGGGGAGCGTGCCGACCCTGCTCTTCGCCACCTTCCAGCTCACCTTCGCGATCGTCACGGCCGCGCTGATCAGCGGCGCGGTCGCGGACCGGGTGCGGTTCGGGGCGTGGCTGGTGTTCGTCCCCGTCTGGGCGCTGCTCGTATACGTGCCCATCGCCCACTGGGTGTGGGGCCCGGGCGGCTGGATCGTGGAGCACCTCGGCGCCCTCGACTTCGCCGGCGGGCTCCCCGTCGAGATCGCCTCCGGCGCGTCCGGCCTCGCCCTGTGTCTGGTGCTCGGCCCCCGGCTGGGCTTCAAGAAGGACGCGATGCGTCCGCACAACCTGCCGATGGTCATGCTGGGCGCCGGTCTCCTCTGGTTCGGCTGGTTCGGCTTCAACGCGGGTTCCGCCCTGCACGCCGACGGGCTGGCCGCCGCCGTCCTGCTCAACACCCTCGCGGCCGGCGGCACCGGTCTGCTCGGCTGGCTCTTCGTGGAGCAGCGGCGCGACGGCCACCCCACCACCCTGGGCGCCGCCTCCGGCGCGGTCGCGGGACTGGTCGCCGTCACCCCCTCCTGCGGCTCGGTCTCGCTGCTCGGCGCGCTGGCCGTGGGCCTCGCCGCCGGTGTCGTCTGCTCGTACGCCGTGAGCTGGAAGTTCCGGTTCGACTACGACGACTCCCTCGACGTCGTCGGGGTCCATCTGGTCGGCGGAGTCGTCGGCACCCTGCTCATCGGCGTGTTCGCCACCTCGCGGATGACCGGTGGCGTCGCGGGCCTGCTGGACGGCGGCGGGCTCGGTCTGCTCGGCCGGCAGGCGGTGGCCGTGGCGGCCGTGGCGGCGTACGCGTTCACGGTGACGTACGGCATCGGCAGGCTGCTGGACCGGCTGCTCGGGTTCCGGGCGAGCGAGGAGCAGGAGCACACCGGCCTGGACCTTACGGTGCACGCCGAGACGGCTTACGATCACGGGGTCCTGGGCCACGGCGCCCCGGTCGGCCACTCCGCCCTCCCCTCCGCGCAGAAGGTCAAGCCCCAGGCATGAAGCTCATCACCGCGATCGTCAAGCCCTACCGCCTCGACGAGGTCAAGACGGCTCTCCAGGAGCTCGGTGTGCACGGTCTGACCGTCACCGAGGCCAGCGGCTACGGCCGCCAGCGCGGGCACACCGAGGTGTACCGGGGCGCCGAGTACCGGGTGGACCTGGTGCCCAAGGTCCGGATCGAGGTCGTCGTCGACGACGCCGGGTCCGACGCCGTCATCGACGCGGTCGTCAACGCGGCACGGACGGGGAAGATCGGCGACGGGAAGGTGTGGGCGACGCCGGTCGAGACGGTGGTGCGGGTACGGACCGGCGAGCGCGGCCCCGACGCACTCTGACGAGGAGCACCCCGCCGACGACTCCGGCGACGAACGCCAGTGCCACCAGCAGCCACGGCAGCGCGAGGAACGACGCGCTCGCCGACTCCCGGGCGCCCTGGGCGCTGGCCGTCAGGGTGACGTCGCCCCGGTCGAGCTGGGGAGCGCCGTGCCAGGGCTCGCTGAGCCGGACGCGCTGCCCCGGCAGCAGCTCGGCGGGGATCCTGGTCAGAGCGCGGCTGAGGAGCGTACGCCCGAACAGGCCCCGGGCCGTCAGCTCCACCTTCGGGTCGAGGGTGACGTTGCCGGTGTTGCGCAGGGTGTAGGTGATCGTCGCCGTGCTGGCGCCGAGGCCGGGCACGAGGGGCTGGTGGTGGCTGATCCGGACGTCCTCGACGGAGATCGCGGGGAGGGCGGGGCCGCTCACCCGCAGATAGACCCGGGCCCCCACGGCCCGCTGCACCCCGACGGCGAGTGCTCCGGAGCCGGTGTCGACGCGTTCGTCGAGTGCCACGATGGCGCCGGGGTGGTCGCCCGGTTCGGCGTCCCGGGGCACCGTCAGCGTGACGGGCACGGTGACCGAGCCGTGGGCGGGCACGGTGACCCGGCTGCGCGCCGGCTTCGCCCAGGCGCCGACACCGCGCATCCGCTCCTTCACCGTCCGCACGGCGAATCCTCCGTCGCGGGCGGTGTTGTAGGCGTCGGCCGCGTAGAGGCGGAAGGTCAGCGGCGAGCCGGTCCGGTTGGCGACGACGACCTTGTCCCGGACGGTCTGGCCGGGGTCCGCGGAGACGTAGAAGTAGGGGCGTGCGGCGGCGGCCGGGGAGGCCGGGTAGACGGACCAGCTTCCGTTGTCGGCGGCGTGCGCGGGGGCCGCCGTGCCGGCGAGGAAGAGGCTCAGGAGCAGGGACAGCGGCAGGAACAGCCGCAGCGCCGGGAGCAGGGCGGCCGGACGTGCGGCCGAGGGCGGGTGCAGGTGCGGCTTGCGCATGGGTGCGGACCCCCCGCTGAGGTGGTCGAGCCGGGACGGACGAGCCGGGACGCAGGAGCCGATACGGACGGGCCTCGGTGGACGGGCCGAGGTGGACGGGCGGGTGCGGACCCGTGGCGGGGCGCCCGTCCCCCGAAAAGGGCGCGGTCAGGTGAGCGTCAGCGTGAGGATGCCGGAGTACGTGCCCGGCGGGGTGAACGCCGGTACGTTCAGCGACAGTCCGGCGTCCACGGTGAACTCGCCGCCGGTGAGCGCGGAGTCGGGGGTGGCGGCCAGCGTCGCCCCCGAGGTGCCCACCACGCCCGCCGAACCGGCCTGGCAGGTGCTCGGGCTGCCCGCCTTGGTGGCGCAGGCGGGGGTCCAGCTCAGCTTTCCGGCGTCGATCTTGGCGCCGGGTCCGGTGAAGTCGGTGACCTTGCCGGTCAGGGACCAGCCCGCGGGTCCGCCGCGGAAGTCCTTGACCGTCACCGTCCGGAGGGATCCGGCCGAGGCGCCGCCCTGACCGAAGTCGACCGCCGACAACTGCACCGCGTCCCCGGCCTGGGACATGGACAGCGTCCCCGCCCTGACCGTGGTGGTCAGCTTCTGACTGCCCTCGGGTACGGGCGTGTTGTCGACGACGACATAGGCGGCGGGTCCCGCCCCCTTGTCCGGGCTCCACGCGCCGCCCTCGTACGCCACGACCCCGGTGGTCGTCCTGTCGTTGACGACGAGCGGGCCGCTGAAGGCGCCCTGGGCGTCGGCGGTCACGGTCGCCGTGTCCGCGGTCTGGGCGGTCCCGGCCCGGCCGGCCAGGGTGACGGTCGCGCCCGGGGTGAAGTTGCCGCCGGTGACGGTGACGCTGTCACCGGGGTTGCCGGAGGCCGAACCGAGCGCGATGGAACGGGTGTTGGGCTGGCTCACGTCCGTCGCGGTGACGGTCTCGGAGACCGGCGCGGGCGGGGTGATGACCGTGCAGGGGGTGTCCAGCTCCAGGATGTAGCTGGTGTGGATGTTGTAGTCGCCGGGCGAGAGCGTGATCGCGCCGGGCGCGGTGACCGTGAACGTGCCGGTCATGGAGAACGACGGGAAGGCGCCCCGCCCCGGCACCGGGTCGTTCTTCTTCGGCCCGGCGACCGTGACGTTGCCGGTCTGCGCCCCGCCGAGGACGACCGTGCCGGTCGGCGTCATGATGTCGGCCGGCAGGGCGAGGTCGGTGGGGTTGCTCGCGGCGGCCGTGACCACCGTGTAGGTGACGGTGACGGTGTCGCCGACCTTGGGGCTGGTGTTGTCCACCGCGATGTTCGCGGTGGTGGTGCCGTCGATCGGCGGGAGGCCCGCGATCGCGGGCGGGATGCAGTGCGCGGCGAAGTCCACGTTCGTGGACGCGGCTCCGGCCGGACAGGCGAGTGCGCCCCCCGCGGTGACCGCGAGCGCGGTCGCCCCGAGCAGCGACGCCCACCGGCGCCATAGGGATCTCCGGGGTTCTGGACCCATGCTTGCCCCCTCCGAGGGATGCGGGCGCAGCGGCTCGTCTGCGCCGACAGGGGGCCATTGATGTGCAGGCCGCACGAGAAGTCAATGGAGACGCGACAGGGAAACTGACGCTGCATCAGTTTTCCTGTCGCGGAGCCTCGCCCGGGTCCAGCCGGACTTCACGACTCCATTGACGCGTACGGGCCGAAGAACGGCAAGGACGAGTTCCGGACCGCTCTTCGGGCCGCCGGGACGGAGGTGCTCAGCCCGCGGTGACGGTCGCGCGGACCGTGCCGTCGGGTGCGGCCACCAGCACCGGCGTGGCGGGTCCGCCCAGGTCCCGTACCGCCGCCCGGTCCTGCGCGGACGCGGACTCCGCCTCGGTCACCACCGCCGCCGCCTCCAGCGACTTCGCGCCGGACGCCACCGCCATGGCCACCGCCGTCTGGAGGGCGCTGAGCTTCAGGGAGTCGAGAGCGACGGTGCCGGCCACATACGTACGGCCGGTCTCGTCGCGTACGGCCGCCCCCTCGGGCACACCGTTGCGGGCGCGGGCGGACCGGGCCAGGGTGACGATCTTGCGGTCCTCGGGGTCGAGCGCGTTGCTGTCGGTCATGCCCCGAGCATACGAAGCCCCGGACCGCCCACCCGGCCACGGGGTGCACCGCCCCGCGTCGGCGGCCCGCCGCCGGGCGGCCCGGCCGGCGCCGCTCAGTCGAGGGTCTGGACGATCTCGCTGCGCGTGGCCGTGTGGACGACCCGGGCACGCGCTCCGTTCACCAGCGGCAGGTACGGCGGGACGTGGCCGCACTCGACGTCGGCGACGATCGGCACGCCGAGCGGGCCGAGGGCGTCGAGGACCGCCTCGTGCTGGGTGAGCGTACGGCCGTCCGGCGCCCCGGTGCGGCCGACGAGCACCGCCTTCGCCGCGTCGAAGAACCCCGCCAGGCGCATGCCGTGCAGATTGCGGCAGATGGTGAAGGCGTTGTCCTCCGCCGCCTCGACGTACACCAGCAGCCCCTCCGGGGCCAGGTCGCGGGCGAAGGACCGGACGTCGAGGTACGGCGTGCCCGCCAGGTTGACGAGGGTCTCGACACAGCCGCCGATCAGCCGCCCCTCGACGTCCACGTCCCCGTCGCCGTCCAGCCGGGTCCATCCGCCCGCGGTGTCCAGGGTGAGCTCGCGGACGTCCGGACGGGCGCGGTAGTCGTCCCAGCCGCTCGTGCGGTGGCGGCCCGGCGGGGTCTGGGCGAGGGGCTCGCCCCGGGGCGCGGCGACGATGTCCAGCCAGGACAGCAGCCCGTCCGGCACCCGGTAGGGGGTGTCCATGAGGTTGTTGCCGTGCACGGTGGCGACGCCGGTCAGCAGCGTCAGGGGCGTCATCAGGGTGGACAGGTCGGAGAACCCGACCAGCCAGGTCGGCTCGGCCTCGCGCAGCCGGTCGAAGTCGAGCAGGCCCACCAGGTCGATCGCGGTCTCCCCGCCCCACGGCGGCACCACGGCCCGGATGCCGGGGTCGGTCAGCATCTCCATCAGCTCGGCGGCCCGCTCGGCGGCCGGGGCGCTGAGGTGTCCGGCGCCGTCCATGCACCGGCCGACGGCCACCTCGTACCCACGGGCCCGGAGATCGCCCACGGCCACCTCGAACCGGGCCCCGAGCTCTTTCGGGACCCCGCTGGAGGGCGAGGTGATGCCGACACGGTCACCGGGGCGCAGCGGGCGCGGGTATCGAACTGGCATGCGGGGATTCTGGCACGGCGTCAGGGCGGCCGGCAGGGGAACCGGGCGTCAGGGCCGGTCCAGCCGGAGCCGCTGCGCCCTGGGCAGACCGGCCACCACCAGGTCGTAGGAGTCCTCGACGAGCTCCCTGACCAGCCGGCCCGGGAGTCCGCCGTCGGCCGTGACGGTGTTCCAGTGGCGCTTGTTCATGTGGTACCCGGGGACGATCAGTCCGGGGTGCTCGTCCCGCAGCCGGGCCGCGTCCTCCGGATCGCACTTGAGGTTGACCGTCAGGGGCCGCGCGTCCAGGTTCGACAGGGCGAACATCTTGCCCAGGACCTTGAAGACGGAGGTCTCCGGGTTGAACGGGAAGTCCTCCACGACCGCGTTGAAGGACAGGCACAGGGCGCGCAGCTCCTGGGGGGTCACTCCGGCTTCGTCTCCTTCTCGTCGCCCGGTCCGGCGACGCCCACCGGCTCCACCAGGACCGTCACGATCTTGTTCCGGCGGCCGGCGGAGGCCTCCGCGGTCAGCCGCAGCGCACGGCCGTCGGGGAGTTCGACGGCCGCCGACGCCCCGGCGATGGGCACCCGGCCCAGTGCCTTGGCCAGCAGTCCGCCGACGGTCTCCACGTCCTCGTCGTCGTACTCCTCCAGGCCGTACAGCTCGCCGAGGTCGGTGATGTCCAGGCGGGCGCTGACCCGGTGGCGCTCCTCGCCGAGCTCCACCACCGGCGGGATCTCCCGGTCGTACTCGTCGGTGATCTCGCCGACGATCTCCTCCAGGATGTCCTCGATGGTGACGATGCCGGCCGTGCCGCCGTACTCGTCGATGACGACGGCGACGTGGTTGCGGTCCTGCTGCATCTCGCGCAGCAGGTCGCCGGCGTTCTTGGTGTCGGGGACGAAGGCGGCGGGCCGCATGGCCGTCGAGACCAGTTCGCTCTCCGCGTCCCGGCTGATGTGCGTCTTGCGGACCAGGTCCTTCAGGTACACGATCCCGACGATGTCGTCCTCGCTCTCGCCGGTGACGGGGATGCGCGAGAAGCCGGACCGCAGGGCGAGGGTGAGGGCCTGCCGGATGGTCTTGAAGCGCTCGATGACGACGAGGTCGGTGCGCGGGACCATCACCTCCCGCACGAGCGTGTCGCCCAGTTCGAAGACCGAGTGCACCATGCGGCGCTCGTCGTCCTCGATCAGGGACTCCTTCTCGGCGAGGTCGACCAGCGCGCGCAGTTCCGCCTCGGAGGCGAACGGGCCGCGCCGGAAGCCCTTGCCCGGGGTGAGCGCGTTGCCGATGAGGATCAGCAGCGAGGGGATCGGGCCCATGATCCGCGCGAGCGGCAGCAGCACGTACGCCGCCGCCGTCGCGGTGTTGAGGGGGTGCTGGCGGCCGATGGTGCGCGGGGAGACGCCGACGGCGACGTACGACACGAGGACCATGACCCCGATGGCGATCAGCAGGGCCTCGGGGGTGTCGTCGAACTCCTTCAGGCTGCCGTAGGCGACCAGCGCGGCCGCCGCCATCTCGCAGACGACCCGGACCAGCAGCGCCACGTTGAGGTAGCGGGTGGGGTCGGCGGTGATCTGGGACAGCTTCGCGCTGCCGCGGCGGCCGGACTTCACCGCCTCCTCGGCGCGGAAGCTGGACACGCGTGCCAGGCCCGCCTCCGCGCAGGCGGCGAGCCAGGCGACGACGATCAGCGCGATCGCGCCGAGGACGAGTGGCGCACTCATGAAACGGTGGGAGCCGGAGACGGGCCGGTCAGGCCGTTCTCCGCGCGCCAGCCGTCCACGATGGCGGCCTGGAGGCCGAACATCTCGGCCTTCTCGTCGGGCTCCTCGTGGTCGTAGCCCAGCAGGTGCAGCACGCCGTGGACGGTGAGGAGCTGGAGCTCCTCGTCCATGGAGTGCTCCGTGGGCGCCTCCTTGCCCTGGCGTTCGGCGACCTCGGGGCAGAGCACGATGTCGCCGAGGAGGCCCTGCGGGGGCTCGTCGTCGTCCTTCGACGGCGGACGCAGCTCGTCCATCGGGAAGGACATGACGTCCGTGGGCCCCGGCAGGTCCATCCACTGGATGTGCAGCTGCTCCATGGCGTCGGCGTCCACGACGATCACCGAGAGCTCGGAGAGCGGGTGGATGCGCATCCGCGCGAGCGCGTAGCGGGCGATGTCGAGGATCGCCTGCTCGTCGACATCGGTTCCGGACTCGTTGTTGACGTCGATCGACATGGTGCTGACTTGTCTACTTCCGTTTGGTGCGGCCGCCCTTGTGGGTGCCGTTCTCCGTACCGTTCTCGCTGTCGTACTTCTCGTACGCGTCGACGATACGGCCGACCAGCCTGTGCCGGACGACATCCTGGGACGACAGCCGGGAGAAGTGGACGTCGTCCAGACCCTCCAGGATGTCCTGCACCTGCCGGAGGCCGGACTTGGTGCCGTTGGGGAGGTCGACCTGGGTCACGTCACCCGTGATCACGATCTTCGAGTCGAAGCCGAGCCGGGTGAGGAACATCTTCATCTGCTCGGGGCTCGTGTTCTGGGCCTCGTCCAGGATGATGAAGGCGTCGTTGAGCGTGCGGCCGCGCATGTAGGCCAGCGGCGCGACCTCGATCGTCCCCGCGGCCATCAGCCTCGGGATCGAGTCCGGGTCGAGCATGTCGTGCAGCGCGTCGTACAGCGGACGCAGGTACGGGTCGATCTTCTCGTACAGCGTGCCGGGCAGGAAGCCGAGGCGTTCGCCGGCCTCCACCGCGGGGCGGGTCAGGATGATGCGGTTGACCTGCTTGGACTGCAGGGCCTGCACCGCCTTGGCCATGGCGAGATAGGTCTTGCCGGTGCCCGCGGGACCGATGCCGAAGACGATCGTGTGCTTGTCGATCGCGTCGACGTACCGCTTCTGGTTGAGGGTCTTGGGGCGGATCGTGCGGCCTCGCGAGGACAGGATGTTCTGCGTCAGCACCTCGGCCGGGGTCTCCTGGCCGTCGCTCGTCCCGTTCTCGCTCGCCCTCAGCATGGCGATCGAGCGTTCCACTGCGTCCTCCGTCATCGGCTGCCCGGTGCGGAGCACCAGCATCATCTCGTCGAACAGGCGCTGGACGAGGGCGACTTCCCGCCCGTCGCCGACCGCGCTGATCTCATTGCCCCGGACGTGGATGTCGGCCGCCGGGAAGGCCTTCTCGATCACGCGCAGCAGGGAGTCGCCGGATCCCAGGACGGTCACCATGGGGTGTTGCGCGGGAACGGTGAACTGTGCTCTCGCCTGCCCCTGAGCAGGGGTGCGAGCTGTGGGTGTCTGAGTCATGGGCCGGCTCTGTAGGCCTGCGGTTCCTCCTCGTCACGGCCGCGTAGCTGAGGGCGGCCTCGCGATTCCAAGGGTACGACGGTGCACCGTCAACGCCGTAGGGCTTTTCTGCACCCCGGTCCCATGGGCATCGTGCGCCGCGCTCACGCCGAGCGCCCGAACCCGATCGTCGGCACCGCCCGGCGCAGCGGCCAGGGCCTGACCCGCTCCTCCCCCGGCACCAGCCGGTCCAGGAACGCGTACCGCCGCAGGGCGGCCGGATCCTGTTCCTCGACCGACTGCACCCGGCGCCACCAGGCCGCGATCTCCGCCCAGCCGGGCGCCGACAGGGAGCCGCCGAACTCCTGGACGGAGAGGGCGGCGGTCAGACCGGCGAAGGCCAGCCGGTCGGCGAGCGGCCAGCCCGCCAGGGTGCCGGTGACGAAGCCCGCCACGAAGACGTCGCCCGCGCCGGTCGGGTCCAGGGCCTCGACGGCGATCGCCGGGACCTCGGCGCTCTCGCCGGTCCGCCGGTCGACCGCGTACGCGCCGTCCGCTCCGAGGGTGACGACGGCGAGCGGTACATGGGCGGTGAGGGCGTGGGCGGCGGCGCGGGGGCAGTCGGCGCCGGTGTAGCGCATGGCCTCCTCGGCGTTGGGCAGGAACGCCTCGCAGTGCGCGAGGTCGGCGAGGCCCGCCAGGTCCCAGGCGCCGGTGTCGTCCCAGCCGACGTCGGCGAAGATCCGGGTGCCCGCGCGGGCGGCCTCGGCGATCCAGGGGGCGGTCCGCCCGGGCGTGAGGGAGGCGACGGCGGCGCGCGCCCGCGGGGCGTGCTCGGGAGCGCTCTCCTCGGGGGGCGGCTCGTGTCCGTGCGAGACCATGGTGCGCTCGCCCTCGTAGGCCATGGAGACGGTCACCGAGGAGTGCCAGCCGGGGACCGTGCGGGACGGCGCGAGGTCGATGCCCTCGCCCTGCTCCAGGGCGTCCCAGCAGTACTCGCCGTAGTGGTCGTCGCCGAAGGCTGCCGCCAGGGACGTGCGCAGGCCGAGGCGGGCCAGCGCGGTGGCCATGTTGGCGACGCCGCCGGGGCTCGATCCCATCCCGCGCGCCCAGGACTCGGTGCCGCGCACCGGGGCGGAGTCGAGCCCGGTGAAGATGATGTCGAGGAAGACGTCACCGGTGAGGTACACGTCCCAGGGCGGGTCGTCGGGGGTGCGCAGGGCGGACAGCGGATCGATGTGGGCCTGCCACTGCGGGCCCGGGGTGATGGGCGACGGTCCCTTTCCGTCGTAGGCGTCGTACGCGATCACGTGGCGCTCCCTGGCGTGGTGCGGATCTGGCCAGTGTGCACCAAGCCACCGACAATGTGCCGTGTGTCACGTCCGGCCGCCGCCGGGACGGGGACCTGTCCGCGACCGCCCGCCCCCGGGTGCCCCGTGCGCCCCGGCCGCCGCGCCGGGCCGTCACCAGCGGGGGACGGACGGGGTGACCCAGTGCGGGTCGGTGGCGCGCATCGCGGCCGCGTCGTCGCGCTCGCGCAGCCGGCCGTCGTCGTCGAGCCAGCGCCGGTGGAGGAACTCCAGCCGTTCGCGGTCGAGGGTGACGCCGAGGCCCGGGGCGTCCGGCACGGCGACCCGGCCGCCGTCGAAGGCGAGGCGCTCGGTGAGGACGTCCTCCGACTGCCAGGGGTAGTGGGAGTCGCAGGCGTGGTGCAGGTCCGCGACGGTGGCCGCGACATGGGTCATGGCGGCCAGGCTGATGCCCAGGTGGGTGTTGGAGTGCATGGAGATCCCGACGCCGAAGGTGCGGCAGACGGCGGCGAGCTCCCGGGTGTTGCGCAGGCCGCCCCAGTAGTGGTGGTCGGACAGGACGACCTGCACGGCGCCCCGGGCGAACGCCTCCGGGATCTCGGCGAAGGTCGTCACGCACATGTTGGTGGCCAGCGGTACGCCGGTGCGGGCGGCGACCTCGGCCATGGCGGGGGTGCCGAGCGCGGGGTCCTCCAGGTACTCCAGGAGGTCACCGATCTCCTCGGCCACGCGCAGCGAGGTCGCCACGCTCCAGGCGCCGTTGGGGTCCAGGCGCAGCGGGTGCCCGGGGAACGCCTCGGCGAGGGCGCGTATCGCAGCGATCTCCTGGTCCGGCGGGAAGACACCGCCCTTGAGCTTGAAGGAGGTGAAGCCGTGGCGTTCGGTGAACCTGCGGGCCTGCTCGACGATCCCGGCCGGGTCGAGCGCGGCCCCCCAGTCGTCCTTCTCGCAGGCCGTGCCCTCGGGGTGGGCGGCCCACTTGTAGAAGAGGTACGCGCTGTACTCGACCGAGTCGCGGACCTTGCCGCCGAGCAGGGCGTGCACGGGCAGGCCGAGGCTCTTGCCGAGGGCGTCGAGGCAGGCGACCTCGAAGGCGGAGACGACGGACAGGCGCAGCTTGTCGGCGGTCTGCACGCCCCGCAGCCCGCCGACGTCGACCCGGCCGGAGGTGCGGGAGTCGTCGACGGCGACCTCGTCGGCGAGCGGGAACAGCGCGTTCAGGTCGCTGACCCGGCGGCCGACCAGACGGTCGGCGAACGGCCGGGCGAGTTCCAGGTACTTGGTGTCGCCGTAGGTCTCGCCGAGTCCGGTGACGCCGTCGGCGGTGACGATCTCGACGATCAGCCGGGGGGTGTAGGGCTGGTGCACGCCCTGCGTGTTCAGCAGCGGCGGGTCGGCCACCAGGATCGGGGTCAGCCGTACCTCGGTGATGGTCAGGTCGCGGGTCACGGGGTGGCTCCTCCGAGGTCGGTTCCGGCGGTCGGCCGGGCGGGCGCGTCAGCCATCGGAACGTCATCTACATATGAAAATGAAGGTTAGGTACGCGAACAGAGACCGTCAACGACGCCGCCTCTCGATCCCTCGTGACGTTCCTTCATGACACCTCGTCATGAAACGGGACGTTCCTCACATCTCATCCCGGACCCTTCTTCCCGAACAGCACTTTTGATACAAATTGCCCGCACGATCCCGTCTGTCGACGGTCGTCGCGCCTCCCCCGCCTTGAGCCGCTCCTTTCGCATGCCCCGGGAACGCCCGTGTCCGCCCATCGCACCAGCCCCTGGCCCCTCGTCGCCCTTTTCACGGCCGGATATCTCGCCCCGTACCTGCTGCCCACCCTGGTCGGCAGACTGGATTCGGGGCTGCCCCTGTCGGCCACCCAGGCCGGGGCGGTCGGCAGTGTTCTCCTGCTGAGTTCGGCCTCCGCCGGATTCCTGTTCGCCTCGCGCGTGGACCGGATCGGGGCGCGACGGCTGGCCCGGACCGGCCTCGCCCTCGCCGCGATCGGCTACGGCGGCGCGGCGCTCACCGGCGCCGTACCTGCCGTCGTGCTCGGCGCGCTGCTGGGCGGGTTCGGATCCGGCACGCTCACCGCGGTGGCCGCCACCCGGATCGCCACGCAGCCCGACCCGCACCGCGCCTCGACCCTCGGCCTGCTCGGCGTCTCCGGGCTCGCCGGGCTCCTCCACCTCACGCTGCCGCACCTCGGTCCGGGGCACGGCCGTCCGCTGGCCGCGCTGGCCCTGACCGCGCTCGCCGTCTGGCCCCTGACGGACCGTCTGCCGGAGCCCGCGGCCACCGCCCGGACCCCCCGGCGGCAGCGGGCCCGGCGGCTGCGGCCGTGCTCCGGTCTCGTGCTGGTCTCGGTGATGCCCTGCTGGTCCCTGGTGCAGAACTCCCTGTGGGGGGTCAGCGGCCGGATAGGACTGACCCAGGCGCACCTCACCGAGACGGCCGTCGGCGTGGTCTTCGCCGTCGCGCTCGGGGCGGCGCTGCTGGGAGTGCTGGGCGCGCGGGCGCTGGGGCCGCGACTGGGACGGGCGCTGCCGATCGGCGCCGGTACCGCGCTGATCGCCGGCTGTGTCGCGCTCAGCGCGTCCGCGACCGGCCCGACGACCTTCGCGATCGGCGAGATCGCCTGGAACACGATCTATCCGGTGGTGATGTCGTACGTCATCGGGCTCGCCGCCTCCCTCGCCCCGTGCGGCCGCTGGGCGGTGCTCGTCGGGTCGGCCGCCTCGCTCGGCACGGCGGCGGGACCGCTGACCGGGAGCCTGCTGGCGGCGCGGGCCGGGTTCCCCGCCATGGGCGCGGTGCTCGCCGCCGTACTGCTCCTCGTCGCCGTGCCCATGACGGCCGTGGCGCTGCGCGCCGCCGGGCGCCCGCTGCTGCCGGGCGTGGTCCGGCGGCGGGGCGGCGGTGTGCGCGTCGTCGAGGCGACGCCGGACGCCCCGCACGTCCCCGCCCGCAGCGCCTTCGACACGGTCGGCTGAACCCGCCCCCGCGCGGGGGCGGGCGGGAACGGCCGGACAGGACCTACGGGAACTCGTACGCCTCCACCTCGGCGAGGTAGCGCGAGCGCCGCTCCTCGTCGTCCTCCAGGAAGGAGGCGAGGAAGGAGTTGCGGGCCAGTTCGCGCAGCCGGTCCTCGCCCAGACCGAGAGTCGAGGCCACCGCGTCGAAGTTGTCGCCGGCGTAGCCGCCGAAGTAGGCGGGGTCGTCGGAGTTGACCGTGCACAGCAGACCGGCGTCCAGCATGGCGGGCAGCGGGTGGTCCGCCAGGACGTCCACCGTGCGCAGCCGGACGTTGGACAGCGGGCACAGGGTCAGCGGGACGCGCTCGCGCACCAGCCGCTCCACCAGGTCCGCGTCCTCCATGCAGCGCAGTCCGTGGTCGACGCGCTCGACGCCGAGCACGTCCAGGGCCTCGGTGACGTACTGCGGCGGACCCTCCTCGCCGGCGTGCGCCACGCGGCGCAGGCCCAGGGCGGCGGCCGCCTCGTACACCTCGCGGAACTTCACCGGCGGGTGGCCGACCTCGGCGGAGTCCAGACCGACGCCGGTGATCCGGTCGAGGTACGGCTTCGCCGCGTCCAGGGTCTCCATCGCCGACCCGGCGGACTCGTCGCGCAGGAAGCACAGGATCAGCCGGGTGGAGACCCCGTGGTTCTCCTCGCTGTGCCCGAGCGCCCGCCACAGCCCCTCGACGACCGTGCCCATCGCCACTCCCCGGGCGAGGTGGGCCTGCGGGTCGAAGAAGATCTCCGCGTGCCGCACGCCCTGCGCGGCGGCGCGGGCGAGGTAGGCGTTCGCGAGGTCCTCGAAGTCCCGCTCGGTGCGCAGCACCGCCATGAGCTCGTAGTACAGGTTCAGGAAGGACTGGAGATCGTCGAACCGGTAGGCCTCGCGGAGCTCTTCCGTGTCGGCGTACGGCAGCGTGACACCGTTGCGCGCGGCGAGCGCGAACGCCAGCTCGGGCTCCAGGGTGCCTTCGATATGCAGGTGCAGTTCAGCTTTGGGGAGGGGCATCAAAGCATCGTACGGCGGTTTTATCTGCGCTTCGGAACCGGCACTCGGAGCAGATCGTGCGCCACGCTCAGCTCCCCCTCGAAGCCGGCGGCCCGCGCCTGCCGCTCGAACTCGTCCGGTTCGGTATAGCGCTGGCTGAAGTGGGTGAGCACCAGGTGCCGCACTCCCGCGTCCCGCGCCACCCGGGCCGCCTGGCCCGCCGTCAGATGCCCGTGCTCCACGGCGAGGTCCTCGTCCTCGTCGAGGAAGGTGGACTCGATCACGAGCAGGTCGCAGTCCTGGGCCAGCGCGTGCACACCGTCGCAGAGCCGGGTGTCCATGACGAACGCGAACCGCTGCCCGCGCCGCACCTCGCTGACGTCCTCCAGGAGGACGGAGCCGATCGCGCCCTCCCGCTGGATCCGGCCCACGTCCGGGCCCTTGACGCCGTGCGCGGCGAGCCGCTCGGGCAGCATCCGGCGGCCGTCGGGCTCCACGAGCCGGTAGCCGTAGGACTCGACGGGGTGGGAGAGCCTGCGCGCCTCCAGCCGGTACGCGTCCGTCACGGCGAGCGCGCCGTCCTCGGCGACGGGGACCTCCTTGATGTCGACGGTCTCGCGGTAGGCCGTGGCATAGCGCAGGCGTTCGAAGAAATACCTGCCGGAGCGCGGGTAGTGCGCGGTGATCTCGTGCGGCACCCGGTCGAGGTTGATGCGCTGGATCACCCCGGCCAGACCCAGACTGTGGTCCCCGTGGAAGTGGGTGACGCAGATCCGGTTCAGGTCGTGGGCGGCGACCCCGGCCCGCAGCATCTGGCGCTGGGTGCCCTCGCCGGGGTCGAAGAGCAGACCCTCGCCGTCCCAGCGCAGCAGATAGCCGTTGTGGTTGCGGTGCCGGGTGGGCACCTGGCTGGCGGTGCCGAGGACCACCAGTTCGCGTACGGACACCGCCGCCTACCCGGGGGGCCAGTGCATACCGCGCCCGCCCAGGACGTGCGCGTGGGCGTGGAAGACGGTCTGGCCGGCGCCGGTACCGGTGTTGAAGACCACGCGGTAGCTGTCCAGCTTGTCCTCGTCCGCGACCGTCTCCGTCTCGCGCAGCACGTCCGCGGTGAGCGCGGGGTCGGCCGCGGCGAGCTCGGCGGCGTTCGCGTAGTGCGCCTTGGGGATCACCAGGACGTGGGTGGGCGCCTGGGGGTTGATGTCCCGGAACGCGACGGTCGTCTCCGTCTCACGGACGATCGTCGCCGGGACGTGCCCCGCCACGATCTTGCAGAACAGGCAGTCGTCCTGCGGCTCCCCTGCCATGCGTGTGCCTCCTCGCGCGGTCGGTCTCGTAGCAGGCATCGTAGCGAGCCGGAAGGTCACCCCGCGTCCGGGCGGCCGGAGCGGTCCGGGAGATCCGGGAGGTCCGGCGGGGTCCTGGCGGGTGTCGTCTCCAGCGCCTCCAGCGCGATCCGGACGGCCTCCGCGAGCTGGACGTCCCGCCCCGCCGCGTGGTCCTGCGGGCGCTGCACCGCCTCGACGTCGGGATCCACCCCGTGGTTCTCCACGCCCCAGCCGTAACCCTCCAGCCAGAACGCGTACTTGGGCTGGGTGATCAAGGTCTCGTCGACCAGGCGGTAGCGGCTGTCGATGCCGACGACACCGCCCCAGGTACGGGTGCCGACGACCGGTCCGATGCCCAGCGCCTTGATCGCCGCGTTGACGATGTCGCCGTCGGAGCCGGAGAACTCGTTGGCGACGGCGACGACGGGGCCGCGGGGCGCGTCACGCGGATAGCTCAAGGGCCGTATGCCCCGCGGCACGTTCCAGCCGACGATCCGCCGCGCCAGTTTCTCCACGACCAGCTGGGAGGTGTGACCGCCCCGGTTCTCCCGGATGTCCACCACCAGGCCCTCGCGGCCCACCTCCACCCGCAGGTCGCGGTGGATCTGCGCCCAGCCGGGCGCCTGCATGTCGGGGATGTGCAGATAGCCGAGCCGGCCGCCGGACAGCTCGTGCACGTACGCCCGCCGGTCGGCGACCCAGGCGTGGTAGCGCAGCGGCTCCTCGTCGGCGGTCGGTACGACGACCGCGTGCCGCAGGTCACCGCCGCCGGCCGGGGAGACGGTCAGCTCCACCGGCTTGCCGGCCGTGCCCACGAGGAGCGGGCCGGGGCCGGTCACCGGGTCCACCGGATGTCCGGCGACCGCGACGATCGCGTCCCCCGCGCGCACCGCGACGCCCGGCGCGGCCAGCGGGGAGCGGGCGTCGGGGTCGGAGGTCTCCGAGGGCAGCACCCGGTCGACGCGCCAGGTGCCGTCCGGGTGCCGGGAGAGGTCGGCGCCCAGCAGACCCTGGCGGGCGCCGCGGCCGTGGCCGCCGGGCGGGACGACGTACGCGTGCGAGGTGCCGAGTTCGCCCTGCACCTCCCACAGCAGGTCGACCAGGTCGTCATGGGTGGCCACCCGGTCCAGCACCGGGCGGTAGCGGTCCAGGACACCCGGCCAGTCGGTCCCGCCCAGGTCCGCCCGCCAGAAGTTGTCCCGCATGACGCGGCCGGTCTCCTCGTACATCTGCCGCCACTCGGCCGCCGGGTCGACGCTCTGCCGTACCCGGGTGAGGTCGACGGTGGTGTGGGAGTCGCCGTCGTCGTCGCCCGAGGCGCGCCGGTCGCTGGGGACGACCTTCAGCCGGCCGTCGGTCCACAGCAGCAGCCGCTTGCCGTCGCCGGTGACCTCGAAGCCGTCGGCGTCGGCGGCCAGGTGCTCGAGGCGCTGCCGGTCCAGGTCGTAGCGCTCCAGCTCGGTCTTGGGGTCGGGGTCGTCGGGGGTGGCGCGGGAGGCGCCGAGGACCCCGCGCACCGGGTGGCGCAGCCACAGCACACCGTCCTTGCCGGCCCGCAGGGTGGAGTAGCGGGCGGCCTCGACCGGGAAGGGCACGATGCGGTCGGCGAGTCCCTCCAGGTCGATCCGGGTCGCCGGGGTGCCCTCGCTGTCGGGCGTCTCGTCCTTGTCGGGGGCCTCGAAGGGGCGGCCGTGGCGCTGCGGCCCGAACGGCGACGGGGTGGTCGCGGCCAGCGTGATCAGGTGCGGGCGGGTGCTCTCGACGAACGAGAGGTCGAAGACGTGCTCGTCGTAGACCGGGTCGAAGGAACGGGTCGACAGGAAGGCCAGGTGCCTGCCGTCGAGGGTGAACGCGGGCGCGTAGTCCTGGAAGCGCAGCGGGGTCGCCTCGGTGACCGACAGATCGGTGGTGTTGGCGAGCCTGAGCTGGGCCAGCGGGCTCGGGCCGGGGTGCGACCAGGCGAGCCAGGCGGAGTCCGGCGAGAAGGCGAGGCCCTCCACGTCGCCGTGCTCGCTGCGGTCGACCTCGCGCACCTCGCCGGTCTCCCGCTCGACGAGCAGCAGCCGTCCGTCGTGCGCGGCGACGGCGGCCCGGCTGCCGTCGGGCGCCATCGCCAGGTCCAGGACCCGGCCGAGCCGGCCGGCGGCGATCCGGCGCGGGGTCGCGCCGGGGGCGAGGCCGGTCGAGGGCGCGAACTCCAGGGCGTCGTCGCCCTCGGCGTCGGTCACCCACACCACCCACTCCTCGCCCTCCGTGCGGAAGGTGCGCGGCAGCCGGGCGCGTACCCCGGGCCGGGCGGCCAGCGCGCGGGCCGGTCCCGCCCGGTGGGTGACCCAGTGCACCGCGCCGCGCACGGAGACCGCGCTGCCGCGCCCGGTGTGGTCGGGGGAGGCGGAGGCGAACCAGCGGCCGGCGTGCACCGGGTACGGCCGCCGGTCGGTGCGCTGCCCGCCGAGGCGGACGTCGAGGCGGCGCGGTTCGGCCCCGTCGAGGTCGTCGAGCAGCCAGAGTTCACCGGCCGAGGCGTACACGACCCGGCGGCCGTCGCTCGCGGCGTGCCGGGCGTAGAAGCCGCCGACGGGAGTGTGCCGGCGCAGGTCGGAGCCGTCGGCGAGGGAGGAGTACAGCGCGCCGGTGCCCTCGTGGTCGGAGAGGAACGCGAGCCGCTCCCCCGCCCACACCGGGAACTCCAGGTTGCCGTCCAACTCCTCGTGCAGCCGGGTGAATTCGCCGTCGTCCTCGCGGTCGATCCACAACTTGCCGGCCGTGCCGCCTCGGTAGCGCTTCCACCAGGCGGCCTCACGGCCCATCGGCGCGGACAGCAGCACGGTGTGCGGCCCGTACGCCACGTCCCCGACGGGCCCGTACGGCAGTACGGCGGCCGGTCCGCCGTCCAGCGGGACGGCGCGCGCCCAGGTGCGGCGCAGACTGGCCTGGCCATGGGTGGTGAGGGCGAGGACCTGGCCGTCCGGGGTCCAGCCGCGCACCCGGGTCGTCGCGCTGCCCCAGTACGTCAGCCGTTCGGTGGGGCCGCCCTCGACCGGGGCGATGTGCACCTCGGGGGCTCCGTCGCGGGTGGAGGTCCAGGCGACGGTGGTGCCGTCGGGCGAGATGCGCGGCATCGTCACGGGCATGTTGTCGGCGCTGACCCGCCAGGCACGCCCGCCGTCCAGGGGCGCGATCCATACGTCGTCCTCGGCCGTGAAGGCCACCGACTCGCCGTGCAGGTGCGGGAAACGGAGGTAGGCCGACGTGGGGCCGGAGGCAGCAGGCTGGGTCACGCGGTCACCCTATGCAGCGAGGGGCGCACGGGAACAGGGGGACGTCTCACTTGCCCTCGACGGGCCGGCACCCCGGATCGTCCACACACCAGATGGTCCTGGTGACGGTCACCGTGGCGGTCGGGCCGCCCCGCTGTCCGCCCGAACCTCCGCCCGAACCCCCGCCGACGGGCGAGGGGGTGGCGTCGCAGTCGCCGAGGCCGCTCACGTGGAACCGCACCTTGCCGCCCACCTTGGCGGTGAGGTCGCCGCGCACACAGGCGCCGTCCACGGCCCGGGTGACCTTCCCGGTGACGGTGATGTCCCTGCCGTCGTCCGTCCTGCCCCGGCAGTCGACGGTGGCGACGGTGCTCGCGCTCGCCGTGGCCGCCTTGTCGCCGAACGCGGCCGTGCAGGTGAGCCAGCGCACGTCCACCCGCTGCCGCTCGAGCTCCTTCGTCGCGGTCTGGTCGGTGGTGTACGCCACCGAGGCGGAACTCAGCCCGCCCGGATCGCACGCCACGGCGCCCGCGCCGACGACCACCGCGCACCACGCCACGGCCATCGCCCGCGACCCGCGCGGGCGGTCCCAAATCCACCTCAATGCCCCCATGGACGGCAGCGTGCCACTCCTGGGCGTGGGGCGGTAGACCTCATACGGTCACGATGGGGCCTGCGGGGGCCGCGAAGGGGGCGTACCGGGGTCACCGCACAGGGCGCGGGGGGAGCGCGCGGGAACCGGGTCGGCCGCGCGGCGACAGCCGCTCCTACGGCCCCCGCGTCGCCCCCGGCCGCGGCCGGGGGCCGAGGACGTCGGCGTAGCACCGGTGGCGGGCGAAGTCGGTGACGAGCGGCCGTATCCGGGCGAGTTCCACGGCGTCCTCCCCGCGGTCAGGACCAGCGGCCGGTGCGGCCGAGCAGCAGGGCCGCGGCCGCGGTGCCCGCGGTCGAGGTGCGCAGCACGCTGGGGCCGAGCCGGTAGGGGCGCGCCCCGGCCTGCTCGAACAGCGCCAACTCCTCGGGGGAGACGCCGCCTTCCGGGCCGACCACGAGCACGATCTCGCCCTCGGTGGGCAGTTCGGCGGCGGCCAGCGGCGCGTCACCGCTCTCGTGGAGCACGGCGGCGAAGTCGGCGGCCGCCAGCAGCGCGCCGAGCTGCCGGGTCGTCGCCGCGTCCGCGACCTCGGGGAACCGCACCCGCCGGGACTGCTTGCCGGCCTCGCGGGCGGTGGCCCGCCACTTGCCGAGCGCCTTCAGTCCGCGCTCGCCCTTCCACTGGGTGATGCAGCGGGAGGCCGCCCACGGCACGATCGCGTCGACGCCGACCTCGGTCATGGTCTCGACGGCGACCTCGCCCCGGTCGCCCTTGGGCAGTGCCTGCACGACGGTGATACGGGGGGTGGGCGCCGGCTCCTCGTGCACCTCGCGCAGGTCGACGACCAGCCGGTCCTTGCCCTCGGCGGCGGCCACCTCGCCCTCGGCCCAGCGTCCGGCGCCGTCGGTGAGGACGACCGTCTCGCCCGCCCGCAGCCGCTTCACGGACACCGCGTGGCGTCCCTCGGGTCCGTCGAGGACGTACTGTCCGGCGGCGTCGGCGCGGACGTCCTCGACGACGAAGACCGGAGCGGTCATCGGACCTCACCACCCTGCGACAAGGCGGCCCGGGCCGCGTCCAGTTCGGCGGACAGCACCTCGACCAGCCGCCCGGCGGGCAGCTCGCGGGCCATCCGGTGGCCCTGGCCCGCCCACAGCCCCATGCCCTGCGCGTCGGCGGCCCGGGCGGCGGCCTTGCGCAGCGGCGCGGTGAGGTGGTGGATCTCGGGATACGCGGCGGGCGCGTACGGTCCGTGCTCGCGCAGGAAGCGGTTGACCAGACCGCGGGCCGGCCGCCCGGAGAACGCGCGGGTCAGCTCCGTGCGGACGAACAGCGGATCGGTGAGCGCCCGCTTGTGCACGGTGTGCGCGCCGGACTCGGCGGTGGCCAGGAAGGCCGTGCCGAGCTGGGCCGCTTCGGCGCCGGCCGCCAGCACGGCGGCGATCTGGCTGCCGCGCATGATGCCGCCGGCGGCCACCAGCGGCAGGCCCACGCTCTCGCGGACCTGCGCGAGCAGGGCGAGCAGTCCGATGCCGCAGCCGTCGTTCTCCTGGAGGTCGCGGTGGGTGCCCTGGTGTCCGCCCGCCTCCACGCCCTGCACGATCACCGCGTCGGCGCCCGCCCGCTCCACGGCGAGGGCCTCCTCGACGGTGGTCGCGGTGACCAGCGTGCGGGTGCCGACCCGGCGCAGGGCGTCCAGCGTGTCCCGGCCCGGCACCCCGAAGTGGAACGACACCACGGGCACCGGGTTCGCCAGCAGCACCGCGAGCTTGGCTTCGTAGCCGTCGTCGCGCCCGCTGTCCGGGTCGCCGAGCTCCGCGTCGTACCAGGCGGCCTCGCCGGCCAGCTGGTGCGCGTACACCTCGACGGCGCCGGTCTCCGCGTATTCCGGCTGCGGCATGAACACGTTCACGCCGAAGGGGCGGGCCGTCAGGCTCCGCAGCTGTTTGATCTCCTGGTACATGCCGTCGGCCGTCTTGTACCCGGCGGCCAGGAAGCCGAGACCGCCCGCCTCGCAGACGGCGGCGGCGAGCTTCGGCACGGAGACACCGCCCGCCATGGGGGCCTGCACGATCGGATGCGCGCAGAGATCGGTCAGTGCGGAGGACATGTCGGCATGTTGTCACGTCCCTCGAACAAGTCCGAATCGGGCCGGGCGCGGGCCGCGCGCGGGAGCGGACGCGCGGCACGGGCCGCGACCGGGAGCGGACGCGCGGCACGGGCCGCGACCGGGAGCGGACGCGCGGCACGGACGAAGGGCCCGGGGGCGGCTGCCCCCGGGCCCTTCATGTCCTCGTCCGCTCGGCTCAGCGGCCGTTGAACGCGTCCTTCAGCCGCGAGAACAGCCCCTGCTGACCCGGCTGGAACTGCCCCGTCGGACGCTCCTCGCCGCGCAGCTTGGCCAGTTCGCGCAGCAGGCGCTCCTGCTCGGGGTCGAGCTTGTTCGGGGTCTGGACCTCGACATGCACGATGAGGTCGCCCCGGCCGCCGCCGCGCAGGTGGGTGACGCCACGGCCGTGCAGCGGGATCGACTGGCCGGACTGGGTGCCGGGCCGGATGTCGACCTCCTCCATGCCGTCCAGCGTCTCCAGCGGCACCTTCGTGCCGAGGGCCGCCGCCGTCATCGGGATCGTGACCGTGCAGTGCAGGTCGTCGCCGCGCCGCTGGAAGGTGGAGTGCGGCAGCTCGTGGATCTCGACGTAGAGGTCACCGGCCGGACCGCCGCCGGGACCGACCTCGCCCTCGCCGGCCAGCTGGATCCGCGTTCCGTTGTCGACACCGGCCGGGATCTTCACCGTCAGCGTCCGGCGGGAGCGCACCCGGCCGTCGCCCGCGCACTCGTGGCACGGGTTGAGCACGACGGTTCCGAAGCCCTGGCACTGGGGGCAGGGCCGGGACGTCATGACCTGGCCGAGGAAGGACCGCGTGACCTGCGAGACCTCACCGCGACCGCGGCACATGTCGCAGGTCTGGGGGGTCGTGCCCGGCGCCGCGCCCTCACCGTTGCAGGTGGTGCAGACGATCGCCGTGTCGACCTGGATGTCCTTCGTGGTGCCGAAGGCCGCCTCGTCCAGCTCGATCTCCAGCCGGATCATGGCGTCCTGGCCCCGGCGGGTGCGCGAGCGCGGACCGCGCTGCGACGCCGTGCCGAAGAACGCGTCCATGATGTCGGAGAAGTTGCCGAAGCCGCCCGCGCCGAAGCCGCCCGCGGCACCGGCTCCGCCGGACTGCGAGAGCGGGTCGCCGCCGAGGTCGTAGACCTGCTTCTTCTGCGGGTCCGACAGCACCTCGTAAGCGGCGTTGATCTCCTTGAACCGCTCCTGGGTCTTCGGATCCGGGTTCACGTCCGGATGCAGCTCGCGCGCGAGCCGCCGGAAGGCCTTCTTGATCTCTTCCTGCGACGCGTCGCGGCGCACGCCGAGAACGGCGTAGTAGTCCGTGGCCACTCAGGACTCCGCCAGGATCTGTCCGACGTACCGTGCCACTGCGCGTACCGCTCCCATCGTTCCCGGGTAATCCATACGAGTCGGTCCGACCACACCGAGCTTGGCGACCGCCTCGTTGCCCGAACCGTAGCCGACCGAGACCACCGAAGTGGAGTTGAGTCCCTCATAGGCGTTCTCATGACCGATCCGCACCGTCATGCCCGAATCACCGGCCTCACCAAGCAACTTGAGCAGCACGACGTGCTCCTCCAGCGCCTCGAGGACCGGGCGGATCGTGAGAGGGAAGTCATGTCCGAAGCGGGTCAGATTGGCGGTGCCGCCGATCATCAGCCGCTCCTCGTTCTCCTCGACGAGCGTCTCCAGCAGGGTGGAGAGCACCGTCGAGACCGTGCCGCGGTCGTCCGCCTCGAACGCCTCCGGCAGATCCTCCACGAGCCGCGGCACGTCCGCGAACCGGCGGCCCGCGACCCGGCTGTTCAGCCGTGCCCGCAGATCCGCCAGGGAGGTCTCGCCGAACGGCGCCGCGCAGTCGACCACGCGCTGCTCGACCCGGCCGGTGTCGGTGATCAGCACCAGCATCACCCGCGCGGGCGCCAGCGACAGCAGCTCCACGTGCCGCACGGTCGACCGGGTCAGCGACGGGTACTGCACGACGGCGACCTGCCGGGTCAGCTGCGCGAGCAGCCGCACGGTACGGGCCACCACGTCGTCGAGGTCCACGGCCCCGTCGAGGAAGCTCTGGATCGCGCGCCGCTCGGGTGCCGTCATCGGTTTGACGCCCGCGAGCTTGTCGACGAACAGCCGGTAGCCCTTGTCGGTGGGGATCCGCCCCGCACTGGTGTGCGGCTGGGCGATGAACCCCTCGTCCTCCAGGGCCGCCATGTCGTTGCGCACCGTCGCCGGGGACACGCCGAGGTTGTGCCGCTCGGTCAGCGCCTTGGAGCCCACCGGCTCCTCGGTGCCGACGTAGTCCTGGACGATGGCGCGCAGCACCTGAAGCCTGCGTTCGCTCAGCATCTCGCGCACACCTCCAGACTGTCGTCCCCTGATGCCTGCCGCCTGGCACTCTGCGCGCGCGAGTGCCAACGGTCCCCGGGTCAGTGTACGGCCGTGGGGTACACCCCGGGCAAGGCTGGGCCTGCGACGTCGTGCCGGGCCCGCTTCCACCGATAGCGTCGCGGCATGTCGGTGACTTGGGAAGAGCTGGGGTGGGAGCGGTTGGCGGAGGGGGTCGGGCGGTGCCGGCTGCCGGTGTGGGACTGCACGGTGGGGCTGGTCGTGGGGGCCGGATCCGCACTGTTGATCGACGCCGGGTCGAGCCTGGCGGAGGGCGCCCGGCTGCGCGGGCAGGCGGAGGCGATCGCCGGCTGCCGGGTGCGTCTGCTCGCCCTCACCCACCCCCACTTCGACCATGTCTTCGGGGCGGCGGCGTTCGCGGGCGCGACCGTACTGGTGGCGGCCGGAGAAGGCGCGCCGCCCGGGGCGGTCACCCCGGGCGACGGGGGCGGGAACGAGCGCGGGGACGGGCGCGGGCGCGAGGACCGGCCCGGAGGCGGAGTCGGGGACGGGGGCGGGGGCGGGGACTTCTTCGGGGCGGACCGCGCCGGGATGTGTGCGGACGCGGTGCGCAACGGCCTCGACCGCCGGGCCGCGGAGGAGGCCGCCGACGCCCTCGTGCGCCCCCACCGGGCCGTGCGCGGCACCCTGGCCCTGGAGCCGGCCGGCGGCCCGCGGATCCGGCTGGTGGACGTGGGCCCCGGGCACACCGCCCGGGACCTCGCGGTGGTGGTGGCGGCCGACCCGGTGGTGGTGTTCTGCGGCGACCTGGTCGAGGAGTCCGGCGAACCCCAGGCCGGGCCCGACGCCGTGCCGTCGCGCTGGCCCGCCGCCCTGGACCGGCTGCTGGAACTGGGCGGCGAGGACGCGTCGTACGTGCCCGGTCACGGAGCGGTGGTGGACGCGCGCTTCGTCCGCGCCCAGCGGGACGCGCTGGCGCGGCGCTTCGGCGTGTCGTGAGACCGGGCCGACGGGTTCTCCTATCGTCGTCCGAATGCGCTCGTACTCGCCCGACCTGACGCCGCCGTGGAAGAAGACCGGACCCGTACCGGAGGTCCCCGCCGAACCCGGTCTCGTGGTCGAGGAGCCGGGAACCGGGTTCTGCGGCGCGGTGATCCGCTGCGAGGCGGGCACGGTGACGCTGGAGGACCGGTTCGGCAAGCACCGGGTGTTCCCGCTGGAGCCGCGGGGCTTCCTCCTGGAGGGCGCCGTGGTGACGCTGGTCCGGCCGTCCGCGGGCGGCCCGGCACGGCCCGCCCGTACGGCGTCCGGCTCGGTCGCCGTGCCCGGCGCACGCGCCCGGGTGGCCCGCGCCGGGCGGATCTACGTGGAGGGCCGGCACGACGCCGAGCTGGTCGAGAAGGTGTGGGGCGACGACCTGCGCATCGAGGGCGTGGTCGTGGAGTACCTGGAGGGGGTCGACGACCTGCCGGCGATCGTCGCCGACTTCTCCCCCGGCCCGGACGCCCGCCTCGGCGTCCTGGTGGACCATCTGGTGCCGGGCTCCAAGGAGTCCCGGATCGCCGCGTCGGTGACGAGCGAGCACGCCCTGGTGGTGGGGCACCCGTACATCGACGTCTGGGAGGCGGTGAAACCGTCGTCCCTGGGCATCCCGGCGTGGCCGCGGGTCCCGCGCGGCCAGGACTGGAAGACGGGCGTGTGCCGGGCCCTGGGCTGGCCCGCGGACAACACGGGCGCGGTGTGGCAGGCGATCCTCGCGCGCGTGGGCTCCTACAAGGACCTGGAACCCGAGCTGCTGGGATGTGTCGAGCGTCTCATCGACCACGTGACCGTGCCCTGAGGTCGACCACGTGACCGTGCCCCGAAAGCGTGCCGAGCCGCTGATCCGCCGGGACCGGTGGACCGCTCTCCGCCCGCGCGGAGGCGGTCCGCCGATCGGTTCCGTCCACCGGGCCGGGCGGCTCGTGCCCCCCCCCCCGCCGTCGCGGGGGTGGCCCTTCAGTCCACCAGGTCCCGCACCACCGCGTCCGCCAGCAACCGCCCCCGCAGCGTCAGCACGGCCCGCCCGTCGTCGTACGCCTCCCGCGCCAGCAGCCCGTCCGACAGCGCCCGGCGCGACGCCTTGAGCCCCTCCTCCTTCAGAAGCCCCAGCGGCACCCCCTCCCGCAGCCGGAGCTCCAGCAGGATCCGCTCCACCCGCCGGTCCTCGTCCGCCAGGACCTCGCGTCCGGCTCCCGGCGAGCGGCCGGACGCCAGCGCCGCCGCGTACGCCCCCGGGTGCTTGACGTTCCACCAGCGCACCCCGCCCACGTGCGAGTGCGCCCCCGGCCCGGCGCCCCACCAGTCGGCGCCGCGCCAGTACAGCTCGTTGTGCAGGCAGCGGGCCGCCTGCGAGGTCGCCCAGTTGGAGACCTCGTACCAGTCGAAGCCCGCCGCCGACAGCGTCTCCTCGGCGATCAGGTAGCGGTCCGCGTGGACGTCGTCGTCCGTCATCGGCACCTCGCCGCGCCGGATCCTGCGGGCGAGCTGCGTGCCCTCCTCGACGATCAGGGCGTACGCGCTGACGTGGTCGGGGCCGGCGCCCAGCGCCGCGTCCAGCGACGCCCGCCAGTCGTCGTCCGACTCGCCGGGCGTGCCGTAGATCAGGTCCAGGTTGACGTGCTCGAAGCCCGCCGCGCGCGCCTCCGCGACGCACGCCTCGGGCCGTCCCGGGGTGTGCGTGCGGTCCAGGACCTTCAGCACGTGCTGCCGCGCGCTCTGCATGCCGAAGGAGATCCGGTTGAAGCCGCCCTCGCGGAGCGTGGCGAGGTAGGCGGGGTCCACCGACTCCGGGTTCGCCTCCGTGGTGACCTCCGCGTCCGCCGCCAGCCCGAACTCGTCGCGGATCGCGCCCAGCATCCGTACGAGATCGTCCGCGGCCAGCAGGGTGGGCGTGCCGCCGCCGACGAACACCGTACGGACCTCGCGCGGGTCGTCGCCGAGGACCTTGCGGGCGAGGCGGATCTCGTCGATCAGGGTCTCGGCGTAGTTGTCGCGGGAGGCGAGGACGCCGCCGGTGCCGCGCAGTTCGGTCGCCGTGTAGGTGTTGAAGTCGCAGTAGCCGCAGCGGGTCGCGCAGTACGGGACGTGCAGGTAGAACCCGAGGGGGCGGTCGGCGGCCCCGGCGAGCGCGGGCGCGGGCAGCGCGCCGTCGTCGGGGACGGGCTCGCCGTCGGGGAGTGCGGAAGGCATGTGCTCCATTGTCCCGCACGCGCGCAGGGCCCCGGGGCCGGTCGCCCCGGGGCCGGTCCGGGGCTATTCCGCCTGGAGCACCAGCAGCGCCAGGTCGTCCTCGGGCGGGTGCCCGCCGAACTCGTGCACCAGCCCTATGATGCGCTCCGCGATCAGCTCGGCGTCCAGCCCCGCGCAGCCTGCCAGCGCGACCGCGAGGCCGTCGCCGTCGTCGAACTGCCGGGAGCCGGAGCGCCGCTCGGTCACCCCGTCGGTGACGCACAGCAGGCTGTCGCCGGGGAGCAGCTCGAACGTTTCGCTGGTGTAGGTCTCGTCCTCGACGACGCCGAGGAGGGTCTGCGGCCGGGCGACCGTACGGACGTCGCCGTCCGGCCCGAGGAGCAGCGGCAGCGGATGTCCGGCGGAGGCGAGGGTGCAGCTCAGGCCGCCGTCGAAGGGGGCGAGCTCGCCGTAGAGGAGCGAGAGGAACCGGGTCTGCGGGCCGTCGCCGGGGGCGGTGGGGCCGACGAGGGCACGGGCGGAGGCGTCCGCGGCCTCGGTGGCGTCGTCGAGGAGGAGCTGGTTGAGGCGGTCCAGGACGTCGGCGACGCGATAGCCCTCGCGGGCCAGCAGCCGCAGCCAGGGCCGGGCCAGGCCGATCACCACGGCCGCCTCGGGACCCTTGCCCTGGACGTCGCCGACGGCGAAGCACCAGCGGCCGTCGCCGGCCGGGAAGAGGTCGTAGAAGTCGCCGCTCGGTCCGCCCTTGTCCCGGGGCTCGTAGACGAGGGCGCTGCGCACCCCGGGGATCTCCGCGACGGCGCCGGGCAGCAGCCCGCGCTGGAGCACGGCGCTGATGGTGGCCTGGCGGGCGTACTGGCGGGCGGCGCCGATGGCCAGCGCCACCCGGCGGCTGAGGTCCTCGACCAGCCCGGTGACCTCGTCGGGGAAGCGGGCGAGTCCGGCCCGGCCGATGACCAGGGTGCCCAGCGGGCGGCCGCCCGCGACGAGACGGTAGGCGAGCGCCGTCCCGTACGACCCGTCGGCCCCGTGCGCCCCGCCGGATCCGTACGACCCACCGATCCCGTGCGAATCGCTGGATCCGTACGACCCACCGATCCCGTGCGAATCGCTGGATCCGTGCGAATCACCGGGTCCGTACGAGTCGCCGGATCCGTGGGTGCCGTCCACGGACCAGGCCACGGCGGGCCAGGGGAACGGGACCGGGCCGGCGGCGATCCCCTCCGACGGCCGGGGCGGGTCCTTCTCCAGGGCCCTGCGCAGCTCCTCGATGACGTTCTCGCTGCCGTGCCAGACCCGGGCCAGCCGTGGTCCGGTGCCCCCCGCCGGATCGCCGGACCAGCCGCCGCGGCCGGTGGCCTCGTCCTCCAGCCACACCGCGCACCAGTCGGCCAGCCGCGGCACCAGCAGCTGGCCGGTGAGCGCGGCGACCAGGTCCTCGTCGAGCTGGCCGGCGAGCAGGTCGGAGGCCTCGGCGAGGAAGGTCAGGGCGCCGCGGCCCAGCCAGTCCCCGTCCCGCTCGGCCCGCTGCGGCTCGGGGGCGAAAATCTCGGCCACGCCGAGGGCGTACCCCGGGGCGCACGCGTCGTCGTCCGTCTCGGTGCCGTCGGGGGGCTCGAAGGGCAGCCGCGCCCACACCGTCTTGGCGCCCCTGCGATAGGTGACGCCCCAGGCCTCGGCGAGCGTGGCGACCAGGCGCAGACCGCGCCCGTACTCCGGGATCTCGTACGCCGGTTCGGCGCCGCCGTCGCGCGGGGCGCGTGAGGGGTGCTGGTCGGAGACCTCCACGACGACCGCGCCCGCCGGCTCCTCCAGACGGCACACGAGCTCGACGGCCGTACCGGCGTGGACGACGGCGTTGGTGACGAGTTCGCTGACGACCAGCAGCACGTCGTCGGCCAGCCGACCGGTGCGCAGGGCGGCGCGGAGCCCGGCTCGGGCGTCGTGCCGGGGTTCGGTGTTGCGGCCGGTGCCGGGGTCGGTACCGGGCTGCCCCTGATCCGCCCAGTCGACGAGCGCGGCGCGCACGAGTGCGCGGGCGGAGCCGGGCGCGAGGGGGCTCCCGGCCAGGGTCGCGCGCACCTGCGCGCGCTCCGGCGCGCAGGCGTCGGAGGCACCGGAAGCATCGGAGGCAAGGGGAGGGTTCTCCCGTTGCGTCGGAATGGCCCCCATGGGCGGCTCCCGAACGGTTCGGACGAATTGGGCCTCGGTCGTTGCCGACAGCGTGACAGACCGAGCGCGCCCATAAGCGCCGAGTTACCGAAGTGGGCCGCCATGAGTGAGAACCGTGCTACGCGTGTGCTCGAAGACGGCCAGAAACCTGACCGACTCCGAGCATCCGGACATCACATGTCGCCCACCACGCGGGACCGGGCCCCTGCCTACGCCTCGCGCGAGCCCGCGTACATCTCGTCGATCAGGTGCTTGTACTCGCGCTCCACCACCGGCCGCTTCAGCTTCAGGCTCGGCGTGATCTCGCCGTGCTCCACGTCGAGGTCGCGCGGCAGCAGCCGGAACTTCTTGATGGTCTGCCAGCGCTGGAGGCCCTCGTTGAGCTGCTTGACGTACCCCTCGACCATGGCGACCGTCGCCGGCGCGGCGACGACGTCGGCGTACGGCTTGTCCGCCAGCCCGTTCTCCTTCGCCCAGTCCAGGATCGCCGGCTCGTCGAGCGCGATGAGGGCCGTACAGAAGTTACGGTCGGCGCCGTGCACGAGGATGTTGGAGACGTACGGGCACACCGCCTTGAACTGGCCCTCGACCTCGGCCGGCGCGATGTACTTGCCGCCGGACGTTTTGATCAGGTCCTTCTTGCGGTCGGTGATCTTCAGATAGCCGTCGGCCGACAGCTCGCCGATGTCGCCGGTGTGGAACCAGCCGTCCGCCTCCAGCACCTCGGCGGTCTTCTCGGGCAGCCCGTGGTAGCCCTCCATGATGCCGGGGCCGCGCAGCAGGATCTCGCCGTCGTCCGCGATGCGCACCTCGGTGCCGGGCAGCGGCTTGCCGACCGTGCCGGTGCGGTAGGCCTCGCCCGGGTTGACGAAGGAGGCGGCGGAGGACTCGGTGAGGCCGTAGCCCTCCAGGATGTGGATGCCGGCGCCGGCGAAGAAGTAGCCGATCTCGGGAGCGAGGGCGGCGCTGCCCGAGATGCAGGCGCGCAGGTTGCCGCCGAAGGCCTCGCGGATCTTGGCGAAGACGAGCGTGTCGGCGACCTTGTGCTTGGCCGCCAGCCCGAACGGCGCCGTGTGGCCGCCGGTGCGCCGGAAGTTGTCCTGGGTGACCTTGGCGTACTCGCGGGAGACCTCGGCGGCCCACTGGAAGATCTTGTACTTGGCGCCGCCGCCCGCGCGGGCCTTGGCCGCGACCCCGTTGTAGACCTTCTCGAAGATGCGCGGCACGGCCGCCATGTAGGTCGGCTTGACGACCGGAAGGTTCTCGATGATCTTGTCGACACGGCCGTCGACGGCGGTGACGTGCCCGACCTCGATCTGACCGGAGGTGAGCACCTTGCCGAAGACGTGCGCCAGCGGCAGCCACAGGTACTGCACGTCGTCGACGCCGATCAGCCCGGTCCCGGCGATCGCCTTCGCCATGTACGACCAGTTGTCGTGCGGCAGACGCACGCCCTTCGGGCGGCCGGTGGTGCCCGAGGTGTAGATGAGGGTGGCGAGCTGGTCCTTGGTGATCGCCGCGACCCGCTCCTTGATCAGGCCGGGGTGCTTCTCCAGGTAGGCGGCGCCGCGCCGCTCCAGCTCGGCGAGGGTGAGGACCCGGTCGTCGCTCTCGACTCCGGCCGGGTCGATCACCACGACGTGGGTGAGCTCGGCCAGTTCGGCGCGCTTCTCCTGCGCCTTGGCGAGCTGGGCCGCGTCCTCGGCGATCAGTACCCGGCTCTCCGAGTCGGCGAGGATGAACGCCGACTCGTCGGCGTTGGTCTGCGGGTAGACCGTGGTCGTGGCGGCGCCGGCGCACAGGATGCCCAGGTCGGCGAGGATCCACTCGACCCGGGTCGAGGAGGCCAGGGCCACCCGCTGTTCGGGCTGCACGCCGAGTTCGATCAGGCCCGCGGCGATCGCGTAGACCCGCTCGGCGGCCTGCGCCCAGCTGAGCGACTTCCAGTCGTCCGGCCCCTGCCCCGATTCCGCCACCACGGGGTAGCGGTAGGCCTCGGCGTCCGGAGTGGCCGCCACCCGGTCAAGGAAGAGGCCCGCGACGGACGGCGGACGGTTCTCGATCAGTGTCTGTGTGTCGCTCACGACATCCTCCGGGGCCCGCGACGGTGCGGCTGGCTCGGCTGGCCCGGTACGGGCCGGCTCAGTACGGCTGGGTCTGCTCACGAGGTGCTGTCCGAGCGTTGTTTAACTCGCGAGTAACTATCGAGCAGAGATCAGAGTAAGGCGCGACCGCCCCCTGCGTAAGAGGCCGCGGCCTGTCACTTCCTACAGAGAGCGACGGCCCGCACGCACGGGGGCCCGCCGCGCTTTCGCACGACGAGCCCCGATTGCGCCCGTTTCGACGCGGTGCCCACGGGTGACCCGTGGTTACTTCTTGCCCTTGCCCGACCCCGCGCTGTCGTCGCTGGAGAGCACCGCGATGAAGGCCTCCTGCGGAACTTCCACGGAACCCACCATCTTCATGCGCTTCTTGCCCTCCTTCTGCTTCTCCAGCAGCTTCCGCTTCCGGGAGATGTCACCGCCGTAGCACTTGGCGAGGACGTCCTTGCGGATGGCCCGGATGGTCTCGCGGGCGATGACCCGGGAGCCGATGGCGGCCTGGATGGGCACCTCGAAGGCCTGCCGCGGGATGAGCTCGCGCAGCTTGGCGACGAGCCGTACCCCGTACGCGTACGCGGCGTCCTTGTGCGTGATCGCGGAGAACGCGTCCACCTTGTCGCCGTGCAGCAGGATGTCGACCTTGACCAGGCTGGAGGTCTGCTCGCCGGTGGGCTCGTAGTCGAGCGAGGCGTAGCCGCGGGTCTTGGACTTCAGCTGGTCGAAGAAGTCGAAGACGATCTCGGCGAGCGGGAGGGTGTAGCGGATCTCGACCCGGTCCTCGGACAGGTAGTCCATGCCGAGCAGGGTGCCGCGCCGGGTCTGGCACAGCTCCATGATCGAACCGATGAACTCGGAGGGCGCGAGGATCGTGGCGCGCACGACCGGCTCGTACACCTCGTTGATCTTGCCCTCGGGGAACTCGCTCGGGTTGGTGACCGTGTGCTCGCTGCCGTCCTCCATGAGGACGCGGTAGACCACGTTCGGCGCGGTGGCGATGAGGTCGAGCCCGAACTCGCGCTCCAGCCGCTCCCGGATCACGTCCAGGTGCAGCAGCCCGAGGAAGCCGACGCGGAAGCCGAAGCCGAGCGCGGCGGACGTCTCCGGCTCGTAGACCAGCGCGGCGTCGTTGAGCTGGAGCTTGTCGAGGGCGTCACGCAGCTCGGGGTAGTCGGAGCCGTCCAGCGGGTACAGGCCCGAGAAGACCATCGGCTTGGGGTCCTTGTACCCGCCCAGCGCCTCGGTCGCGCCCTTGTGCAGGGTGGTGATGGTGTCACCGACCTTGGACTGGCGGACGTCCTTCACGCCGGTGATGAGATAGCCCACCTCGCCGACGCCCAGGCCGTCGGCCGGCAGCATCTCGGGCGAGTTGGTGCCGATCTCCAGCAGTTCGTGCGTGGCGCCGGTGGACATCATCCGGATCCGCTCACGCTTGTTGAGCTGTCCGTCGATGACACGCACGTACGTCACGACGCCCCGGTAGGAGTCGTACACCGAGTCGAAGATCATCGCGCGGGCGGGCGCGTCGGCGACGCCGACCGGCGCCGGTACCGCCTCGACGACCCGGTTCAGCAGCGCGTCCACGCCGACACCGGTCTTGGCGGAGACCCGCAGCACGTCGTCGGGGTCGCAGCCGACCAGGTTGGCGAGCTCCTCGGCGAACTTCTCGGGCTGCGCGGCAGGCAGGTCGATCTTGTTCAGCACGGGGACGATGGCCAGGTCGTTCTCCATCGCGAGGTACAGGTTCGCGAGGGTCTGCGCCTCGATGCCCTGGGCCGCGTCGACGAGGAGGACGGTTCCCTCGCAGGCCGCCAGCGACCGCGAGACCTCATAGGTGAAGTCGACGTGCCCCGGGGTGTCGATCATGTTGAGGATGTGCGTCGCGCCCTGGTCGGGGCCCGTGGTCGGGGCCCAGGGCAGACGCACCGCCTGGGACTTGATCGTGATGCCGCGCTCGCGCTCGATGTCCATGCGGTCGAGGTACTGGGCGCGCATCTGCCGCTGCTCGACCACACCGGTCAGCTGGAGCATCCGGTCGGCGAGCGTGGACTTGCCGTGGTCGATGTGCGCGATGATGCAGAAATTGCGGATCCGAGCCGGGTCGGTACGGCTCGGCTCGGGCACATGGCTAGGGATCGCGGGCACGCAGGGTCCTGATTCTTGAGGCGTCCGCAGTGTGTGCGGTCTCGGGTCGGATCGTTACGCAGCCTCCATGGTCCCACGCGCGGCGACCGGAAGCCGGTTTGGGCCAGCCGGAGAGCCCCTGGTAACGTGGGGACCTGTGTCTCTTGCCCTCTCAGCACGGGACACACCCCAAGAAAATCACCGGCACGGGACCCGAGCGGCCCCGTGCCAGAACCTGTGAAGGCTCATTCGTGGCGAACATCAAGTCCCAGATCAAGCGGATCAAGACCAACGAGAAGGCGCGACTGCGCAACAAGTCGGTCAAGTCCTCCCTGAAGACCGCGATCCGCAAGGCCCGCGAGGCCGCTGCCGCGGGTGACGTCGAGAAGGCCACCGAGTACCAGCGCGCTGCCGCGCGTCAGCTCGACAAGGCCGTCTCCAAGGGCGTCATCCACAAGAACCAGGCCGCCAACAAGAAGTCGGCGCTGGCTTCCAAGGTCGCCAACCTCAACGGCTGATCCTCTTTCTTGATCTGACCGCCGGAAGGACCCAGAGCGGGCCCTCTCTCATCCGCTCCCGTCCGGCACCCATGGATCTGCGCGCGGCCTGCGTTCGCCACGCGGGCGCGGATCCCCCGGCTTGAACCGAAGGCCCCGGCACCTCGCCCTTCCCCAGGACGAGCACCGGGGCCTTCGGCATGAGCGGAGACGGAGACGGTGGCGCAGGCGGGCACAGAGGCGGGGGCGGGTACAGAGGCCGGGAAGGCGACGGGCGGGCCTGTGGCGCCTCCGCTCCGTTCACCGCTCCGTCCACGCTCCGTCCACGCTCCGGAGCAGCGTCCGGGTTACGCGCGTCCCCGGGACCGCGCCGCCCGTGCGATCGTCACGACCGCCTTCTCCAGGGCGTACTCGGGATCGTCGCCGCCGCCCTTGACCCCGGCGTCGGCCTCGGCCACCGCCCGCAGGGCGACGGCGACCCCGTCCGGCGTCCACCCCCGCATCTGCTGCCGGACCCGGTCGATCTTCCACGGCGGCATCCCGAGCTCCCGCGCCAGATCGGCCGGCCGCCCGCCACGGGCCGAGGACAGTTTCCCGATCGCCCGCACCCCCTGTGCCAGCGCACTCGTGATCAGCACCGGCGCCACCCCCGTCGCGAGCGACCACCGCAGCGCCTCCAGCGCCTCCGCCGCCCGCCCCTCGACCGCCCGGTCCGCGACCGTGAAACTCGACGCCTCGGCCCGCCCGGTGTAGTACCGCCCGACGACGGCCTCGTCGATCGTCCCCTCCACGTCGGCGACCAGTTGGGCCGCCGCGGACGCCAGCTCCCGCAGATCGCTCCCGATGGCCTCGACGAGGGCCTGGCACGCCTCCGGCGTGGCCGACCGCCCCAGCGCGCGGAACTCGCCCCGCACGAACGCCAGCCGGTCCGCGGGCTTCGTCATCTTGGGGCACGCAACCTCCCGCGCCCCCGCCTTGCGCGCGGCGTCCAGCAGCCCCTTGCCCTTGGCCCCGCCCGCGTGCAGCAGCACGAGCGTGATCTCCTCGGCCGGCGCCCCGAGATACGCCTTCACGTCCTTGATCGTGTCGGCGGACAGATCCTGCGCGTTGCGTACGACCACGACCTTGCGCTCCGCGAAGAGCGACGGGCTCGTCAGCTCGGCCAGCGTGCCGGGCTGCAACTGGTCCGAGGTCAGGTCGCGTACGTCCGTGTCGGCGTCGGCGGCCCTCGCGGCGGCCACCACCTCCTGCACGGCGCGGTCGAGCAGGAGGTCCTCCTGGCCCACGGCCAGCGTCACCGGGGCGAGAGGGTCGTCATTCGCAGTCTTCCTTGCCATCCGGACAAGCATGGCACGGCCCACCGACAACGATCCGCGAGTCGGCCGTCGGCCGGCCGTCGGTCGGGCGTCGGCCGGCCGACGAGAGAGCGCCACCGCGGGACCGGGTCCCGGTCCCCGCCGCCGCCCGGGGCCCGGCGTCCCCGGGGTTTCTCGTACCCGGGTTACGGCTCCTCGCGCCAGCCGTCCCACTCCCCCGCGAACGCGTCCAGCTCCCGGGGGTCCAGCCGCCCCTCCGCGTCCTGGATGGCGAGGAGCCACTGCGCGTCCTCGGCATCGTCCTCACCGGCCAGCGCGTCCCGCACCAGCCGTGGCTCCTCGTCGAGCCCGAACCGCTCCCCGAGCGCCTCCACCGCCTCCTCCGCGGCATCACGGTCGGGCAGCACCAGCACATGTCTCACATCGCTCACGGACCCATTCTCCGGCACCGCAACACCCGGCAGCCGCCACCTCCCGTTGCCTGTCCTCGTCAACCGCCCTCCCGTCAACCGTCCTCCCGTCATCCGTCCTCCCGTCATCCGTCCTCGGCGACCCTCAGTTCTCCCTCCTCCTCGGTCACCGCCAACGCCCCGTCCACATCCGTCCGCACCACCACGGCTCCCCCGGCCCGCAGCGCGGCGACCGTACCGGGAGCCGGGTGTCCGTACAGGTTGTCCGCGCCGCAGGAGATGAGGGCCAGCCGCGGCGACACCACCCGTATGAGATCCGGATCCTGATAGGCCGAGCCGTGATGGGCCACCTTGAGCACGTCCACCGCCGCCAGCGCCCCGGCCACCGGCGACCGCAACAGCGCCTGCTGGGCCGGGGGTTCGAGGTCCCCGAGCAGCAGCAGCCGCAGCCCGGCCGACCGCACGAGCAGCGTGACGCTGGCGTCGTTCGGGCCGTCGGGCGCGGGCGCCTGTCGCGGCGGCGGCCACAGCACCTCCCACGAGAGGTCGCCGATGCGGCGCTGTTCCCCGGCGGCGGCCTCGGTGACCGGTACGCCGTGCGCCGCGGCCTGCGTCCGCACGAACTCGGCCTGGTCCGCGGGCTCCGCGAACCCCGTCGTCTCGATCGCGCCCACCGAACGTCCGCGCAGCACGCCCGGCAGTCCCGCCACATGGTCGGCGTGGAAGTGGGTCAGCACGACCAGCGGGATCCTGGTGATACCGAGGGCGCGCAGACACCGGTCGACCGACGCCGCGTCGGGCCCGGCGTCCACGACCACACCGGTGCCCTCCCCCGCCGCCAGCACCGTCGCGTCCCCCTGCCCCACATCGCACACGGCGTACCGCCAGCCCGGCGGTGGCCATCCGCTGATCACCCGGCTCAGCGAGGGCGGCCGCGTCACCACAAGGACGAACAGCACCCCACAGGCCCCGACCAGCCACGGGTTCCTCGGCAGCCGCCGCCCGACCGCCACGACCACCGCCATGACGAGCGCGAGCAGCAGCGCGCCCGCCCAGCTGCCGGGCCAGTCCACTCCCCCGCCGGGCAGCGCGGCCCCGTACCGCGCCACACCCGCGATCCACTCCGCAGGCCAACTCGCGCACCACGCCAGCACCTTGGCCACCGGCATCGCCACCGGCGCGGTCGACAGCGCCGCGAAGCCCAGCACCGTGGCCGGTGCGACCGCGAGCTCGGCGAGCAGGTTGCAGGGCACCGCCACCAGGCTCACCCGCGCTGACAGCACGGCGACCACCGGCGCACACAGCATCTGGGCCGCACCCGCCGCGGACAACGCCTCGGCCAGCCGTGGTGGCACCCCTCGCCGCCGCAGCCCGGCACTCCAGCGCGGCGCCAGCGTGAGCAGCGCGCCGGTGGCCAGCACCGAGAGCAGGAAGCCGTAGCTTCGGGCCAGCCACGGGTCGTACAGCACCAGCAGCAGTACCGCCGTCGCCAGGGCCGGGACGAGGGATCTGCGGCGCCCGGTCACGAGGGCGAGCAGCGCGACCGTGCCGCAGGCCGCCGCCCGCAGCACACTCGGGTCGGGTCGGCACACGACCACGAACGCCACGGTGAGCGCGCCGCCGAACAGTGCCGTCGTACGGAGCGGGATGCCGAGGCGGGGTGCGAGGCCGCGCCGCTCGACCTGCTGGGCGAGGCCGGGCGGCCCGAGGAGCAGGGCCAGGAGGATCGTCAGATTGCTCCCGGACACCGCCAGGATGTGTGCGAGGTCGGTCCTTTTGAAGGCCTCGTCCAGTTCGGGTTCGATGCGCGAGGTGTCCCCGACGACCAGGCCGGGCAGCAGCGCCCGCGCGTCCCCCGGGAGCCCGTCGGTGGCTTGCCTCAGCCCCGCGCGCAGCCGTCCCGCGAACCGCTGCGCCCCCGAGGGGCCCTGTGTCACCTCCGGCGCCGCCCGGTCCCGGACCCGCAGTACGGCAGCGATCCGGTCGCCGCCCGTCGTGGCCGGAGCCAGCCGCCCGGTCACCCGCAGCCGCGTCGAGGGCAGCAGCTCCAGCCAGGGCGAGCCCGCCGGCCCGCCCCGGGGCTCGGACCCGGCCCCGGGCGTACCGACGACCTGCCCTTGCCCTTGCCCTTGCCCTTGCCCTTGCCCTTGCCCTTGCAGATCGTCCCGCGCGTCCGTCCGGCCCGGACCAGGCGGCCCGTCCGAACCGCCACCCCGTCCCGGCCGGGCGCGACCCGCGCGGACGTCGACGATCACCAGGACCGGCGTCCGTGTCGAGACCATCGCCCCGCCCGCCTGCTCCACCCCGCGCACCTCGGCCTCGATCAGCGCGGAGACCGGCGCCGCGCGATCACCTCTGACACGCGGTGCGAAGAGCCTCGGGTCCGAGGTGATCTCGACCTCGGCGGTGACGGTGGCGTACTGCCGTGCCAGCGCCGGCACCGGTCCCCGGCGCAGATCCGCTCCGTGCGGCCCGGCCGAAGCGGCGGCCGCCGCCACACACAGCAGCACGGCGGCGATCGTCGCCCGCGGCCAGGCGCGCGGTCCGCGCTCCCCTCGGCCGGCTGGGTCCGGTCCGGGCCCAGGTCGGCCGACGGTGTCCGGTCCGGGTGCGCGCCGACCGAATCCGGACGACCCGCGGGTCAGCAGGAGCGCGCCGCCCAGGGAGAGGCCCGCCACCACGATGCCGACGACACGCCCCGTCGGTGCGTCCAGTGTCAGCGCGGCCGTCGCCCAGGCCGCGAGGGCCGGCGGTACCAGTCGGAGGTCGGTCGGTCCTTCCTGTCGTGGGTGGGCCGCTCCCAGCCGCTTCCCCGAGTCGGTGTGCACGGATCGGCGGGAGCGGGAGGAGAGGACCGGGGAACGGCGGCGGAGGTCGCCGGTCACGGCCGTACGAGATTTCGCAGATCGGCGAAGCGGCGGTCGCCGATGCCGTTGACGTCGCGCAGTTCGTCCACCGACCGGAAGCCGCCGTGCCGCACGCGGTAGTCGAGGATGTGCCGGGCCAGTACGGGCCCCACGCCGGGCAGGGTGTCGAGCTGTTCCACGGTGGCCGTGTTGAGCGAGACCGGGGCCGCGGACAAGGCGCCGCCGACCGGCCCGCCGACGGAGGTGCCGCCCGTACCGGGCCCGGCCGCCGGGGCCGGTGCCGGACCGCCGACGATCACCTGCTCCCCGTCCACGAGGAACCGGGCGCGGTTGAGGCCGTCGGTACCGGTACCGGGGCGCACCCCACCGGCCGCGCGGAGTGCGTCGACGACGCGCGAACCGGCGGGCAGGCGGTGGATCCCCGGATCACGGACCTTGCCACCGACGTCGACGACGATCTCGGTCCCGGCCGCACCGGTCCCACCCGCGGTCGCGCCCAGACCTGCCGTACCCGCCTGACCCTCCGCACCCTCCGTACCTTGCGCACCCGCCGGGCCCGGGGAGTCGGCCGAAGTGCCCGCCGCGGCCGACCCGCCCGCAGCCCGTACCCCGTACGGCACGGCCGCCCGCACCGTCTCCGGCGCCTGGACGGACCGGGGGCGGCCGGTCCAGAAGTGCTGCGCGGCGAAGCCCGCCGCGACGACGAGCACCACCGTCAGCGCGACCACGTTCCTGCGTTCCAGGCCGCACCGTGTCTGCAACCACACCGGCACGCGCTCCCGCAGAGCCGGTCCGACCCGCTCCCGCCAAGTCCCCCGCGTACGGGCGGAGTCGGAGCCGCCCCCGGTGCCGATCCGACCCGCCGTGGCCCCCATGCCCATCAGGGCCCTCAGGCCCGTCATGACCTTCATGCCCGGAGCCTCGGACCCGGGTTCCGGGTGGGCCTCGGTCACTGCGGCTCGGGCATGCGGCTCCCGCCGACCGAGGTGCGGTCCGCGTGCGCCCACAGGTGTGGGTGCCGGGTCCGGCGGCCCGGTCCCGGGCTCGTGCCGCTCGGCCGTGCGGTCGGCGAAGAGAACCTGTGCACGTCGGCGTAGCTCCTGCGCCGGTGTGTGACGGTGCCGGGAACGGCTGCGGGCCGGGGAACGGCGGTGGCGGGCGCGGACGTCCGAAGCGGGACCGCGGCCGGGACCGCTGGTCGCGGATCCTGTGTGTGAGCGTGATCGAAGTGCCATGCGGCGAGGATCGGACATCCCGGCATTTCGTGTTGATCTTGCTCAAATACCGTGGAAGACCGCCGAACTGTGGATAACTTCGCCCCTCGTACGGGTGAGCCCCGCAGCGCGATCGGACTCCCCGGCCGCACGGTGGGCCGTCACCGGCCGCGCGGCCGGCCCTGCGTCACCGTGCCGACACCACGACGCCGAGCAGTCCCGGCCCCGTGTGCGCGCCGATCACCGCTCCGATCTCGCTCACATGCAGGTCGGCCAGCCCGGGGAGGCGTGTCTGCAGGCGGTCCGCGAGGGCGGTGGCCCGGTCGAGGGCGTCGAGATGGTGGACGGCGATGTCGACGGGGGCGCCGCCGGCCCGGTCGGCCACGATCTCCTCGATGCGGGCGATCGCCTTCGAGGCCGTGCGCACCTTCTCGAGGGGGCCGATCCGGCCGTCCTCCAGTTGCAGCAGCGGCTTCACCGCGAGCGCGGAGCCCAGCAGGGCCTGCGCGGCGCCGATCCGGCCGCCGCGGCGCAGATAGTCGAGGGTGTCGACGTAGAAGTAGGCGGAGGTGCCTGCGGCCCGCTTCTCCGCGGCGGTGACGGCCTCGTCCACGGTGCCGCCCGACTCGGCCGCTCGCGCCGCGGCGAGCGCGCAGAAGCCGAGCGCCATCGCGACCATGCCGGTGTCCACCACACGGACCGGCACCGGCGCCTCGCGCGCCGCGACGACCGCCGCGTCGTACGTCCCGGACAGTTCGGCGGACAGGTGGAGCGAGACGATGTCCGTGGCGCCGGAC
The DNA here is from genome assembly GCF_055584385.1 of Streptomyces sp. NPDC104096. NCBI lineage: Bacteria > Bacillati > Actinomycetota > Actinomycetes > Kitasatosporales > Streptomycetaceae > Streptomyces > Streptomyces sp. NPDC104096. The sequence goes on from NZ_JBVJMD010000007.1 coordinate 145,091, forward strand.
TCCGCGATCCGGTGGTAGGTCTGCGCGAACTGCTCGGGGCTGGGACGGGAGGTGGTGACCGGGCGCCGCTTCTGGAGCGCCTGGGCGAGGGAGCGGGTGGAGATCTCGGTGCCCTCTTCGAACGCCTGTCCGCCGATGACCACCGTCAGAGGCACCGTGGTGATGCCATGGCGCTCCGTCGTCCGGGGCGGCAGGTAGGCCGTTGAATCGGTGACGATCGCGACATGGCGGGACATGAGCTGGAGGTTACCTGGCGTAGCGCCCAAGCGGCAGTCCGGCCCCTCGCACTCGGACGGGGTACCGCCGGATCAGGTGGTGCTCTCGGGCCGGGGCTTCCTCTGCCAGGGGTAGTCGGGGCGCCGGACCGGTGGGGTGATGGCCGGCTGGACCGGCTCGTCCGCCGGGGCGGACCAGCGGGACCCCGATCCGGTCCGGTCGTCCGCCGGGGCACCGGCCGCCGGCGCCTCGGGCCACGGGGCGGACGTGGGGGTGGGGTCCGCGGTGGTCCAGTGGCGCAGGGCGCCCGCCTCGACGTCGATCTGCGCGCTCAGCGAGTCGAGGTCGTCCTGCGCGAACCGACCGGCCCGGTCGCGGGCCGCCCAGCGCAGGGAGTCCGCGGACTTGGTGATGCGCTCGGTGCGCTCGCGCAGGCCGGGCAGCCGCTCGGCGAGCGTGGCCCGGTCCGGCTCGGACTCCATGCGCTTGAGATCGCGGTCCAGTTCGTACCCGTGGGCGCTGAGGCGCTCGAAGAGGCCGAGGGACTCCTTGAGGGACTCGTCCTCCACCACACCCGTGCGCAGCGCCTCCTGGGTGGCGCGCATCGAGGTGCGCAGCCGGAGCCGGAGCTGGGCGATCTCGCCCGCCGGTCCGGGCTGGGCGAACGACTTGGCCCGCAGCGCGTGGTCCTCGACCGTGCGGCGGGCCTGGTCGATGGTGCGGTCCACACCGCGCTTGGCGGCGCCGACCACCTTCACCGTCGCATAGGCGCCGAGCACCACGAAGAGCAGGAAGAGCAGGGCGAAGACAGTGATCACGGTTGCCACGGTGCTCCTCCTCGGACTGCCGCGGCACGCACCGCGCCGCTCTTCAACGGTAAACGCCACGGGCAGGTACGGAGTTCCGCCAGAACCCCGAACCTGCCCGTAGGGGAGTACCCCGAGCCGGACGACCGGCCCACCTGTACGGCCGACCGGGACGGCCGGCCTCACGGGCGGCCGGGTCTCACGACCGGCCGCCCGGAGGATCCGCGGCTACGCCGTGACGATGTTCACCAGCTTCGGCGCCCGCACGATCACCTTGCGGATGCCCGCGCCGTCCAGCGCCGCGACGACCTTCTCGTCGGACAGCGCCACCTTCTCCAGGTCCTCCTCGGAGATGGCCGGGGAGACCTCCAGACGCGCCTTGACCTTGCCCTTGATCTGCACGACGCAGGTCACGGTCTCGTCCACGACGTAGGCGGGGTCGGCCACGGGCAGGTCCCGGTGGACGACCGAGCCGGTGTGGCCCAGCCTGCGCCACAGTTCCTCGGCGATGTGCGGGGCCAGCGGCGCGATCAGCAGCACCAGCGGCTCGGCGACGGTGCGCGGCACCGTGCCGCCCGCCTTGGTCAGGTGGTTGTTCAGCTCGGTGACCTTGGCGATGGCGGTGTTGAAGCGCAGCCCCTCCAGGTCCTGGCGCACGCCGTCGATCGCCTTGTGCAGGGCACGCAGCGTCTCCTCGTCGGGCTCGGCGTCGCTGACGGTGACCTCGCCGGTCGCCTCGTCGACGATGTTGCGCCACAGTCGCTGCAGCAGCCGGTACTGGCCCACCACCGCGCGCGTGTCCCACGGGCGCGAGACGTCCAGCGGGCCCATCGCCATCTCGTACAGGCGCAGCGTGTCCGCCCCGTACTCGGCGCAGATCTCGTCCGGAGTGACCGCGTTCTTCAGGGACTTGCCCATCTTGCCCAGCAGCCGGGTGACCTGCTCGCCCTGGTGGTAGTACGCGCCGTCGCGCTCCTCCACCTCGGCGGCCGACACCGCGATGCCGCGGCTGTCGCGGTAGACGTAGGCCTGGATCATGCCCTGGTTGAACAGCTTGTGGAACGGTTCGGCCGACGAGACATGGCCCAGGTCGAACAGCACCTTGGACCAGAAGCGCGCGTACAGCAGGTGCAGCACGGCGTGTTCGGCACCGCCGACGTACAGGTCGACGCCGCCGTGCGGCTGGCCCTCGCGCGGGCCCATCCAGTACCGCTCGATCTCCGGGTCGACCAGCGCGCGGTCGTTGTGCGGGTCCAGGTAGCGCAGTTCGTACCAGCAGGAACCGGCCCAGTTGGGCATGGTGTTGGTCTCGCGCCGGTACTTCTTCGGCCCGTCGCCCAGGTCCAGGGTGACGTTGACCCATTCCTCGTTGCGCGACAGCGGGGTCTCGGGCTGGGTGTCGGCGTCGTCCGGGTCGAAGGTGCGCGGCGAGTAGTCCTCGACCTCCGGCAGCTCCAGCGGCAGCATCGACTCGGGCAGGGCGTGGGCGGTGCCGTCCTCGTCGTAGACGATCGGGAAGGGCTCGCCCCAGTAGCGCTGGCGGCTGAACAGCCAGTCGCGCAGCCGGAAGTTGACGGTGCCCTCACCGATGCCCTTGCGGGCCAGCCACTCGGTGATGCGGGCCTTGGCGTCGACGACGCCCAGGCCGTCCAGGGAGACCTGGTCGCTCGCGGAGTTGACGATCTTCGCGTCGTACGAACCGAAGGCGTCGTCCCAGGTGGAGGGGTCCGTGCCGCGGTCGTCGGCCGGCTCCACGACACAGCGCATCGGCAGCTCGAAGGCGCGCGCGAAGGCGAAGTCGCGGCTGTCGTGCGCCGGGACGGCCATGATCGCGCCGGTGCCGTAGCCCATCAGGACGTAGTCGGCGATGAAGACCGGGATGCGCTCGCCGTTGACCGGGTTGGTCGCGAACGCGCCGGTGAACACACCGGTCTTGTCCTTGGCCTCGGCCTGCCGCTCGACGTCGGACTTCGAGGCGGCCTGCGCGCGGTACGCCGCGACGGCCTCGGCCGGGGTGGCGTGACCGCCGGTCCACACGTCGTGGGTGCCCTCCGGCCAGGCGGTCGGGGTGAACTTGTCGACCAGGGGGTGTTCGGGCGCCAGCACCATGTAGGTCGCGCCGAACAGGGTGTCCTGGCGCGTGGTGAAGATGGTGATGTGCTCGCCGTCGATGGGGAAGTCGACGCGGGCGCCTTCGGAGCGGCCGATCCAGTTGCGCTGCTGCAGCTTGATGGCCTCGGGCCAGTCCAGCGCGTCCAGGTCGTCCAGCAGCCGGTCCGCGTAGGCGGTGATGCGCATGTTCCACTGGCGCAGCTTGGCCTTGAAGACGGGGAAGTTCCCGCGCTCGGAGCGGCCGTCGGCGGTGACCTCCTCGTTGGCCAGCACGGTGCCCAGTCCGGGGCACCAGTTGACCGGCGCCTCGGAGGCGTACGCCAGGCGGAACCCGCTCAGGACGTCGGCGCGCTCGGCGGCGGTCAGCTCGTTCCACGCGCGCGTGTGGCCCGGTACGGCGCGTTCACCGGACTCGAACTGGGCGATCAGCGCGGAGATCGGACGGGCCTTGTCCGCCTCGTCGTCGTACCAGGAGTTGAAGATCTGCAGGAAGATCCACTGGGTCCACTTGTAGTAGTCCGGGTCGATCGTCGCGAAGGACCGGCGCCGGTCGTGGCCCAGTCCCAGCCGGCGCAGCTGGGCCTTCATGTTGGCGATGTTGGCCTCGGTGGACACGCGCGGGTGCGTGCCGGTCTGCACGGCGTACTGCTCGGCGGGCAGGCCGAAGGCGTCGAAGCCCAGGGTGTGCAGGACGTTGTGGCCGGTCATCCGCTGGAACCGGGCGAAGACATCGGTGGCGATGTAGCCCAGGGGGTGGCCGACGTGCAGGCCCGCACCGGACGGGTACGGGAACATGTCCATGATGAACTTCTTGGGCCTGGCGGCCAGCGCGGGGTCGCCGGCCAGGTCACCCGTGGGGTTGGGCGCCTCGTAGGTGCCGTCGGCGTCCCAGAAGTCCTGCCAGCGTGCCTCGATCTCGGCGGCCATGGCTGCCGTGTAGCGGTGCGGCGCGGCGTCCGCCGGCACGGCGGCGGCAGCAGCGGGGTTCGTCTCGCTCATGATCCTCAAAGCTCCATCGATCGTCTCTGCCTGCGGAAATGAAAAAGCCCCTCGCACAGGAGGGGACGCCGCGCCGATGCCGACCACGGTCTCACCGGTGGTCGGGACTGATCAGCGCGGCTCGCTAAGCAGAAGGCGTACAGCACGCATGGCGCTAGGGTACCGCAGGCCCTGAGCACGTTGCGTCGTACTTGCGTATGTCTCTGTTGGAGATCATGCACACCACACGAAAGCTGAATCAAGTTCAACGATTACTTCGCGTAACAGCAGCAACAGGGACATCGCAACGGACGCGCTGTCCTTTGATAACAACGCAATAACTCAAACCTCGTACCCATCGGTATGGAGCCACTTAGAGTTCGGCAGCGGGACCGCTTTCCCGAAACTGCTCGGAGTTGCCCCCATGAACCCTCGTCGTAGTAACAGTTCGCTCCCCAAGCCCGGCCGATCGGCCTACGGCGTGGCGTCGGCTGTCGTTCTGATCCTCATCCCCGTGGTGGTGCTGGCCGGAGGTGATCAGTTCCAGCAGTTCCTCAACTTCGGCGCCGGCGTGCTGTCCCTGGTCTGCCTGACCTGTTCGGTGATCTGGGGCCTCATAGCCCAGGACCGGCTCATCCTCAACACACGTCAGCGGATCGTCGCGCAGGGCGTCCACCGCGTGACCGCCGTCGGCTCGATCGCGTTCCTCATCGTCCACATCAGCGTCAAGCTGCTCCTGGGACACACCGTCCTGATCGCCGCGCTGCTCCCCTTCAGCCTGGGCGTCAAGGGCAGCGCCGGTCTCATCGGCCTCGGCTCGCTGGCCGGCCTGCTCATGATCTTCGTGGGTATCACGGGTGCGCTGCGCAACCAGTTCGCCGCGCCGGCCGTGGTCGCCGCCCGCTGGCGCGCGATGCACATGCTGGCCTACCCCGCCCTGTGCGCGGCCCTGACGCACGGTCTGTTCGCGGGCCGTGCGGCGAAGCCCTTCTTCATGGTCTCCTACGAGCTGTGCCTGGCCGGAGTCCTGGCCGCCCTCGCGCTGCGCAGCTCCCCCCGTTCGGTCAAGCGCAAGGTCGCCGACCAGCTCATGAGGTTCATGGGCAACAGCGACATGTCGGCCATGGACGGCCTGGAGGCGAGCCGGGCCCGGGTGGCGGAGGCCGGATCGTCGCTGCCGGGCTACGAGGGCCGCGGCGGTCGTCCGTCGCCGACCGCCGAGACGACGGCCTCGCCCCGGATGACGCCGTCGGCGTCGTACGGCACACCCGCCCCGGAGTCCGGGAACGGCTTCGCGGCCGTCTACCGCACCGCCAACGCGCCTGCGGGCGGCGGACAGCAGCCCTACGCGACCGGGCGCGCGAACGCACCGTTCGAGGCGCAGGCCACGGCGGCCATGCCGCGCGTGGACTCCGGCGGCAACGCCTCGGGCAGCTGGCCGGTCCCCTCCCCGCCGCCGGTCGGCGAGGCACCCCCGTCCGCCTACGACCCGCTCCAGGACACGGGATTCAGCATCCCGGCCTACGGCAGTCAGGGTGCCGCCGGGTACCGCGGGAGTGATGTGTACGACACCGGTGAGACGAACGCCCGGTACAACACGTACAACCAGAACGACACGTACAACAGCGGTCCCGCCAGTGAACCAAACCCCGGTGCGCCGTACGACACGCCGGGTTCGGGCGAACCTTGGAACATGCCTTCCGGAGGCTATAGGTGAACGAGGCCCTGCCCGACGTTCCAGAAGTCCGCGTGGTCGGGCTTCCGCAACTCACGTCGGGCTTCGACCTTGTCGAGAGACTCGATCTGCCCATGCACCTGAAGGTGCACGGGCCGCTCGAACCCCTGGGCGGAGAGAAGCTCGCGCAGCTCTCCGAACGCATCAACCTCAAGGGCCGCGGCGGCGCGGGCTTCCCCTTCCACAAGAAGCTGCGCTCGGTCGCCGACGCGGCGATCAAGCGCGGCGTCCGGCCGGTCGTCGTCGTCAACGGAAGCGAGGACGAACCGGCCTGCCGCAAGGACACGGTGCTCATCAACCGTGCCCCGCACCTCATCCTGGACGGCGCGCTACTGGTCGCGGAGGCGCTGGGTGCCCGCACGCTCGTGGTGGCGGTCACCCGTGAGTCCACCCAGCGGTCCATGGAGGCCGCGCTCGCCGAGCGCGGCCTGAGCAACGGCCGGCGCTCGGCGCTGAAGGCCTTCGTCCAGCGCAACCCGATCCGCATGGTCACCGGCGCGGCCGCGTCCGTGATCCGTTCCATCGACGGCGGCCCGGCGATCCCGCCCGGCCGCAAGGTCAGCGCGTCGCAGAACGGCGTGGGCGGCGCCCCGACCCTGCTGTCCAACGCCGAGACCTTCGCCCAGCTGGCGATCGCCGCCCGCATCGGCCCCGAGCGCTACGGCAACACCGGCCTGTACGACGAGCCCGGCACCGTCATGCTGACGGTCTCCGGCGCCGTGGCCCGCCCGATGGTCCTGGAGGTCCCCACGGGCGTACCGCTGCGCTACGTGCTCCAGCTGGCCGGCGCCCCGCCCGTCCCCCAGGGTGTGCTGACCGGCGGCTACCACGGCAAGTGGATCGACGCGGCCACGGTCAACGAGGCGATCGTCTCCCGCGACTCCCTGGACGCGGTGGGCGGCGCGCTCGGCGCGGGCGCGATCCTGCCGATCACTCAGGAGACCTGCCCCCTGGGCGAGTCGCTGCGCGTGGCCCAGTGGCTGGCCGAGGAGAGCGCGGGACAGTGCGGCCCCTGCTACCTCGGCCTGCCGGCCGCGGCGCGCGGCATGGAGGACATCCTCAACGGGGGCGGGCCCGCCGCGCTGGAGGCCCTCAAGCAGGTCGCCAAGAACGTCAAGCGGCGCGGCGCGTGCTCGCACCCGGACGGCTCCGCGATGTTCCTGGAGTCGACGATCAAGGCGTTCACCGACGACCTGGCCGCGCATGTCCTCGGCAACGGCTGCGGGCGGCCCGTGGAGGGCGTTCTGCCGCTCTTCGAGCCCGGCATGGCGCCGGCGGCCATCATGGGCCCCGAAAGGCCCGCGGACGACAGCGAGAGCCGTCAGAAGATCTTCGTCGACTGGACCCTGTGCCGGGGCCACGGTCTGTGCGCGGATCTCCTCCCGGAGGTGTTCGAGCTCGGCGCCGACGGCTTCCCGACCGTCGCGCAGGCGAAGGTCCCGCGTTTCGCGGAGGCCAAGGCGCTGCGCGCGGTACGCCGCTGCCCGGCCCTCGCCCTGCGCATCGAGGAGGACACCCGTTCGCAGGCGCCCGCCCGCAACCTGCCGGTCGTGTCCCAGGGGCGCGGCCGTCGAGCCCTGGGCCGCTGACCCATCGCGCCGGTGGCCGGCCCCGACCGGGCCGGCCACCGGCGCGTCGCCGTACGGCAGCGGTCGCGCTGTCGCCGGACTTCGTCCCGGGAAATACGAAGAAGCTGGAACACGTAGAAGGCGGATCACTCGACCGAGTGATCCGCCTTCTACTTCTGTGGAGCTAAGGAGAATTGAACTCCTGACCTCCTGCATGCCATGCAGGCGCTCTACCAACTGAGCTATAGCCCCTCGCGGTCATGCGGTGGACCCGCATGTTGACCGTGTCGCCCGGTTTCCCCGGCGGCGACGCCAACATTACACGGTCACCGGGGTGCACCACCAAATCGATTCCGTTCTGTACGGATTCGCTCGGGATAGTGTCGTTCGCTGTGACCGCGCTCACGCTCTCCGCAGGCCACCGCCGCACGCCGATGGCCCTGGGGGCCTGCCTGTTCTCCTTCGCCGCCTTCTGGATCGCCCAGCGGGCCGCCCACGTCTCGATGATCGACCTGATGGTCTACCGGGCCGAGGGCGCGACCGTGCGCGCCGGAGGCGATCTGTACGCGCTGCGCGCGACGGCGGAGCGCCTGCCCACCACGTACCCGCCGTTCGCGGCTCTGCTGTTCACCCCGCTGACCGTGCCGGGCACCGCGAGCCTGCGCGCCCTGGCGACGGCCGGGAACCTCGTCCTGCTGGTGCTGTTCGTCAGACTGTCGCTGCGGCTCGTGGGCCACACGCGCGTGGAGAGCGTCTGGTGGGCCGCCGCGGCGGCCGTGTGGTGCGAGCCGGTGTGGACGACGCTGCGCTACGGACAGGTGAATCTGCTGATCGCGGTCCTGGTGCTGTGGGACCTGACCCGGCACCCCGGGCACCGGTGGGCCGGCCTGGGCATCGGGCTCGCGACGGCGGTGAAGCTGACGCCCGCGCTGTTCGTGGTGTTCCTGCTCACCGCGGGTGTCACGGCCCGGGTCGGACGCGGCTGCGCGGGCCACCGGCTGCGGCACGCGCGCGGGGCGGTGGTCGCGTTCGCCTGCGCCACGCTGCTGACGGCGGCGGTCCTGCCACGGGACTCCCGGCGGTTCTGGACGGACATGATGTTCCGTGCCGGGCGGGTCGGTCACGCGGAGGAGACCGCGAATCAGGCTCTGCGGGGCCTCCTGGCCCGCCTCCTGCACACGCCGGAGCCGGGGAGCCTCTGGGTCGCCACGGCGGCCGTGGTGGCCCTGGGAGGGCTCGCGGTGGCGGTCGCGGCGGAGCTGCGCGGGCTGCGGGCCTGGGCGGTGACCGTCTGCGCGACGACGGCGCTGCTCGTCAGCCCCGTGTCGTGGTCGCACCACTGGGTGTGGTGTGTGCCACTGATCCTGCTCCTGGTGACGCGTGGGCACCGGGCGGCGGCCGTGGGGGCGCTGCTCGTCTTCGGCTCGTACGCGCTGTGGTGGGTGCCGCACGGCCACGGGCGGCCCGAACTGCATCAACAAGGTGCCGAGTTGGCGCTGTCGGCCCTGTACGCGGGCGCGGGCCTGCTTTTCCTCGTCATCGCCGGGATCTCGCTACGAGACCCCGGCCGTGATCAAGCCGTGACGAACGAGTAGAACCGTTTGAGTGTGCAGTGCTCCTCGAGGAGCCGGCCGTAGATCGGCTCGCCCTCGAGTTCACGGTACGTCTCGATGGGGTCGCCTTTTATGATCAGCGCCCGCGCGCATTCCTCGCACCAGTACTGGTAGTCGGGATTGAGCGGCTCCATGTCGCGCACGATCGGCGTCCCGCTGCCGCACCAGTCGCACTTTCGCCTGTGTGCACCCATCGATCAGCTCCAGCTGTGGCCGCAGGCCGTGCACACATAGGAAATCCCGCCGTTGTCGCCCAGCACCTGCGCGACGTCCGCGGAACCACAGGAAGGGCAGCTGAGCCGGATGATCGTATCCCGTGTCAGTACTGCGTCGAAGAGGTCACGGACCTCTTCGAGGATGCTCGCAGGCATCACCACTCCCTCCCAGTCGGGCCGCGCCCCCTTCCGGCCGTTTGATTCTGCCACGGCCGGGCCGATACGGTCAGCGACGCCTTAGTACCAGTCCGGACACGGCGCCCGTCACGGCCACCGCGGCAAGCGCGAACGTGCACGCCACAAGCGCTTCCGCAGAGGTATACGCCCCCGGGACCCCAAGTGACTCAAGGCGTTCCAGGAACAGTGTGCCGAACACCGCGACGCCGATCAGCTGACCGAGCTGGGTGACCGTGGCGAGCAGGCCGCTGGCGTCCGCCGCGTCCTCGGGGCGCACGGTGGCCAGCGCCCGGGTGAGCGTCGGGCTGAAGCCCAGCGCGACACCGGTCCCGACCCCCGCGTAGGCCGCGTACAGCCGGGCACCGCCCTCTCCGCCGTCCCTGAGCACCAGGCCTACGGCCGCCACGGACACCGCGGTGAGCGCGAATCCGGCCGGGGTCAGCATCCGCTGCCAGGAGGCGGGCCAGGACCGCCAGGTCAGGCCGACCACTCCGAAGACGACCGCGGTCGGCGCGAAGGTGAGACCGGCGTGCAGCGCGCTGTAGCCGAGGCCGCCCTGGACGTGCAGGGTGAGCGCGAACAGGAAGCCGCCGTTGACGGCCATGACGGCCGCGATCCGGAAGACGGCCAGACCCATGCCGGGGTGGCGCAGGACCCGCGGGGTGATCAGCGGGGCGCCGCCGCGCCGGGCGAGCCGCGCCTCGAAGCGGCAGAACAGCGCGAAGAGGCCGGCCGCGGCGGCCAGCGACAGCCAGGACCACAGCGGCCAGTCCTCCTCCTGCCCGAGCACCAGCGGCACCGTCAGGAGCGAGACGGCCCCGCCCAGCAGCACCAGCCCGGTCAGGTCGAAGCCGCGCGTCCGGTCCGCCGCGCCGCCCCGGGGCAGTGCGTGCCGGCCGACGGCCAGGAGTACGGCGCCGACCGGCACGTTGACGAGGAACACGGGCCGCCAGCCGGTCCCGAACAGATCGGCGCTGACCAGGACGCCGCCGATCACCTGTCCGGCCGCCGCGCCGACGGCGATGACCGCCGCGTACGCGCCGAGGGCCCGCATCCGGGCCTCCCCGGTGAAGGAGCGCTGGATCAGGCTGAGCACCTGCGGGATCATTACCGCCGAGCCTGCGCCCTGCACCAGCCGGAAGGCGATCAGCTCGGTCGCGCCCTGGGCCAGTCCGCAGGCGAGTGAGGCGGCGGTGAAGAGGGCGAGTCCGGTCAGGTGGACCCGGCCGTGGCCGAGCTGGTCGCCGAGGCGGGCTCCGGTGATCAGCAGCACGGAGTACGTGATGGCGTATCCGGCGATCACGAGTTGCAGGTCGGCGCCGGAGGCGTGCAGGTCGGAACCGATGGTGGGGGCCGCCACGTTCACGATGAAGACGTCGAGCAGTGCCATGAACTGGGCCGCGAGCACGACCGTGAGCAGCCGCCGGGACCCGTTGTCGGTGCCGGGGGCTTTACTGGATCCAGGCCGCGGAACGGGCGTGGAATCCGGTTCCGTGCGAGGTGTTGTCGTCATGCCGTCGAGCGTGACGAGGCTTCGGTACGGGTGCGGAGTGCCCGCTGATGCTGGTACTGCCAGCACCTGGCAGGGACCGTGCCGGGCGGTGACGATGGAGTTCGCGGCGGCGGACGGGACGACGGGCGACGGGCGACGGGCGACGGTACGGCGGGCGGCAGGACGACGGGGGGACGTGACGATGGGGACGACACAGCGGCGCCGGCCGGAGCTGGCGGCCTTCCTGCGCAACAGGCGCGCCCGGGTGACACCGGCCGACGTGGGGATGCCGCCGGGGCTGCGGCGCCGTACCCCTGGGCTGCGGCGCGAGGAGGTGGCCCAGATCTCGGGTGTCGGGGTCACCTGGTACACCTGGCTGGAGCAGGGGCGGCCGATCAACGCCTCCGCCCAGGTCCTGGACGCCGTGGCCCGCACGCTGCGGCTGGACCAGCCGGAGCGGGAGCATCTGTACCGCCTGGCGGAGGTCCCCTTCGAGCCCGATCCGGGGTCCCTGACGCAGACCGTCGCCCCGGAGATCCAGGGAGTCATCGACACCCTCGACCCGCTTCCGGCGGCGGTCTACAACTCGCGCTACGACGTCCTCGCCACCAACCCGGCCTACCGCGACCTGTTCCTGGTCCCGGAGACCGTCCGGATCGGGGTGCCGAACGTGCTGTGGACGCTGTTCACGGTGTCCGAGGAGGCCTGCCCGGTGGTGCACCGGGAGCGTGAGCTGCCCGTGATGGTGGCGACACTGCGCTCCTCGTACGGCCGGCACGTCGGTGAGCCGGCCTGGGAGATCTTCATCCGAAGACTGTCGGCGGCCAGCCCGCACTTCGCCGAGGTGTGGGCGAGCGGCGAGGTCATACCGCCGGGGCCGCGGATAAAGACGTTCCGGCACCAGGCGGTGGGCGAGCTGAGGATGACCTCGCAGTCGCTGTCGATCGACGGGATGCCGGAGTGCCGGATCGTCGTCTACACACCGGAGAGCGAGGAGGCGCGAAGCAGGCTCGAGCTGCTGCGGGAGACCAGGCAGCGGCTGTGGCCGCCGTCGGACGAGGGGGTCGCCGAGATCATCCAGCAGTGGCAGACAGAAAATCCCGCCCCCTGAGGGGACGGGATCCTGATCCAACCGATCTTTGACAACTCGACAGAGTGTCTTTCTGTGGAGCTAAGGAGAATTGAACTCCTGACCTCCTGCATGCCATGCAGGCGCTCTACCAACTGAGCTATAGCCCCTTGTGTTCTTCCCGCTCTGCGGTGCGAACAAGAAGAACTTTAGCCTGTGACCTGCCGGAAAGTGAAATCCGGGTCCCGGGCCCCGCTGCGCGCCCCGGAACGGCGGTCAGTCGTCGTCGCCGAGCACGGGCTCCGGCAGGGTGCCGGCGTTGTGCTCGAGCAGGCGCCAGCCGCGGGCGCCCTCGCCGAGGACGGACCAGCAGCAGTTGGAGAGACCACCGAGGCTCTCCCAGTGCCGTGGCTCCAGGCCGAGCAGGCGTCCGATCGTGGTGCGGATCGTGCCGCCGTGGCTGACCACGACGAGGGTGCCGTCCTCGGGGAGCTTCTCCGCGTGGCCGAGGACGACCGGGGCGGCGCGGTCGGCGACCTCGGTCTCCAGCTCGCCGCCGCCGCGGCGGACCGGCTCACCGCGCTTCCACGCGGCGTACTCCTCGCCGTGCCGGGCGAGGATCTCCTCGTGCGTCAGCCCCTGCCAGACGCCCGCGTAGGTCTCGCGCAGGGCCTCGTCGTGGGCCACGGTGAGGCCGGTGAGCGCGGCGAGCTCGCCGGCCGTGTCGGCGGCCCGCCGAAGATCGGAGGCGACGATCGCGTCGGGCAGCAGGGACGCCAGCAGCCGGGCGGCGCGGCGGGCCTGGGCGACTCCGGTCCCGGTGAGCTCGACGTCCGTGCTGCCCTGGAAGCGGCGCTCCACGTTCCACGAGGTCTGGCCGTGCCGCCAGAGGATGATCCGGCGCCCGCGGCCGGGCTCACGGTCGGCCGCTGATCCGGCCCCGGCACCCGGGGTGGTCATCGCCACTCACCGTCCCCGTCGGCCTCCTCCTCGGCCGCGCGCAGCTTGGCGTGCTCCGCGGCCTTGCCGCGGGTCGCCTGGGCGTCCGCGGGCAGCGTCAGCTCGGGGCAGTCCTTCCACAGCCGCTCCAGGGCGTAGAAGACCCGCTCCTCGCTGTGCTGGACGTGGACGACGATGTCGACGTAGTCGAGCAGCACCCAACGGGCCTCGCGGTCGCCCTCGCGGCGCACCGGCTTGGCGCCGAGCTCCTTGTTGAGCCGTTCCTCGATCTCGTCGACGATGGACTTGACCTGGCGGTCGTTGGGGGCGGAGGCCAGCAGGAAGGCGTCCGTGATCGACAGCACATCGCTGACGTCGTAGGCGATGATGTCGTGCGCGAGCTTGTCGGCCGCCGCCTGGGCGGCGGTGTTGATGAGCTCGATGGAACGGTCAGTGGCGGTCACTACAAGGCTTTCCGTCGGCGGTCATGTGTCACCAAGGGTCTCACGGACAGCCGAGGGCGCCCCACGTGACGACCGGATCACCTGTCCGGATCACGTGGGGCGCGGGGTCCTTTGCTAGAGGGCCGGGGGCTTGTAGTCCTGGCCGAGGATCACCACGACGGCCGCGTTCGCGGAGACCTTGCCCTTGGTCACGGCGCTGGTGGGCAGCCCCAGCGTCTTGGCGACCTCGGTGGCGTTGTCCTTGTCGGCGGCGTCGGCGTAGGTGACCTCGGAGGTGGTCTCGGAGCCGTCCGCGGTGCCGCCGTCCAGGAAGGTGAAGCCGCCGTTGAGGAGCGCGACCCTGGCCTTCTCGGTGTTGTCCTTGGCGCCGGTGGCGTTCTGGACCGAGACACGGATCGCGGAACCCTGGTCGGGGCTCTTCGCGGCACCGCCGAGCACGTCCTTGACCACGCTGCTGCTGGTCCGGGCGCTCAGTGTGCCGTCGGTCTGGACGGGCAGCAGTGCCGTCTTGTAGTCGCCGCCCTTGGCGAGGTCGGCGAGCTTGGCGAGGAAGGCGCCGAGGTCCTTGTCGGTCAGCGACGGGTCGAGGATCTGCGCCAGTGTCTGCACGGTGACCGTCGCCCCCTGCGCGTCGGAGGACACCTTGCGCAGTACGCCCTGCATGACCTGGCCGAAGCGTTCGAGCTGGGCGTTCTGGGCCTCGCCGGAGGCGCTGTAGGTGGCGTAGGCGACGGCCATCCTGCCGCTGAGGGTCTGGTCCTTGCCCTTGTGGACGAGGGGGGCGGCGTTCTTCTTCTCGGCCTCGGGGTCGGGGACGTCGGTGTCGGTGTCGACCTCGATGTTGCCGACCAGGTCGACCAGGTTCTCCAGGTAGGGGGTGTCCAGGCGCCAGGTGCCCTCGATGTCGGTGCCGAGGACGGTGTCCAGTGCCTCGCGCGTGCCGGAGGAGCCGTCGTCGTCGACCGACTTGGCGAGTGTCGTGGAGGCGCCGTCGTCGCCGGTCACCGCGAGGGAGTTGGGCAGCAGGACGGTGGTGCCCTGCTTGGTGGTGGTGTTGTCGACGAGCAGCGCCGTGGAGGTGCCGCCCTTCTTGGTGTTGTGCAGGTGGACGACGATGACGTCGCGGTTCTGGGCGCCCGCGGCGGTGGTGGTGCCGGCCTTGTCCGCCGACTTCCCGAGGCCGGGGATCTTGCCCGCGTACCAGAGGTAGCCGACGCCGCCGACCACGAACAGGGCCATGACCACGACGAGGGCGACGACGCGGCTGCGGGCGCGGCGGCGGGCCTCCTCGCGGCGCTCGGTGCGGTTCTCGGTGAACGCCATCCAGTCGATGACGTCCTCGGAGTCGCCGTCGGGCTCCTCCACGAAGGCGAACTGCCCGGTGCTGTAGTCGGGTTGCGACCGGACGGTGGCGTCGGGCGTCTCGTCCTCGGAGGGTTCCGGGTCCGGTGCGGGGCCGGTCTGCTGCGGTATGTAGGCGGTCCGCTCGGCGACGCGGGGCTGCTGGCCGCTGGTGGCGGTCTGCCCGTAGGGGTCGTACGGGGCGGCGGCCGAGCCGTTCGTGCCCGCGCCGGTGTGCGTGCCGGGGGCGTAGTCGTCGTAGGCGGGCACCTGCGGCTGCTGCCCGGTGTCGTAGGGGTCGTACGGGGAGACGGGCTGTTGGCTGCCCGTGGCGTACGGGTCGTAGCCGTAGCCCTGCTGCTGCGTGTACGGGTCGTACGCCTGCTGCGGGGGCCGGGGCGCCTGCTGCGTCCGGACCTGCTGGTACATCGGCCGGCCGTACTCGTCGTAACCGACGAGTTCGTACTGGTCTTCACCGTATTCCGCGTCGTATCGGTCGTTCACCGGTGCCCCTCTCGGCTCACTCGCCGCGGTACAGCTCACGCTTGTCGATGTAGCGCACCACTCCGTCCGGCACCAGATACCAGACGGGGTCGCCCTTGGCGACTCTCGCACGGCAGTCTGTGGAGGAGATGGCGAGCGCGGGAACTTCGACCAGGGAGACTCCGCCCTCGGGGAGGCCGGGGTCGGTGAGTTGATGGCCCGGTCGGGTGACGCCGATGAAGTGCGCCAGGGAGAACAGCTCCTCGGAGTCCCGCCACGTCAGGAGCTGGGCGAGGGCGTCGGCGCCGGTGATGAAGAACAGGTCGGCGTCGGGGTTGAGCGCGCGCAGGTCGCGCAGGGTGTCGACGGTGTAGGTCGGGCCGCCGCGGTCGATGTCGATGCGGCTGACCGAGAACTGCGGGTTCTCGGCGGTCGCGATGACCGTCATCAGATAGCGGTCCTCGGCCGGCGAGACGCTGCGGTGGGTCTTCTGCCACGGCTGGCCGGTCGGCACGAACACCACCTCGTCGAGGTGGAACTGCGCGGCGACCTCGCTGGCGGCCACGAGGTGTCCGTGGTGGATCGGGTCGAAGGTGCCGCCCATGACGCCCAGGCGGCGCTTGCCCGGGGTCGACGGCCCGTTGCCCGGTCCGTCGGGCCGTGGCCGCGCCGGGCCGTGGTGCGGCGGCCCGCCGAAGGTGCCGTGCCCCGTGTCGGCCGGGTCGGCCGTGCCGTTCACCGGACCGGTAGGCATGTCCTGCTCTCCCATGCGTGCAGACCCTACCGGCCCGGTCCGAGAGCCTTGGCCACGAGTTCCCCGGGGCGGCCCCGGGAGGGCCTTCGCCGGATTCAGCGGTCGCGGTTGAAGCGGGTGGTGATCCACAGCAGGAGCAGCAGGACGATGAACGCACCACCGCCCGTGACCAGGGGGTTGAGGCTTTCGTGGTTGCCACCGTGCTCCTCGCCCTCGGCGGCGAGAGTGACCAGCTGGGCTGCGGCGCTGTGGAAGCTCATCTTCAGCAGAACCTATCCGATGGGTGTCCCCCCGCTCGGGTGGAGCCGAGAAGGGGGAAGGGCGGGATAAAGACGTCGGCCCATCGTATGCGGGCGCCTCGGCGGCGATCACGCCGACTCCGCCGTTGGGGAACCTTCGAAGGCCCTCAGTCGTCCTTCCGCTTGTAGCCCCGCAACAGGAACCACCCGGTCAGTACACAGCCCAGGACCATCACGATCAGGACGATCCGGAGCAGATTGCCCGTCCCTTGCTGCTCGGCCGCACTCGCGGCCTCGGTGAGCCAGGCGGCTGCGGGGGTGTGCTCCATGGCGTTGGACTCCTTCGCTGTACTGCCCGTACACGGTAACTCCGCCTAGGCTGGGCTCAGCCTCGGGGGCAGGCGGGAAAGAACCGCGCACGGCGGCGCCGCACGGCGCGCACCGCCCGCACGGCACTCAGACGTACATGGGGGAAGACATGTCCGACGACGGCCGCCCGCACAACGGGCACGAGCGCGCGCCGAGCCGGCAGCGCAGGCGCTTCCAGGGGATCTCCTCCCGGGCGTACGAGCACCCGGCCGACCGTTCCGCCCTGGTGGCGCTGCGCAAGCTCAGCGGTTTCGACACGGTCTTCAAGGCGCTCAGCGGGCTGCTGCCCGAGCGCAGCCTGAGACTTCTGTTCCTGTCCGACTCGGTGCGGGTGTCGGACCAGCAGTTCACCCATCTCAACGACATGCTGCGGGACGCCTGTTACATCCTGGACCTGGAGAAGGTCCCGCCGATGTACGTCACCCAGGATCCGCAGCCGAACGCGATGTGCATCGGTCTGGACGAGCCGATCATCGTCGTCACCACGGGCCTGGTCGAGCTGCTCGACGAGGAGGAGATGCGGGCGGTCGTGGGTCACGAGGTGGGCCACGCGCTGTCCGGCCACGCCGTGTACCGCACGATCCTGCTGTTCCTGACCGGCCTGGCGCTGAAGGTCGCCTGGATACCGCTGGGCAACCTCGCGATCATGGGGATAGTGACCGCGCTGCGGGAGTGGTTCCGCAAGTCGGAGCTGTCCGCCGACCGGGCGGGTCTGCTGGTGGGCCAGGACCTCCAGGCCTCGATGCGCGGCCTGATGAAGATCGCGGGCGGCAACCATCTGCACGAGATGAACGTGGACGCCTTCCTTCAGCAGGCCGAGGAGTACGACGCGGCCGGCGACCTGCGCGACTCCGTGCTGAAGATCCTCAATGTGCTGCCCCGCACCCACCCCTTCGCCGCGGTGCGGGCGGGCGAGCTGAAGAAGTGGGCGGCGTCCCGCGACTACCAGCGGATCATGGACGGTCACTACCCGCGGCGCGGCGACGACAAGGACACCTCGGTCACGGACTCGTTCCGGGAGTCCGCCGCCAGCTATGCCGGGCATGTCAAGAGCTCCAAGGACCCGCTGATGAAGCTGGTCACGGACATCGCCGGCGGGGCGGGGGATCTGGGCGGCCGGGTGCGGCGCGGCTTCGGCGGGTTCGCCGGCCCGCCGCCGCCGAAGGACCGCCCGTCGTCGGACGGGCCGGACCCGCAGGACGGCCCGGCGGACACCCCGCCGCACGACAAGGACTGAGCGGTTCCGGACGGGCGGGGCCGGGAGCGCGGCTCCGCAGTCCTGCCGCCCCCGGGCCCGGGGCCCGTCGGCTCACACCTTCGGCTGGGCGCTCGGGGCCAGTGCCCCGCACAGTGCCGTCGCGTCGCCCGTGGCGTACGGGTCGGTGCCTGCCGGGCCGCCGCTCCTGGCTGTCTGGCCGAAGAGCAGGGGGTGCAGGCGGTTCGCGGAGTCGTCGGCGCAGGACAGCGGGCCGGCCTGGGCGACGGAGACGACGAGCTGGGCCTGGCGCAGGCGCAGGTCGTCGTGGTCGAACCGGAAGCGCAGCTCGCGACGGACGGTGAACAAGGAGGCCTCGGCCTTCGGGCCGGAGCCGGTCGGCCGCAGCGCGTACACGAAGGTGTGGTCGGCGGTGACCTCGAGGGTCGACGCGTCACTCTCGGTGAACGCCAGCGTGCCCTGCACCCGGATCCTGGAGTCGGCCAGCTCCACCTGGGCGGGGTCGAAGCGGATCAGCCAGCCGGTGGGCGCGTGCCGGCCGTCGGCGCTCGGGTGGTCGAAGCTCTGGTCGAACTGGTCGAGTTGGTCGGGGTCGAGCAGCACGCGCACGGGACGGACCTGCTGTCCGGTGAGCACCTCGGGGTAGAGGGCGGAGCGGACGATGTAGTCCTTGGTCGTGGTCAGGGCGGTCACGACCTGGCCCTCGGAGAAGTGCGCGGTGGCCCGGGCGGCGGGCAGCGGTATGCCCTCGGCGCCCAGGCGGAACTGCGCCGCGGGACTGTGCGCGTACAGGTACTCGGCATCGGCCGTGCCGGGCACCTTGCCCGAGGGGGAGAGCGGGATCATGGTCATCCGCAGCGGCTCGGCCGGCTGGAGGGCCCCGGGGGTCTGGTAGGGGTCGCGTACGCCCATGTAGATCGCGGTACCGAAGGCGACGGCTATCAGCAGGACCAGGATCAGCGCCTGCCGGGACAGGCCCCGGTGCAGGGGCGGGCGGCGGCGCACGGCGGGCGTGTGGTCGGTCATGCGCTCCTGCGCGGAGTACTCCTGGATGCGAGCAGCGCGGACGAACGACTCGTCGAAGACGACGGATCGGTATTCTTCCTCGCCACTTCCGGGAGCGCCCTCGGGCGTCCCCTCAGGTGGGTCTCCAGGTCCGCCCATACATTCAGGGTAGGTCGCGCGGAGCCCCGGTAAACGCCCGGCTGTACGACAAGTTCTGACAGGTTCTCACCAGGATCGCCGAGCGGGTTCAGGGAGTGCGCGGGAGCACCGGGACCGCCGGCCGGGCGTGGTCGGCGGAAGCGGAGGGAGTGGCCGCTCCGCCCTGTTCGAGGCCTGTCGAAGCGGGCAGCGGGATCTGGTCGCGGTCGCCGGAGGAGGCGCCGCGGTAGACCGCGGTGAAGGCCAGCGCGACCATGCCGATCCCCATCACGAGGGCGAGCATCCAGGCGACGGGGCGATGCCAGCGGACCTGCCTGCCGTGCCCCCACAGGGGGCCGTAGTGGCGTTCGGGGGCATCGGGGTCGTCGGGGTCGGCCAGATCGTCGAGGTCCGGGTCGTGGCCGAGATCGCCGGGTCCCTCGGGGCCGTACCCGTCGTCGTGGCGTTCGCCTCTGGCGTGGGCGCGGCGGGCCTCGGCCTCGGAGGCCTCCGCTCTCGCCTGGGCGGCGGCCAGGAGGCGTTCCACGGCGGTCGGCTCGTGCACCTCGGCCGCCCGCACGAAGGCCTCGTCGAAGACCACGGAGGCGAACTCTTCGTCCGACACCCCGCGGTCGTGGTCGTCGTCGGGCTCCCAGCCGTCAGGGAACGGCGTGCCCCCCACGTCCTCCGGCACGGATCCAGAGTAGACCTGGGGGGTCATTTTGGGCAGACGGTATGGAAATTCATCCGCCTGCCGAGACGGCTCCGCCGGGGCGGCGGGACCGGCCTGCGCACCCGTCACATGCGTCCCACCGGTGGCTCCCGCCTCACAGGAAGCCACCGCCCCTCCGCCGGCGCACGGCGCCTCGTCTCAGCGCCGGATGTGGCCGTCCCCGGTGACGATGTACTTGGTGCTGGTGAGCTCCGGCAGGCCCATCGGGCCGCGGGCGTGCAGCTTCTGGGTGGAGATGCCGATCTCCGCGCCGAAGCCGAACTGGCCGCCGTCGGTGAAGCGTGTCGAGGCGTTCACGGCGACGGTGGTGGAGTCGACCAACTGGGTGAAGCGGCGGGCGGCCTGCTGCGAGGTGGTGACGATGGCCTCGGTGTGCCCGGAGGTCCACAGCCGGATGTGCTCGACGGCCCGGTCGAGGGAGTCGACGACGGCGGCGGCGATGTCGTACGAGAGGTACTCGGTCTCCCAGTCCTCCGGTGTGGCCTCCACGACGGTCGCCTTGGAGTCCTCGGCGTAGGCCAGGACCCGTTCGTCGGCGTGGACGGTGACGCCGGCCTCGGCGAGGGCGTCCAGCGCGCGGGGCAGGAACTCGGCGGCGATGTCCTGGTGGACCAGGAGGGTCTCGGCCGCGTTGCAGACGCTGACGCGCTGCGCCTTGGAGTTGATCAGGATGTCGACCGCCATGTCCAGGTCGGCGTGGGCGTCGACGTAGACGTGGCAGTTGCCGGTGCCGGTCTCGATGACCGGGACGGTGGACTCGGCGACGACGGTGCGGATCAGGGAGGCGCCGCCGCGCGGGATGAGGACGTCGACCAGGCCGCGGGCGCGCATCAGCTCCCGGACGCTCTCGCGGCTCTCGCCGGGGACGAGCTGCACGGCGTCGGCGGGCAGCCCGGCGCCGCCGACGGCGTCCCGCAGGACGCGCACGAGGGCGGTGTTCGACTCGTAGGCGGAGGCCGAGCCGCGCAGCAGCACGGCGTTGCCGGACTTCAGGCAGAGGGCGGCGGCGTCGACGGTGACGTTCGGGCGGGCCTCGTAGATGATCCCGACGACGCCGAGCGGTACGCGGACCTGGCGCAGGTCGATGCCGTTGGGGAGGGTGGAGCCGCGGACGACCTCTCCGACCGGGTCGGGCAGGGACACGACGTCGCGCACGTCGGAGGCGATGGCCCGCACCCGCTCCGGGGTGAGCGTGAGGCGGTCGACGATCGCCTCGCTGGTGCCGGCCTCGCGGGCCCTGGCGATGTCCTTGGCGTTGGCCTCGACGATTTCACTCGTACGGACCTCCAGCGCGTCCGCCACGGCGAGGAGCGCGTCGTCCTTCACGGCCCGCGGCAACGGCGCGAGGTCGGCGGCGGCGGCCTTGGCCCGGTAGGCGGCCTGGGTGACCGGTGACATGGAGTCGTACGGAGAAAGCGTGGTCATGAGGGAAGGGTAGTGCGCCGGGCGGGGCCGTCCAGGGCTCATCCCAAACCCCGAGACAACACCCGAAGGGCCCGAAAGGCCCGAAAGACCCCTGGACGGGGAAGGCCACGCGAACGGGCAGGACCGCGCGAGTGGGCACGCCCCAGGGGCCCGCCGGGGCAAAGGGGCCGGCAGGACCCGGTGCCCCGGTGACCCGGGAGGGCCCTGCCCCGGCAGGCCCTGGCAGGGATGCGCGCCGGCCGGGGTCAGTAGGGATGCACGCCGACCGGGGTCGCCGGTGCGGGGCCGTAGCCCTCGGCGACGCGCTGGTGGTAGGTCTCCCGATCGATGACCTCCAGGCCGACGATCTCCCAGGGCGGCAGGCCCGCGGTCTGGCGGTGCTCGCCCCACAACCGCAGGGCGACGGCGGCGGCGTCGTGCAGGTCGCGGGCCTCTTCCCAGTAGCGGATCTCCGCGTGGTCCTGCGCGTACCGGCTGGTCAGCAGGAAGGGGTGGTCGTGCGCCAGCTGTTCCAGGGCCCGCCGGACCTCGTTGATCGGGGACGCGGCGCCGGAGAGGCTGAGGGTGATGTGCCACAGCCGGGGCAGCTCCGCGGGCTTCTCGCCCTCGTACCGGTCGCCGGCCGCGACGCTGGTCAGGGCGCGCTCCTCGCCGGGGGCGCGGGAGGAGGCGACGCGGGTGGCACGAGCGCCTTCGGCGCCGCCGCGGGACGCTCCCGCCCCAGGGCGCACTCGTCTCACTACGGCCTCCTTCGCGCCAGCGCAGTGCTCCTGCGGATTGTTCCCTGAGTCAAAGTTGAGCAGGCCGGGAGGCTTCGCGTGGCGGTTTCACGGAACGTCCCCCACCGGGAGCGCCCGTTCGACCCGGTTTACGGGTGCAGGATCACCAGGTCGTCCCTGTGTACGATCTCGCGTTCGTACGCGGGGCCCAGTTCGCGCGCCAGCTCGTGGGTGGAGCGGCCGAGCAGCCGGGGGATCTCCTTGGCGTCGAAGTTGACCAGTCCGCGGGCCACCGCGCGCCCCGTGCCGTCGCGGAGCTCGACGGGGTCTCCGGCGCTGAACTCGCCCTCGACGGCGGCGATTCCGGCCGGCAGCAGCGACTTGCGCCGCTCGACGACGGCGCGCACGGCCCCGTCGTCCAGGGTGAGGGAGCCCTGCGGGGTGGAGGCGTGCTGGAGCCACAGCAGCCGGTCGGCGGAGCGCTTGCCCGCCGGGTGGAAGTAGGTGCCGGTGTCTCCGCCGGCGAGGGCCTCGGCGGCGTGGACGGTGCTGGTGAGGACCACGGGGATGCCGGCGGCGGCGGCGATCCGGGCCGCCTCGACCTTGGTGACCATGCCGCCGGTGCCGACGCCGGCCTTGCCCGCGCTGCCGATCTCGACGCCTTCCAGGTCGGCGGGGCCGCGCACCTCCGCTATCCGCGAGGTGCCGGGCTTGCCGGGGTCGCCGTCGTACACGCCGTCGATGTCGGACAGCAGCACGAGCAGGTCGGCGTGGACGAGGTGGGCGACGAGCGCGGCGAGGCGGTCGTTGTCGCCGAAGCGGATCTCGTCGGTGGCGACGGTGTCGTTCTCGTTGACGACGGGAAGGGCGCCCATGGCGAGGAGCTCGTCGAGGGTGCGGGAGGCGTTGCGGTGGTGTGCGCGGCGGCTCATGTCGTCGGCGGTCAGCAGGACTTGGCCGACGCGGACGCCGTAGCGGGCGAGGGAGGCGGTGTAGCGGGCCATGAGCAGGCCCTGGCCGACGCTCGCGGCGGCCTGCTGGCGGGCCAGGTCCCTGGGGCGGCGGCGCAGGCCCAGCGGGGCCAGGCCGGCGGCGATGGCGCCGGAGGAGACGAGGACGATCTCCCGCTCTCCCCCGCTGCGGCTCTTGGCGAGGACGTCCACGAGCGCGTCGACCCGGTCGGCGTCCAGTCCGCCGGCGGCGGTGGTCAGTGACGAGGAACCCACTTTGACGACGATCCTGCGGGCCTCGCCCACGGCCTGCCTTGCCCCTGCCACCTTGCTCGACGTCCCCTCGCGTAGGTCTGGCGCTCCGCCCGGCAATCTACGCGAAGCGGGTAGGGCGGCGCGCATCGGTCCAGCCCCCGGACAGGCCCTGCGTAATCATTTGCTCACGCATTGCGTACGAGAAAAAAGTTGCCCCGGTTGCCTATGGAAATTAAAGGCGATCTAAATTTAATGTGAACGGTGTGCCATCTACAGTTCACCCCGTGAAGCGTATTCTCCTCAGGTCAGGGAAGAGCCCCTTCGACGTCCTCCCGGTGGAGGAAGCTCTCCACCGTGACGTCATCGCCACCAACTCCGGCAACCTGATCTTCAGCGACGCCACGCACAAGATCCTCGAGACCCCGGGCGCCGAGGTGGTCTCGAACGGCATGAAGAGCGACGTCGGGGCGGCCTCACGGATCAACGACGAGTGCGACGTGTTCGTCGTGCCGCTCGCCAACGCCTTCCGGCCGTCGTTCGAGCTCCCGTTGCAGCGGCTGACCCGGCTGATCGGCAAGCTGAAGATCCCGGTCGTGGTCGTGGGGGTGGGCGCGCAGACCGGTGTGACGTACGACCCGGCGCGGCTGAAGGCCATGGAGCCCACCGTCCGCGCCTTCTGTTCGGCGGTCCTGGACCACAGCGCGTCCATCGGCGTGCGCGGCGAGTTCACCGAGAAGTACCTCAACGACATGGGCTTCCGGGACGTCGAGGTGATCGGCTGCCCGTCGATGTTCATGCACGGCGACCGGCTCCCCGTCGAGAAGCGGGTGGAAGCGCTGACCGCGGACTCCCGGGTGGCGGTGAACGGCTCGCACACCGCGGTGCGCGGCGGCGGCCTGTCGAAGATCATCGACCGGGCCCACGAGCAGTACCCGAACCTGCTCTACATAGGCCAGAACCTCACGGACGCCAAGCAGCTGCACTGGCGGGACGTGAACTCCCCGGCCGGCCGGATCACCGAGATGCCGACCCACCCCGACCACCCGATGTACCGGGAGGACAAGGCCCGGGTCTACGTCGACCCGGTCACCTGGATCGACGACCTGCGGGGCTTCGACTACTCTTTCGGATCGCGAATCCACGGCAACATCGCGGCACTGCTGGCGGGCACGCCCGCGACCGTGCTGGCCTTCGACTCGCGCACGCTGGAGCTGTGCCGCTACTTCGAGATCCCGCACCGGCTGCTGAGCGAGGCGCCCGCGGACCTCGACCCGGCCGCGCTGTACGAGGAGGCGGACTTCGGCCCGCTGACCGGCAATCACAAGCAGCGCTTCGACCGCTTCACCTCGTTCCTGGACAAGAACGGCCTGGAGAACACCTTCACGCACGGCGACGGCGGCGCGGCCTTCGAGAAGAAGCTGCGGTCGCTGTCGTTCCCGGCGGGCGTGCGCCCGTGGAACGACGCCGACCTGGACTCCCTCGCCAGCCGGTTCGGGTGGTTGCAGCAGCGGATCACCGAACTGGACAGCCACAACACGCAGTTGAAGCGGGATCTGGCCAAGGCGCGGTCCGGCGCGAAGGCCGCCGCCAAGGCGGCGCTTCCCTCGCCCTCGATCTACCGTCGGGCGCGGCGGGCGGTCGGACGTCCGCTGCGGCAGGCGCTGAAGTCCTCGAAGTAGCCCCGCACAGCCGGGAGAAGGAGGCGGCGGCGCGCGCGGCGCGTCGCCGCTCCCCTCACGGCCGGCCGTTCACCCCGCCGTGGCGCTTCGCGGAGCCGTCCGCAGCCGGGAGAGCCGGCGCCTCACCTTGCGCGTCGCCCGGCGCAGGAACGACTCCGCCGGATTCTTGCGCCAGCCGGGGTACTCCTTGGCCTCGCGGGGTTCGGCCAGGTAGACGCGGTCGGGCACCCCGGCCGCCCGGGAGCGGAAGTGCGGGTAGGCGAGGTAGAGCCGGGTGTTGCCCTTCTTCAGGACGGGGTCCGGCTTCTGCTTTTCCTTGATGAACCGGATGACGTCCATGAGGAGGTCCGGGCGCTGCCGGGCCACCAGGTGCAGCCGCAGCCGCTCGTGGACCCGGAGCCGTTGGGCGACGCCCTCGTTCCAGTAGGCGTCCATCAGGGGCCGGGCCAGTTCCATCTTGGTGCGCCGGATCTCCTCGTCGTTCCTGAGGAAGACCGGCCCGAACTGCGGCAGCAGGGTGACCAGGAAGGGGCGGACCATCAGCACGTCCCGCTCGGCGCCGGGCGGGAGCATCCGGGCGAGCAGTTCCATCAGCGCCCGCGCCGAGTCGAAGCGCAGGGTGTAGCTCCCGCTCTTGGTCACATGCTTGCCGTCGGCACGGCCCACCAGGTAGTAGCAGGTGTGGTCGGCGACCACGGAGACGCCGTCGGCGCGCAGATACGCCTCCATCGTGAACAGCGCGTCCTCGCCGGTCCACAGGGACTCGTCGAAGCGCATCCCGTGGCGTTCCAGCAGGGCGCGGCGGAACAGCTTCTGCGCGCTGAGCGTGAACTTGATGTTGGAGGAGTAGACGTCGGTCCGCTTCAGCGTCTTGCCGAACATCGACTTGGGCGCGTTGCGGTTGACGCCCTCTATCTTGCCGAGCACGACGTCCGTGCCGTTCTCGTCGGCCATGGCGACCATGCGCTCCAGGGCCTCGGGGCCGAGCCGGTCGTCGGCGTCGAGGAAGAAGACGTAGCGTCCGGTGGCCTTGTCGAGGCCGACGTTGCGCGGGCCGCTGGGGCCGCCCGAGTTCTCCTGGCGGACGACCGTGACCGTCATGGGGGCGCGGGCGGCGAACTCCTCCAGGTATTCGCCGGTGCCGTCGCCGGAACCGTCGTCGACCGCGATGACCTCGATGCGTGCCGCGTCGAGGGTCTGCGCCTCGACCGATGCCAGGCACTCGACCAGGTACGGCATGGCCTCGTACGCCCCGATGATCACGCTCACATCAGGCTGCGCCACGGACACGTTTCCCCCTCATCACGAAAACTTTCCCCCGAGTCAGCCGAACGGCTACCTGGTAGACGGGCGGTTTCGGCAGGCGGTTGCCCCGCTCCGTCGCGCCTGTGATCCACTTCACAGGACTGCCGTCGAGAAATCAGGTTATACCGGGACGGTAAGAGCGTCGGTAAAAACGGCGCGGCCCCCGGAGACTCTCCGGGGGCCGCGCCGTCACTGGTGCGGGGGCGGTCAGCCGGCCGCCGCCACGCCGTCCGTCTCGCCGGCCGTCGCGACCCGCTGTCCGGGTACGGTCCTCGCCTGCACCGCCTGGTCGAGCGCCGCGTGCGAGCGCTGGCCGGCGTTGCGGGCCTCGGCCTTCAGCGCGAGGTCGGCCACCGCGGTGTTGAACTGCTCGATGGACGTCGGCTCGTCCGGTCCGAGCAGGTACCGCTTGAGCTCGCCCCGCTCCGCGGCCAGCGGGTCCGCGGCCGGGTCGCGCACGGCGTCCAGCAGCTCGCCGATCCGGTCGGCGTCGTTGGCGAGGATCACCGCGGCGCGCACCGCGGTGTTCTGCCGCTTGAACTCCTCCACGCCCAGCCCGGCGGAGTCCGTCACCGCGTACGGCTTGCCGCTGGCGATGAAGTCGGAGACCACGCTGGAGATGTCGGAGACC
This sequence comes from Streptomyces sp. NPDC104096, assembly GCF_055584385.1. Taxonomy (NCBI): domain Bacteria; kingdom Bacillati; phylum Actinomycetota; class Actinomycetes; order Kitasatosporales; family Streptomycetaceae; genus Streptomyces; species Streptomyces sp. NPDC104096. The sequence continues at coordinate 171,717 of NZ_JBVJMD010000007.1, forward strand.
ATCGCGTCGGAGACGTTGAAGCAGTCGTACAGGCGCGGCTCGGTGCCCGTGACGACCCGGTGCTCGGCCGCGCCGAAGGAGCGCCAGTAGGCGTCGTTCCACGCGGCGCGCAGCCGGGCGACCTCCTCGTGCTTCCTGAGGTCGACCAGGCCGTCGCGGGCGGCCTCCGCCTCGTCGCCCCGCTCGCTGCCGGGCCCGGTCAGCTCGGCGAGCCGGGCGGCGGTGCGGGCCAGCTCGGTCCTCGCCCTGGCCTGGGCGGCCGCGTCGCCCGCGAACCGCGGGTCGGCGGCACGCTCGGCGGCCGCCTTCTCGACCAGCGCGGTGATGCGCCGGTGCGCGGCGCCGGCCTTGGCGCTGCGGGTGCCGGTGAAGGGGTGCGGCTTGTACAGGACGCGGACCGGGGGGTCGGCCGCGACGAGCTTCTTCACGATGTTCTCGCCGGCCAGCAGGATGGAGGTGTTGCCGGGGTTGTCGTCCCAGCCCTCCCAGGTCGGCGCGTACAGGACGGTCGGGACGCCGCCGCCGGCCGGCGCGCTCCCGGCGGTGCGGATCGGGGCCAGCTGCGGGCGTCCGACCTCGACGATGTCCTCGTCGCGGACACCGACGTCGGCGATGGCGTAGCGGTCGCGGCCCGCGCGGCCCGCGGTCCACACCTCGTCGTAGACCTTGCTGAACGGGTTCACGCTGGCGAGCTTGTCGCTGTCGCCGTGTCCGATGAAGACGTGCTTCATGGTGGGGACGCGCAGCATGTGGATGTTCTTGCCGACGTTCGCCGCGTAGAGCGTGACGCGCACGGTCGACAGGTCCAGGTTCATCAGGTGTACCCCTCCGGGCACGCAGATGACGGGGACCGTGGTGGGCAGCAGCTTCTCCATGACGACGTTCTCGCGCAGGAGGATCAGCGGCCGGGTGTCCAGCTGCTCCATCGTCTCCAGCCACATGTTGACCTGGTAGGCGGATTCCTTGGAGCCGGAGAAGTACAGCACCGTCTCCGGGCGGTACTCGCGCAGCCAGGCGCTGACCGCGCCCAGCACCTTGTCGGCTCTCGGCGGGATCCGCCTGCCGCGCAGGTGGGGCAGGAGCGCGAGGACGTAGAGGGCGCCCAGGACCAGCGTGACGCCGATGCCGACGGCGCCGGGCAGGGTCCGGCCGGTGGCCGCGGAGACCAGCAGTCCCGCCACGGCCGCGATGTCGAGGTGGAGCATCTTCTCGGCGGAGCGGTTCAGCAGGCGGCGCGGCGGCGCGTCCGGGATGCGGATGCGGGAGACCAGGTCGACGTTGCGGGTGTCGACCGGCATCCGGCGGCGGTTCTCGATCAGGGTGGCCAGCACGCCCTGCGGGGCCTGGAGGCCGTAGAAGGCGATGAAGCAGGCGATGGCGCCGTAGAAGACCAGGTCTTCCCCGAGGTCCAGGCGGGCGAGCAGCAGGACCAGGAGCAGCTCGCGGATCAGGAAGCGGGTCGACAGACCGGCCCGTACCTTGCTCAGGCGGTTGACGAGGTAGCTGTCCTTGCGGTGCAGATAGTGGTCCGCCAGGTAGGTCACCGCGGCCGTGGCCGCGAAGGCGGGAACGCTCGGGACGAGCGCGGCCAGCATGAGGCAGGGGAGGCCCAGCATCATGAGGGCCGCCGCGGCCAGCTCGGCCACGCTGCCCACCCGGGCGACGCGAATAGCTGTGGATATCACGGAGGAACCTGCTCTGGGAGGGGTGCTGGTTGTCTGGGCGAAATCAAAGTCCGGAATACGCCGGAAAATCACCTTGTGAAGACTGGGTAATCCTCAAGGACTCAGGCCTCTGCGAATGCCGGGTGAACTGGCAGCCACAGAGGCCTGAATGTCTGAAGGTTAATTGCCGCTAATTATGCCACGCCGTCCTGACGGTCCAGGACACTGGCCAGTGCCTGCTCGAAGCCGGAGGCCTTGCCGGCCGGTGCCGTCGGGTCCTGCTGGCGGACATCGATCACATGTCCGGTCAGCTCGGAGAGCAGCACGTCGAGCGAGGTGCGGGCCACCGCCTCGGAGGAGAGCAGGCTGCCCGCGGGCTCCTGCCCGAAGGCCTTGGTGCGCATCGGGGTGGCGGTGCGCTCCGGGTTGACGCAGTTGACGCGGATGCTGTCGCCGGCCCACTCGTCGGCCAGGGCCTGGGTGAGGTTCACCATGGCGGCCTTGGTGGAGGAGTACAGGCTGTACTCGGCGCGGCCTCGGGTGTAGCTGCTGGAGGTGTACAGCAGCAACTGGCCCTTGGTCTCGGCGAGGTACTTGTACGCGGAACGGGCGATCTGCACCGGCGCCAGGTAGTTGACCTTCAGCGCCTCCTCGATGGTGGCGTTGTCGGTCTCGGCCAGCTTGCCGATGCGCAGCACGCCCGCGGTGTTGACGACGTAGTCGATGCGCCCGGTCTCGGCGTACGCCTTGGACAGCGCGTCGTCGACCTCCTCCGGGTTCTCCACGTGGGTGCCGGTGGTGGAGCGGCCCAGCGCGTACACGTGCGCGCCGTAGGCCTCGGCGAGTTCGGCGATGTCCTTGCCGATGCCGTAGGAGCCGCCGAAGATGACGATCGTGCGGCCGGTGAGGAGGTCGCGGTAGGCGGCCTCGTCCTTCTGCTCCGGGGCGGCGGTGGAGCCGAGCTGGAACAGCTTGTCGGCGATGAAGACGTCGACCGGCTGGGTCACCTTCATGTTGTACTCGTCGCCCGCGACCACGTGGATCGGCACGTCGGGCAGGTACTTGAGCACGACGGAGCAGTCGTCGGTGGCCTGGAAGTTGGGGTCGCCGGCCGCGATCTCGTAGGCCCGGCGGATGGTGGACAGCTTGAAGGCCTGCGGCGTCTGGCCGCGGCGCAGCCGGGAGCGGTCCGGGATCTCGGTGATGAACTCGCCGTCCTCGCCGTGCGTGCGCGTGACGATGATGGTGTCCGCGGACGGGATGGCGACGTCGACGGCCTGGTAGCGCTCCAGCGCCGCCACGCAGTCGTCGATGACGCGCTGCGACAGCAACGGCCGCACGGCGTCGTGGAAGAGGACGTTGGCGTCCTCGCCCTCGGCCAGGCCCTCGCCGAGGGCGGCGATGGCCCGCTCGGTGGTCTCGTTCCGCGTCGCGCCGCCCTCGATGATCCTGGAGACCTTCTTGAGACCGGCCTTGGCGACGATCTTCTCCACGTCCGGCACGTAGCCGGGCGCCATCAGCACGATGACGTCGTCGACGGAGTCGGCTTCCTCGAAGGTGGTCAGGGTGTGCTCGATGACTGCCTTGCCGGCGATCTTCAGCAGCTGCTTGGGGATCGACAGACCCACCCGCTGACCGGTGCCACCGGCCAGGATCACTGCGGTGGTACGGGGCTTGGCTATGTGCTGGAACACAGGTGACCTACCTTGGGGCGACAGGGAACTTCGAAAGGGTCCCACTTCTGGTTACCGCTGTGCAAGGTGAGAGACCTCCACCGCATATGTGCGCGCAACCTGTCATTCATCTTGCACCGATGGTGATAGCCGAGTCACGGCAAGACCTTCCACGCTTCCTCACGGGCATTTGCTGTGAGTAACTCCACAGCGAGTCGAACCCGGCCGAGAACGACGGCGGCGAGGCCTCGGCGACGCCGCGGCCGCCGGGGCCCGCAGTGTCCGGGTACCCGCGCGAGCCCCTTCGACGACGCCTGGTGCACGGTCGCGGTCCGGACTGCGGAAACGCACTTCACGGGCGCGCCGACCCGCGGATACGGATCACCGCGGATCACCGGTCACACCGATCCCTGCGGCCCGATGCGCCCCGCCATTCCCACGCCGATCCGCGTGGCGATCGGCGTGGCGATCCGGGGGTCTCGGCGACCACGGGAGTCGCAATCTTCACGTCCTGCGTTGTCGGGCCGCACATGTTCTTCATATGCATGACGGCGCCGTTGCGGACAAGTCTCGAATACGGTTCGCCGGGCAGCCCATTGCCGCGGAATTCCCTATCGGGATTGCGCGGCATCCAGATCTCCGACGGCCGCGGCGGCGTTCACCCGGATGTCGTCTCTCGTACAGTCCGTCTCCATGCGGTGCGTCTCCATGGTCAACGGACGGTAGGGGATGTTCCTGAGCTCATGCTGAGAGGAGCCTGGGACATCGATGAGTCCCAGGCTCCTGTCGGCACCGTCCCCGGCCTCCGGAGAAGGTCGGGGACGCCCGTATCGGGCGGGTCACACGAGCCGCACGCCCGGCCTGCCGTCCTCGACCCGCAGGCGGGCCAGCGTCCGCGCCCCCGCCCTCGTGCGCAGGACCGTGTCGACCACCCTGACCTGCGCGTCGATGCGGTCGCGGTGGATGTCGAAGAGGTGGTACCCACGGTGGGCGTCGACCAGCTTCCAGTGCGGGTTGTCGGGTTTGCGCGGATCCATGAAGGCGTGGAAGGCGGCCTGGTCCTGGTCGCCGCCGCTGGAGATCGAGGTGCCGACGAACTCGGCGCCCACGACGGCCGAGCGCGGATCGGCGAAGTTCCTCTTCAGATCGCTGATCATCGTGACGTGCCGGTCTCCGCTGAGCACGACGGGATTGCGTACGGTCGCGAACCCGGCGAGCAGTGCGTTGCGTTCGGCCTGGTAGCCGTCCCAGGCGTCGTAGTACCACTGCTTGCCCGCGCCGATCAGCAGATCGGTCTCGGCCATCATGATCTGCGAGGCGACGAGGTTCCAGCTCGCCGGGGAGCCGTGCAGGCCGTCGAGAAGCCACTTCTTCTGGGCGGCGCCGAGCATGGTGCGCGACGGGCTGCGGGCGCCCGCCCGGGTGGTCGCCTGGTTGCTGCGGAACTGCCGGGTGTCCAGCACGTTGAGCCGGGCCAGGCGCCCGAAGTCCAGCCGGCGGTGCATCCGGATGTGCGGGCCGTTCGGGACCGCGCTCGCCCGTACCGGCATGTGCTCGTAGTACGCCTGGTAGGCCGCGGTCAGCCGGGCGACGAACGCGGTGTGCGACTGCTTGTCGGGGTCCTGCGGGACCTGGCCGGCGAAGTCGTTGTCGACCTCGTGGTCGTCGAAGGTGACCACCCAGGGGGCGGCCGCGTGCATCGCCCGCAGGTCGGGGTCCCTGCGGTACTGGGCGTGGCGGTTGCGGTACTGCGCCAGGCTGTGCGGCTCCCCCGCGCCCTCGTGCCGTCGTACGCCCGTGGCCGAGGGCGTGGACTCGTAGATGTAGTCGCCGACGAAGACGACGACGTCCGGATCCTGCGCCCGCATGTCGGCGTACGGCGTGAAGTAGCCCTGCTGCCAGTTCTGGCAGGAGGCGAGCGCCACCCGCAGCGGGCCGCGGCCGGTCGCGTCGGGCGCGGTGCGGGTGCGGCCCCGGGGCGAGATCTGGCCGTCGGCGCGGAAGCGGTACCAGTACGCACGGTCCGGGCGTAACCCCCGTACATCCACGTGGACGCTGTGCCCGTACGCGGGCCGCGCCTGCGCGGTGCCCCGGCGCACGCCCGTGACGAAACGCGGGTCCTCCGAGATCTCCCACTGCACCGGCACGGTCCGGGCCGGCATACCGCCGCCGTGCAGCGGGTCGGGGGCGAGCCTGGTCCACAGCACGATGCCGTCGGGCAGCGGGTCCCCGGAGGCGACTCCGAGGCTGAACACCCCTGCGGGCAGCCTGGGTTGGACGGCACTGGCGGTGGCGGGCAGCCACAGCTGGGTGGTGGCGGCGGCGCCGAGCACGGCGGCGCCGGTGGTCAACAGGCGGCGGCGGTCGGGCGATTCGGGTCCGGTCACTGGGGTCATGGGGCGAACTCCCCTGCCTCGCTGGCCTCTTGGTCGTTCGGAAGCTCCCACGGGCGGCCGGTCGGTCCGCTGAACAACGGATCTCGCGTGCATGACAAGCGGACGGACAAGAAGGGACCCGTTGCCAGGTGGCGAAGGCGGGACGAACGCGCCCTTGCCGCAACGGGTCCTGGGGACTGCGGGTGGACAGTCCCGACGGTGTTGTCACCTCATGCCGGTGCCGTCCCGGACGGGATCCGGAACGGCACCTCATGCCGGTGCCGTCCCGGAAGGAATCCGGAACGGCACCGTGAGAACTTCGCGAGAGTCCGGGAAGAACCCCGCCCGGGCTCCGTAAGGACTCGAGCGGGCTCCGGAGGGGGACCTAGAAGGGCTCGAAGTCGTCGTACTCGCGCGAGGCCTCGTCGCGCTCCGCGTCCCGGTCCCGGCGGCGCTGGGCCGCGGGCCTCGGCGCCTCGAAGCGGTGGTCCTCACCGCGCCGGCCGAGCATCTCCGCACCCGCGGTGACCGACGGCTCCCAGTCGAAGACGACCGCGTTGTCCTCGGGGCCGATCGCGACGCCGTCGCCGGCGCGGGCGCCCGCCTTCATCAGCTCCGTCTCCACGCCGAGGCGGTTGAGCCGGTCGGCGAGGTAGCCCACGGCCTCGTCGTTGTTGAAGTCGGTCTGGCGCACCCAGCGCTCGGGCTTCTCGCCGCGCACGCGGAACAGGCCGTCCTCCTCCAGGGTGACGGTGAAGCCGGCGTCGTCGACGGCCTTCGGCCGGATGACGATCCGCGTGGCCTCCTCCTTCGGCCGGGCGGCCCGCGCCTTCGCCACCAGGTCGGCGAGCGCGAACGACAGCTCCTTCAGCCCCATGTGCGCCACCGCGGACACCTCGAAGACGCGGTAACCGCGCGCTTCGAGATCCGGCAGCACCATCTCGGCGAGGTCCTTGCCGTCCGGTACGTCGATCTTGTTCAGCACGACGATGCGCGGACGGTTGTCCAGCCCGCCGTACTGGCGCAGCTCCTCCTCGATGATGTCGAGGTCGGAGACCGGGTCGCGCTCGGACTCCAGGGTGGCCGTGTCCAGCACGTGCACGAGCACGCTGCACCGCTCCACGTGGCGCAGGAACTCCAGGCCGAGCCCCTTGCCCTGGCTGGCACCGGGGATGAGACCCGGGACGTCGGCGATCGTGTAGACGGTCGAGCCGGCGGTCACGACGCCCAGGTTCGGGACGAGGGTGGTGAACGGGTAGTCGGCGATCTTCGGCTTGGCGGCGCTCAGCACGGAGATCAGCGAGGACTTGCCCGCGCTCGGGTAGCCGACCAGCGCCACGTCGGCGACGGTCTTCAGCTCCAGGACGATGTCCCCGAGGTCGCCGGGCTCGCCCAGCAGCGCGAAGCCGGGCGCCTTGCGGCGGGCGGAGGCGAGCGCCGCGTTGCCGAGGCCGCCGCGGCCGCCCTGGGCGGCGACGTAGGACGTCCCGTGTCCGACCAGGTCGGCGAGCACGTTGCCCGCCGCGTCCAGGACGACCGTGCCGTCCGGCACCGGCAGGACCAGGTCCTGGCCGTCCTTGCCGGAGCGGTTGCCGCCCTCGCCGGGCTTGCCGTTGGTGGCCTTGCGGTGCGGGGAGTGGTGGTACTCGAGGAGGGTGGTCACGGACTGGTCGACGGTGAGGATGACGTCCCCGCCGCGTCCGCCGTTGCCGCCGTCCGGGCCGCCGAGCGGCTTGAACTTCTCCCGGTGTACGGAGGCACAGCCGTGGCCTCCGTTACCCGCGGCGACGTGCAGTTCGACGCGGTCCACGAAGGTGGTCATGGTGGGGTGCCTCCAGCACTTCGGTCTTACGTACGGTCTTCTTGCTGCCGGCCTGTGCGCTGCCGGTCTCTCTCCTGCGTAACACGCGAAAGGCGGACCCGCCTTCCCGAACGGGAAGTGAGGTCCGCCTCGCGAAAGCTTCCGATCAGGCGACCGGAACGATGTTCACGACCTTGCGGCCGCGGAACGTGCCGAACTCCACCGCACCGGGCTGAAGCGCGAACAGCGTGTCGTCGCCGCCACGGCCGACGCCGGAGCCCGGGTGGAAGTGGGTGCCGCGCTGGCGGACCAGGATCTCACCAGCGTTGACGACCTGACCGCCGAAGCGCTTCACGCCGAGCCGCTGGGCATTGGAGTCGCGACCGTTCCGGGTGGACGATGCGCCCTTCTTGTGTGCCATGTCTCCTCAGTCCCTTACTTCGCAGCCGCGGGGATCTCAGTGACCTTGATCGCCGTGTACTGCTGGCGGTGGCCCTGACGACGGCGGTAGCCGGTCTTGTTCTTGTAGCGAAGGATGTCGATCTTCACACCCTTGTGGTGGTCCACGACCTCGGCCTGGACCTTGATGCCGGCCAGCACCCACGGGTCGCTGGTCACAGCGTCGCCGTCGACAACGAGCAGGGTCGAGAGCTCGACCGTGTCGCCAACCTTGGCGGTGGAAATCTTGTCAACCTCAACGATGTCACCGACAGCAACCTTGTGCTGGCGGCCACCGCTGCGCACGATGGCGTACACGCGGATCTCACTCTCTCGCTCGGGAACGGCACCCCCGCAGTCCAGCCACCCGGGAACGAACACGGGCGGCCTCTCCCGGCCACCGGAGTGCCCGGGAGGAAGAGGTTTACGGGGATGTGGCATGCCAGTCGACACGCCGACGGTCAAGGTTACGGGGCCCGGCTTGAGGGGTCAAACCGGGCCCGGTGGGGCCTTCGGCTCGGCCGGCGTCCCCTTTGTCCACCACCGGCGAGCGGGCGGGAACGGACCGGGTGTCCCGCCGGTGGTCGTCGAACGCCTCGGCCGACAGGTCTCCGACGGCGGGCGGGCCGCCGGACCGCACCGTCCCGTCGCGGTCGGCGGCCCGGCGTCACTCCCTCCCCGGTCCGGGCCGCGCCCCGTATGCTCCCCGAGCGAAGACAGACACCGAGAGGCAGAGAAGTGAACTACAGGGTCCAGCCCAGCGCTCAGGTCGACGAGAGCGCCGAGATCGGCGCCGGGAGCAGCGTCTGGGACCTCGCTCAGATCCGCGAGGGCGCGCACCTCGGTGAGGGCTGCGTCATCGGCCGCGGCGCGTACGTCGGTTCGGGTGTGCGCATGGGTGACAACTGCAAGCTCCAGAACTACGCGCTCGTCTACGAGCCCGCCGAACTCGGCGACGGTGTCTTCATCGGCCCGGCCGTGGTCCTCACCAACGACCACAACCCGCGTTCCGTGGACCCCGAGGGCAAGCAGAAGCGCGGCGCCGACTGGGAGGCCGTCGGCGTGAAGATCCTCGACGGCGCCTCGATCGGCGCGCGCTCGGTGTGCGTGGCGCCGATCACCATCGGGCGCTGGGCGATGATCGCCGCCGGCGCCGTCGTCACCAAGGACGTGCCGGACTTCGCCCTGGTCATGGGCGTGCCCGCGCGCCAGGCCGGCTGGGTCGGCCGGGCCGGTGAGCGGCTCGTCGAGCGCGCGGACGAGCCGGGCGTGTGGGAGTGCCCGCGCACCGGCGCCCTGCACGACGAGAAGGACGGCGTGCTGAGCGAGCGCGCCCTGTAGATCCGCCGCTGCCGTGCTGGAGCGTCTTCGGGGAGGTCCACCGGCTCGGCGGACCTTTCCGGTCACGGCAATGGCTCGGTTCGGCACAACCTTCGGGCGCCCTCGGGCATCTACTTCCCCAGTGGTGTCTCCTGTGCTTCAACGGGCGTGTACCGACGGTTCATACAATCGTTATGCGCCCGCTGTGGGGCCGCACCCGAAGCCCGATCACGCCCCACCACCTGCGCCCGAACGCAGGACGAACGTGTCCTCGGCCCCGCACGCCCTCCGGCGGCGGGATCGGCCGACGCGGCAGTTGCCTACCATTGCGTGCGGAAACCTCCGCCGAAGAGCGCCCGGATCATCGATCCGACCGAGAAGAAGAGTTCCCCGTGAAAGTCATCAGCATCGTCGGAGCCCGTCCTCAACTGGTGAAGCTCGCTCCCATCGCGGCCGCCTTCGCCGGCACCGAGCACGAGCACGTCATCGTGCACACCGGGCAGCATTACGACGCGGACCTCTCCGACGTCTTCTTCTCCGGCCTCGGCATCCCCGACCCCGACGTCCACCTCGGCGTCGGCTCGGGCAGCCACGGCGTGCAGACCGGAGCCGTCCTCTCCGCCCTCGACCCGGTCCTGGAGCGGGAGCAGCCCGACTGGGTGCTCGTCTACGGCGACACCAACTCCACCATCGCGGGCGCGCTGTCCGCGGTGAAGATGCACCTGCCGGTCGCCCACCTGGAGGCCGGTCTGCGCTCGTTCAACCGGCGGATGCCCGAGGAGCACAACCGCGTGCTCACCGACCACAGCGCCGACCTGCTGCTGGCCCCGACCGAGGAGGCCATGCGCCACCTCGCCGCCGAGGGCCTCGCCGACCGGGCGCGCCTGGCCGGCGACGTGATGGTCGACATCTGCCTGCGCATCCGTGACCAGGTGCGGGCCGGCGAGTTCCCGGCGCCCGTGCTGCCGGAGGGCATCGACCCGGCCGAACCGTTCCTGCTGGCGACCCTGCACCGCCCGGACAACACGGACGACCCGGAGCGGCTGTCCGCGATCCTGGAGTCCCTCGCCAAGCTGCCGGTACCGGTCGCGCTGGCCGCCCACCCGCGGCTGGTCGCCAAGGCCGAGGCGCACGGCATCACCCTGGCCCAGGGCAATCTGCACGTCGGCCGTCCGCTGCCGTACGCGAGCCTGGTCGCCGCCGTCCTCGCCTCCGTCGGCGTGGTCACCGACTCGGGCGGCCTGCAGAAGGAGGCGTTCCTGCTGGAGCGCATCTGCACCACCATCCGCCCGGAGACGGAGTGGGTGGAGACCGTGAACACCGGCTGGAACGTGCTCGTGCCGGACCCGCACACCCTGTCGCCCGAAGACTTCGCCGCCACCGTCACCCGGCCGCTGCCGACCGACGACCCGGGCACGCCGTACGGCGACGGCAAGGCCGCCGAGAACGTGGTGCGTCTCATGGAGCAGTACACCGAGGAGCGGAAGGGAGGCAGCCGGCACGCGTGACGCGGCCCACCCGGCCTTCGGCCGCCCGGCTACCCGGGCGGCTTCGTACGGCCGGATCCGCGCACGTCAGCGTGCTAGCGTCAATCGCTATGCCATCGTCTCCCCCGCCCGGTCCGCCTGCGGAAGGCAAGCGGCCCCACGTCATCTACCTCGCCATCGGTTTCCCGCCGGCCGCCAAGAGCTCGACCTACCGCATGCGCGAGACGGCCAACCAGTTCGTGAACGCCGGCTGGGACGTCACGGTCGTGAACATCGCCCGTGAGTCCTGGGAACTCGACTCCGGCATCGACCTCTCCCTGCTCGAACAGGTCGACCCGCGGGTCGAGATCGTCGAGCTCGACCTGGCCCGCGAGGACCTGGAGACCGACATCCGCGCCTTCTCCGAGGCGCGGGCCCTCGACCCCAACGGCTGGCTCGCGGATCTGCGCCGGCGCCAGACCGAGACCTTCCCCGAGTCCAACTTCGGCGAGTGGCGGCACGACCTGGAGCAGGCCGTGCTGAAGATCCACCGGGAGAAGTCCGCCGACCTGCTGCTCGCCAGCTGTGTGCCCTACGTCAACCTCGCCGCGGCCTGGAAGCTGTGGGAGGAGGCGAAGGTGCCGTACGCGGTGGACTTCCGCGACGGCTGGTCCATCGACGTCATCGACGGCGTCGAGGCCTTCTCCCGGGACTCCGAGGAGGCCCGCTGGGAGCAGAAGATCCTCGACCACGCCGTCTCCCTGTGGGTCGTCAACGACCCGATCGCCGAGCACTACCGCAAGCGGTACCCGGACTTCGCCGACCGCGTCCACGTGGTGCGCAACGGCTACGACGCCGACAGCTCGCCCGGCCGCGCGCACAACCCCGACCCCGAGTCCGGACTCGTCTTCGGGTACCTGGGCACGGTCAACTTCTCCATCGCGCACCTGGAGACCGTGCTGAACGCCTGGCGCGCGGCCCGCGCCAAGGAGCCGCTGCTGGCGAACGCGCGCTTCGAGCTGCGCGGCCACATAGGCAACGGCGCCAACCGCGGTGCGAACCGCCACGCCGAGGTCCTCAAGGAGGCCGAGGCCGACGGCGTGTTCTTCGGCGGCCCCGCCGCCAAGGCCGAGGTCTCCTCGATCTACGCCGGCTGGGACGCGATGGTGCTGATCCTCATCGGCGGGCGGTACGTCACCTCCGGCAAGGTCTACGAGTACATGGCGACCGGTCTGCCGATCGTCTCGGCCCACGCCGTCGAGCACGACGCGTCGAACGTGCTGCGCGGTCACCCGCTGTGGACGGGCGCCGTCGGCATCGACGAGGAGGGCCTGACGGAGTCGTTCGTCAGGGCCGCGCACATGGCGGTCGAGACGACCGACGAGGAGCACGCCGAAGCGATGACGCACGCCAACCAGTTCACCCGGGAGGCGCTGATGTCCGTCGCCGTCAAGAACCTGGTCGAGGAGCTGGCCAAGTGACCGAAGTCTTGATCATCGCCTCGACCGCGCCACAGTTCGGTGTCCTCGCCGAGTCGGTGCGCAAGTTCAACGCACTCGGCGCGCGCGTCCGGCTGGCGGGCACCTTCTCGATGGACGCCGAGGGCGTGCCCGAGCAGCTCGCCCCGATCGAGCTCGCCGAGCTGCACCAGCTGCCGCGCAACCTCAAGCACCGCAGCCAGGCGCTGCGCCGCCGGGCCAGCAAGTCCCCGGCCGGTGCGCGCACCTGGATGCAGGCCCAGCGCGACTCCTGGCTGCGCTCGCGCGCCCGCAAGGCGGACGTGCTCGTCGCCCTCGACCCCCGCGCCGTGTACACGGTGTGGCGGCTCGCGGAGTACAACCGCGCCGCCGCGGCCCAGTTCGGGCTCGCGCCCGCGCTCAGGGCCGTCAAGGCGCTGCAGGAGCAGGGCGGCGCCGGTGACGCGCGCGGCTCGGTCCTGCCGCCGCTGTCCACCGTGACCCGCGAGGTCAAGCGCAGTGTGGACCAGCTCCCCGCGCAGATCATCCGGGCGGCGACCCCGCGCCCGGTGATGTACTCCGGCGTCGGTGCCCGGCTGTGGCGCAGTGCGATCACCGCGCCCGGTGTGCCGGTGAAGATCCGTGCCTCGACGTCGCGGTACGTCGCCGAGGGCATGCGCTGGGCCGGCCGTACCAGCGGTGCCGCGCTCACCCTCGCGGACGCCGCCGCGCGGATCCCCGATCCCCGGCTCAAGGCCGACCTCTTCGACGAGGCCGCGATGCAGGAGATCAGCAAGGGCATCAGCCCGCGCAGCATCGAGAAGTCGGTGGCGGCCCGGCTGGCCCTCGCCGACCGGGAGTTCGCGCAGGGCCGTACCAAGGAGGCCGCGGAGGCGCTCAACCGGGCGCTGCACCTGGGCTTCCACCGGGTGCTGCACATCGACCAGCTGTCCTCCCCGCTGGCCAAGGACGCGGCCGGCTTCGTGGCGCCGGTCTACCGCTCCAAGACGATGCAGGCGGTCAGCCGGCCGCGCGGCCGCAAGGTCCCGGCGGCTCCGGCGCCCACCGACCGTCCGCTGCGGCTGCTCATCACCACGAGCGCCAACGACAACTTCCTGCACCTGATCAAGGAGCGGTTCGGCAACCACCCGGGTGTCGAGCTGCGTTACCTGGACCTGGCCGCCAACAAGCACCTCAAGCGCATCTCGTGGGCGGCCGCGCGGATGCTCCAGGACCGGCTGGCGGACGGCGAGAGCGACTACCAGGAGGAGGTGGAGCGCCTGATGCGTCCCCACCTCGACTGGGCGGACACGGTGTTCCTGGAGTGGGCGGCCGGTCCGGCCGGCATGCTCACCACGATCGACCCGGGCGACACCCGGATCGTCATGCGGCTGCACAGCTACGAGGCGTTCACGCGCTGGCCGCACATGACGGACTTCTCGCGGGTCGACGACCTGATGTTCATCGCCCCGCACGTGAAGGACCTGACGGTCTCGCTGGTGCCGATGCTGCGCGGCGAGCAGGCCCCTCGCTTCCATGTCATCGACAACGCCATGGACCTGTCGGGCTTCAACCGTCCGAAGCCGGCCGAGGCCCGCTTCAACCTGGGCCTGATCGGCATCAGCCAGGTCGCCAAGGACCCCAAGTGGGCCGTGGACGTCCTGGAGCGGGTGCGCAAGCACGACGAGCGGTACCGGCTGCTGCTGGTCGGCGGCGACATGGACCCGAAGACCAGCCAGGCCACCCGTGAGTACCTGCGCGAGTTCGAGAAGACGCTCGCCCCGCTGGAGGAGTCCGGCGCGGTGGTCCGCCTCGGCCCGACGGACGACGTCCCCTCCAAGCTCGTCGAGATCGGTACGATCCTGAGCTCCTCGGTCCGCGAGGGCTGCCACGTCGGCCTGATGGAGGGCGCGGCCAGCGGTGCCGTCCCGGTCGCGCGCGACTGGCCGTTCTACGCGGGCAAGCCCAACAGCGCCCGCACCCTCTACCCGGAGGGCTGGGTCGTGGCCTCACCGCAGGAGGCGGCCGAGCGGATCCTGAAGGCGACGGCCACCGAGGAGGCGTGGCGTGTCGCGGGCGCGCTCGCGACCGAGCACGCCTTGACCGTCTGGGACTGGCCCGTGGTCCAGAAGCACTTCGAGGAGCTGTTCCTCGGCAAGGCGTAGGACAGCACGACGAGAACGGCCCCCGGGAAGAGGTTTTCCCGGGGGCCGTTCTCGTCGTGCGGTCCTACGAGGCACGTCGTGTGCCGCGTACGCGGAACGCCCGGCCGGTGATCTCCCGGCCGGGCGTTCCGCGTGGGTCGTGGTCCGCCCGCGGTCTCACGGGTGGCGCAGCCGCCACCCCGCCCAGGCCGACTCGACCATCTCCCGTACGCCGCGCTCGGCGCTCCAGTCCAGCTCCGCCCGGATGCGGTCCGCGGCGGCCACCACGCGCGCCGGGTCACCGGCCCGCCGCCCGGTCACCTTGGGGCTCAGGTCCGTGCGCCCCGTGACCTCCTGGATGAGCCCGATCATCTCCGCCACCGAGACGCCTTCGCCCCGGCCGATGTTGAGCACCAGCCGGGCCGCGGGCTCGGCGGCCAGCCGGCGCGCGGCGGCGACGTGCGCGGAGGCGATGTCCTCGACGTGGATGAAGTCGCGCACACAGGTGCCGTCGGGCGTCGGGTAGTCGTCCCCGAAGATCCACGGCGAGTCGTCGGCCTCGATGCGTTCGAAGACCATCGGGACGAGGTTGAAGACGCCGTCGTCGCCCAGCTCGGGCGTGGCCGCGCCGGCCACGTTGAAGTAGCGCAGCGACGCGGTCGCCAGGCCGTGCCGGGCGCCGACCGCGGAGACCAGCCACTCGCCCG
This sequence comes from Streptomyces sp. NPDC104096, assembly GCF_055584385.1. NCBI lineage: Bacteria > Bacillati > Actinomycetota > Actinomycetes > Kitasatosporales > Streptomycetaceae > Streptomyces > Streptomyces sp. NPDC104096. The sequence continues at coordinate 186,762 of NZ_JBVJMD010000007.1, forward strand.
CGAGCTTGGTCTCGCCGTAGGGGTTGATCGGCGCGCAGGGCGTCTCCTCGGTGACGAGGTCGACGTCGGGCATGCCGTACACGGCCGCGGAGGAGGAGAACACGAACCGGCCGACACCGGCCTCGACGGCCGCGTCGAGCAGGACGCGCAGGCCCTCTACGTTCTCCCGGTAGTAGTGGAGCGGCCGCTCGACGGACTCGGCGACCTGCTTCTTGCCGGCGATGTGCACGATGCCGGTGACGGCGTGCTCGCGCAGCACCCGGGCCACGGCGTCGCGGTCGAGGACCGTGCCGACCTCCAGCGGGACGCCGTCCGGGAGCCGGTCCGCGCGGCCGGTGCTGAGGTCGTCGAGGACGACGACGCGCTCACCGCCGTCCGTCATCGCCTTCACCACATGCGAGCCGATGAAGCCCGCGCCGCCGGTGATGAGCCAGGTCATGGGAAACCTTTCTGCACGTCGGCCCCGCCCCGGGACGCGGGGCGGGGCCGACGCTGCGTGTTCGGGTGGCCTCAGCCGCCGATGACGACCCGACGGACGCCCTTCCAGGCCTCCGGGTCGGTCGTACGGCGTCCGTCGACCAGGACCGTGACGTCCGGCAGGTCGGCCGGGGTCAGGGTGCGGTACTCGGCGTGGTCGGCCTGGAGGATCGCGGCGGTGACGGTCTCACCGGCGTGCGGGGTCAGCCCGTGCGCGGCCAGCTCCTCGTCCGTGTACATCGGGTCCGAGACGAAGGGGACCGCGCCGCGCGCCTTGAGCGCCTCGACCGTCGGGAAGACACCGGAGAACGCCGTCTCCTTCACGCCGCCGCGGTAGGCCGCGCCCAGCACGAGCACGTTCACCCCGGTCAGGTCACCGTACGCGGCGGCCAGCAGGTCGACGGCGTACTGCGGCATCGCGGCGTTCGCCTCACGGGCGGAGCGCACGACGGTGGCGGCCGGGTCGTTCCACAGGTACATCCGCGGGTAGATCGGGATGCAGTGGCCGCCGACGGCGATGCCCGGCTGGTGGATGTGGCTGTACGGCTGCGAGTTGCAGGCCTCGATGACCTTCTTGACGTCGATGCCGTTGCTGTCGGCGAACCGGGCGAACTGGTTCGCCAGGCCGATGTTGACGTCACGGTAGGTGGTCTCGGCGAGCTTGGCGAGCTCGGAGGCCTCGGCCGTGCCCAGGTCCCAGACGCCGTTGGCCTGCGGGAGGTCGTCGCGCTCGTCGAAGTCGAGGACCTGCTCGTAGAACTCCACGCCACGGGCCGCCGACGCCTCGTCGACGCCGCCGACCAGCTTGGGGTAGCGGCGCAGGTCGGCGAAGACGCGGCCGGTGAGGACCCGCTCGGGCGAGAAGACCAGGTGGAAGTCCTCGCCCGCGGTCAGGCCCGAGCCCTCGGCCAGCATCGGCGCCCAGCGGGTGCGGGTGGTGCCGACCGGGAGGGTCGTCTCGTACGAGACCAGCGTGCCGGGCTTGAGGCCCTGGGCGATCGCCTTGGTCGCCGCGTCCATCCAGCCGAAGTCCGGGGTGCCCTCGGCGTCCACGAACAGCGGGACGACCACGACGACGGCCTCGGACTCGGCGACCGCGGACGCGGTGTCCGTCGTCGCGCTCAGCAGACCGGCGTCGACGGCCTGCTTGAGCTTGACGTCGAGGTCGTGCTCACCGGGGAACGGTTCGACGCCGGCGTTGACCAGCTCGACGACCTTCTCGTTGACGTCCGCCCCGATGACCCGGTGGCCCTTGGACGCGAACTGCACGGCCAGCGGGAGCCCGATCTTGCCGAGGGCTACTACACAGATGTTCATGGACGGTCGCTACTTCCTTTTCGAACCGCTCTTGGGGGAACCGCTCGGCTTCGAGCCTGCGGATCGGGTCTTCAGCCGCCGGGCGAGAGCCGACCTGACCCGGGAGGCCAGCGACCGCTTCGGCGGGTACAGGGGCGCCGTGGCGATCACCACACGGCCCTTGGGGTTCACCGTCGCCGTCACCCGGTACGGGTCCTCGTAGGCGCCCCAGCGGCGCGCCAGCGGCATGGGCAGATCCTTGCCGCGCACCGGGATCTCGTACGTCGAACCGGCCAGGTCGACGTACGCGCGCACGCCGAGCTTGACCGACTGCCGTTGCAGCGGGATGCGCACCCGCAGCACGGTGGCGGCCCCGTCCTCGGCCGGCCCGGACGTGGACTCGCCCACCACGGCGGGCAGCTCATGGTCCGCGGGCAGCTTCCGGCCGCCGGGCTTGTCCGCCGACTTGGGCATCGCGCCCTGCACGAGCCGCAGCACCGCGCCGTCGGCGTCGCCGACCACCGGCAGCCGCAGGGAGGCGGTGTAGGCGATGCCGTCGCCCTCCTGCTCCCAGTCCGAGGCGAGCAGGAGGGTGCCCTGGGCGAGAGCGCCGGAGACCGACTCCCCGACGACCTCGTAGACCCGGTCGGGCAGGCCGATACGGGGGTCACGGAAGCCAGGGTAGCGGGCGTACGCGCGCTCGCCCTCGACGACGAACGGCGGTGCGCCGTGCTCCTGCTCCGAGGTGATCGCCGCGCGGAGCTCGTCGATCGCGCCGGCCCGGGCCAGCGCGATCCGCACCCGGCGCTTGACGTCCATGGCGTCGCGGATGCCGTCGGTGAAGTACGCGTCGGCGAGCCGGGCGATGCCCGCGCAGATGTCCCGCTGGAGTTCGCGCTCCAGCGCCGGGAAGTCGTCCTGGACGAGCTTGGCCAGCTCCCAGGTGAAGTGCCGGCGCAGCACGGCGTCGCGCTCCGGGCCCGCCTCGATGAGACCGGCCGTGAAGTCCATGATCTCGGCCGTGCACCGCAGCCGGGCCAGGTGGTCGGCCCGGTAGGTGATGTTGCTGGCGTCGCCGCGCTTCACCGCGTAGTAGCAGGTGTAGTCGGCCACCACCGAGATCTTCTTGGCGCGCACGCACGCCTCGATGGTGAACGGCTGGTCGCTGCCCACCGGAAGGTTCTCGGGGAAGCGCAGCTTGTGCTGCTCCACCAGCTCGCGCCGGAACAGCTTGGTGTTGGCGAGGGTCCACGGCAGGGCGGAGTCGGTCAGACCGACGTCCGGGTTGCTCTCCTTGTAGAGAGCCTGGTGGACGTACCTGCCGTTGGTGCCGACCATCTTGCCGACGACGACGTCCGAGCCGTGCTCGTCGGCGCACGCCACCATGCGCTCCAGTGCCTCCTCGCCGAGGTGGTCGTCGGAGCCGATGAAGTAGACGAAGCGGCCCGTGGCGACGTCCAGCGCCCGGTTGCTGGGGGCCGCCGGACCACCGGAGTTCGCCTGGTGGATCACCTTGACGGTGTTCGGGTAGCGCTCGGCGAAACGGTCGAGCTCGGCGCCGCTGTCGTCGGTGGAGCCGTCGTCGACGGCCACGATCTCCAGCCGTTCCAGACCGATGCTCTGCCCGATCAGGGAGTTCAGGCACTCCGTCAGGTACGGCATCGTGTTGTAGACCGCGACGACCACACTGACGTCAGGTGCGGTACTCATGTTTTCCGGCTCCTGGTCTCCATCAGCCGACGGGCGGCTGCGCGCTGGAAGGAAGGACTCGCGAAACGGTGGAGCTCTCGGGCGCGGTGCCCCGCCGGCGGGGGTCCGCCGGCGTGTCGTGCTCAGCTGCCATGGACGGCCAGGTCCTCCGACAGGAGCGAGATGCTGCGGTTGTCCAGGGCCGACTCGAGCACCGCCGCCGCGATCTCCACCGTCCGCGTGCCCTGGCGCAGGGTACAGATGTCGGCGGGCTTGCCGAGCACCGCGTCGCGGAAGAGTTCGTGCTCGACGAGGAGCGGCTCGCGCTTCGGGATGGCGTAGCGGATCATGTCGCCCTCGGAGACGCCGCGGAAGGCCTGCAGGGCCTCCCACTCCGTCGCCATCGCGGCGTTGGAGTGGAACGTCAGGTCGGCGGTGAGGGTGTCGGCGATGAAGCAGCCGCGCTCGCCGGTGACCGAGGTGAAGCGCTCCTTGAGCGGGCTCAGCCAGTTGACCAGGTGGTTGACCATCGTGCCGTCGTCCAGGCGGCCCACCGCGGAGACCATGTCCTCGTGCGCGCGACCGCTCTTGGAGACGGTGTGCGCGGCGATGGAGACGTACTCGCGACCGGTCACCCAGCCGGTGAGGTCGATGTCGTGGGTGGCGAGGTCCTTGACCACGCCGACGTCCGCGATGCGGTGCGGGAAGGGGCCCTGGCGGCGCGTGACGACCTGGTAGACGTCGCCGAGCTCGCCGGCCTCCAGCCGGGCGCGCAGCGAGCGCAGCGCCGGGTTGCACCGCTCGATGTGGCCGACGCCGGCCACCAGACCGCGCGACTCGAACGCCTCGACGAGACGGCGCGCGCCCTCCACGGTGTCGGCGACGGGCTTCTCGATCAGCGCGCAGACGCCGGCCTCGGCGAGCTGCATGCCGACCGTCTCGTGCAGGCCGGTGGGGCAGGCCACGACGGCGTAGTCGACGCCCATGGCGATGAGCTGCTCGACGGTGTCGAGGACCGGAGCGCCCTGGGCGGCACCGAACTTGTCGCCCATCGGGTCGACGACGCCGACGAAGTCGACGCCCTCCAGACCGGCCAGGACGCGGGCGTGGTGGCGGCCCATGGAGCCGAGGCCGACCAGTCCGGCCCGCAGGGTGCGCGTGGCGCTCACAGCTGCTCCCCCAGCGCGTTGACGGCGGACACGATGCGCTCCAGGTGGTCCGCGGACAGACCCGGGTGGACGGGCAGCGAGACGACCTCGGCGGCCGCGCGCTCCGTCTCGGGCAGGTCCCAGGTGCGGCCGGCCTTCTGGTCGGGCTCCCAGTACGGCTTCAGCCGGTGGATCGGCGTCGGGTAGTACACGGCGTTGCCGATGCCGGCCTCGGTCAGGCGCGCCATGGCGGCGTCGCGGTCGCCCCGGACCCGCACGGTGTACTGGTGGAAGATGTGGCGGGCGCCCTCGGCGACGGTCGGCGTCACCACGTTCGGCGCGCTGATGTGCTCGGTGAGGTACGCGGCGTTGGCGATGCGCTGCTCGGTCCAGCCGTGCAGCTGGGTGAGCTGCACCCGGCCGATGGCGGCGGAGACGTCCGTCATGCGCACGTTGGCGCCGACGATCTCGTTGGCGTAGCGCTGCTCCATGCCCTGGTTGCGCAGCAGGCGCAGGGTGCGGGCGACGTCCGCGTCGGCGGTGCTGATCATGCCGCCTTCGAGGCTGTGCATGTTCTTGGTCGGGTAGAAGCTGAACGTGCCCGCGTTGCCGAAGGCGCCGACCGGCGTTCCGTTCAGGGCGGCCGCGTGCGCCTGGCAGGCGTCCTCGACCACGGCGAGGCCGTGCCGCTCGGCGATGGCCATGATCTTGTCCATGGCGGCGGGGTGGCCGTAGAGGTGCACCGGCATGATCGCGGCGGTGCGCGGCGTGATGGCCGCCTCGACCGCGGCCGGGTCCAGGCAGAAGCTGTCGGCCTCGATGTCGGCGAAGACCACGTCGGCGCCGACGAGCCGCACCGCGTTGGCGGAGGCCGCGAAGGAGAACGACGGGACGATGACCTCGTCGCCGGGGCCGAGGCCGAGGGCGAGCAGCGTCAGGTGCAGCGCGGAGGTGCCGGAGTTGACCGCGACGCAGTGACGGTTGCTCACCACCTCGGAGAACTCCGCCTCGAAGGCGGCGACCTCGGGGCCCTGCACGACGCGGCCGCTGCGCAGCACGCGTACGGCGGCCTCGATCTCCGCCTCGCCGATGACGGGCCGGGCGGCGGGTATCAACTCATGGGCGTCGTTCATCGACTCCCCTTCCTTCATCAGTGACCTCTAGGGCGCACCACGTCGTGCACGGGTCGGGAAGGGACGGTGTCGAGCGTTGCGCGTCCGCATCCCTGGAAAGTCCGTCCACCTCTGTCCTTGCTGCGGCGAACGTCTTCCACGAGGCCCTGATCCCGGGTACCTCGCGTGGTCTACGGCCCACATGTCACCAGTTGCCGAGTCCACCGTCACGTTACCAGCAGAGCTGCAAATCTTTTCCTCAGAGTTACTACAGGGAAACCCCTGGTTGAGGTGCTATCCATCACAAGATTCACCCAGCGTTACCAAAACGGCCCCCGAATGCAACCAACGACAAATCGAACGGCAAAGGAGCGCGGGACACCGAGGCCTCGGCGTCCCGCGCTCCCGTGATGCGCTGCGGGATCAGTCCTCCGTCGTCGCCGAGACGGACGGCGAGGACTGCTCGGCCGCCACCGTCGTCTTCTTGGCGGCGGTCTTCTTCGCCGTCGTCTTCGCGGCCGTGGCCTTCTTCGCCGTGGCCTTCTTGGCGACCGTCTTCTTGGCCGTCGTCTTCTTGGTCGCGGCCTTCTTCGCCGTGGCCTTCTTCGCCGTCTTGCGGGCGGCCGCCTTCTTGGCCGGAGCCGCCTGCGCGGCCTCCTCCTCCGGCTCGGCCTCCGCGCCCGCCTCCACGGCGGCCTCCATGGCGGCCTCCGCGGCGGCCTCTTCGGCGGCCGGGACCTCGGCGACGAGCGTCTCGTCCGCCGGGCCCGACGCGACGACCGTCACGGCCGCCTCCTCGGACGCCGTCGCGGCGGTGGCCTTGCGCACCGCACGACGCCGCGGACGGGCCGGAGCGGCGCTCTCGGCGGGCGCCTGCGGCTCGGGCTCGGCCTGCGCGGCCGGCTGCTCCGCGGGAGCCTCCTGCGGGGCGGCCTCGGCGACCGTCACCACGGCGGCCTCCGCCCCGGCGGGCGAACCGGCCGGCGCGGACACCTTGCGGGTGGCGCGACGGCGCGTACGCCCCTGGGGCGCGGCCTCCTCGACGGCCGGGGCCTCCGCGGCGGGGGACTCGACGACCGGGTCCTCGACCGCGACCGGCTCGGCCTGCGCGACGGCGGCCGGCTCCGGCACCACCGGCGACTCGGCCACGGCCGCGAACTCGGCCTCGGCCTCCTCGGCCTTCGGCTCCTCGCCCCGCCCGTTGCGGCCGCGCGGCGCACCGGCCGGGGAAGAGGCCCGCCGGCTCGTCCGGCGCCGGGAACGGCCGCGGCCTGCCGCGGCCTCCGCCTCGGCGATGCTGCTGTACAGCTCCTCGTCGGGCGCGAAGTCGGGCGCGGGCAGCGCGATCGGCTCGGCGACCTCGGCGACGACCTCCGCCTCGGCCTCCTGCTCGGCCTCCTGCTCGACGGTGTCGAAGGCGACCGTCTCGTGCTCGTGCTCGGGGATCTGGCCGTCACCGCCACGCCCGCGCTTGCGGCGCTTGCCGCCGCCCCCGGCGGAGGTCGGCTGCTCCATGTGGACGATGACACCGCGCCCGTTGCAGTGGACGCAGGTCTCGGAGAAGGACTCCAGCAGGCCCTGGCCGACCCGCTTGCGGGTCATCTGCACGAGGCCCAGCGAGGTCACCTCGGCCACCTGGTGCTTCGTACGGTCCCGGCCCAGGCACTCCAGCAGGCGCCGCAGGACGAGATCGCGGTTGGACTCCAGGACCATGTCGATGAAGTCGATGACGATGATGCCGCCCAGGTCGCGCAGCCGCAGCTGGCGCACGATCTCCTCGGCCGCCTCCAGGTTGTTCCTGGTGACGGTCTCCTCGAGGTTGCCGCCCTGACCGGTGAACTTGCCGGTGTTGACGTCGACGACGACCATCGCCTCGGTCCGGTCGATCACCAGCGAACCGCCGCTGGGCAGCCAGACCTTGCGGTCCAGCGCCTTGGCGAGCTGCTCGTCGATCCGGTAGGTGGCGAAGACGTCGACCTCGGAGGTCCACCGCGACAGCCGTCCGGCCAGGTCGGGCGCGACGTGCGAGACATAGCCGTGGATGGTGCCCCAGGCGTCGTCGCCGCTGACGACGACCTTGGAGAAGTCCTCGTTGAAGATGTCGCGCACGACGCGGACGGTCATGTCCGGCTCGCCGTACAGCAGGGTCGGGGCGTTGCCGCTCTTCGCCTTCTTCTGGATCTCCTCCCACTGCGCCTGGAGCCGCTCGACGTCACGGCGCAGCTCGTCCTCGCTCGCGCCCTCGGCGGCGGTGCGCACGATGACGCCCGCGTCCTCGGGGACGATCTTCTTGAGGATGGTCTTCAGCCGGGCCCGCTCGGTGTCGGGCAGCTTGCGGCTGATACCGGTCATCGAGCCCTCGGGGACGTACACGAGGTAGCGGCCCGGGAGGGAGACCTGGCTGGTGAGGCGGGCGCCCTTGTGGCCGATCGGGTCCTTCGTCACCTGGACGAGGACCGACTGGCCGGACTTCAGGGCGGCCTCGATGCGGCGCGGCCCGTTGGCCATGCCGAGCGCCTCGAAGTTGACCTCACCGGCGTACAGGACCGCGTTGCGGCCCTTGCCGATGTCGATGAAGGCGGCCTCCATCGACGGCAGCACGTTCTGGACCTTGCCCAGGTAGACGTTGCCGACGTACGAGGTGGCCTGCTCCTTGTTGACGTAGTGCTCGACGAGCACGTTGTCCTCGAGGACGCCGATCTGGGTGCGCTCACCGCTCTGGCGGACGACCATCACGCGCTCGACGGCCTCACGGCGGGCCAGGAACTCGGCCTCGGTGATGATCGGCACGCGTCGGCGGCCCTGCTCGCGGCCCTCCCGGCGGCGCTGCTTCTTGGCCTCCAGGCGGGTCGAGCCCTTGATGGACTGCACCTCGTCGGACGGCTCGGCGGGCTTGCGGGGCTCGCGGACCTTGACGACCGTGCGCTCGGGGTCGCTCTCGCCGGACTCGGCCTCGGCCGAGGCGTCACCGGCGCGACGACGACGGCGACGGCGGCGACGGCTGGTGGAGCTGGAGCCGCCGGCCTCCTCGTCGTGGGCGTCCTCGGACTCCTCCTCGGCGTCCTCCTCGGCCTGTTCGGCGGTGTCCTCGGCGTCCTGCTCGGCCTGTTCGGCGGCGAGCTCGTCGGTGTCGGCGTCCCCGGACTCGCCACGGCGACGGCGGCGTCCGCCGCGCCGGCGGCGACGGCGCGAGCCGGTCTCCTCGGTCTCGTCGCCCTCCTCGCCCTCCTCGGCCTCGACCTCGTCGGTCTCCTCGGTCTCGTCGGCCTCGCCGCCGTCGTCGCGGGCGGTGACGCCGGTGGCCGGGGCGGCCTCGGGCTCCTCGGGGGCGGCGCCCCGGCGGCGGCGACGGCGGCGCGGACCGGTCTGCTCCTCGGCGGGCGCGGCGGCCTCGGCCGGCTCCGCGGCCTGCGTCGTCGCGGCGGTCTCCTCGGCCTCCTCGGCCTGCGCGATCTCCTCGGCGGCCTCGGCGGCGGCCTGGGCGGCGGCCCGCTCGGGCGTCTGGAACCGCGGCTCGGTGAAGACGGGCGCCTGGAACACGGCGACCGCGGGCCGGGCGGGCCGGCGCGGGGCGTCGGACTCGGCGGCCTTGGGCCTCGCGGGCTCGGAGAACCCGATCGCGGCCTGGCGCACGACACGGCGGCGCGAACGGCGCGGACCGGCGTCCTCCTCGGCCGGCGCCTGCGCGGCGGGAGCCTCGGCGGCGGGCGCCTGCGCGGCGGCCTCGGCCGGGGCCTCGGCAGCCGTCCCGGCGCTCTCGGCGGGAGTGGTCACCCGGCGGGTGGCGCGCCGGCGGGCCCGGCGCGGAGCGGCCTCGTCGGCGGCGGACGCCTCCGGCTCGGCACTCTCCGCGGCCTCGGCGGCCGGGGCGGTGGTCTCGGCGGCGGGAGCGGCCTCGGCCGGCTCGACGGCGGCCGGCGCCTCGGCGGGCGCGGAGACCCGGCGGGTGGCACGCCGGCGGGTACGGCCGACGGGCTCGGGCTGCGCCTCGGTCTCGGCCTCGACGGCAGCGGCGGTCACCGGCGCGGCCGGCTGCACGATCTCCTCGGCCGGCGCGGAACCGGCGGGCGCGGTCACGCTGCGCGTGGCCCGGCGGCGGGCGCGGCGCGGCGCGGGCTCCTCGGCCGGCGCGGCGGTCTCCACGGCCTCGGCCGCGGCGGTCTCGACGGCCGGCTCGGCCGCGGCGGGTACGACGGTCTCGGCGGCCTCGGCCGCGGCCGGAGCTCCGGCGGGCGCGGACGCACGGCGCGTCGCACGACGGCGGGGGCGGGCGGCGGGCGCGGCCTCGGGCGCGTTCTCCGCGGTCTCGGTCTCTGCGCTCCCGGACTCCGCCGTCACGACGACCACCTCGGCGTTCTCGTCGTCCTTGGCCTCCTCGGCCACGGATTCTGCGGCTTCTTCCACGGTCTCGACGGCCGGTACGACCGGCGTGGCGGCCTCGGCCGCCTCGGCCGCCGCGGTCGGCGGACCGGCCGGGCGGGAAGCCGCACGGCGCCGGCGGCGCGGCGGCAGGGTGTCGCTGGGGGTGTCGGATGCGGAATCCTTCACGGACTCCGTCGATTCGGTCGGTTCGAGCATGCGGGCGTTTCTCCCGTCAAGGCTCCCGGGCGCCGCGCCTGGTCCGGCGTCGACCATGTCGATCGCCGTTGACGTCCGCGGCTCGCGCAGTGCGCAAGGGCCGCCGTCCGGGGCGCGGGCGCCGCACGGGAACTCTCTGTGTCCTGTCTCGCCGGTTCCGTACGCCGAATGCGTACGGCCTGGCGAAAGTCTTGTGGTCGGTGCGCTGCCCGACCCAGGTGGCTCCCGAGTACGAGGGCGGCGCTACGACGTCCGTCCCTTCGCGGGACCTTCCCTACAGCGGCGCCTTCGCGGCGGCAGAGGCGCCGGCCGTGGGGGGCTCGGTCGCTGCTGCCTCGCGGTCGGGCGCGAGCGGGTCGGTCACCGTGCCGGTCTCTTCATCGAGCAGCCCCTGCGCCAGCCTGGTCACCGCTGCGGGGACCGGCGGCGCCAGGTCGGCCACGGCGCGGAGACCGGACAGGACGTCGTCGGGTCGAACGGCAGGCGTCACGTGCCGAACAACCAGGCGCAGTATCGCACAGGGCCGGTCGGTAGGCCTATCGGCCTGTGCATCGTGCGTTTCCACGCTCTCCAGGCTCGCGACCGCCGGACGGGCGTCGAAGGTGCGCATGCCGTTCTTGGCCATGCGCTGGACCTCGACGGTCCCGGCCGCGTTGAAGGCCTCGACCGCACGCTGCGCGTCCGCCGGTTCCACGCCGTCGAGCAGCAGCTCCCACACGGAAGCCGTCAGCCGGTCGGCGAGTCCCGACGTACGCGCCTCGACCGCGTCGACGATGTCGAGCCCGTCGGGCAGCGACTCGTCGAGGAGGGCGCGCAGCGTCTGCGGATCGCGGGTCGCGGCGAGCGCGATCTCCAGGTACTCCGCCTCACTGCCGGTGCCGGTGGGTGCGGCATTGGCATACGACACCTTCGGATGCGGCGTGAAACCGGCCGAGTACGCCATCGGCACCTCGGCACGGCGCAGCGCACGCTCGAAGGCGCGCTGGAAGTCACGGTGGCTGGTGAACCGGAGGCGGCCGCGCTTGGTGTAGCGCAGTCGGATGCGCTGCACCGCGGGTGCGGGCGGCGGGCCTTCGGGCTGTCGCTTGCCCAGTGTCGTTCAGTCCTTCGTGAGAGCCGTCGTACTGCTACCAAGAGTACGTGTCTCGCGGCCCGGGGGTTCCCGCCGGGCCACCGCTTCCGGCCGCCGGGGCTCGCCGAAGAGCGCCCGCCGGACGTCGGCGCGGGTCTGCCGCACCGAGTCACGGGCGGCGGCCAGCGCCTGGCGCACCGGTTCGCGGACGGCGGCGTACGTCTGCCGGACGGCGCGGCCGACCTCGCGCGCGGCCGCGGCGGCGGGCCGCAGCACGGCGTCCCGGAGGAAGTGCCCGACCGGGGTCAGCACCGACCGGTACGCCCGGCGGACCGGCTCCACGAAGATCCACCGGAAGAGGGTGCCGAGCAGCCGGCCGACGGCGAGGGAGAGGCGTCCGGCGATCCGCCAGGCGTGCCCGAGGGCGTCCCCGACCTCGCGGGCGACGACGGCGAGGAACCGGCCGACCGGGCGGAGCACCCATCGCCACAGGGCGAGGACGGGCAGCACGAACAGCACCCGGGCGATCCAGTACAGGCAGAACCCCGTCCCGGCGACGACCGCGCCCGCCAGCCGGGCGATCATCCGCCCCACCGGGGCGAGGATCCACGTGTACGTCCACACCGCGGGCACGACGACCAGGTACCGCAGGAGCCACGCCGCGCCCGCGCCCACCCCGGCCGCGAGGGCGGCCAGCACGAGCCCGGCCCCCCGCAGCACCCACAGTCCCGCACGTCCGACCGGGGTCAGCGCCTTCGCGTACACCCAGGCCGCCGCCGCGACCGTCCCCCGCAGCAGCCCGACGAGCGCACGGCCCATCGGCGTCAGCAGGTACCGGTGGCACCACAGGGCAGGCCCGACGACGAACGTCCTGCCGAGCCGGGCGAGCAGGTTCCCGAGCCGGGCGAGCCCGGCGGCGAGCAGGCTCCCGGCCCGGGCGAGCCCGGCGGCGACGGGTACGACGACGTACCGCCACAGCCCCACCGCCGGCCACACGAACAGCACCCGGCCCACCCACAGCAGCGCCTGGCCGAGCGGCCGCAGGACGGTACGACGGAGGAACCGCCCGCCCACGACGAGCGCGTCCCACGCCATCCGCACCGGCAGGACCAGCACGAGCACGACGATCCGCACCGGGATGCGGATCGCGACCACGAGGCAGCCCTCGGGGTCCTGCTGCCGCTGCGGCACCCCGCGCGCGGACGGTTTCTCCAGCTCCATGCGTGTACAGACGCACGAGAGGCCCGTACGGATGCCGTCGCACGGCCCTGCATGTCGGACCGGCCCGGACGGACCGGGGCGGCTCCCCGCGTATCACCTGCGCCGGGCGGACTTCCCGGCGCGCGCGGCCTTCGGTCCGCGCGCGGAGGCGGGCGCGGGTACGGCGACGACGTGCGCGGCGGAGAAACCCCGGTTGATCTCCGTCTGGTCGCGGATGGCCCGGGGCAGGTCCGGCATCGCGAGCAGCCGGTCGCACGCCCGGACGGCGTCGGCGTACTCGCCCACCCAGTAGGCCGTGATGGAGAACTCGAAGAGCAGGCCCCAGCGGTACACCCAGGACCTGGTGAAGAGCAGGTCGTCCGGCTCCGGCCGGCCGACGACCTGGGACAGCAGGGCGTGGGCGGTGCGGTAACGGCCCTTCAGACGCAGCCGTGACGCCAACTCGTAGCACGCTTCGAGACGTTGGGGGCGGGACTCCCAGGCGCGGGAGAAGGTGTCCATCGCGCCCGGCCAGTCGTCGGTGCGCTCCGCCCGGAGCTGGCCGGCCTCCAGGAGCGAGCAGTAGACCTCCTCCGCCCAGCCCCCCATCGCGGCCCGCCGCTCGTACAGGGCGATCGCCTCCTCGCTCTGCCCGCGGTCCCGTTCGGTGTTGGCCAGGTAGAAGACGGTGCGCGGGTTGTCGGGGTCGCGCGCGAGCTCGGCCCGCAGCAGCCGGGCGTCGCGGTCGAACTTGTCGCTGCGGCAGCCGCCGTCGGCGTGGTCCTCGATCACCAGCGCGTCGAGGTTCTCCTGCCGGTCGGGCTCGTCGGTGCACGGGTACTCGTGGGTGACCCCCTCGTAGCGCCAGGCCCAGTCGCCCCGCATGAGGTGCTTGAACCGGTGCTGGGTGCCGGGGGTGTCGTAGCGCAGCATGTACGAGCCCGCCGTCAGCCGGGGCAGCGGGGCGTCCTGGCGCATCACGTGGTCGGCGTCGAGGGTGAGGATGTAGTCGGCCCGGCCGCGGGCGTGCTGGATGTTCGCGGTCCGGTTGTGCCCGAAGTCGACCCAGGGCTCCTCGCGGAGTTCGCCGGGGATGCCGTCCAGCACCTTGCGGATCAGTTCCTGGGTGCCGTCCGTGGAGCCGGTGTCGGAGATCACCCAGGTGTCGATCAGATGTCGTACGGAGCCCAGGCACCGCTCGATCACCCGGGCCTCGTTCTTGACGATCATGCAAAGGCAGAGCGTCTGCTGCTTCACGGCTTCACCTGTCCGTCTCCGTGCGGGTCCGTCCGCCCCCGCCTCCCTGTGGACGTCAACGTGACACAGCCGCCGCACACCGCCGTCGCTCCACGCGGAGGCCGCCCGCAACGCTCCCCGAACGGCCGCGTTCCAGGCCGGACGAGTGACCGCGGGTAAACAGTGCCCCATCCGAATGCATGGATTAGTCCGATCCAACGTAAATAAGCGCGTCTCGTCCGACAGTGCGCCTCAAGCCGTCAGTACGCAGTCAAGCTCGCACCCGAGTTCGGTGGATCACCCGAACCGGTTGACACAAGGAGCGCACTGATGAGTCCTGAACACAGGACCCCCTCGCGTTTCGGGCCCGTGGCCCGGATGCGATTCAAAAAGGCGGGCATGCTCGCCTCCCTCACCCTCGTCATGGCGGCCAGCGTGGCCGGCCCGTCGGTAGCGGCGGCCAACAACGTCACCGCTTCCTCGAGGACGTCGGTCGGCCTCGGCGGCGACAAGTGCAAGTCCGACCACAGGTCGCTGCCGGACGAGTACGCGGCCGAGGACGAGGCCATGGGCGGCAACGGCGGCTGCAAGGGACCGACGGGTCCCACCGGCCCCCGCGGCCCGAAGGGTCCCAAGGGCGAGAAGGGCGACCGAGGGCCGAGGGGTCCCAAGGGCGAGAAGGGCGACCGGGGCCCGAGGGGTCCCAAGGGCGAGATGGGCAAGCCCGGACGTCCCGGCCACACTGGCGCCACCGGTCCCACCGGACCCACGGGCCCCACCGGCGCCCATGGTGACAAGGGCGCGACCGGCGCCACCGGCGCCACGGGCGCCACCGGCGCGACGGGTGCCACGGGCGCCACCGGAACGGGCGTCACCGGAGCCACCGGCGCCACAGGTGCCACGGGCGCCACCGGTACCGCAGGCGAAGGCGCCACCGGAGCCACCGGCGCCACGGGCCCCACCGGCCCCACGGGCGCCACCGGAACGGGCGCCACCGGAGCCACCGGGCCCACGGGCGCCACCGGCGCCACGGGTGCCACGGGTGCCACCGGCGGCACCGGCCCGTGCTCCGAGATCGACGGCTTCCAGGACAATCAGGTCTACGAAGTTCGTGTCGCGATCAACGGCACCAACACCTTCGCGGGCATCCGGGACGTCCGCCCCAACTTCGACCACACCCTGCGGTGGACCGACCTCAGCGGCCTGGACGGCTATCCGAACAGCCCGGAGACGGGCGTCGTCTGTGCGGCCTCCATCAATGAACACAGCCAGGGAATGCAGGACCTGGCGGGCATCAAGATCGACGTCATCACGACCGCCGGTCTGGTCTTCGAGACCATCTGCACCGAGAGCAACACCAACGACACCGCGGCAATCCTGACCTGCCCCGGCCCCTGGAACCCCCTGAACTCGCCCGAACCGGGCAACAACAACAACCGCCGCGCGAAGCGCTGACCGATGACATAAAGGGGTGCCCGAAGGATCAGCCGACCCTTCGGGCACCCCTTGCCACACTCAGTGACTGTGCGTCGCACTCCCCGTAGGCTGCTTCACCGTCAGCGGCAGCAGCTTCTTGCCCGTGGGGCCGATCTGGATGCTCGTGTCCATCGCGGGGCACACGCCGCAGTCGAAGCACGGGGTCCAGCGGCAGTCCTCGACCTCCGTCTCGTCGAGGGCGTCCTGCCAGTCCTCCCAGAGCCAGTCCTTGTCCAGGCCCGAGTCCAGGTGGTCCCAGGGCAGGACCTCCTCGTAGGTCTTCTCCCGCGTGGTGTACCAGTCGACGTCGACGCCGAAGGCGGGCAGCGTCTTGTCCGCGCAGCGCATCCAGCGGTCGTAGGAGAAGTGCTCGCGCCAGCCGTCGAAGCGGCCGCCGTCCTCGTAGACCGCGCGGATGACCGCGCCGATGCGGCGGTCGCCGCGGGAGAGCAGGCCCTCGACGATGCCGGGCTTGCCGTCGTGGTAGCGGAAGCCGATCGAGCGGCCGTACTTCTTGTCGCCGCGGATCTTGTCGCGCAGCTTGGTGAGACGGGCGTCCGTCTCGTCGGCGGAGAGCTGCGGCGCCCACTGGAAGGGGGTGTGGGGCTTGGGGACGAAGCCGCCGATCGAGACCGTGCAGCGGATGTCGTTCTGGCCGGAGGCCTTGCGGCCCTCGGCGATCACGTTCATCGCCATGTCGGCGATCTGGAGGACGTCCTCGTCGGTCTCCGTGGGCAGGCCGCACATGAAGTACAGCTTCACCTGACGCCAGCCGTTGCCGTACGCGGTGGAGACCGTGCGGATCAGGTCCTCCTCCGAGACCATCTTGTTGATGACCTTGCGCATGCGCTCGCTGCCGCCCTCCGGCGCGAACGTCAGGCCGGAACGGCGGCCGTTGCGGGTCAGCTCGTTCGCCAGGTCGACGTTGAAGGCGTCCACCCGGGTGGAGGGCAGGGAGAGGCCGATCTTGTCTTCCTCGTAGCGGTCCGCCAGGCCCTTGGCGATGTCACCGATCTCCGAGTGGTCCGCGGAGGACAGGGAGAGCAGGCCGACCTCCTCGAAGCCGGTCGCCTTCAGGCCCTTCTCGACCATCTCGCCGATGCCCGTGATGGAGCGCTCGCGCACCGGGCGGGTGATCATGCCCGCCTGGCAGAAGCGGCAGCCGCGGGTGCAGCCGCGGAAGATCTCCACCGACATCCGCTCGTGCACGGTCTCGGCGAGCGGGACCAGCGGCTGCTTGGGGTAGGGCCACTCGTCCAGGTCCATCACCGTGTGCTTCGACACGCGCCACGGGACGCCGGACCGGTTGGGGACCACGCGGGCGATCCGGCCGTCGGGGAGGTACTCGACGTCGTAGAACGCCGGGATGTACACCGAGCCGGTCTTCGCCAGGCGGAGGAGGACCTCCTCGCGGCCGCCGGGGCGGCCCTCCGCCTTCCACTCGCGGATGATCCTCGTCATGTCGAGCACGGCCTGCTCGCCGTCGCCGATGACCGCCGCGTCGATGAAGTCCGCGATCGGTTCCGGGTTGAAGGCCGCGTGGCCGCCCGCCAGCACGATCGGGTCGTCGAGCGTACGGTCCTTGGACTCCAGCGGGATGCCCGCGAGGTCCAGGGCGGTGAGCATGTTCGTGTAGCCCAGCTCCGTGGAGAAGGACAGGCCGAACACGTCGAACGCCTTCACCGGGCGGTGGCTGTCCACCGTGAACTGCGGGACCCGGTGCTCGCGCATCAGCGCCTCCAGGTCCGGCCACACGCTGTACGTGCGCTCGGCGAGGACGCCGTCCTGTTCGTTGAGCACCTCGTAGAGGATCATGACGCCCTGGTTGGGCAGTCCGACCTCGTAGGCGTCCGGGTACATCAACGCCCAGTGGACGTCGCACGACTCCCACGGCTTGACCGTGGAGTTGAGCTCTCCGCCGACGTACTGGATCGGCTTCTGCACGTGCGGGAGCAGAGCTTCGAGCTGCGGGAACACAGACTCGGCAGCCGCGGCGGTTTCGGTAGGCATCTCGCGAACCTTCGTGAGCTGGCTGGGGCTACCCCCGGCCGGAGGCTGGGGGAGGGTGGCCATCAAGCCTAACGCGGACCGGGAGGTCCCCCGTACGCTCAGACGGCCGCACCCTCCTTGATCCCCTTCCAGGCCCCCGGCAACTCCCGCTCCACGTCCGCCGCCCGCCGCTCCTCGCGCCCGTAGAGCACGCCGTAGGTGAAAGAGCTCTCACCCGCCGCGTGCGCCACGGCGGACAGCTCGCGCAGGGTCTGGCGGGCCATGACGCTGTCCTGGTGGTCGCCGAGCCCGGTCTGGAGCGCCTTCATCGACTTGACCAGGACGGACGCCGGGCCGCCGAGGGCGGGTACGGCCGTCTCGGCGGCGTACCGGGTCCGCTTGGCCTTCTTGCGCGCCTCGTGCAGGGCGAGGTCCCGCTCCTGGCCGGGCGCCAGCCCGAGCGCCGCCTCGACCAGGGCGTCGACCCTGCCAAAGTCCTTCCGTACGGCCTTGGCGAGCGTCGGACCGGGCTCGGCGGCGGCCGCCTTGCGCAGCGGCGGAGCGGCGACCAGCGCGTCCAGGGTGTCGAGCAGTGCCAGATACCGCTTGGAGTCCAGTACGCCGATGAGCCGGCGGCGCGATCCGCCGCGCCGGGCGCGCGCCCAGGTGCGCAGCCTGGTGCGGACCGGACCGGAGAGCAGGGTGCGGGGCAGACCGTCGAGGGCGGCCGTCAGGTGGTCGGTGAGCACCTCGCGGTCGCGGTCCACGCCCAACTCGCCGGCGAGCCACTTCAGTTCCTCGCCGATGGGGTCGGTGACCGCGCGGTCGAGGATGTTGCCGTAGGAGCGGAAGGCGCTGCGCAGCCGTCGGGTGGCGACGCGCATCCGGTGCACGGAGTCGAAGGCGTCCTGGCGGACGGCCGGGTCGAGGGCGACGACCGCGTCGCGCTGGGCGGTGACGTAGGCGAGGACGTGGTCGCCGGCCGTCACGGGCGCGTCGGGCGGGTTCCCGCGCCCGGACCGCGGCATCGCGGCCGGGCCGCCCTTGGCGCCCTTGCCGTTCTTGCCGTTCTTGCCCGTCGCGGCCCGTGGGGCCGTCTCCGCCAGGGCCCGGGCCAGCTTCGACGTCGACTTCGACGGCCGTACGCCCGCCCTGCGCAGGCGCTTCTCCACCGTGTCGAGGAAGGCCGGGTCGCCGCCGTCCGCGAGCTCCACCTCGATCTCGGTCCACTGGGCGCTGCCGCCGCCCCCGAGGAGCCGGTCGGCGCGTACGGCGTCCACGCCGGCCTCGGCGAGCAGCCGGCCGTCCGCGTCGACGAGGTCGCGGACATCGCGTTCGGAGCGCAGGCGCACCACGGGCAGCAGTTCGGTGTCGCGGACGCGGGAGCGGACGAGGGCGGCGAGGACGGGCGGCACGGTGTCGGCGAGCGGGGCCCGGATCTCGTCCCGGACGCCGGGGGCCACGGGGAACTTCAGGTGCCAGCCGGCGTCGGAACCGCCGGTGCGGCGGCGCAGGGTGATCGAGGCGGCGGCCAGTCGCAGGTCCGCCGTGTCGTAGTAGGTCGCGTCCAGGTGCGCGACGCCCTTGTCGAGTACGGCCGCGACGCCGGCGACGCCGGTCAGGTCGGGCAGGCCGCTGTCGTCGGACTCGTACTTCCGCTCGATCTCACGCTTCGTGTCCGCCATGAACCGAATCTAGTGCCAGTCGGGGCCGGGCGGCAGAGGGCGTCGAAGGTGAATAGGCGGAGGAATCCGTTCGGCCACGAGGTGAAACGGAACGGGGGCGGGAGCCGAGGCGGGGGCCGGGACGCGGCGACGGCGGGGGCGGGCGCGCTCGCTCCGCCCCCGCCGTCAGCGGTGGTGCGGCCCGTCAGGCCGACATGGGCCGCTGCACCCTGATCGACTGGAGCAGCCCTATGGCCACCCAGACCGCGAACATCGACGTGCCTCCGTACGACACGAACGGCAGCGGCAGACCGGTGACCGGCATGATGCCGAGGGTCATGCCGATGTTCTCGAAGGACTGGAAGGCGAACCAGGCGACGATCCCGGCGGCGACGACGGTGCCGTACAGCTCGGTCGTCTCGCGGGCGATCCGGCAGGCGCGCCACAGGACCACGCCGAGCAGGACGATGATCAGGCCCGCGCCGACGAAGCCCAGTTCCTCGCCGGCGACCGTGAAGACGAAGTCCGTCTGCTGTTCGGGCACGAACTGGCCGGTGGTCTGCGAGCCGTGGAAGAGGCCGGCGCCGGTCAGGCCGCCGGAGCCGATCGCGATACGGGCCTGGTTGGTGTTGTAGCCGACGCCCGCGGGGTCGAGCTCGGGGTTGGCGAAGGCCGCGAAGCGGTTGATCTGGTACTCGTCCAGGATGTGCAGCTGCCAGACGGCGACCGCGCCGAGCGCGCCCGCGCCGATCAGGCCGAACACCCAGCGGTTGGAGGCGCCGGAGGCGAGCAGCACGCCCAGCACGATGATGACCATGACCATGACCGAGCCGAGGTCGGGCATGAGGAGCACGATCAGCATCGGGACCGAGGCCAGTCCCAGGGCCTGCAGGACGGTGCGGTGGTCGGGGTGCTGCCGGTCGCCCGCGTCGACCCGGGTCGCCAGCAGCATCGCCATGCCCAGGATGATCGTGATCTTCACGAACTCCGAGGGCTGGAGCGAGAAGCCGCCGCCGAGCACGATCCACGAGTGCGCGCCGTTGACCGTCGAGCCCAGCGGGGTGAGCACCAGGAGGATCCCGAAGACCGAGGCGCCGTACAGCAGCGGCACGGCCGTGCGCAGGGTGCGGTGGCCGAGCCAGACCGTGCCGATCATCAGGGCGAACCCGATGCCGGTGTTCATCAGGTGCCGGAGCAGGAAGTAGTACGGGTCGCCCTGGTTGATCTCGGTGCGGTTGCGGGTCGCGGAGTAGACGAGCAGCGAGCCGAGGAACGACAGGGCCAGGCCCGCCAGCAGGATCGGCCAGTCGAGCCTGCGCGCCAGCGAGTCACGGGCGAAGACCCGGGTCCAGCCGGCCCGTTCGGGCCCGTAGCCGGAGACGGAGAAGCTGTTCCCGGTCATGCGAGCGTCCTCCGGCTCCCCCTGCGGCGCGACCGCCTGCGGGTGTCACGGTTGCCCGTGGTGGGCGAGGCCGTGGTCGCCGCGGGCTGCGAGTCGTCCGGGGAGGGCGACTCCGTCGGCTCGGCGTGCAGGTCCTCGGCCGGGTCGCGGGAGATCTTGGGGCTGGCGATCGTGCCGTCCGTGCGGACCTGGGGCAGGCCCTTCTGCGGGGTGTACAGCAGCGCCTTCTTCTTGTCGATCGCGCCGTCGGCCTGGACGCCGTACAGGGCGCTGTAGATGTTGCGGACGGCCTCACCGGAGGCACCGGAACCGGTACCGGCCTGGGAGATCGTCATGATGATCGTGTAGTCCTTGCTGTACGTCGCCAGCCAGGAGGTGGTCTGCTTGCCGTAGACCTCGGCGGTACCGGTCTTGCCGTGCAGGGCGATCTTGTCCTGCGGCCAGCCGCCGAACTTCCAGGCGGCGGTACCGCGGGTGATGACGCCCGCGAAGGCCTCGTTCATGCCCTTGATGGTCGCCTTGCCGACCGGCAGCTTCCCCTGCTTCTTCGGCTTGATCTCCTGGACGGTCTTGCCGTCGGCGCTGATGATCGCCTTGCCGATGGTCGGCGTGTACATCGTGCCGCCGTTGGACACCGCCGAGTAGATGACGGCCTCCTGGATCGGGGTGACGAGGGTGTCGCCCTGACCGATGGAGTAGTTGATCTCGTCACCCTCGCGCATCTTGTTGCCCTCGAGGCAGTTCTCGTACTCGATCTTCTCGACGTACGAGCCGTCCTTCTTGCCGGACTTGCACCAGGCGTCCTTGTTGGCCTTCCAGTAGTTCAGCTTCCACTGGCGGTCCGGGACGCGGCCGGTGACCTCGTTGGGCAGGTCGACGCCGGTCTCCTTGCCGAGGCCGAACTGGTGGGCGGTCTTGAAGAACCAGTCCTTGGGCTGGCCCTTCTTGGGGTTGATGCCGCCGTCCTTCTTCCACTCCCGGTCCGCGAGGCCGTAGAAGACGGTGTCGCAGGAGACCTCCAGGGCGCGGCCGAGCGAGATCGGGCCGAAGCTCTCGCCCTCGAAGTTCTTGAAGACCTGGCCGCCGACGGAGTAGGAGCTGGTGCAGGGGTAGCCGCCGTCCCACTCGTACCCCGCCTGCACGGCGGCGGCGGTGGAGACGACCTTGAACGTCGAACCGGGCGCGGACTGACCCTGGATGGCGCGGTTGAGCAGCGGGTAGTCGGAGTTCTTGCCGGTGAGCTTCTTGTAGTCCTTGGCGGAGATCCCGCCGACCCAGACGTTCGGGTCGTAGGTCGGGGCGGACGCCATGGCGACGATGCGCCCGGTCTTGGCCTCCATCACCACGACCGCGCCGGAGTCGGCCTTGTAGTTCTCGCCGGTGATCTTGTCGAACTGCTGGCGGGCGGTCTTCATCGCCTGGTTCAGCTCGTACTCGGCGACCCGCTGGACGCGGGAGTCGATGCTGGTGACGAGGTTGGAGCCGGACTCGGCGGGGTCGGCCTCGGCCTGGCCGATGACCCGGCCCAGGTTGTCGACCTCGTAGCGGGTGACGCCGGCCTTGCCGCGCAGTTCCTTGTCGTACTGGCGCTCCAGGCCGCTGCGGCCGACCTGGTCGGAGCGCAGGTAGGGCGAGTCGGTGTCCTGGGCCTCGGTGATCTCGTCGTCGGTGACGGGCGAGAGGTAGCCGAGGACCTGGGCGGCGTTGGACTTGCCGGGTGCCGCGTAGCGGCGCATCGCCTCCGGCTCGGCCGTGATGCCGGGGAAGTCCTCGGCGCGCTCGCGGATCTGGAGGGCCTGCTTGGGGGTGGCCTCGTCGGTGATGGGGATCGGCTGGTAGGGCGAGCCGTTCCAGCACGGCTGGGGCGTCTTGGCGTCGCACAGCCGGACCTTCTGCATGACCTCGGTGGGGTCCATGCCGAGGACTCCCGCGAGCTTGGTGAGGACGGCCTTGCCGTCGTCCCTCTGCTTCAGCAGGTCGGTCCGGGAGGCGGAGACCACGAGCCGGGTCTCGTTGTCGGCCAGGGCCACTCCGCGCGCGTCCAGGATCGAGCCGCGCACGGCGGGCTGGACGACCTGCTGGACGTGGTTGCCGGAGGCCTCCTTGGCGTACGCGTCGCCCTCCCGGATCTGCAGGTACCACAGGCGGCCGCCGAGGGTGCCGAGCAGGGAGAGGACGAGGATCTGGATCACGACGAGCCGGATCTGGACGCGTGGGGTCCGTCCGGTCTCGGGAATGTTGGTCACGGTGGTCGGCTCCCCCTCTCAGTGTGTGCCTGAGTCATATACGACGGACCTGTGCGGCCCTGCGGCCAACTGCCGTCCGGTCACAGTCGCTTGACCCCCTTGATGCGGCCGGCGCGCGCGGTGCGGGCCTTGGCCGCCTTCACGCGCAGCCCGTTGCGCTGGCCGCCGATGCGCAGGCCGGTGCCCGAGGACAGCCAGCCGGAGGAGATGTCGGTGCCCTTCGTGGGCGAGTTCGCCTCGGCCAGCGGATCGTTCTCGGCCCGCCGGGCCAGCCACATGATGCCGGGGACGACGAACGGGGCGAGCAGCAGGTCGTAGAGGGCGGCGCTGAACAGCAGGCTGCCGAGGCCGACATGGCGGGCGGCGGTGTCGCCGACGAGGGCGCCGACGAGGGCGTACAGCAGTGTGGAGCCGATCGCGGCGGCGACCACCACGGCCATCGGGCCGGTGGCCGACTTCAGCCGGCCGTTCTCCGGTCTGATGAGCCCGGCGAGGTAGCCGATGACGCACAGCACCAGGGCGTAGCGCCCGGCGGCGTGGTCGGCCGGCGGGGCGAGGTCGGCGAGCAGGCCGGCGCCGAAGCCCACCAGGGCTCCGCCCACATGGCCGTACACGATGGCCAGGCCCAGCACGGTGAGCAGCAGCAGATCGGGGACGGCGCCCGGGAGGTGGAGCCGGGCGAGCACGCTCACCTGGAGCACCAGGGCGACGACGACCAGCGCCGTGGAGAGCAGGATCCGGTTGACGCGCATGGGGATTCAGCTCCTACTGCTGCTCGGACTGGCCGTCGGCGGGCGCGTCGGCGGACGGGGTGATGGTGATGGTCACCGTCGGCGTGGGCACGGGCTTGGGCTTCTTCGGAAGCACCGTGTCGCGCGGGTCCTTGGCCGGGGCCTGGACGACGACGCCGACGATGTCGAGCTTGGTGAAGCTGACGTACGGCGTGACGTAGAGGGTGCGGGTGAGATCGCCGCCGGAGGGGTCGACGCGGGAGACCACGCCGACCGGGACGCCCGGGACGAAGGGCTTGTCGGCCTGCGAGCCGAAGGTGACCAGGCGGTCGCCCTTCTTCACCTCGGCCTTGCCGTTGAGGAGTTCCACGCGCAGCGGGCGGTCGCCCTGCCCGGAGGCGAAGCCGAGCTCGTCGCCGGCCTCCATGCGGGTGCCGACGGTGAAGTCGGGGTCGTTGGCGAGCAGGACGGTCGCGGTGTCCGGCCCGACGGTGGTGACCCGGCCGACCAGGCCGTCGCCGTTCAGGACGGTCATGTCGCGCTGGATGCCGTCCTTGGCGCCGACGTCGATGGTGACGGTCCAGGAGAAGCCCTGGGCCGCTCCTATCGCGATGACCTCGGCGCCCTTGATGCCGTACTGGCCGGTGCCCGCCATCTTCAGCATGTTGTCGAGCTGCCTGAGGCGGCTGGTGTTGCGGTCGTCGCTGCCGAGCTTCGCCTTGAGCGCCGCGTTCTCCTTCTCCAGGAGGGCGAGCCGGTCGTGGCGCTCGTCGGAGTCGCGGACGGCGGAGACCGCGTTGCCGACCGGGTCGACCACCGACGACACGCCGTTCTCGATCGGGCCGAAGACCGTGGCCGCGGCGTGTCGGGCGCCCTCGACCGGGGAGTCCTCCCCACCGCGGATGTCCACCGTGATCAGTGCGAACGCGATGGCGATCAGCAGCACCAGGAGCAGCCGGCTCTCTCGTGTGTCCCTCACGTGCGGCGGCCGTGCCTTCCTCATAGGAATACGGGCAGAAATGGGAAAACCAGGGAACCCCGAGGAACCCTCCGAGGTTCCGGGAGAGGCTCGTTCGGGGGAGCTTATGTCTCTGTGTCAACGACCCGCCGTACGAGGACGGTTCGTCTCGTACGGCGGGATCGAAGCGTCACGTCATCTGCGCGGCGCGGCGTCCAGGACCTGCTGGAGGGCCTCGAACTCCTCGACGCACTTGCCGGAACCGAGCGCCACGCTGTCCAGCGGGTCCTCGGCGATGTGGATCGGCATACCGGTCTCGCGGCGCAGCCGCTCGTCCAGACCGCGCAGCAGGGCGCCACCGCCGGTCAGCACGATGCCCCGGTCCATGATGTCGCCGGAGAGCTCCGGCGGGCACTTGTCGAGGGTGGTCTTGACCGCGTCGACGATCGCGTTGACCGGCTCCTCGATCGCCTTGCGGACCTCGGCCGCCGAGATGACGACGGTCTTCGGCAGCCCGGACACCAGGTCCCGGCCGCGGATTTCGGTGTGCTCGTCAGCGTCGAGATCGTACGCCGAACCGATCGTGATCTTGATCTGTTCGGCCGTGCGCTCACCCAGAAGGAGGGAGTACTCCTTCTTGATGTACTGGATGATCGCGTTGTCCAGCTCGTCACCCGCGACACGGATGGACTGGGCGGTGACGATGCCGCCGAGCGAGATGACCGCGACCTCCGTGGTACCGCCGCCGATGTCCACCACCATGTTGCCCGTGGCCTCGTGGACCGGCAGGCCGGAACCGATGGCCGCCGCCATGGGCTCCTCGATGATGTGCACCTGACGGGCGCCGGCCTGGGTCGACGCCTCGATGACGGCGCGGCGCTCGACCCCTGTGATGCCCGAGGGCACACAGACGACGACCCGCGGACGAGCCAGATACCGCCGCTTGTGGATCTTCAGGATGAAGTAGCGGAGCATCCGCTCGGTGATCTCGAAGTCGGCGATCACGCCGTCCTTCAGTGGACGGACGGCAACGATGTTGCCAGGTGTGCGCCCGATCATCTTCTTCGCTTCGGCGCCGACCGCGAGGATGCCACCGGTGTTGGTGTTGATCGCGACGACGGACGGCTCGTTGAGTACGATCCCGCGACCCCTGACGTACACCAGCGTGTTGGCGGTCCCGAGGTCGACAGCCATGTCACGGCCGATGAACGACATTGAGTTCCCCATCAGGATTCGACTGGCCTTCCTGCTGGCTTTTGAGGGCTTTTCAGGTCGGCGAGGTGGGTGCTGTGACGTGAAGGCTTACATCGTAGACGCGCCTGCACGAACACTGCGCGAGGGTCTTCGCCATTGTCATCAGATGCGGGCCCGCCTCGCCCCCGGAGACGGTCCATCGGAGGCACACGTTCCCCCGATCGGCACGCATATGCCGAAGGACGGCCGAAAATGCACGGCCGTCCCAGGTCAGGCGGGCTGGGAGACCTGACGGCCCCTCAAAAAATAGTCCGAAAATTTATTCTCAGGCACGGCCCGGGAAGAAGATCTTCACCTCGCGTTCGGCGGACTCCTCGGAGTCCGAGGCGTGGATCAGGTTCTCCCGGACGATGACACCGAAGTCACCACGGATGGAGCCGGGGGCCGCGGCGATCGGGTCGGTCGGACCGGCCAGCGCCCGCACGCCCTCGATGACCCGCTCACCCTCGACGATCAGGGCCACGGTCGGACCGGACGCCATGAACTCGACCAGCGGCTCGTAGAAGGGCTTGCCCTTGTGCTCCCCGTAGTGCAGCTCCAGGGTCTCCTGGTCCAGGGTGCGCAGCTCCAGCGCGGTGATCTGCCAGCCGGCCTTGCGCTCGATACGGCTGATGATCTCGCCGGTCAGGCCGCGACGGACGGCGTCGGGCTTGAGCAGGACGAGGGTGCGCTGGGTCACGGGAGGACTCCTTCTTGCTGCCGGGTGTGCGGTGGGACGAGGTTACAGGGCGTGTTCGGGCGACCGTCACACAGCGTCAGCCGCGGACGGCTCCGCCTGCGCAGCGAATCTCGCCTTCGCCTCGTCGATCTTCCGCCCGTAGTGCACCGAGGCCCACCACAGCGCCGCGAACAGCACCCCGAGGAAGAACATCGTCGGTACGGCGAAACCGGAGGCGATCAGCGCGATCTGGAGCGCCCAGCCCAGGACGACCCCGCCCGGCCGGGTCACCATGCCGCACAGCGCCACGCACAGGAACATCGCGATGCCGCTGACCGTCCACACGGTCGACATCGACAGGTCGGGATCCTTCATCGCGACCAGACCGGCGAAGCCGATGACGAAGACCTCGCCGATCAGGGTCGAGGAACAGAGCGTACGCACGGGAGAAGTCAGTCCCTTCCCAGGAGCAGCAGCCGGGCCTCGCCGACCGTGATGACGGAACCGGTGACCAGCACCCCGCCGCCGGAGAACTCGCCCTCCTCCTCGGCCAGCGTGATCGCGGCCTCCAGGGCGTCGGGCAGCCGCGGTTCGACCTGGACCCGCTCGTCGCCGAACACCTCGACGGCGATCGCGGCGAGTTCGTCCACGTCCATCGAGCGAGGGGTGGAGTTGCGGGTGACGACGATCTCCGCGAAGACCGGCTCGAACGCCTCGAGCAGCCCGCGCACGTCCTTGTCGCCGCTGGCCCCGACCACACCGATCAGCCGGCTGAAGTCGAACGCCTCGCCGATCGCCTCGGCGGTGACCTGCGCGCCCGCCGGGTTGTGCGCCGCGTCCAGGACGACCGTGGGCGACTGCCGTACGACCTCGAGCCGTCCGGGCGAGGTGACGGCCGCGAAGGCCTTGCGGACGGTGTCCGGATCCAGCGTCTCCGCGCGCTGCGAACCGACGCCGAAGAACGCCTCGACGGCGGCGAGCGCGACGGCCGCGTTGTGCGCCTGGTGGGCGCCGTGCAGGGGCAGATACACCTCGTGGTACTCGCCGCCCAGCCCGCGCAGCGTGAGCAACTGCCCGCCGACGGCGACCTGCCGGGCCACCACGCCGAACTCCAGGCCCTCCCGGGCCACGGTGGCGTCCACCTCCACGGCCTTCTTCAGCAGCACCTGCGCCGCGTCGACCGGCTGCTGCGCCAGGATGACCGTGGCTCCCTGCTTGACGATGCCGGCCTTCTCGGCGGCGATCTCGCCGGGCGTCGCACCGAGCCGGTCGGTGTGGTCCAGGGAGATCGGGGTGACCACCGCGACGTCCCCGTCGATGACGTTGGTGGCGTCCCAGCTGCCGCCCATGCCCACCTCGACCACGGCGACGTCCACCGGCGCGTCCGCGAAGGCCGCGTACGCCATGCCGGTCAGCACCTCGAAGAAGGACAGCCGGTACTCCTGCCGGGCGTCGACCATCTCGACGTACGGCTTGATGTCCTGGTACGTCTCCACGAACCGCTCGGCGGGGATCGGGCCGCCGTCCATGCTGATGCGTTCGGTGATCGACTGCACGTGCGGCGAGGTGTAGCGGCCGGTGCGCAGCTCGAAGGCGCCGAGCAGCGCCTCGATCATGCGGGCGGTGGAGGTCTTGCCGTTCGTCCCCGTGATGTGGATCGACGGGTACGCCCGCTGCGGGTCACCCAGGACGTCCATCAGCGCGGAGATCCGGGAGACGGAGGGCTCCAGCTTGGTCTCGCCCCAGCGGGTCGCGAGCTCCGTCTCGACCTCGCGCAGGGCCCGGTCGACCTCGGGGTCCTCGGGCCGGGCCGGCACGTCGGGCTGCGGCGGCCCGCCCTGGGTGCGCAGGGTACGGCTGCCTGCCTCGATCACCGCGAGGTCCGGGTCGCGGTCCGTCTCCGCCTCGACGATCTCCTCGAAGGGGTCGAGGGGGTCGGGCCGGTCGCTGCTGTCTGGGGGGAGCTCGCTCACGCCGCCAGTCTACGGAGCATGGCCGACAGACGCGGACGAAGGCCCCCGGAACGAGTGGTTCCGGGGGCCTTCGTGGACGTACGGGCCGTCAGGCCGCCGGGAGGCGGTCCAGCTGGGCCTGGATACGGGCGATGTCCTCGTCCGCCTTGGCCAGACGGGTGCGGATCTTGTCGACCACGTTGTCCGGGGCCTTGGCGAGGAACGCCTCGTTGCCGAGCTTGGCGTTGGCCTGGGCCTTCTCCTTCTCGGCGGCGGCCAGGTCCTTGGCGAGCCGCTTGCGCTCGGCGGCCACGTCGATCGTGCCGGACAGGTCGAGGGCGACCTCGGCGCCCGCGACCGGCAGCGTCGCCGTGGCGGTGAACGCGTCGCCCTCCGGCTGGAGCCGCAGCAGCTGGCGGATCGCCGCCTCGTGCGGGGCGAACGGCGTGCCGTCGAGGGTCAGCCGGGCCGGGACCCGCTGGCCGGGCTGGAGCCCCTGGTCGGCACGGAAGCGCCGGACCTCGGTGATGACCGACTGGAGGCTCTCGATCTCCCGCTCCGCCTCGGCGTCACGGAATCCGCTGTCCGTGGGCCACTCGGCGACGACGACCGACTCGCCACCGGTGAGGGTGGTCCAGAGGGTCTCGGTGACGAACGGGACCACCGGGTGCAGCAGCCGCAGCGTGACGTCGAGGACCTCGCCGAGGACGCGCTTGCTGACCTCGGCCGGCTCGCCGCCCGCCTGGAACGTCGTCTTGGACAGCTCGACGTACCAGTCGAAGACCTCGTCCCAGGCGAAGTGGAACAGGGCGTCCGACAGCTTGGCGAACTGGAAGTCCTCGTAGAGCGCGTCGACTTCGGCGACGACCGCGTTCAGCCGGGACAGGATCCAGCGGTCGGTCGCCGACATGGCGGAGGCGTCCGGCAGCGGGCCGTCGACCGTGGCGCCGTTCATCAGCGCGAAGCGCGTGGCGTTCCAGATCTTGTTGGCGAAGTTGCGCGAGCCCTGGACCCAGTCCTCGCCGATCGGGACGTCGACGCCGGGGTTGGCGCCACGGGCCAGGGTGAAGCGCAGGGCGTCGCTGCCGTACTTGTCCATCCAGTCCAGCGGGTTGACCGCGTTGCCGAAGGACTTCGACATCTTCTTGCCGAACTGGTCGCGGACCATGCCGTGCAGGGCGATGGTGTGGAACGGCGGGGTGCCGTCCATCGCGTACAGGCCGAACATCATCATCCGGGCGACCCAGAAGAAGAGGATGTCGTAGCCGGTGACCAGGACGGAGTTCGGGTAGAACTTCGCGAGGCTCTCGGTCTGCTCGGGCCAGCCCATCGTGGAGAAGGGCCACAGGCCGGAGGAGAACCAGGTGTCGAGGACGTCGGTGTCCTGGTGCCAGCCCTCGCCGGTCGGGGGCTCCTCGTCCGGGCCGACGCAGACGATCTCGCCGTTCGGGCCGTACCAGACCGGGATGCGGTGGCCCCACCACAGCTGGCGCGAGATGCACCAGTCGTGCAGGTTGTCGACCCAGTCGAAGTACCGCTTCTCCATCTCCTGCGGGTGGATCTTGACCTTGCCGTCGCGGACCGCGTCACCGGCGGCCTTCGCGAGCGGGCCGACCTTGACCCACCACTGCATCGACAGGCGCGGCTCGATGGTGGTCTTGCAGCGCGAGCAGTGGCCGACGGAGTGGACGTACGGACGCTTCTCGGCGACGATCCGGCCCTCGGCGCGCAGCGCGGCGACGATCGCCGAGCGGGCCTCCATCCGGTCCAGGCCCTGGAACGGGCCGTGCACGGTGATGACCGCGTGCTCGTCCATGACCGTGATGGCGGGCAGGTCGTGCCGCTGGCCGATCTCGAAGTCGTTCGGGTCGTGGGCCGGGGTGACCTTGACGGCACCCGTGCCGAACTCGGGGTCGACGTGCTCGTCGGCGACGACCGGGATGGAACGGTCGGTCAGCGGCAGCTTGATGAGCTTGCCGACCAGGTGCTTGTAGCGCTCGTCCTCGGGGTGGACGGCGACGGCGGTGTCGCCGAGCATGGTCTCGGCACGGGTGGTGGCGACGACGATCGTCTCCTCGCCGTCCCCGTACTTCATCGAGACGAGCTCGCCGTCGTCGTCCTGGTACTCGACCTCGATGTCGGAGATCGCGGTCAGACAGCGCGGGCACCAGTTGATGATGCGCTCGGCGCGGTAGATCAGCTCGTCGTCGTAGAGCCGCTTGAAGATGGTCTGGACGGCCTGGGACAGGCCCTCGTCCATGGTGAAGCGCTCGCGCGACCAGGCGACACCGTCGCCGAGGCGGCGCATCTGGCCGGAGATCTGCCCGCCGGACTCGGCCTTCCACTGCCAGACGCGCTCGACGAACGCCTCCCGGCCGAGGTCGTGCCGGGACTTGCCCTCCTTGCCGAGTTCGCGCTCGACGACGTTCTGCGTGGCGATGCCGGCGTGGTCCATGCCGGGCTGCCACAGCGTCTCGTGGCCCTGCATGCGCTTGCGGCGGGTGAGGGCGTCGATGAGCGTGTGCTCGAAGGCGTGCCCGAGGTGCAGGCTGCCCGTGACGTTCGGCGGCGGGATGACGACGGTGTACGCGGGCTTGTCGCTCTTGGCGTCCGCCTCGAAGTAACCCCGCTCTACCCAGCGCTCGTACAGCGGCCCCTCTACGTCGGCCGGCGCGTACTGGGTCGGCAGTTCGGTGTGGGTCGCTGATGGCTGCTGCTGAGCGTTGTCGGTCACGGGGTCAGTTTAGGGGTGTCACACGGTGGTCCCGAAACGCATTTGGTCTGTAACGGTGGCGCCCCCGACGCCATGGGGCGGCTGCGCCTGGGACAGGATGTCAGGAACACATAAGCTCTGGAGGGGAACCCAGTAATGAGTCACAACCAGCCGGGCCCGTACGGCGGGCAGCCCCAGCAGCCCGGACCGTACGGCCAGCCGGGCCCCTACGGCCAGCCCGGCCCGTACGGCCAGCAGCCGCAGGCGCCTCAGCCCGGCTACGGCTACCCCCAGCAGACCCCGCCCGCCCAGCCCGGCTACGGCTACCCGCAGCAGGCCCCGCAGGGCGTGCCGCAGCAGCCGAACCCGTACGGCCAGCAGCCGCCCTACGGGCAGCCTCCGTACGGCCAGCAGCCCTACGGCGTCCCGCAGCCGCCCGCGCCCGGCGGTGGCGGCAAGAAGACGGCGATCGTCCTCGGCGCCGTGGCGGTCGTGGCCGCGATCGCGGTGGGCGCGTGGATGGTGCTCGGCGGCAGCGGCAGCGGTGGCGGCGGCTCGGACATCGCCGACGACGGCCCGCACAAGCTGACCACCCCGGCGACGGTGCTCACGGACTACAAGAAGTCCGCCGACGCCGACAGCGGCGGCTTCGACAAGAACGACGTCAAGGACGCCGAGAAGCACGGCGTGCAGAACGCCAAGGACGTGCACGCCGGTTACCAGTCCGGCGACGAGACCAACTACCTGGCCATGAAGATGGTCAACTTCATGGGCGTGTACGGCGACATCGACGACCCGGAGGCGGTCGTCGACGCGATGTTCGCCGACATGAAGAAGAACGCGGGGGCCGACGAGGGCGAGGTCGTCGGCAGCCCGAAGGCCTACACGCCGGCCGGTCTCGACGGCGCGGTCCTCAAGTGCCAGGAGACCAAGGTCAAGGGCGACGACTCGTCGTCCGGCGCGGCGGCCGGGCCGAGCGAGATCAGCATGCCGGTGTGCATCTGGGGCGACCACAGCACGCTGGGTGTCGTCATCCACATCGACATGGCGGACGCGATGTCCGGCAAGGCCGCCGACCTGGCGGGCGCCGCCGACCTCACGGCGAAGTTCCGCGGCGAGGTACGCGTCAAGGCCTGAGCCCGCTCCGGCGGATCCCCGGACGGCCCGCCGCGACGGCGAAGGGGCCCCGGTCCGAAGACCGGGGCCCCTTTCTCGTACGCGGTGCGGCGGTTACGCCGTCTTCTGCTCTCCCGAGCCGCGGCCGCGGGCGTCGCGCGGGATCAGCGTCGGGTTCACGTTCGAGTGGACGACGTCCGCCGTGATGACGACACGGGCCACGTCCTTGCGGGACGGGACCTCGTACATCACCGACATGAGGACTTCCTCCATGATGGCGCGCAGACCGCGGGCGCCGGTCTGGCGGAGGATCGCCTGGTCGGCGATGGCCTCCAGCGCCTCCCGCTCGAAGTCCAGCTCCACGCCGTCGAGTTCGAACAGGCGCTGGTACTGCTTGACCAGCGCGTTGCGCGGCTCGACGAGGATCTGGAGCAGGGCCTCCCGGTCCAGGTTGTGGACGCTCGTGATGACGGGGAGACGGCCGATGAACTCAGGGATCATGCCGAACTTGACCAGGTCCTCGGGCATGACGTCCTCGAACTGGTCCTTGGCCTCCAGCTCGCGCTTGGAGCGGATCGTCGCGCCGAAGCCGATGCCCTTGGCGCCGGCCCGGGACTCGATGAGCTTCTCCAGGCCCGCGAAGGCGCCGCCCACGATGAACAGGACGTTCGTCGTGTCGATCTGGATGAACTCCTGGTGCGGGTGCTTGCGGCCGCCCTGCGGCGGGACCGAGGCCGTCGTGCCCTCCAGGATCTTCAGCAGCGCCTGCTGCACGCCCTCGCCGCTGACGTCCCGCGTGATCGACGGGTTCTCGCTCTTGCGCGCGACCTTGTCGATCTCGTCGATGTAGATGATCCCGGTCTCGGCCTTCTTGACGTCGTAGTCGGCCGCCTGGATCAGCTTGAGCAGGATGTTCTCGACGTCCTCGCCGACATAACCGGCCTCCGTCAGCGCCGTCGCGTCGGCGATGGCGAACGGGACGTTGAGCATACGGGCGAGGGTCTGCGCGAGGAGCGTCTTGCCGGAGCCCGTGGGGCCCAGCAGAAGGATGTTGGACTTCGCCAACTCGATGGCGTCCTCGCGGCTTTGACCGCCGCCGTTCTCACCGGCCTGGACCCGCTTGTAGTGGTTGTACACCGCGACGGAGAGCGCCTTCTTGGCCGCTTCCTGGCCGACCACATAGCCCTCGAGGAACTCGTAGATCTCGCGGGGCTTGGGGAGTTCCTCCCAGCGCACCTCGCTCGTCTCCGCGAGCTCTTCCTCGATGATCTCGTTGCAGAGATCGATGCACTCGTCGCAGATGTACACACCGGGGCCTGCGATGAGCTTCTTGACCTGCTTCTGGCTCTTGCCACAGAACGAGCACTTGAGCAGATCGCCGCCGTCACCGATGCGTGCCACGGTGTGCTTCCCCTTCGCCTGGGAGACGCCTGGACGCTTACGAGTCCAGCGGCTCCTGGTGCTGCCTTATGTCCGACGGTACCTTGCCGAGCCCCCCGTTCGGGCCCCCCTTGGCACGGTTCACTTTGTCGTGCACCTTGCCGCGCACGGCGCGCGAACCTGCCAAGGGGCGGCAGACGATACATGCCTGAGCGTCAGCGGACGCTGCTGTTGTTCATCTTCCGGGTGGAGATGATCTGGTCGACCAGGCCGTACGCGAGCGCGTCCTCGGCCGTGAGGATCTTGTCGCGCTCGATGTCCTCGCGGATCTTCTCGATCGGCGTGGTGGAGTGCTTGGCCAGCATCTCCTCCAGCTGCGAGCGCATCCGCAGGATTTCGTTCGCGGCGATCTCGAGGTCCGAGACCTGGCCGCGGCCGGTCTCGCTGTAGGGCTGGTGGATCAGCACGCGCGCGTTCGGCAGGGCCATGCGCTTGCCCGGCGTACCGGCCGCGAGAAGGATCGCGGCGGCGGAGGCCGCCTGACCCATGCAGACCGTCTGGATGTCCGGCTTCACGAACTGCATGGTGTCGTAAATCGCAGTGAGCGCGGTGAAGGAGCCGCCGGGGCTGTTGATGTAGACCGAGATGTCACGGTCGGGGTCCATCGACTCCAGGCACAGCAGCTGCGCCATGACGTCGTTGGCGGAGGCGTCGTCGATCTGCACGCCGAGGAAGATCACGCGCTCCTCGAAGAGCTTCGCGTACGGGTCGTACTCGCGGATGCCCTGGGAGGTGCGCTCCACGAAGCGCGGGATGACGTAGCGGGACTCGGCCGAGGGCCCGGTGTACTGGGCGCGCGCACCGTCGTAGAGGCTGCTGCCGGGGAAGTCGTTCACGGTGTCTCCTGAGAGGGGCTGGGGCGGTGGCTGACGGCTGGGACGGCGTGCGGCCCCAAGAGGGACCAAACCCTGTCAACGGACCCGCACACGGCCTCCAGGGGGCCACGACGGGCCACCCATGGACGCCGGGCGCAGTCGGGCCCGAAGGGGCCCGACTACGCCGCTCCGGTACCGCCGCCGCCCGGCATGCCGGCGGCCGTCGGGATGACGTCGTCGATGAGGCCGTACTCCTTGGCCTCGAAGGCGTCGAACCAGCGGTCGCGGTCCGAGTCGCGGGTGACCTGCTCGACCGTCTGACCGGTGTGCTGGGAGGTCAGCTCGGCCATGCGCTTCTTGGTGTGCAGCAGCCGCTCGGCGTGGATCTTGATGTCGGAGGCCGAACCGGCCAGGCCCGCGGAGGGCTGGTGGATCAGGATCTCGGCGTTCGGCAGCGCGAAGCGCTTGCCGGGCGTTCCCGCGCTGAGCAGGAACTGGCCCATCGAGGCCGCCAGACCCATGGCGATGGTCACCACGTCGTTCTTGATGAACTGCATCGTGTCGTAGATCGCCATGCCGGCCGTGATCGAACCGCCGGGGCTGTTGATGTAGAGATAAATGTCCTTCTCCGGATCGGCGGCGAGGAGAAGGAGCTGTGCGGTGATCTTGTTCGCGATGTCGTCGTCGACCGGCTGGCCGAGGAAGATGATCCGCTCGTTGAGCAGCCGGTTGTAGACCTGGTCGCCGAGGCCACCACCGATGGAAGGCTCGCCGGCGGCGGAGGGCATCAGATTCGTCACGTATCCACCTGCTCGTCTTACGACGGCGCCGGGCCGTCTCACGTGTTCTGCCGGGGCGCAGGGCCGTCCGGTCGTTTCCGGAGACTCCCCTGCCCTCGTACTCATGGACCCTAACGCGCGGGTCCCTTCGGGGAATCCCGCAAAGGGAACTGTTCGCTGTGAGCGCAGGTCGCCCGGCGGGCCGGGGCGGAATGCGGGCTGCGGGGGCCTACCGGGGCGCCTGGGGCCGTGGGGCGTACGGGGCGGGGGCAAACCCGGGGGGCGGTGCCGGCGGGGCGTACCGACGGGGCTGGGCGCGCGGTGCCGCGGGCGCCTGGCGCACCGACCGGCCGGCCGCCGCCCGGCCGGGCGGTCCCGCCGCCTCCGGGAGGCCTGCCCGGCCGCACGGTCGCGCGGTTCCCGGGACGCCTTCCCCGTCGTACGGCCTCACGGCCTCCGGGTCGCATGCCCGGCCGCGGTCCGGCCGCATGATCTCGCGATTTCCGGGACGCCCGCCCGGCCGCTGCCCGGCCAGGCGGTCCGGCGGTCCTCGGAGGCGGCTCCGGGTGCGGATGCGGCCAGGTGGCCCCACGACTGCGGGGGCCGCCTCCGGCCAGCGGTCCTGCGGTTCCCGGCGCGCGACTCCCGGCGGGCGGCTCTGCGGTTCCGGGCCGCGGTCGGTGTGCGCGGTTCGCGGTCCCCGGCGGTCGGTGTGCGCGGTTCGCGGTCCCCGGCGGTCCCTGTGGCGGTTCGCGGTGCCGGGGCGCGGACCCGGTGTACGGCGAAGGGCCCCGGGGCGCGGTGCGTCCCGGGGCCCTTCGCCCTGCGTGTGTCAGAAGCGGCGCGAGGCTCAGGCCTCGGGCTTCTCCTCGACCTCGGCCTCGGCGTCGGCCTCGGTCGTCTCGGCGGCGGCCTCCTCGGCCTCCTCCTCGTCGTCCAGGTCGACTACCTCGCCGTTGGTGTCCTTGACCGTGGCGGCCTCGACGACCAGGGCCAGGGCCTTGCCGCGGGCGACCTCGCCGACCAGGAGCGGAACCTGGCCGCCCTCGACGACCGCCTGGGCGAACTGGTCGGGGGACATGCCGGAGGACGCGGCGCGACGCATGAGGTGCTCGGTGAGCTCCTCCTGGTTGACGTTCAGGTTCTCCCGCTTGACGAGCTCGTCCAGCACGAACTGCGTCTTGATGCCCTTGACCGCGGCCTCGTTGGTCTCGGCGTCGAACTCCTCCTCGGTCTTGCCCTGGATCTCCAGGTACTTCGCGAGGTCGAGGCCCATCTGGCCGAGCTGGTGGTGCTCGAGGTTGTGCTTACGGGTGTTGATCTCGTCCTCGAGCAGCTTCTCGGGGACCGGGACCTCGACCAGCTCGAGCAGCTTCTCCAGGACGCGCTCCTGGGCCTGCGTGGCCTGGTCGTACTGCTTCATGTTCTCGAGGCGCTTGCGGCTGTCGGCCTTGAGCTCGTCGAGGGTGTCGAACTCGGAGGCGAGCTGCGCGAACTCGTCGTCCAGCTCGGGCAGTTCGCGGGCGGCGACCTGGGTGACCTTGACGGTGACCTCGGACTCCTTGCCGGCCGCCGAGCCACCCTTGAGCTCGGAGGTGAAGGTGGCCTCGCCACCGGCCTCCAGGCCCTTCACGGCGTCGTCGATGCCGTCCAGCAGTTCGCCGGAACCGATGGTGTACGAGACACCCTCGGCGATGCCGTCCTCGAGGACCTCGCCGTCGACCTTGGCCTGCAGGTCGATGGTGATGACGTCGCCGTCCTCGGCGGCACGCTCGACGGGGCTCGTCGACGCGAAGCGCTCACGGAGCTGCTCCACCGACTTCTCGACGTCCTCGTCCGACACCTCGACGGCGTCGACCTCGACCTCGATGCCGGAGAAGTCCGGGATCTCCAGGGCCGGGCGGATGTCGACCTCGGCGGTGAAGTTCAGCGTCTCGCCGTCCTTCAGCTCCGTGATGTCGACCTCGGGCTGGCCCAGCACGGCGAGCTCGGCCTCGTTGACCGCCTCCGTGTAGAACTTCGGAAGCGCGTCGTTGACGGCCTCCTCCAGCACGGCGCCACGGCCGAACCGCTGGTCGATGACCCGGGCCGGAATCTTGCCCTTGCGGAAGCCCTTCACCGTGACCTGCTGGTTGATCTTCTTGTACGCCGCGTCGAGGCTGTCCTTGAGCTCCTCGAAGGGCACCTCGACAGTGAGCCGAACCCGGGTCGGGTTCAGGGTCTCCACGGCGCTCTTCACGGTTCGGTCTCCTTGTGGCTGACTTCTTGGTTTCTGCCGGGACCCGACGGGTCCGGCGGATTTCGTCGCCCGGAGACTTCAGAACAAGAGACACACGGGCGCGCAGTTTGCATAGTAACCGCAGCGGCTACCCGCCCCCAAAGGCGATCACGCGAGGGTGATCCGTCCGGACTGCCGTCCGGATGGTCGGGGTGGCGGGATTTGAACCCACGGCCTTCCGCTCCCAAAGCGGACGCGCTACCAAGCTGCGCCACACCCCGTCTGGTGCGAGACGTAGGGTACATGCCCGCAGGCAGCGGGGCTGCCGGATTTTCCGCGGACGCGGGGAGTGTGCGGTGAGCGCGTGCGAACCGCTACGATGCCTGTGTGCCGCGGTCACCTGACCTGCGACACGTCCGTGCGGGCGTAGCTCAATGGTAGAGCCCTAGTCTTCCAAACTAGCTACGCGGGTTCGATTCCCGTCGCCCGCTCTGCGTGAATTCAGGGTCCGGTCCGAAGAGTGATCTTCCGATCGGGCCCTGACGCGTTTGCCGGCGCCGGGGCCGAGATCACTCCGCCTGGATCACTCCACCCGAATCGATTCGCCGGGATCACTCGTCCGGGATCGCTTCGGCGCGCCCGGGATCGCTCCCCCGCGCCCCCGGGTGCCGCCGGGCGCAGGGTCGCCCGCTCCGGCGCGCGCGTCATCGCTCCCGCGCGCCCCCGCGTCGAACGATCCCGCCGGAGCGGCCGGCTCAGAAGTTGATCGAGTTGATCGTGTCCGCGAGCGAGTTCAGGAAGCGGTTTATCGACGGAGCCATGCCCGTCGAGGCGAGGAAGAAGCCGAACAGGATCGCGACGATCGCCGGGCCCGCCTTGATCGAGCCGCCCCGGATCAACACCACCAGGATGATCGCCAACAGCAGCACCACGGACAGTGAAATGGCCACAACTGATCACACCCTCGGTCGGTCCGCTCTCCCGGCCCGGGGATGCCGGCCCCGCGCACCCCCGCCAGAACCATCGTGCCACCAACACGGCCCGCGTATGCGGCCCGTGACGCATCATCGGCCGGAACCGGGCTCCGGTGTTCGCGCGGAACGATGCCCGACGGGGTGGGCACAGCATTTCGAGGTCCCACTCGCACAGGTAATTACACGGACCGTTTCGATATCCGCACAGCCCGTCCGCAGTCAA
Source organism: Streptomyces sp. NPDC104096 (assembly GCF_055584385.1). NCBI lineage: Bacteria > Bacillati > Actinomycetota > Actinomycetes > Kitasatosporales > Streptomycetaceae > Streptomyces > Streptomyces sp. NPDC104096. The sequence goes on from NZ_JBVJMD010000007.1 coordinate 225,178, forward strand.
TTCGAATTACCGGCCGGGGAACGCGACGGGCGTCCCCACCAGCGCCGGTATGCACCCTTTCGTATGGATGAATTGCGACATCAGGGGAGGAACCTCCACGCCAGGACGTCGACCATGTGGGCGCCATCACGTCGGCGATGAAGTCGACTTGGGGAAATCCGTGGGTACCCGGACCCGATAAACCGTATTGACGTGGGGTGTTTTACGGAAACCCACGGACGACGCTAGGGTGCCTCAAATGTTCCACGCCGCCTCGCCCCCGCCGCACGTCCAGCAGGACCAGATCAATCAGGACAAGCGAGACATGCAGAACAAGCAGCACGAGACCGGCGACGGGCCGCATAACAGACCCGAGCGGCGTGACTCGTTCTTCGACAACGCCAAGTACCTGGCGATCGTGCTGGTGGCCGTGGGCCACTCCTGGGAGCCGTTGAAGGGCGACAGCCGGATCCTCCAGGGCGCCTACATGGTCGTGTACGCGTTCCACATGCCCGCGTTCGTCATCATCTCCGGCTTCTTCTCCCGGAGTTTCGACGCGCGCCCGGACCGGCTCAAGCGGCTCGTCACCGGTGTCGCGGTGCCGTACGTCCTGTTCGAGACGGCCTATCCGTTGTTCAAGCGGGTCGTGGACCACACCCCGGACCAGGAGATCAGCCTCCTCGACCCCTGGTACCTGACCTGGTTCCTGTGCGCCCTGTTCATCTGGCGGCTCACCACGCCGATCTGGAAGCTGGTGCGCCACCCGCTGCCGCTCGCGCTCGGGGTGGCCGCGCTCGCCTCCGTCACACCGGCCATCGGCGACGACCTGGACCTGCAACGCGTGCTTCAGTTCCTGCCGTTCTTCGTGCTGGGGCTCTGTCTGAAGCCGGAGCACTTCCGGCTGGTGCGCCGCCGCTCGGTGCGGATCGCGGCCGTCCCGGTGTTCGCGTTCGCGCTGGCCTTCGGCTGGTGGGCGGTGCCGCGGATGAACGCCGCGTGGCTCTACCACCGCGACGCCGCACAGGAACTGGCCGCGCCCTGGTGGGCCGGCCCGGTGATGCAACTGGCGCTGTTCGGCTGCTCGCTGGTGCTGACCGCCTGCTTCTTCGCCTGGGTGCCGGGCCGCAGGCTGTGGTTCACGGCGCTCGGCGCGGGCACGCTCTACGGCTATCTGCTGCACGGCTTCCTGATCAAGGCCGGTGTGTACCGCGGCTGGTTCGAGCACACCTGGCTGCACCGGCCGCTCGGCGAGATCTTCGTCAGCGCCCTCGCGGCCGCGGCCGTCACCCTGCTGTGCACCCCGCCCGTGCGGCGGGTGTTCCGGTTCGCGATGGAGCCGACGATGGCGTGGGCCTTCAGGCGGGACGCGGCGGAGGTGGCGCGTGAGCGCGAACGCGTGAAGGTCGGTGCCTGAACGCTCCGCTGGGGGCTTCGGGCTTCGTGAGGCGCCGTCGGGCGTCCGTCGGGTTGCGTCCGCGGGTTCGTCGTGGCTGGTCGCGCAGTTCCCCGCGCCCCTTCGGGGCGCGTCCTCAGGGTGTGGCCCCGGTGAGGCCGAGGAGGTGGCGCATGTGGGCGTATTTCTTGGTCAGGCGGTCCCGGGTGGCCGGGTCCAGGACCGCCAGACGCGCCGGGTCCGCGTTGTGCGCCAGGTCGGCCTCCTTCACCAGCAGCGCCCCGGGCGTGGCGAGGATGCGCCGCGCGTACGCCGCCGGGTCCTCCCCGGCCCGCTTGGTGACGGCGAGCACGATGTCCTTGGTGCGCGCGCTCAGCGCGGCCTCGTGCAGCCACCGCGCGGTCAGCGCGTCGTCCTCGACGGAGTCGTGCAGCCAGGCCGCCGCGATCTGTTCGTCGTCCCCGCCGCGTTCGCGCACACCGTCGGCGACGGCCCGCAGGTGCTCGGCGTACGGCCGTCCCGCCTTGTCGGTCTGTCCCTGGTGCGCCGCCCGGGCCAGCGCCTCCACCTCGGCGAGGGTCAGCATGGCCGTCGTCACCGGACGGCGGCCGCGGTCGGGCCCTCGCGGCAGACCAGCAGCAGCGCCCGGTCGTCGTTGACGTCCTTCGCCACCGCCTCGATGAGGTGCCAGGCGGCGCCCTGGAAGCCGCCGGCCACGTAGCGGTCGGCCTCGCCGGTCAGCCGGTCGATGCCCTCGACGATGTCGCGGTCGGAGGTCTCGACCAGACCGTCGGTGAACAGCATCAGCACGTCGCCGGGGCGCAGGGAGCCCTTGACCGGGTCGAACCGGGCGCCGTCGTAGACACCGAGGAGCGGGCCCTCGGCGGCCTTCTCCTCCCAGCGGCCGCTGCCCGCGCTGAGCTGGAGGCCCGGCGGGTGTCCGGCGGAGTAGAGCTCGTAGTCGCCGGAGTCCAGGTCCAGGACCAGGTGGATGGAGGTCGCGAAACCCTCGTCCCAGTCCTGGCGCAGCAGGTAGCCGTTGGCGGCCGGGAGGAAGGCGTGCGGCGGGAGGGAGCCGAGCAGGCCCCCGAACGCGCCCGACAGCAGCAGGGCGCGGGAGCCCGCGTCCATGCCCTTGCCGGACACGTCGGTCAGGACGACCTCCATCGTGCGGCCGCCGTTCGTGCGGGCCGCGACCACGAAGTCCCCGGAGAAGGACTGGCCGCCCGCGGGGCGCAGCGCCATCTCGCGGTGCCAGCCGCGGGGCAGCTTCGGCAGCTTGCTCTGCACCCGGATGCGTTCGCGCAGGTCGAACAGCATGGTGCCGCCGCGCCGCCAGGGCACGCCGACGCGGCTGCGGAACTGGGCGATCAGCAGTCCGACGAAGCCGCAGGCGGCGACGACCAGGACCACGCCGGGGGTGACCCGGGAGGGGCCCTGGGTGTAGGGCCCCAGTTTCACGGACTCCACGATCAGCGCGGTGGCCGCGGCCGCGTACAGGCCCAGCAGGCTCGCCGGGCGCAGCAGCAGGCCGCCGGCGACGATCGGCAGGACCAGCGCGGCCGGTGAGCACCAGACCGAGTTGGCGAGGGTGGTGGCCGCGATCAGCGGGATGGTGAGCAGCAGTCCGGCCAGCGCGATCCAGTCCGAGCCGTCACCGCGGAAGTAGTCCACGGCGGATCTGCGCACGCCGACGCGAGCCCGGTGCCATTGCATCTTCAACCGGGCCGTGAACGTCTCGGCCGCCGCGCGCCGCTCTCGTTCTGCTGCCATTAGTTCGGGACCCTATCCATCGGACCTGCCGCTTGGCACGGGAGGTCCCGCTTGTCCCCCGTCCGAGCCTCGACCTCACAGTGAACTTCACGGGAGGCCGTCGCGCCGCGGGCACGGAGAAATTGGTTCGCCGGACCCGTGAGGCCCTGGTACGCATGGCCCATGGCACATCACTTGCCCGACGGGGCGACCGAGCTGCGGGTGCTGCGGCGGGACGACTGGGACCAGTGGTACGGCAACCTGATGCGCGCCTTCGGCGGTGGCGAGGAGTCGGCCGAGGTGGTGGCGCTGTGGCGCGACGAGCTCGTCGACGCCGACCGCGCGCTGGGCGTGTGGGACGGGGACCGGTGTGTGGGATCGGCGGGGGCGTACGCGTTCCGGCTTACCGTGCCGGGCGGCGCCTCGGTGCCCGCGGCGGGCATCACGATGGTCGGCGTGGCCGCCACGCACCGCCGGCGCGGGGTGCTGACGTCGATGATGCGACGCCAGCTGGACGATGTGCGGAGCTGGGGCGAGCCGCTGGCGGTGCTCACCGCGTCGGAACCGGCGATCTACGGCCGGTTCGGGTACGCCCAGGCGACCTTCGGGATCAGCGCGGAGATCGACACCGGCCGGGTGACGCTGTCCGTGCCGGACGGCACGGATGCCGTACGTCTGCGCTACGAGCGTCCGGCGGACGTCCTGGACGTGTGCGAGGCGGTGTACGCGCGGACGGTGCCGGTCCGTGCGGGCATGCTGGCCCGGCAGCCCGGCTGGGAGCGGGTGGGGGTGCTGGACCCGGAGCGGGACCGGGACGGCGCGTCGGCGTTGCAGTGCGTGGTGGCCGAGCGGGACGGGGAGCCCACCGGGTACGCCCGGTTCCGGGTCGCGATGCGGTGGACGGACAGCGGGCACGACGGACAGGTGGTCCTCCAGGATCTCGCCGCGCTCGATCCGGCGACGGAGGCGGCCCTGTGGCGCTTCCTGTTCGGCATCGACCTGACGACGTCGCTGAAGGTGCGCGGACGGCCCGTCGACGAGGCCTGGCAGTTCCAGGTGTCCGACATCCGGCGGTGTCGACTGCGGCTGCGGGACTCGTTGTACGTACGGCTGGTGGAGGTCGGGGCGGCGCTGGCGGCGCGGACGTACCAGGCGCCGGTGGACGTGGTGTTCGAGGTCGAGGACGCGTTCTGCCCGTGGAACGCGGGGCGTTGGCGGCTGACCGGGGACGCGAAGGGCGCGTCCTGTGTCCGCACCACGGACCGCGCCGATCTCGCTCTGTCGGTAAGGGAGTTGGCGGCGGCCTATCTCGGCGGGGTGTCGCTGGCCGCGCTGGCGGGGGCCGGCCGGGTGCGCGAGCTGCGGCAAGGGTCCCTGGCCGAGGCCTCGTCGGCGTTCGGCGGGCTCGTGGCCCCCTGGCTGCCGCACGGGTTCTGAGCCGGTCCGGCGGGCGCGCGCACGGCGTGGTCGCGCGGGCCGGTCACGCGGGCCGTCGGGTCAGGTCCGCTGGCAGGTCGGGCACCAGAAGAGGTTGCGGGCGGCGAGGTCGGCGGTGCGGATCCCGTCGCCGCAGAGGTGGCAGGGCATGCTGGCGCGGCGGTAGACGTAGACCTCGCCGCCGTGGTCGTCGACGCGGGGCGGGCGGCCCATCGCCTCCGGGGTGTGCTGCGGGCGGACGGTGTCGATGCGGTTGTTGCGGACGCCCTCGCGCATGAGCCCGACCAGGTCGTCCCAGATCGCGTCCCACTCGGCGGGGGTGATGTCCCGGCCCGCCCGGTAGGGGTCGATGTGGTGCCGGAAGAGGACCTCGGCGCGGTAGACGTTGCCGACCCCGGCGATGACCTTCTGGTCCATGAGGAGCGCGGCGATCGTCGTACGGCTGCGGCGGACGCGGGCGTACGCGGTGGCCGGGTCGGCGTCCGCGCGCAGCGGGTCGGGGCCGAGGCGGTCGTGTATCGCCTGCTTCTCGGCGCGGGTGATCAGCGCGCAGGTGGTGGGGCCGCGCAGGTCGACGTACGCGGTGTCGTTGGCGACGCGCAGGCGGACGGTGTCCGTGGGCGGGGGCGCGGGGGCGTCGCCGAAGTCGACCTTGCCGAAGAGGCCGAGGTGGATGTGGACCCAGTCGGCGTCCTCGCTGTCGCGGAAGCCGAGGAAGAGGTGTTTGCCGTGGGCGTCGGCGGTGCGCAGGACGGCGCCGTCGAGGAGGGCGGCCGCCTCGCCGAACCTGCCCTGGGGGCTGGTGACCCGCGTGGCACGGGCCGCGAAGGCGGCGGCGTAGTCCTGCGCGAGCCGGTGAATCGTGTGCCCCTCTGGCACGTCCTGTCGTCCTTTCCCACCCGTGCTTTTCCCACCCGTACGCCGGTCCCGGGCTCCCGGCCGGTGGATCTCCCGGCCGGTGGAGCCCTGGAGGACCCCGGGGGCCGTCGCCCCCGGGGCCGGGCGTCCGCCGCTACTGCTGCGGGTGGTGCGCCGGGATCGGCGGGAGGTCGCCCGTGGTCTCGTAGTCGGAGAGCATGTCGATGCGGCGGATGTGGCGCTCGTCACCGGAGAACGGCGTGCCGAGGAAGGTCTCGACGAACTTCGTCGCCTCCTCCTGGCTGTGCATCCGCGCGCCCACGGCGACCACGTTCGCGTTGTTGTGCTGCCGGCCGAGGGACGCGGTCTCCTCGCTCCAGGCGAGGGCCGCCCGCACGCCCTTCACCTTGTTCGCGGCGATCTGCTCACCGTTGCCGGAGCCGCCGATGACGATGCCCAGGGCCTCGGGGTCCGCGGCCGTGCGCTCCGCGGCGCGCAGGCAGAAGGGCGGGTAGTCGTCCTGGGCGTCGTAGACGTGGGGGCCGCAGTCGACGGGCTCGTGTCCCGCCTCCTTGAGCCATTCGACGAGGTGGTTCTTGAGTTCGAAGCCCGCATGGTCGGAGCCGAGATACACGCGCATGGATCGAGTGTGACACGGCTGTTGCGGGGCAGCAGCGGTGGGTGTGCGACGGACGGGTGTGACCGGGGCTACAGAACCTTAGGTTCTTCCGACGTACGATCCGGAATCAAAGGTTCCAGGATTCGTAACCCTCCGTTTCGCTGGACCGTCCCGTACACCGCTCGTGCGGGAGCCCCTCGAGTGGCGCAAAGGAAATCCCTCCCATGACTTCGCAGTCGACCCTGACGAAGACCGGAAGCGGCCACGGAGAACCCGGCGACCCCGGTTCCTCTCTCCACGCCGGTCTCAAGAACCGTCACCTCTCGATGATCGCCATCGGTGGCGTCATCGGCGCCGGCCTCTTCGTAGGTTCGAGTTCCGGCATCGCCACCGCGGGCCCCGGCATCCTCCTGTCGTACGCGCTCGTCGGCACGCTCGTCGTGCTGGTGATGCGGATGCTCGGCGAGATGTCCGCGGCCAACCCGTCGTCCGGCTCCTTCTCCGCGCACGCCGACCGGGCGCTCGGCCGCTGGGCCGGGTTCTCCATCGGCTGGCTCTACTGGTTCTTCTGGGTCGTCGTGCTGGCCGTTGAGGCCACCGCCGGCGCCAAGATCCTGGAGTCGTGGATACCCGGCGTCCCCCAGTGGGGATGGGCGCTGATCGTGATGGCGGTGCTGACCGCCACCAACCTGGTCTCCGTGAGCTCCTACGGCGAGTTCGAGTTCTGGTTCGCCGGGATCAAGGTCGTCGCCATCGGCGCCTTCATCGTCGTCGGCGCGCTCGCCGTCTTCGGTGTGCTGCCCGGCGCCCACAGCGACAAGGCCGGACTGGGCAACCTGACCGACCACGGCGGGTTCCTGCCCCACGGTCCGGGCGCCGTCCTCACCGGTGTGCTGCTCGTCGTCTTCTCCTTCATGGGCAGCGAGATCGCCACGCTGGCCGCGGGCGAGTCGGAGGACCCGCAGCGGGCCGTGACCAAGTCGACCAACAGCATCATCTGGCGTATCGGCGTCTTCTACCTCGGCTCGATCCTCGTGGTCGTCGCCCTGCTGCCGTGGAACGACCCGTCGATCAAGGAGAAGGGCTCCTACGTCGCCGCCCTCGACTCCCTCGGCATCGCGCACGCCGGTCAGATCATGAACTTCATCGTGCTGACCTCGGTGCTGTCCTGCCTGAACTCCGGTCTGTACACGGCCTCCCGCATGGCCTTCTCGCTGGGCCAGCGCGGCGACGCGCCCAAGGCCTTCGCGCGGACCACGTCCCGCGGTGTGCCGCGGGCGGCGATCCTCGCCTCCGTCGCGTTCGGCTTCGTCGCGGTGTTCTTCAACTACAAGTTCCCGGACTCGGTCTTCCTCTTCCTGGTCAACTCCTCCGGTGCGGTCGCCCTGTTCGTCTGGCTGGTGATCTGCTTCTCGCAGCTGCGCATGCGGAAGATCATCAAGGCCGAGGCACCGGAGAAGCTCGTCGTGAAGATGTGGCTGTACCCGTACCTGACCTGGGCGGCGGCCGCGCTGATCGTCTTCGTGCTCGGCTACATGCTGACCGACACCGAGGGGGAGAGCAGCGGGCGTACGACCGTGCTGCTGTCCCTGGGGGTCGCGGCCATCGTGATCGTGATCGCCCTGGTGCGGGAGAAGGTCCGCGGCGGCCGGACCGCCGCGGTCGAGGCCGCTGCCGCGGCCGACGAGGTGCCGGTGGGCTGAGGCCCGCGGCCCGCACTCCGGGTGTGAGCGCAGGGGAGGGGACCCACGGGTCCCCTCCCCTGCGGCGTTCCGTCGGTCCGCGGGTTCACAGGTCCACGGGTTCACAGCAGCGTGAAACCGTCCTTGACCTGGTTGTAGGTCCGCACGGCCCGGGTCTCGATCTGTGGCTGGTACCAGGTGTTGATCTGGTACGACTTACCGCTCGCGTTGAAGCCCAGCAGTCTGGCGTGCCACCGGACGCCCTTCAGGGTGAACGTGTACTCCCAGACGACCGCCGGGTTGCCGCGGAACGTCGTCTCGTCCAGACGGATCTTGCGATAGTCCCGGCCCTGGTGGGCGTTCCGCTCCGAGGTCCGCCAGGTGTCCATCAGGTCGCCCCGGGCCAGCGAGGACTTGGCCACCAGTTCCTGGGTGCCGTCGGGCGAGGTGTAGTGCACCTCGGCGCCCGTCTTCAGGTCCCGCCGCCAGCCCTTGGGCGTCACCCACGCGAACCCGCCGGCCTCCTCGTGCGCTCCCGGCGGCAGGCTGGGCGGCCGGAAGGTGCCCTCGACCGTGGGCGCGGGGGTGCCGCCGGTCGGCGCGAAAATGCCGCCGGTGGGCGCCGGGGCGGACGCGGAGGCCTTCGGCGAGGAGCCGCCCGCACGGGTCCCCCCGGGCGGGGAGGTCGACATCGCCAGCACCACCGCGACGATCGCGCCCGTGGCGGCCACGGCACCGACGGCGGCCAGGACGACGGCCCTGCGGCGCCGGGCCCTCGCCGGGGAGGGCGGTCCGGTCCGTTCGGGCGGGGCGGGCAGCGGGCGCCGCTCGGTCACCGCCTGCGCGTGGGCCGCGGGGGCGTCCGCGGCGCGCGGACCGGCCTGCGCAGTCCGGCCGGCGGCACCGGCGTGACCCGTACCGCCCGTGTCACCCGTACGGCCTGTACCGCCGGTGCTGCGGACGTTGCCGCCGTTGCCCGCGTTGCTGGAGGAGGTCTCGGAGCGCACCTCCGAGCGCGCCTCCGACCAGGCTTCCGACCGCGCCTCGAAGACGGTTCCGGCGGCGGCCTCCCGGGGCGTGGGCCCGGTGCCCGTGCGCTCGGCCGCCTCGCGCGGTACGGGCGGCGCGTCCTGCGGGGCCGCCGGGCTCACGTCCCGCACGGGGGCGGGAGCGGGCTCCCTCGGATCACGGGAGCCCGGCACCCGGGCGTCGTCCACGAAGACCGGGGCGGAGGACCCCCCTGGCAGCCGGGGCAGCACCCTGGTGGGCGACTCGACGACGGCGCCGGAATCCCGACGGCCGGAGACCGGGTCCTGAACGGGCGGGACCTGGTCCTGGCCGGGCGGGACCTGGTCCTGGCCGGGCGGGGTCATGTCCCGGGCGGGCGGGGCCGGATCCCCGGCGGCCGGAGCCGCGTCCTGGCCGGACGGGGTCACATCCCGGGCGAACGAAGCCGGGTCCCGGAGGAGGCCGGGGGGCCGATCCTCGGCGGCCGCAGCCGCGTCCTGAGGGCCGGGGGCCGGATCCCGACCGGGCAGGGCCGGGACCTGGGGGCCGGGGGCCGGATCCCCGGCGGCCGGAGCCGGGCCCTGGGTCACCTGGGTCTGGTCCCGGGCGGCCGGAGCCAGGTCCCGGGGTGTCTCGGGCTCGGGCGAGGGGTCGGGCGGCGCCCCGGGGGCGGAGGGGGCCCGCGCCGGGACCGCGGACACGGGTACGGGGGCGGAGACAGGGGCGGACGAGGGCTCGGGAGCGGGCTCGGGGGTGGAACCGGTCACCGTCTGCGACTCGGCTCCCCCGACCACCGCCGACGGTTCGGCCTCCTGCACCTGCACCGTCGCCCGCGGTTCCGCCTCGCGAGTCGCCGTCGGCCCGGTCTCGTTCGGTGGCTGCGGCTCGGTGGGTGACGTGGCCTCGGGCGGCACCTCGGTCTCCACCGCCGCGGAGCCCCCGGCCGGGCCTCCCCCGCCGCCGACCGCCAGGGTCGGGGTCGGGGCCGGGAAGGCGATCGGGCGCAGGGCCGACTCAACGTCCTCCAGGGACGGCCGTACCGCCGGCTCCTTCTCCAGCAGTGCGGCCAGCACGCCGCGCAACGGACCTGCCGAGGCGGGGAGTTCGGGCTCCTCGTAGAGGACCGCGTGCAGCGTCGCCAGTGTCGTTTCGCGGGAGAAGGGGGAGCGGCCGCCCAGGGCCGCGCAGAGGGTCGCGCCCAGGGACCACACGTCGGACGGCGGTCCCTGGTGACGGCCGGAGATCCGCTCGGGGGCCATGTAGTCGGGGGAGCCGACCAGCATGCCGACCATGGTGAGCGCCTTGGCGTCCTGGATCGCGGCGATGCCGAAGTCCGTCAGGACGACGCGTCGCCCGCCGCTCTCCACCAGGACGTTGCCGGGTTTGATGTCGCGGTGCAGGACGCCCCCGGCGTGCACCTGCCGCAGCGCCGCCACCAGGCCGAGGCCGATACGGGCCGTCTCCCCCGGACCCAGCGGCCCGTCCTCCACGATGACCCGCTCCAGGGAACGGCCGGCCACCAGTTCCATGACGATCCACAGGCGTTCGCCCTCGTCCACCACGTCGTACACCCGCACGACGTGGGGATGGTCGATCCGGGCCGTCGCCCGCGCCTCGCGCAGGGTGCGTTCGCGGCGGGTGCGGGTGTCCTCCGCGTCGAGACCGTCGATGCGCATTTCCTTGACGGCGACCAGCCGGTCGAGAATTTCGTCGACGGCTCGCCACACCCGCCCCATTCCGCCCTGCCCGATACTCTCGACCAGTCGATAACGCCCCGTCACCAGCAGCCCCGGAACTCCGCCGCTCCGCGGGTTTCCCGCACCCCCCTCGTCTCCCGTATTACCCGGGTTCCCCAAGTCTCCCGATTTTCCCTGCACTTCCGCCGCACCCCCTCTTCGGCAGTCCGCCCGCTCTCCCCTGACACGCAATAGTCACACTTGCTGCCGTACCAGCATAGTGCGGAGAAATCTTGTGGTACCTCTTCAAGTACTGCGGATTCAGGCGCAGTCCAGGGGGACGCAAGGGGGACGAACATGAGTTCTCGTCGAATGAAGGCCATTGCGGGATCGCTGGTCACGGCATCTTTCTCGGCCGTGATGATCCTTCCGTTCACGGCCACCGCCGATGACCAGGGACCCGGTAGCAGCAAGGGGGGAAAGGCCGTTGACGAGGCACCGGCGGGCGTGAAACTGACCACGCTGCTGCCGGAGAAGATCTCGGTCGACAACGACTCGAAGAAGACGGCGATCAAAGCCACGGTGAAAAACGAGGGAACCAAGAACAGCGGCGACATCAGGCTTTTGGTGGTCGGTTTCGACGGCCTCGAAGTCACGGATGTACAGGGCTGCACGGCGATCGCGAAAAAGGATCTGCCGTCCGGTTCGAACAGCGGTTTCAGTTGCGCCGTCGGCGATCTCGCGGCGGGCAGGTCGAAGTCGTACGACGTCTCCGCGACGTACGACCTGAGCAAGACCGGGAAGATCTGCCTGCCGGTTCAGACCGCCGACGGGAAGAAGACCTTCTGGCAGCAGGGGCCGGTCCCGTTCGGCACGTCCAACCCGTCGCCGAACGCCCCTGCCACCCCGCTGCTGCTCGGCACCGACAACCAGCCGGTGGCACCGGGCGGCGACCAGCTGCCCAGGACCGGCGTCGGGCGTGACGTCCTGCCGCTGGGCGCGGCCGGCGCGGCACTGGTCCTGGCGGGCGCGGCGGGGCTGTGGTGGTCGCAGCGGCCGCCTCGGGTCCGGCGGGCCTGAGCCCGGCACACCACGGCGGCGGACCTGCGAACGGGTCCGCCGCCGGGAACGACGAAGAGGTTCGCCGGAGCGCTGTCACGGCGCGACCCGGCGAACCTCTTCCGCTCCCGCTCGCGCGGGTGCTGTGACGTCAGCGCTTGGCGATCTTCCAGGCGGCGGGCAGCGCGCCCATCGCCAGCGCGGCCTTCAGCGCGTCGCCGATCAGGAACGGGGTGAGACCGGCCGCGATCGCGGCGGCGGCGGACATTCCGGTGGCCAGGGCCAGGTAGGGAACGCCGACGGCGTAGATGATCGCCTCGCCGAGCAGCATCGTGCCCGCCGTGCGCAGCACGGAGCGGTCGGCGCCGCGGCGGGCCAGCGCGCCCACGGCGGCGGAGGCGAGCAGCATGCCCAGGACGTAGCCGAAGGACGGTGCGGCGGCGCCCGAGGTGCCCTCGGCGAACCACGGCACACCGGCGACGCCCGCCACCGCGTACAGGGCGAGGGCGAGGAAGCCGCGGCCGGCGCCGAGGGAGGTGCCCACCAGCAGGGCGGCGAAGGTCTGGCCGGTCACCGGCACCGGGGAGCCCGGGACCGGGACCGAGAGCTGGGCCGCGAGGCCGGTGAGCGCGGCGCCGCCGAGCACGAGGGCGATGTCCCGGACACGGGACGCGGGGAGCAGGTCGGCGAGGACCTGTCCGGGCCGGGCGGTGGCAGTGGCGGCAGCGGTGCTCATGGGGACTCCGCGGAGGCTGGGCGGCGAGGGACACCGTGACGCTATCCCAGCGGTCGTGGCGTGATCACCGTCAGTGGTCGACAAAGGGAGGATCAAGGCCTTGGTGGGCTTCGGACAAAGGGCGTCGGCTACGCGTGCTCCGGCGTGATGCCGGTCACTGAGGTCGGGTGGCCTGCGCAACGGGCGACGGCACGGCGGGCTTCTGTAGGGATTCACCAACGCCGGTGGCGCGTGCCGTGGGAGCCGTCTCGCCCGTCGGTCGCCGTCTGGGCAGGGGTCCGCCGTTTTGCTAGCTTCGACCGCATGGTTGCTCAGGCCCGGTACTTCTCGTCGCGTCGCTATGTCGACCTGCGACGCCAGGGCACGGCCACCTGTCGCCTCCGCGGGTGAGGCGGACGGAGCGATCCGGTGCGCGCCTCACGTCAGCAGACGGCGCAGTGTCGGACCGGCTCCCCGAGGAGATGCCCCATGCCCACCCCCACTCCCACGCCCGTACCCGCCCCCCGCTCCCTGTCCCGTGCCGTGGCGTCCCCCGCCGCGGCTTCCCGTACCTCGCCGGGCCGCACCCCCGCGGCCCGCACCCCCGCGGCCCGCGCGTCGGTGCCGTCCGCCGTCCCCCGTGTCGCGGACAGCGACCGGCGCCGTACGAGCGCCAGTGTGGTGCTGCGGTCGGTGCTGGAGCACGGGCCGGTCGCGCGCAGCACCATCGCCCGGCTGACCGGACTGTCCCCGGCGTCGGTGACGGACCATGTGGCCCGGCTCGCCGGGCTCGGGCTCGTCCGCGAGGCCGCCGCGCCCGGACGGTCCAAGGGCGCGGGGCGCCCGCACGTCCCCCTCGATCTGGACGACTCCCGGTTCGTGGTGGGCGGGGTGCACGTGGCGGTGCCGTTCACCACGGTCGCGCTGCTCGATCTGCGCGGACGGGTGCTGGTGCGCCGCGAGTCGAAGCACCGCGGCACCGAGCCGTACGAGGTGCTGGCGCGGGCGGCCGAGGAGCTGGCGGCGCTGCTGGCCGAGGCGGCGGACAGCCGGCCGCTGGGGGTCGGGGTCGCCGTCGGCGGCTGGGTGGACCGGGACTCCGGGACCGTCGTCGAGCATCCGCTGCTCGGCTGGCGCGAGGTGCCGGTGCGGGAGGTCCTCGCGGCGCGCACCGGACTGCCGGTCCACGTGGACGGCCACGCGCGGGCGTTGGTCAACGCGGAGCGCCTGTTCGGGCAGGCGCGCGGCAGCCGCAGCGTGCTGCACCTGTTCGCGGGGAACGTGGTCGACGCGGCGTTCGCCACGCATGACGAGGTGCACCACGGCCCCCGTTCCCAGGCGGGATCCGTCGCGCATCTGCCGCTGGCCGGTGGCACCGAGCCGTGCGACTGCGGCCGGACCGGCTGCCTCCAGGCCGAGTTGAGCGAGCTGACGCTGTGCCGGCGGGCCCGGGAGGCGGGGGTCGTCGACGGGGCCAACCCGATGCGGGTGCTCGCCGCGGCGGACGCCGGGGACCCGGTGGCGGTCCGGCTGCTGCGGGAGCGGGCGCGGATGACGGGACGGGCCGCGGGGCTGCTGCTCGACGTGCTCAACCCGGAGCGGGTCGTCGTCACCGAGGTGGGCGTGCTGTACCGGGAGGACTGTCTCGCCGCGCTGCGGGACGAGGTGGGGGCGGAGCGGGCGGAGTGCGTCGCGCCCACCGGCTTTCGTGACCTCGTCCTGGCCGTGGCGGGCGGTGCGGTGGCCCTGGACGTCCTCTACCGGGATCCGCTCACCGCGTCGTCCGAGCCGAATTAATTCAGAAACTCCGAATGTTGACAGGCCTCCCGGCCGGACAGGACGATGTTCGCATGAGCTGTCGCACTCTCTGTTGCTGACGCCCCGGTGCGCCGGGAGCGCACCCTTCTCGCTGTCTTCCCAGCCTTTTCCCGGCTGATTTTCTCACGCGGATTCCCCGCCCCGGCCCCGCCGTGCCCGGAATTCCGTACGTGCCTTTTCGACGCTTTCCCCCAAGGGGTACTCCCATGTCTTCGTCCTATGACCGTCGGGTGTTTCTCGCCTCGCTGCTCGGTGCCGCCGCCGGTGTCGCCGGGCTGAGCGGCTGCGCCGAGACCAGCGCGGCCGCCACCGACAAGGGCGCCGCCACGGCCCCGCTCGCCGACAAGGTGCCGGCCGGCACCAGCCTGAAGATCGCCTCGTACCAGAACGTGCAGCAGTTGCAGTTCGAGCTGGCGAAACTGCCCGCACTGCCTTTCACGGTGTCGAGCTGGGTCAACATCGGGGCCGGTCCCGATGTCATCAACGCCTTCCGGGCGAAATCCCTGGACCTGGCGAACAACGCGGGAATCCCGCCGATCCAGGCGCATTACCAGGGTTATGACGCGAAGATCGTCGCGATCAACGTCACCCGTAAGCCGAACTATCTCTTCGCCACCAAACCCGGCAGCGACATTCACACGGTCGCCGACTTCAAGGGGAAGAAGCTGGCGTTCTCGCAGGGGCAGGCGCAGGGTGTCGTGCTGCTGCGGGCGCTGAAGAAGGCGGGCCTGAAGTACGACGACGTGACGCTGGTCCCGTTGACCAGCAACCAGTTCCTGACCGCGCTCCAGTCCGGTCAGGTCGACGTCGCCCCGCTCGCCAACAGCCAGGCGCCGGCCTACCTCCAGCAGTACGGGTCCAAGGGCGCCCGTTCGATCACCACCGACGTCGTCGACCTGCTGAACCTGTTGTGGGCGCCGGTGTCGGTGCTCGCCGACCGGGCGAAGGCGGCCGCGGTCGCCGCGTACGTCCCGCAGTGGGCGAAGGGCCAGGTCTGGCAGTACGAGAACCCCGACCGCTGGAACGAGGAGTTCTACGTCAAGACGCAGAACCTGACCCTCGCCCAGGCACAGGCGATCACCGCGCTCGCCAACAAGCCGCTGTTCCCGCCGAGCTGGGACGAGGCGATCGCCTGGGAGCAGGAGACCGCCGATCTGCTCGCGGAGGGCGGCTTCGTGAAGAAGTTCGACGTCTCCTCCCTCTTCGACCACCGCTTCGAGGGCATCGCCGCGAAGTCCGTACCCGCCGAGTACCGGAGCTGACCGCCATGACCGCCACCACCCTGGGCACGGCCGCCCCCGCCGCCGTCGCCACGGAGCAGCCACGGCGGCGACGCCGGGGCCTCGCTCCCGGAAAACGCCTCCCCGCCGCCCGGCTGGCCGGGCCGCTCCTGCTGCTCGCCCTGTGGGCCGGCGCATCCGCCGCGGGCCGGCTGGACACCGCCGCGGTCCCGGCGCCCTGGACCGTGCTGGACACCGGGTTCCGCCTGTGGACCGACGGGACCCTGCCCACCGACGTCCTCACCTCCCTCGAACGCGCGGCGTACGGATTCGCGTTCGGCCTGACCGCCGGGGTGGTGCTCGCGCTCGCGTCCGGGCTCAGCCGGACCGGGGAGGCGCTGATCGACGGGACCGTGCAGCTCAACCGGGCGATCCCGGTGCTCGGTCTGATCCCGCTGTTCATCCTGTGGCTGGGCATCGGCGAGACCTTCAAGATCGCGATCATCGCGATCGTCGTCTACATCCCGATCTATCTGAACACCCATGCCGCGCTGTCCGGCATCGACCAGCGGTTCGTCGAACTGGCCGAGGTGCAGGGCCTGTCCAGGCTGCGGTTCGTCCGGGAGATCGTGATCCCCGGCGCGCTGCCCGGCTTCTTCGTGGGACTGCGGCTCGGCGTGACCGGTTCCTGGCTGGGTCTGGTGGTCCTGGAGCAGATCAACGCCACCAGCGGCCTCGGCTACATGATGTTCCAGGCCCAGAACTACGGCCAGTCGGACGTCATCCTCGTCGGTCTGCTGATCTACGGCGTCTTCGGTCTGGTCTCCGACAGCGCGGTCCGTCTCGTCGAACGGAGGGTGCTGTCGTGGCGCCGCACACTGAGCAACTGACCCGTCCCGCCGTACGGCTGCGGGGTCTGACCCGGTCCTTCGACGGGCGTACCGTCCTCGACGGCATCGACCTGGACATCCCCGCCGGACAGTTCGTCGCCCTCCTCGGGCACAGCGGGTCCGGCAAGTCGACCCTGCTGCGGGCGGTCGCGGGCCTGGACCACCAGGTCACCGGGAGCGGGGAACTCACGGCGCCCGAGCGGGTGTCCGTGGTCTTCCAGGACTCGCGGCTGCTGCCCTGGCGCCGGGTGCTGGACAACGTGCTGCTGGGGACGGACGGTACCGCCAAGGGGCGGGAGGCGCTCGCCGAGGTGGGTCTGGCCGGCCGTGAGCGGGCCTGGCCGAGCGAGCTGTCCGGCGGTGAGGCCCAGCGGGCCGCGCTCGCCCGCTCGCTGGTCAGGGAGCCCGAACTGCTGCTCGCCGACGAGCCGTTCGGGGCACTGGACGCGCTGACCCGGATCAGGATGCACCACCTGCTGCGCGAGCTGTGGGAGCGCCACCGGCCGTCCGTGCTGCTCGTCACCCACGACGTGGACGAGGCGATCGTGCTCGCCGACCGCGTGCTCGTCCTGGACCGGGGCCGGATCGGCCTCGACCTGACCGTCGACCGACCGCACCCGCGCTCCTACCGGGACCCGCTGCTCGGCGAGTACCGGGAGCGGCTGCTCGCCGCCCTGGGCGTGACGGAGGACCTCGCATGACCCGGCAACTGCACCTGAACGCGTTCCTGATGAACACCGGCCACCACGAGGCGTCCTGGCGGCTTCCCGAGAGCGACCCGCACGCCCATGTCCGGCTGGAGCACTACGTCCGCCTCGCGCGGACCGCCGAGCGCGGCACCTTCGACTCCCTGTTCCTGGCCGACGGACCCCAGCTGTGGAACAGCGTGGGCCAGCGCCCCTCGGGCGCCCTGGAGCCGCTCACGCTGCTGACCGCGCTGGCGACGGCGACCCGGCACATCGGCCTGATCGCCACCGCCTCCACCTCCTACAACTCCCCCTACAACCTGGCCCGCAAGTTCGCGTCCCTGGACATCGTCAGCGACGGCCGGGCGGGCTGGAACATCGTCACCACCGCCGGCGCCGAGGCGGCCCGCAATTTCGGCCTGGCCGCGGAGCCCGCCCATGCCGAGCGGTACGCGCGCGCCGCCGAGTTCGTCGACGTGGCCCTCAAGCTGTGGGACAGCTGGGAGGACGACGTGGTCGTCGCCGACAAGGCGGCCGGGGTCTGGGGCGACACCGCCAAGATCCATCCGCCCCGGCACCGGGGGACGTACTTCAGCGTCGAGGGCGCCCTCAACGTGCCCCGCACTCCCCAGGGTTACCCGCTGCTCGTGCAGGCGGGCTCCTCCGAGGACGGCAAGCGGTTCGCGGCCCGGTACGCGGAGGCGGTGTTCACCGCCCAGCAGACCCTCCAGGACGCGCAGGCCTTCTACGCCGACCTCAAGTCCCGCACCGCGGCGGCCGGGCGTGATCCCGGCCATCTCAAGGTGCTGCCCGGCATCGTCCCGGTCGTCGGCTCCACGGAGGCCGAGGCGCGCGCCGCCGAGCGGGTGCTGGAGGAGCACATCGTGCACCGGCACGGGGTGGCCCACCTGGAGAACCTGCTGCGCCTGCCGCCCGGCACCCTCGAACTCGACGCCCCGCTGCCCTCCGACCTGCCGCCGGAGAGCGCGATCGAGGGCGCGAAGAGCCGCTACACGCTCGTGGTGGAGCTGGCCCGGCGCGACCGCCTCACCGTCCGGCAGCTGATCGGACGGCTGGGCGGCGGCCGCGGTCATCTCACCTTCGCCGGTACGCCCGAGCAGGTCGCCGACGCCATCGAGACGTGGTTCACGCGGGGCGCCGCCGACGGCTTCAACATCATGCCCGCGGTCCTGCCCTCCGGCCTCGACGCCTTCGTCGACCACGTCGTGCCCGTCCTGCGCGCCCGCGGTCTGCTCCGTACGGAGTACGGACCGCGCCAGACCCTGCGGGAGCGCTACGGCCTCCCGCGCCCCGCCAACCAGTACACCGCCGGCGCACCCGCGCTCGTCTGAAGGGAACACCTGTCATGACCGACGTACGTATCCAGAAGATCACCGCGAACATCGGCGCCCGGGTGTCCGGCGTCGACATCACCCGGCCGCTGGACGGGGAGACCGTCGCCGCGCTGCGCGAGGCGCTCAACGCGCACAAGGCGCTGGCCTTCGACGCCGAGGGCCTGGACGACGAGGGCCAGCAGGCCTTCGCGCGCAGCTTCGGGGACCTCACGACCGCGCATCCGACCGTCGGCGCGGTCGACGGCGCCCCGAACGTGCTGCCGGTCGACAGCGAGCGCGGCCGGGCCGCCAACCACTGGCACACGGACGTCACCTTCGTCCTCAACCCGCCGCAGGCCAGCACCCTGCGCAGCATCACCGTCCCGCCGTACGGCGGCGAGACGCTGATCGCCAGTTCGGCGGCCGCCTACCGTGACCTGCCCGAGCCGCTGCGCCGGTTCGCGGACACGCTGTGGGCGGAGCACACCAACGACTACGACTACGCCGTGCCGCAGGAGGAGATCGACGAGGAACAGGCCGCGCAGCGCGCCCAGTTCACGTCGATCAAGTACCGCACGGTCCACCCCGTGGTCCGGGTGCACCCGCTGACCGGGGAGCGCGGTCTGTTCGTCGGCGGCTTCGCGCAGCGCATCGTCGGTCTGTCGCCGGGCGAGTCCCGCAAGATCCTCGACCTGCTCCAGGCGTACGTCACCCGGCCGGAGAACATCCTGCGCTGGCGCTGGTCGGAGAACCAGCTCGTCCTGTTCGACAACCGGATCACCCAGCACTACGCCGTCGACAACTACGACCGGGCGCCCCGGCGGCTGCACCGGGTGACGGTCGCCGGTGACGTGCCCGTCGGCATCGAGGGCAAGGAGAGCTACGCGATCGAGGGTGACGCCTCTCACTACACCTCGGTATCGGGGTGACCGGAGGGCCACGGCACGTGAGGTGAGTGTCCGAATATCGGGCACTTACCCCCGGTAGGCGGGGTTTCTGTCCAGAATATGGGCGTTCGCAGCCCTCTCACGCACTGGACGAGCCGCGCCCATGCCCCACAACACCTCTGTCGAGACGCCGCCGCAGCAGGACCGGCGGGACGGCGACCCCTCGGCCTCCGGATCCCTCCCACACGGCCTGAAGCAGCGCCATCTGTCGATGATCGCCCTCGGCGGTGTGATCGGCGCCGGACTGTTCGTCGGCTCCGGCGCCGGCATCGCCGCCGCCGGGCCGTCGATCGTCGTCGCCTACGCCGTCTCCGGCCTCCTAGTGATGCTGGTGATGCGGATGCTCGGCGAGATGTCCGCCGCGCACCCGTCCTCGGGCTCCTTCTCCGCGCACGCCGAGCGGGCGATCGGCCCCTGGGCGGGCTTCACCGCCGGCTGGTCCTTCTGGGTGCTGCTGTGCACGGCCGTCGGCCTGGAGGGCATCGGCGCCGCGAAGATCGTCACCGGCTGGCTGCCCGGCACCCCCGAGTGGGCCTGGGTGGCGCTGTTCATGGTCGCCTTCTGCGGGGCGAACCTGGCCGCGGTGAAGAACTTCGGCGAGTTCGAGTTCTGGTTCGCGGCCCTGAAGGTGGGCGCGATCACCCTGTTCCTGGTGCTGGGCGGGCTGGCCGTGGCCGGCGTGCTGCCGGGCACCGACTCCCCGGGCGTCTCCAACCTCACCGACTTCCTCCCGCACGGCGGCGAGGGTCTGGTCATCGGCCTGCTCGCCTCGGTCTTCGCCTACGGCGGCCTGGAGACGGTCACCATCGCCGCCGCCGAGTCGGAGAACCCGGTCAAGGGCGTGGCCAGCGCGGTCCGTACGGCGATGTGGCGCATCGCGCTGTTCTACATCGGGTCGATGGCGCTGATCGTCACCCTGGTCCCCTGGGACTCGAAGGAGGTCGTCGAGAAGGGCCCGTACGTCGCCGCCCTCGACCACCTCGGCATCCCCGGCGCCGGCCAGCTCATGAACGTGGTCGTGCTGGTGGCGCTGCTGAGCGCGATGAACGCCAACATCTACGGCTCCTCGCGCATCGCGTACTCGCTGGTGGAGCGCGGCCAGGGCCCGAAGGCGCTGGGCCGGGTCTCCGGCGGGGTGCCGCGCGCGGCCGTACTGGCCTCCTGCGTCTTCGGCTTCGCCTGCGTGGTCCTCAGCTACTGGCGGCCCGACGACGTCTTCCCCTGGCTGCTGAACATGATCGGCGGGGTCATCCTGGTCGTCTGGTTCTTCATCGCGGTCTCGCAGCTGCGGCTGCGCCGCCGGCTGGAGCGGGAGGCGCCGGAGAAGCTCACCGTGCGGATGTGGGCGTTCCCGGTCCTGACGTGGGTGGCGCTGGCCGGGATGGCGGGCATCTTCTTCCTGATGGCCCGTGAGCCCGGCACCCGTGTGCAGCTGTACGCGACGGGCGCGATGACGGTGGTCCTGGCGGCCGTCGGCTACGCCAGGCAGCGGGCCCGCGCCCGGAGCTGAACGCTCCCCGCACCCGTCCCCCACACACCGGAAGGCCCTCGCGTCGATGACGCGAGGGCCTTCCGTCACCGCGACCACGATTGCGCGGTCGCGACAGCGGCCGCTCAGAGGTTGCTGAAGTCGGGGCCCTTGGTCCGGCTGCGCTTGATCTCGTAGAAACCCGGGACCGAGGCGACCGCGAGGGTGCCGTCCCAGAGGCGGGCGGCCTCCTCGCCCTTGGGCGCGGGGGTGACGACCGGGCCGAAGAAGGCGATCTGCTCGCCGTCGGGGCCGGGCACGGCGATGACGGGGGTGCCGACGTCCTGGCCGACCTTCTCGATGCCCTCCTTGTGGGAGGCGCGCAGCTCGGCGTCGAACTCGAAGTCCGTCTGCTCGGCGTAGTCGATCAGGTCGGCGGGCAGGCCGACGTCGGCCAGGGCGGCGGCGATGGCCTCCAGGGTGGGGCCCTCGCCGTTGTTGTGGAAGCGGGTGCCGAGCGCGGTGTAGAGCGGGCCGAGGACGTCGGCGCCGTGCTTCTGCCAGGCCGCGGTGACCACGCGCACCGGCTTCCACGCCTTGGTCGCGAGCATCTCCCGGTACTCCTCCGGCAGCTCCTCCAGCCGGTCCTCGTTCAGCACGGCCAGGCTCATGATGTGCCAGCGGACCTCGATGTCGCGGACCTTCTCCACCTCCAGCACCCACCGGGACGTCATCCACGCCCAGGGGCACAGCGGGTCGAACCAGAAGTCGACGGGGGTCTTGGCGGACACGGAAGCGGTGTCGGACATGGCTCTCCTAGGGATACGGGGTTCGCAGGCGGCAACACCGGTCCGCGCCGCCGCATTCCCTCGTGCCCGGCGTCAGGGGCGCATGGCAGGATCGGTCCTGTTCCGTCGCATCCATGAGTGTCCGCCACGTCCAGAGGGAGTGCCGCCCGTGCCCGGTGAGAATCTGACCCGCGACGAGGCCCGGGAGCGGGCCGCCCTGTTGTCCGTCGACGGGTACGAGGTGTCCCTCGACCTGCGCTCCGCCGTCGGCGACGGGGACGCGGAGCCGCGCACCTTCCGCTCGGTGACCACGATCCGCTTCCGGTGCGCCGAACCCGGCGCGTCGAGCTTCGCCGACCTGGTCGCGCCGGGTGTGACGGCCGTCTCGCTCAACGGCCGCGACCTCGACCCGGGCGCCGTCTTCGACGGGACGCGGATCCTGCTGGAGGACCTCGCCGCCGACAACGAGCTGGTCGTCGACGCGCAGTGCGCGTACTCCCGCACCGGCGAGGGCATGCACCGCTTCGTCGACCCCGAGGACGGCGAGGTGTACCTGTACACCCAGTACGAGCCGGCCGACTCCCGCCGGGTC
Organism: Streptomyces sp. NPDC104096; assembly: GCF_055584385.1. Classification (NCBI taxonomy): domain Bacteria; kingdom Bacillati; phylum Actinomycetota; class Actinomycetes; order Kitasatosporales; family Streptomycetaceae; genus Streptomyces; species Streptomyces sp. NPDC104096. Next base: position 247,099 of record NZ_JBVJMD010000007.1, read on the forward strand.
TTCGCCAACTTCGAGCAGCCCGACCTCAAGGCCCCGTTCCGGTTCGAGGTGCGGGCGCCGGAGGGCTGGACGGTGTGGAGCAACGGGGCCGGCGAACTCACCGAAGGGGTGTGGCGGTTCGCCGAGACCAAGCCGATCTCGACGTACATCACCTGTGTGACGGCGGGCCCGTACCACTACGTGACCGACTCCTACTCCCGCACCCTCGCCGACGGCACGACGCTGCGGATCCCGCTCGGCGCCCTGTGCCGCAAGGGCCTGGCGCCCCACTTCGACGCCGAGGACGTCTTCCTGGTCACCAAGCAGGGGCTGGACTTCTTCCACGAGCACTTCGACTACCCGTACCCGTTCGGCAAGTACGACCAGGCGTTCGTGCCGGAGTACAACCTCGGCGCGATGGAGAACCCGGGCCTGGTGACCTTCCGCGAGGAGTACATCTTCCGCGGGAAGGTGACCCGGGCGTCGTACGAGGCGCGGGCGAACGTCATCCTGCACGAGATGGCGCACATGTGGTTCGGCGACCTGGTCACCATGGTCTGGTGGGACGACCTGTGGCTGAAGGAGTCCTTCGCCGACTTCATGGGCACCTTCGGCAACGTCGGCGCGACCCGCTTCACCGACGCCTGGATCACCTTCGCCAACCGCCGCAAGGCCTGGGCCTACCGTGCCGACCAGCTGCCCTCCACCCACCCGATCACCGCGGACATCCGCGACCTGCAGGACGCCAAGCTCAACTTCGACGGCATCACCTACGCCAAGGGCGCGAGCGTCCTGAAGCAGCTCGTGGCGTACGTGGGCCAGGACGCGTTCCTGGAGGGCGCCCGGCGCTACTTCAAGCGCAACGCCTACGGCAACACCCGGCTGGGCGACCTGCTGTCGGTGCTGGAGGAGACCAGCGGGCGGGACATGGCCGCCTGGGCCCGCTCCTGGCTCCAGACGGCCGGCGTCAACTCGCTGACCCCTCAGGTGCTGCTGGACCCGGAGGGCCGGATCACCGAGCTGGCCGTGCTCCAGGACGCCGCCGAGTCCCACCCCGAGCTGCGCCCGCACCGGGTGGCGATCGGTCTGTACCGGCGCACGGCCGACGGTGCCCTGGAGCGGTACGCGCGCGCCGAGGCGGACGTCGAGGGCCCGCGCACGGTCGTGACGGAGCTGGCCGGAGCGCAGGCGCCGGAGCTGGTCCTCGTCAACGACGACGACCTGACGTACTGCAAGATCCGCTTCGACGACACCTCGCTCCAGACGCTGCGCGCCCACCTCGGCGACCTCACCGACCCGCTGGCCCGCGCCCTGTGCTGGTCGGCGCTGTGGAACCTGACCCGGGACGCGCTGCTGCCGGCCCGGGACTTCGTCGACCTGGTGCTGCGGTTCGCGGGCCGCGAGTCGGACATCGGCGTGCTCCAGATGCTGCACGCCTGGGCCGACTCGGCGCTGGTCAACTATGTGGCACCGCAGTGGCGCGAGACGGGCGGGCGGCTGCTCACGGACGGCGCGCTGACCGAGCTGCGGTCGGCCGAGCCGGGCAGCGAGCACCAGCTGGCGTGGGCACGGTTCTTCGCTGCCGTGGCGTCCGCTCCGGCCGACCTCCAGCTGCTGAAGGATCTGCTGGACGGGACGGACGAGGTCGACGGGCTGGTGGTCGACCAGGAGCTGCGCTGGGCGTTCATGGAGCCGCTGGCGGCGCACGGGGTCGCGGACGAGAAGGTGCTCGCCGCCGAACTGGCCCGCGACGACACGGCGTCCGGCAAGCGCCACCAGGTCCGCTGTCTGGCCGCCCGCCCCTCGGCGGCGGTCAAGGCGCAGGCCTGGGCCCAGGTGGTCGAGTCGGACGCGCTGTCCAACGCGCTCGTCGAGGCCACGATCGCGGGCTTCGCCCAGCCCTCCCGACGGGAGCTGCTCGCGCCGTACACGCAGAAGTACTTCGCGGTCATCGACCGGGTGTGGTCCGAGCGGTCCATCCAGATCGGCATGGACGTGGTGCGCGGCCTGTTCCCCGCGCTCCAGGACTCCCAGGAGACGCTGGACGCCGCCGACGCCTGGCTGGCGGCCCACGAGCAGGCGGCTCCGGCGCTGCGCCGGCTGGTACTGGAGGCGCGGGACGACCTGGCGCGCGCGTTGCGCGGACAGGCCTGCGACGCGGCGGCGGACGCCTGATCCCGGCCCGGGGATCGAGCGCTCCGCAGCCGTTACGGAATTCAGCCAGCAGGAACCGTGACCCCTGGTCCGCCCCCGAACGGACCAGGGGTTTTCCGCGCCTTTTCGGCACCCGAACACCCGTCCTTTAGCGCCATCTTGTCGGTATTTGTCGACAGTTGCGTAACAGGGGTTACAGCGCGGACCGGACACGGGAACCTCCGGGGCATGAACCACAACACCCCGCTCCCCCCACTCTCCCCCCGCCCCGTGCGCCACCTCTCCGAGGTGCACCGCCGCGTCATGACGGCACATCAGCTCCGCGCGCACGGCGTCTCGTCCGCCGAGGCGAACGACCGGTGCCGCGCCCGCGGCCCCTGGCAACAGCTCCTGCCGGGCGTGTTCCTGCTCCGTCCCGGACCGCCGACCAGCGAGGAACGACTGCACGCCGTGCTCATGTACGCGGCCCGCGAGTCGGCGCGCCCCGCGGTGCCCGCGCAGCCGGACGCGGACGAACCCCACCGCCCGTACTACGCCGACGCGATGATCACGGGCCTGGCGGCCCTGACCCTGCACGGCTTCGCCGGCACTCCCCCGCTGCCGTCCCTGGAGCGGCTCGACGTCCTGGTCCCGCGTCTGCGGCGGCTGCGCTCCACGGGCTGCGCGCGGATCGTGCGCACCGCGGACCTGCCCGTCCCGGACCAGGTCACGGGCCTGCCGGTGGCCCCGGTCCCGCGCGCCCTGGCCGACGCGGTGGCCGAGATCGCGGACGCGGACGCCGTACTCCGTCTGCTGACCGAGGCGGTTCGCGCCGGCCACAGCGAACCCGCGGCCGTCGTGCGGGAGTTGAACCGGGCGGAACTGCTCGGCCGCGCGCATGTGGTGGACGCCGTGGACTCGCTGCTGGCCGAGCGCCGGTCGGTCGCCGAGGACCGCCTGTACCGGATGGTCCGCGCGTACGGTCTGCCCGACCCCGTCTGGAACGTCGACCTGCGGCTGCCGGGCGGCCCGCACCTGGGCGGCCTGGACGCCTACTGGCCCGAGCAGGCGGTGGCGGTGGAGCTGGACATCCGCGCCCCCCGTCAGGACGAGGACGCGTCGTGGTCCGAGTACGCCCGCAAGCGTGAGCACCTGGAGCGGCTGGGCATCACGGTCGTCCACGTCACCCCGAAGCGGCTGAGGGACGCGATGGAGCAGCAGGCGGCGGTGGTCCGTACGGCGCTGATGGCGTCGCGGGACCGTGAGCCCGCCGCGTATGTCGTGGTGCTGCCCCGGTAGTGACGGACCGGGCCGGCACCAGGAGGGGGGAGGAGGGGCCGCCGGACCGAGCCGGCGGCCCCTCGTCGTACGCTCCGCGTCCCTGGGGCCCGTCCTACAGCGTCTCCGGGAGCGAGGGGCGGGTCGCGCCCGCGTGCACGCGGTCGATCAGCTCGGCGTACGACGCGATCATGCGGGTCCGGCTGAAGCGCTCGCGGGCGGCCGCGAGGACCGGTGCGAGGGCGCCGCGCCCCGCGACCGCCTCGCTCCAGGCGCGGGCCACGGCCCGCGGGTCCGGCGGGGTGACGAACCCGAGTCCGTTCACGATCGCCGCGCTGTCCCCCACGTCGGTGGTCACCGGGACCGCGCCGCACATCATGCCCTCGATCAGGCACAGCGGGGCCGCCTCGCCCCAGGACGAGGTCAGCGCGACCGCGTCGGACCCGGCGTACACGACCTCCATGTCGCGCCGCACCCCCAGCAGGTGCACGCGTCCGGCCGGCGGGCACTCGCCGCCGAAGGCGTCCGCGATGTCCGCCCCGAGCTCCGGGTTGGCGTCGGTCATGCCCGCCCCGCACAGCAGCACACGCCCGTCCGGCCGGTCGCGCAGCCAGGCCCGGGCGGCCCGCAGGAACAGCGGGACGTCCTTCATCGCCGCGTACCGGGCCGCGAGGACCACCACCGGCGCCGCGTCCGGGATGCCGAGCTCGGCGCGCAGCGCGACCCGGCGGGCCGGGTCAGGCCGGAAGCGCACCAGGTCCACCCCGTTCGGGATCACGTGCAGCAGCTCGGCGGGAACCCCGGCCGCCCGGTACGCGGCCCGCGTGGACTCGGCGCAGCAGACACAGGCCGCCACGGTGCCGTCGGCGATCGCGGTCCGCAGCTCGTCCAGCGCCGGGCCCTGGTTCTCGGGGTCCGAGCGGTGCAGCGCGACCACCACCGGACGGCGCGGCAGGCCCGCCTGGTTGAGCAACGACAGGGGCTGCTCCTTGAGCGACAGGATCACGTCGACATCCGCCATCGCCCGCGCCGTTTCGGCCAGCTCCGGGCCGCTGAAAACGGCCGAATCACCTCTCACGCCGAACGTGCGGCCGAGGGAGCCGACTCCCACCCCGGCCGCGGTCAGCGCCCGGTAGCAGGCGTCGTCCTCCATCCGCTGCCGGGTGGCCTCGCGGTGCACCTCCGCGTACACGCTCAGGACCCGTTGGTACTGCCCGCCTTCTCGCAGCCCCAGCACGACATCGCTGTGCACGATCCGGGCACCGCCGGAGAAGAAGCCTTCATAGACCGACAGCACCCGCAGTCCGCGTCCGGTACGCACACGACCACCCGCCTTGCACACATATCAAGCCATCCCCCGTGAAGTGCGGGTTAGCCGATATGAGGCGATACCGACATTGCCGGCGCGTGAACACCGCGCTTCGTGTCCGTGGCAGCTCATCGACACGTCCACGCCCGCTCCGGGGCTGCGCCCGACGGGTTCGCCGGGCCGGTGCCGCGGTCACCCGCCGCGTCGGCCCGGCCGCGCTCAGCGCTTCCTGAGCACCAGTTCGGTGTTGCGGTCCCGCGCCTCGCCGGCCCTCTCCGCGCGGGCGCCGGGGGTGTTGAAGGCCAGCTCGCGGTAGAGGGCCGCGAGGCCGGTCTGGGAGAGGTCGGTGAAGTCCGTGCGGTGCGGGGCGGCGGACTCGATCAGGGTGGTGAAGACGGAGAGGGTCCCGTCCTTGTTGTCGGTGAGCTCGATCACCCGGGCGAGCTGGGGGTGGTCGACGTGGGAGGCGGTGGAGACCTCCCAGAAGGAGTGCCCGGCGGCGGACGTGTGCGAGGTGATCACGTTCCTGTGGATGTGGCCGTTCACCCAGGCCAGGACGTTGCGGTGGCGGCCGAGCAGGGAGACCACCTCGGCGCCGGAGTGCCGGGCCTCGTGCGGACGGGCCGGGTCCGGGCGGGTGTTCGTCATGGTGCCGCTGGTGTGGTGACTGAAGACGATCACGTACGAGTCCGCGTGCTCCCGCAGGGTCCGCTCCAGCCACTTCAGCTGGGCGGTGCCGACGGAGCCCTCGTAGTGGCCGCCGGGGTCGGTGGTGTCGAGGCTGACGCCGAGCACGTCGTCGGAGACGCGGAAGCTGTAGTACTGGGTGCCGGCCGCCAGGTTCGCCGCGGAGTAGCCGTGCCCGACCGGGCCGGGACCGGTGTACGCGGGGTCGAGATGGGCCTTGAGGTAGTCGGCCGGGGTGTAGGGGGCGCGGCGCTCGTCCGGGGTGACCGGGCGCATGTCGCGGGCGTGCGCCTCGAGCAGGTCGCGGAAGGCCGTGCCCTGGGGGTCGGCGGCCCGGGAGATGAACCGCTCCAGCTTCACCCCCTCGGCCCGGTCCAGGGTCATCAGCTTCCGGCCGCCGACCGCGTACTCGGCGAGGTAGGAGTCGCCGTGCCCGTAGCAGCCCAGCGGCAGGGCGTCGTGGTTGCCGACGGTCGAGTACCAGGGCAGGCCGAGTCCGGGGCTGCGCAGTTCGCGGGTGGCGGCGGCGAGGAAGCCCGCCAGGTGCGGGAAGCCGCGCTGCTTGTCGGCGTCGCGCAGGGCCTGGTCGGGCTGCCAGTACAGCTTGAGGCCGCTGTTCTGGACGCCCTCGTAGTGCCGTGGGTCACCGGAGTCCGGGGTGATGCGGCCGCCGCTCATGACGGTCAGGAACCACTCCAGTTCGGTACGGGCGTTGTTGTCGGTGTTGTCGCCGGTGGTCATCGCGAAGTGCAGCGGCGAACCGGTGACGGGAGCGCCGCGCAGCGCGTTGACGCGCTCGACGAGGGAGACGGCGCCGTGCACGGTCAGCGCCTCGTGCGGCCGCCAGCGCCTGACGTCGGCGGAGCGCAGGAACTCCAGCCGCAGCGGGTGCTGGCTGTCGATCAGATGCAGGTCGGTGAGCTGCACGAAGGCGGCGAGCGCCGTACGGCGGCCCGCGCGGCCCGACTCGGCGGCGGCGAGGTCGTCGCGCACGACGCGCCGCCAGCCGGGGCCGTCGCCGAGCCGGCGGTAGCCGGAGGCGGTGCGCGGGGCGGCCACGGTGGCCACGGTGGCCACGGTGGTGCCCCGGGTGTACGGGGCGAGGGCGCCGGCCGTGGCGGGGCGGGACGAGGCGAGGGGGGCGTCGGCGGCGGGTGCGGCCTGGGGGGCGGTCGCGGGCGCGGCCTGGCTGTCGACGGGCCGCAGGGCGTAGCCGACGCCCGCCGCGAGGGACGCGGCCGCGGTGGCGGCGAGGACGGTGCGCCGGTCGACTCCCGGCAGGGACGTGGTCACAGAGCGTATGCGCGACATGGCGCGATCTCCCCGGGGTGCGAACGCGTCGGCGGTGGTCGCGGGCGCCCACCGATGGCGAACCGCCCGCTCGTACCGGATGCTTGGCACCGGGGGTGGCCTGGGCATGAACGAGGCCGCAACGCGCGACACCCATCGCCGTACGTGGATCACGGGCCACCCGGGAGGTCCGCGACCGCTCGTCGAACGGCCCGTACGCGGTCACTGCGCGTTCATTTTCCGGGGTAGTGCGACGGCTCCCCGGCCGGTCCGGCCGCCCGTGGAGGGCGCCCGCGCTCCCGGGCGGCGGGTCTACTCCGCCGCGGGTTCCGGATGTCCCGCGGCCGGGCGGCCGCGCCACAGCGTCAGCGCCACGTCGATCAGCGACACCCGGGGCAGGCCGGGCACGGCCGTCAGGTCCTGCCAGGCGGCCAGGTCCGTGGATCCGCCGATCTCGTTGCGCAGTTCGCCGCCGACCACCCGGCCCTCGTAGACGAGCCGCACGCCGTGGTGGTCGGTGGCGCGGCGCAGGCCCGTGCGCGGGACGGCGTGCCGGACGGAGTCCACCCCGAGCAGACCGGTGACCTCGATGCGATAGCCGGTCTCCTCCGCCAGCTCGCGCCGGACGGTGTCGTACGGGTCCTCGCCGTGCTCCATGCCGCCGCCGGGCAGCACCCACTCGGGGGTGCCGTCGGGCGCGGACGACCGGGCGAGCAGGATCTGCCCCTCGCGGACGCAGACGGCATAGGCCGCCACCCTCAACTTCTGGCGCACCCCGTGAGGTTAACCCGAAGGGTGATCACCTGTTCACCCAAGTGGACACTCCATGTCCGGACTTCCGCGGAACCGTCCACAGCAATGTCACAGGATGTCCGGTCGCGTACCTAAAATCCATCGGGGGTTTTCCCCATACATCCATCTTGTTTCGGTCAACCCTCCCCAAACACATGTCCCTTCGGTAAAGCTGAGCGACCGTCCGGGGTCGTAGTCCGGACGATCGCGACCAGGGCCGATCGGTCCGGTCGCACCACGCTCGTTCCTTTACCTGCAAGGGATGCCGATGACTCTCACCCCTCAGCGTGAACCCATACCCGGCGCGAGACGCGTGGTCCGTATCGCCGTGGCCGCCGGTCTGGTGGCCGCGCTGTCCGCGGCGGGTCCGATACCCATGGCCTTCTCCGCCGGCCAGGCACCCGCCGCCGCGGACCCGGGCGTCAAGTCCGCGGACGGGAAGCTCGGTTCCGACGACGCCGACCGGCTCGCCGCGGCCAAGGCGCACGGCGACAAGACCGTCACGATGATGGTCGCCACCGCGCCCGGCTCGACCGAGCAGGTCGCCGAGAAGCTGGACGCCGTCAAGGGCGGTTCCGTCGGCCGGACCTACGACAAGCTCGGTTACGTCCGCGCCACCGTCCCGACGGGCCAGGCGGACGCGGCCATCGCCGCCGCCGCGAAGCTGTCCTCCGTGCAGGCCATCGACCTGCGGCAGGAGATCAAGCTCGACGACCCGACGCCCAGCGCGGACACCGCCCGGGGCGCGAAGTCCGGCTCTTCGACGGTCACTTACCCGGCGCCCGGCAAGAAGACCCCTGCCGAGAACCCGTACAACCCGTCCTTCGAGACGGGCGCGGTCGACTTCGTCGAGGACCACCCGAAGGCGGACGGCCGCGGCGTCACCATCGGCATCCTCGACTCGGGCGTGGACCTGGGCCACCCGGCGTTGCAGAAGACCACCACCGGCGAGCGCAAGATCGTCGACTGGGTGACCGCGACCGACCCGATCGTCGACAGCGACAACACCTGGCGCCCGATGGTCACTTCCGTTTCCGGGACCTCCTTCGCCTACGGCGGCCGCACCTGGACGGCGCCCGCGGGCTCCTACCAGGTCAGCACCTTCAAGGAGTCGTACACCGCCGGCGGCGACGCGGCCGGTGACGCCAACCGCGACGGTGACACCACCGACTCGTGGGGCGTGCTGTACGACGCGGCGGCCGGCACGGTCCGGGTCGACCTGAACAACAACTTCGACTTCACCGACGACACGCCGATGAAGCCGTACAAGGACGGTTACCAGGTCGGCTACTTCGGCACCGACGACCCGGCGACCGACGTCGTCGAGCGCCAGCCGTTCGTCGTGCAGATCCGCAAGGACGTGCCGATGGACCCCTACGGCGGCGACTGGGTCGGCAAGAAGGTCGACTTCGTCAACATCGGCGTCATCGAGTCCGAGCACGGCACGCACGTCGCCGGCATCACCTCCGCGAACGGACTGTTCGGCGGGAAGATGAACGGCGCGGCCCCGGGCGCGAAGATCGTCTCGTCCCGAGCCTGCACCTGGACCGGCGGCTGCACCAACGTGGCGCTCACCGAGGGCATGATCGACCTGGTCGTCAACCGCGGTGTCGACATCGTCAACATGTCGATCGGCGGCCTCCCGGCGCTGAACGACGGCAACAACGCGCGCGCCGAGCTCTACACCCGGCTCATCGACACCTACGGCGTCCAGCTGGTGATCTCCGCGGGCAACTCCGGCCCCGGCGCGAACACCATCGGCGACCCCGGTCTGGCCGACAAGGTCATCTCGGTCGGCGCGGGCATCTCCAAGGAGACCTGGGCCGCCAACTACGGCTCGGCCGTGACCAAGAAGTACGCGCTGCTGCCGTTCTCCTCGCGCGGCCCGCGTGAGGACGGCGGCTTCACGCCGACCCTGGTCGCCCCCGGCGCCGCCATCAACACCACCCAGACCTGGCTGCCGGGCTCCCCGGTCGCCGAGGCGGGCTACACCCTGCCGGCCGGCTACTCGATGCTCCAGGGCACCTCGATGGCCTCCCCGCAGGCCGCGGGCGCCTCGGCGCTGCTGCTGTCGGCCGCGAAGCAGAAGGGCATCGCCCTCACCCCGGCCACCCTGCGCACCGCGCTGACCTCGACCGCCCACCACATCAAGGGCGTCCAGGCCTACGAGGAGGGCGCGGGCAGCATCGACATCGTGGACGCCTGGGACGCCATCAAGGACGGCGCCACCGCCCACGACTACACCGTCAAGGCACCGGTCGACACCGCGATCGACTACGCGCTGAAGACGCCGGGCTTCGGCACCGGCCTGTACGACCGCGAGGGCGGCCTCAAGGCCGGCGACAGGAAGACGTACGACATCACCGTCACCCGTACGTCCGGTTCCGCCAAGGCGACCTGGCACGACCTGCACCTCGCCAACAACGCCGACCACACCTTCCGGATCGTCGGCTCCGACGAGGTGAAGCTGCCGCTGAACCAGCCGGTGACCGTCAAGGTCCAGGCCGCGCCGAGGTCCGCGGGCATCAAGAGCGCGATCCTGGAGCTCGACGACCCGCGCACCGAGGGCGTCGACAAGCAGATCCTGACCACGGTCGTGGTCTCGGCGCCGGTGAAGTACACCTACGCCGCGTCCGACACCGTGCAGCGCAACAGCTCGAAGTCGTACTTCGTGACCGTGCCCGCGGGCGCCAAGTCGCTGGAGGTCGCGATCGGCGGGCTGAAGGACAAGAGCCAGACCCGGTTCATCGCCATCCACCCGTACGGCGTCCCGGTCGACAACACCAGCACCCCGTACTGCTACAACAACTACCTCGACGGCAACGGCTGCAAGCCCGACGTGCGCGCGTACGCCGACCCGCAGCCGGGCGTGTGGGAGATCGAGGTCGAGTCGCGCCGTACCTCGCCGCTGCTCGACAACCCCTACAAGCTCGACGTCGCCGTGCTCGGCGCGGCCTTCGACCCGGAGACCGTGACCGTGTCCGAGGCCAAGGTGGGCGTCCCGTCCGCCGCCTCCTGGAAGGTCACGAACAACTTCGCGGCCCTCGACGGCACGCTGGTGGGCGGCCCGCTCGGCTCGGCCAAGTCGGCCCGTCCCGCCATCAAGGAGGGTGAGACGCAGACCACCACGGTGGAGGTGCCCGCGGGCGCCAAGTCGCTGGACGTCGCCATCGGCAACGTCTCCGACGCGTCCGCCGACCTCGACCTGACGGTCTACGACTCCACCGGCAAGCAGGTCGCCCAGTCCGCGGACGGCGACTCGGAGGAGGCGGTCTCCATCGCCTCGCCGGCCGCCGGTACGTACACCATCGCGGTCGCGGGCTACTCCGTCCCGGCCGGCTCGACCGACTACGACTACCAGGACGTCTTCTTCTCCGCCGCCCTGGGCTCCGTCTCCGTCGACGCCACCGCGCCGGTCAAGCTCGGCACCGGCGCCTCCGCGACGGTCTCCGGTTCGGTCACCGCGCTGGCCCCGGCCCCCGAGGGACGCGAGTTCTTCGGCCAGGCCCAGCTGGTGAACGCGCGCGGCACGGTCGCGGGCGTCGCGAGCGTGAAGATCGAGAAGGTCACGCCGTAACTTCGGGTACGGCATCGGGGCGGGCGTCCGTTACGGGCGCCCGCCCCTTCTTCGTCGCCCCGCGCTCACTCGCAGGTGAGGGCGCGCGATTCGGGCAGGGCCCGGCCGACAGCCGCCCGTTCCCGGGCGATGGCGTCGGCTCCGGTGATCCAGGCGTCGGCGAGGGCGGAGTGCTGCGGCACGACCACGAGGACGTGCTCGCCGGCCCGGGGGTCCGGCCCGAGCTCCCGCTCCAGCAGGAACCCGACCTCGGCCGGGGCCTTCGCCGGTTCGTAGGAGCGGGTCACGTGCAGCGTGACCCGGTTCCGCGCGGTGCCCGCCACCGGCTCCACGTCCGTGACGTCGCCCTCGACGACGAACCGGGCGCACGCCAGGTACTGCGGGTTCTCCAGAGCCGCTCCGGCGGCCGCCTCGGCCCCGGCCCCCTTGTCGTCGGCCTTCGCGGCGCTGTCCGAGGCGGCGGAACTCCCGCTCACCGCGTCCCCGGCCCGGACGACCAGCCAGCCCGCCCCGACCACCAGCGCACCGGCCGCGGCGACGGCCACGGCCCGCAGCGCGAGGGCGAGCGGGCGGCGCCGGGGAGCCCGTGGCCGCGCGGGGGCGGGCACGGCGGCAAAGGCGGGTACGGCGGCGGGTGCGGGCGTGGTCAGGGCGTCCGCGACCAGGCCCAGGTGCCGCCGCAGCAGGGCCACGTCCGCCGTCGCGGTGCGGTGGGCCGCCAGGAACTCGGGGTCCGTGCGGGCCCGCTCGGACAGCGGTTCACCGGTGATCGCCGCCAGCAGCGCCTCGTCGGCGACGTCCGGCTCGCGGCCGTCGTGTCCGGCGGTCATGTCACACCACCTCGTCCTCGTGCAGCCGGACGCGCAGGGCCCGTACCGCCGTGTGCAGCCTGCTCTTGACCGTGCCCTCGGGGATGCCGAGCTCGTCGGCTATCGAACGGACCGGCAGATCGGCGTAGAAACGCAGGACGAGGACCTGCCGCTGGGCGTCCGGCAGCTCGTCCAGGCCCCGGGCGACGGCGAGCGAGAGCAGGCTGGTGTCCTCGCCGGAGTCGTGCGCGGGCTGGCGCAGGGAGGCCAGGCGCTCCCCGACGCGCTCCTGCCTGCGCCGGGCCCGGTGCCAGTCCATGGCCAGGTTGGAGGCGACGACCGCCGCCCACGCCGACACGTCACGCGGCGCCTCGCGGCCGCTCGCGGCCCGTTCCAGCAGCCGCAGGCGGACCTGCTGCACCCCGTCCGGCAGGTCCGCCTGCGGCACCCCGCCCAGGGCGAGCACCGCCCGCACCCGGCGTTCCTGGGCCACGTCCAGCGGGTCGTCGCCCGCCGTGGCGTCGGCCCCCCGGCCGCGCCAGGCCTTTCTGCGCAGCACAAGCCACCCCCTCCGCACGTTTCCCCTACGACGCCGGCGGGGGCCGAAACGTTCGGCCGGATGTGCGCGGGCGTCCAGAGGCGTACGTCACATCATCGTGTGGGCGAGGTGGCGGCGGGCAGGGTCCGGAGCAGCACAGCTTGCGGCGCGGAGCCCTCGCCGAGGGAATATCTCCAGCTCAGCGAGGGTTCGGTGGGCAGGAACGCACCTGGCGTCCGCGGGATCGCGTCCCATTCCTCGGGCACACCCGGCAAAGAATTGGACACATGGGCCAGGGGCGGCAGCATGATGGAAAAGCCCCCGTCAGTCACACACGAGCAAACGCACGCAGAGGGAGTCGCCGTGAGGGTCGGAATCGTCGGAGCCACCGGTCAGGTCGGCACGGTCTTGCGCAGGATCCTCGAGGAGCGCGACTTCCCGGTCACCGAGCTGCGGCTGTTCGCCTCGGCCCGCTCGGCGGGGACGGTCCTGGACGGCGTGACGGTGGAGGACGCGTCCACCGCCGACTACTCCGGCCTGGACATCGTGATCTTCTCCGCGGGCGGCGCGACCTCGAGGGCGCTGGCCGAGAAGGTCGCCGCCCAGGGCGCCGTCGTGATCGACAACTCCTCCGCCTGGCGCCGGGACCCGGAGGTGCCCCTGGTGGTGTCCGAGGTGAACCCGCACGCGATCGCGGACCGCCCCAAGGGCATCATCGCCAACCCGAACTGCACGACGATGGCCGCGATGCCGGTCCTGAAGCCGCTGCACGAGGAGGCCGGTCTGGAGGCCCTGGTCGTCGCCACCTACCAGGCCGTCTCCGGCTCGGGCGTCGCGGGCGTCGCGGAGCTGCACGGCCAGGCGCTGAAGGTGGTCGCCGACGCCGACCGGCTGACCCACGACGGCGAGGCGGTCGACTTCCCCGAGCCGCAGGTCTACAAGCGCCCCATCGCCTTCAACGTGCTCCCCCTCGCCGGGTCCATCGTCGACGACGGTCTGAACGAGACCGACGAGGAGCAGAAGCTCCGCAACGAGTCCCGCAGGATCCTGGAGATCCCGGAGCTGAAGGTCTCCGGCACCTGTGTGCGCGTCCCGGTCTTCTCCGGCCACTCGCTCCAGGTCAACGCCCGCTTCTCCCGCCCGATCGACGTGGCGCGCGCGACCGAGCTGCTGGCCGGCGCCCCGGGCGTGGTCCTCTCCGAGATCCCGACCCCGCTCCAGGCGGCCGGCCAGGACGCCTCGTACGTCGGCCGGATCCGCGCCGACGAGACCGTCGAGCACGGTCTCGCCCTGTTCATCTCCAACGACAACCTGCGCAAGGGCGCGGCCCTGAACGCGGTGCAGCTCGCGGAGCTGGTGGCGGCGGAGCTGAAGGACAAGGCCGCACCGGCCCAGGCCTGAGGGCTCCCGGATCTAAGGCCTGCCCACCTCGTAGAGGAAGCAGCCGTACTCGACGGCCCGGACGTGGACGAACGCCACGGACGGGTCGTCGAGCGCGTTGTGGAACGCCTCGCGGAAGGCCGCGTCGCCGGGCGTCCCCACCAGCTCTCCGCCCAGGATGCGTCCCCCGGCCGAGTAGCGGCGCACGGTCCGGTGGGCGTCGGCGAACGGGACGCCGTCCCCGGCGCCGTCCCGGCCGGGTCCCGCGCACTCCCGCGCGTGGATGAACACGGGGCCCTGCTCGTCGTACGCCCCGAGGTCGGCGCCCGTGCGCGCCGCCCAGCGGCGCAGGGGCGCGTACGAGACCAGGGCGATCTGCTCGCCGGGCGCGCTGCGGCGCAGACAGCAGCGCAGCGGGGAGCCGCCCTCGTCGTCGGTGAACGGGGAGCAGGGCCGCCCGGCGTCGTCGGCGGTGCGCAGTCGTGCCAGGTCCGACGGGGTGATGGGCCGGACCACGTAGGCCGCGGATCCCCCCGCGGTCGCCGTCGGGCGGGTGGTCGGGGCGGGGTGCGTGGCCGGGTGCGTCGTCATGCCCTCAGGCTCGCGCTCACGCGCGCCCTTCACCGGCGGGTTTTGGACATCGCATTCCGTGCAGGTCACATGGAAGGATGGCGCAACCGACACATAACGAGGAGATGAACGCGTGCCTGGCACAAACCTGACTCGCGAAGAGGCGCAGCAGCGGGCGTCGCTGCTCACCGTTGACTCGTACGAGATCGATCTCGACCTCTCCGGCGCTCAGGAGGGCGGCACCTACCGGTCCGTGACCACGGTGCGCTTCGACGTCGCCGAAGGGGACACGGAGTCCTTCATCGACCTGGTGGCGCCGGCCGTCCACGAGGTCACCCTGAACGGCGACGCGCTCGACCCGGCCGAGGTCTTCGCCGACTCCCGGATCGCGCTGCCGGGCCTGCTCCCGGGCCGCAACGTGCTGCGGGTCGCCGCCGACTGCGCGTACACCAACACCGGTGAGGGCCTGCACCGGTTCGTCGACCCGGTCGACGAACAGGCTTATCTGTACACCCAGTTCGAGGTGCCGGACGCCCGTCGCGTCTTCGCCTCGTTCGAACAGCCCGACCTGAAGGCGACGTTCCAGTTCACCGTGAAGGCGCCGGCCGGCTGGACCGTCGTCTCCAACTCGCCGACGCCCGAACCGAAGGACGACGTCTGGGAGTTCGCGCCGACGCCGCGTATCTCGACGTACATCACCGCTCTGATCGTCGGCCCGTACCACTCGGTGCACAGCGTGTACGAGAAGGACGGGCAGTCGGTGCCGCTCGGCATCTACTGCCGGCCCTCCCTCGCCGAGTTCCTGGACTCGGACGCCATCTTCGAGGTGACCCGGCAGGGCTTCGACTGGTTCCAGGAGAAGTTCGACTACGCGTACCCCTTCGAGAAGTACGACCAGCTGTTCGTGCCGGAGTTCAACGCGGGCGCGATGGAGAACGCGGGCGCGGTCACCATCCGCGACCAGTACGTCTTCCGGTCGAAGGTGACCGACGCGGCCTACGAGCTGCGGGCGGAGACGATCCTGCACGAGCTGGCCCACATGTGGTTCGGCGACCTGGTCACCATGGAGTGGTGGAACGACCTGTGGCTGAACGAGTCGTTCGCCACCTACACCTCCATCGCCTGCCAGGCGTACGCGCCCGGCTCGCGCTGGCCGCACTCCTGGACCACGTTCGCCAACTCCATGAAGACCTGGGCGTACCGGCAGGACCAGCTGCCGTCCACCCACCCGATCATGGCCGAGATCAACGACCTCGACGACGTGCTCGTCAACTTCGACGGCATCACGTACGCCAAGGGCGCGAGCGTCCTGAAGCAGCTCGTCGCCTACGTCGGCATGGACGAGTTCTTCGCGGGCGTCCAGGCCTATTTCAAGCGGCACGCGTTCGGCAACACGCGCCTGTCCGACCTGCTCGGCGCGCTGGAGGAGACCTCCGGGCGTGATCTGAAGACCTGGTCGAAGCAGTGGCTGGAGACGGCGGGCATCAACGTCCTGCGTCCCGAGGTCGAGACGGACGCCGACGGGGTGATCACTTCCTTCGCCGTCCGGCAGGAGGCCCCGGCGCTCCCGGCCGGCGCCAAGGGCGAGCCCACGCTGCGCCCGCACCGCATCGCGATCGGCCTGTACGACCTCGACGGCGACAGCGGCAAGCTGGTGCGCGCCGAACGGGTGGAGCTGGACGTCGACGGCGAGCTGACGGCCGTGCCGCAGCTGGCCGGGCGGGCCCGCCCGGCCGTGATCCTGCTCAACGACGACGACCTGTCGTACGCGAAGGTCCGTCTGGACGAGGCGTCCCTGGCGTTCGTCACGGAGCACCTGGGCGACTTCGAGTCGTCGCTGCCGCGTGCCCTGTGCTGGGCGTCGGCCTGGGACATGACCCGCGACGCCGAGCTCGCCACCCGCGACTACCTGTCCCTGGTGCTGTCCGGCATCGGCAAGGAGTCCGACATCGGTGTCGTGCAGTCGCTCCAGCGTCAGGTGAAGTCGGCGATCGACCTGTACGCCGACCCGACGGCCCGGGAGGCCCTGCTGACCCGCTGGACGGAGGCGACGCTGGCACACCTGCAGTCGGCCGCGCCGGGCGGCGACCACCAGCTGGCCTGGGCGCGGGCGTTCGCGGCGACGGCCCGTACGCCGGAGCAGCTCGACC
The DNA here is from genome assembly GCF_055584385.1 of Streptomyces sp. NPDC104096. Lineage (NCBI taxonomy): Bacteria > Bacillati > Actinomycetota > Actinomycetes > Kitasatosporales > Streptomycetaceae > Streptomyces > Streptomyces sp. NPDC104096. Next base: position 263,591 of record NZ_JBVJMD010000007.1, read on the forward strand.
TGCTGGACGCGCTGCTGGACGGGTCGCAGACGATCGAGGGCCTCGCCGTGGACACCGAGCTGCGCTGGGCGTTCGTGGAGCGGCTCGCGGCCGTCGGACGCTTCGACGAGGCGGAGATCGCGGCCGAGTACGAGCGGGACCGGACGGCCGCGGGCGAGCGGCACGCCGCCACCGCGCGCGCCGCCCGGCCGACGGCGGAGGCCAAGGCCGAGGCGTGGGCGTCGGTCGTCGAGTCCGACCAGCTCCCGAACGCCGTGCAGGAGGCGGTCATCGGCGGCTTCGTCCAGACCGACCAGCGCGAGCTGCTCGCGCCGTACGCGGAGAAGTACTTCGAGGTCGTGAAGGACATCTGGGACGCGCGCTCGCACGAGATCGCCCAGCAGATCGCGGTCGGCCTCTACCCGGCCGTGCTGGTCTCCCAGGAGACGCTGGACCGGACGGACGCGTGGCTCGCCACCGCCCAGCCGAACGCGGCCCTGCGCCGCCTGATGTCCGAGTCCCGCTCGGGCGTCGAGCGCGCGCTGAAGGCACAGGCGGCGGACGCGGCGGCGTCCTGACCCCGCCCCGACGGCCCCGGCCGGTCCGCGCGTCGGACCCGGCCGGTGGTGTCGGTGGTGGAACGGAGGGCGGGTGACCGGGTCGGTCACCCGCCCTCCGGGCATCCCCGTCGGCGGGGTCTCCGCCCCCGGGTCACAGCACTAGCGGGTCTCCGCCGGGCCGACATGGGCGGTGAGCGCGGCCTCGATCGCCGCCGGGTCGGCGGTGTCGGCCGCCCAGGCGACGTATCCGTCGGGCCGCACCAGCAGCGCCGTACGGCGGCCGCTCGCCCAGCGGGTCACGGCCAGCCGGTCCTTGGGGGCGCCCGGCTCCTCGTACGCCTCCGGGGTGACCAGCACGAACCGGCCGCCGCGCAGGGCCTCGTACAGGCGGCCCCCGTCGGCGAGGGCGAGGTCGGGGACACGGACTCCGGTGAGGCGGTGGGAGCCCTTGGGCGCCCGGTAGCGGTAGCCGATGCCGGTGATCTGGCCGATCGCCTTGCGGCGGGCCGGGCCGGCCACCTCGAGGACGGCGGTGAGCCCCGCGCGCAGGGCCAGCGTCCGCAGCCGCTTGGCCATCGCGAGGCGCACGATGCCGCCGCTGCTGCGCAGGACCGCCCTGCCGACGGGGTGCCGCTCGCTCTCGTAGGTGTCCAGGAGCGCGGGGTCCGCGTGGCCGTGGACCACCTGGGCGAGCTTCCAGCTCAGGTTGGCGGCGTCCTGGAGGCCGGTGTTCATGCCCTGTCCGCCGGCCGGTGTGTGCACATGGGCGGCGTCGCCGGCGAGGAAGACCCGGCCGACCCGGTAGGCGGGGGCCTGGCGTTCGTCGCTGTGGAAGCGGGACGTCCAGCGGGCGTCGTGCATGCCGTAGTCGCGGCCGAGGGCGAGCCGGACGGTCTCCCTGACCTCGTCCAGGTCGAGGGGCTCGTGGTCGGGCACGTCGCGGGCCCGGTTCCAGGCGATGACCCGGTGGTAGCCGTCGCCGAAGGGAGCGATGAGGGCGAAGGCGTCACCGACGGTGTTCACGGTGAGCAGGTTCTGGGGCTGCTCGGCCAGCCGCACATCGGCCAGGACGACGGAACGGATCACCGACTCGCCGGGGAAGGGCAGCCCGATCGCGTCCCGTACGGCGCTGCGCATCCCGTCGGTCCCGACGACGTAGGCCGCCCGCAGCTCCCCGGCCTCGCCGCCGGGGCCGCGCGTACGGACCGTCACCGCGTCCGCGTGCTGGGTCAGACCGACGAACTCGGTCTCGTACCGGAAGTCCACCCCGGCGGCGGTCGCGCGACGCTCCAGGGCCTTCTCCACCTCGTACTGCGGGATGACGAGGAGGTGGTTGTAGCGGGAGGGCAGGGTGTCGAGGGCGACGGTGAGGCGGCCGAAGAGGCGCAGCCGGTCCAGGGGCCGGCCGACCGCCTCGATGCCGTCGGCGAGGCCGCGGGCGTCGAACTGCTCCAGGGTGCGGGCGTGCAGCACGAAGGCGCGGGAGAGGTTGCTGATCCCGTGCGGGCGCTTCTCCAGGAGCGTGACCCGCACCCCGGCGGTGGCGAGGTCCCCGGCGAGCAGGAGGCCGGTGGGGCCCGAGCCGACGACGATCACCGTGCCGCCGGTATCGATGGTGCCGCTGGTGTCGCTGGTGCCAGTGGTGTCGCTCATCCGGACCTCCCGGCCCTCCCGGGCCTCGTGAGCCTGCTGGGCTGCCGTCGGCCGTCGGCCGTCGGCCGACAGATACCGACAGCATCCGGGGGATCTGCCCGCACCGCACCCGTGGAACCCTGCCGCGGACGCGCCGAGGGCGCCGTCCTCGCCTCCCGTACGGCTTCGGCCGGTACGAGTGGTGAGGACGGCGCCCTCGGTGAACGCGTCAGGATTCGACGGTGGCCGTGATCAGGCCTTCGCGCCCGCCTTGGCGGCGACCTTGGGCCGACGGCTCTTCGGCTGGCGGTCCGTCGACTTGTCCAGGACCATCACCAGGGCCGTGATCCCCGCGAACAGCACCAGCGGGAGCACGACGTAGAGGCCCAGCGTCTCGATGACGCTCAGGCCCGAACCGGGGTCGTCGCCGTCGTCGCGGGTGAGCGCGAGCGCGGGGGACGACATGAGCAGCATCATCAGCGTCGTACCGGCAGCCAGGGCGCCGGCGCGCAGGGCGTTCTTCTTGTCCACGGTTCAAAACTAGCGAACGCCCGGGACGACCGCGCGCCCGGGGTGCCGTACGACGCGCGAGGGCCCCTCCGCGCCCCCTCACCCCGGTCCGCCTCCCGCCTCCTCGTCCCGGCCCTCCCGGACCGCGTCCATCAGCGCGCGCACCCTCGGCGACGCGGCCAGTTCCTCCAGCGTCACCGGGCGGCCCTCGGGGTCGGCGATCGGCAGCCGCCAGTTCGGGTACTGGTCCCAGGTGCCGGGGAGGTTCTGCGGGCGCCGGTCCCCGACGCCGTCGGGGAGCCAGACCCCGATCAGCCGGGCGGGGGTGCGCAGCAGGAAGCGGTGGACGGCCAGGACCTCGGCCTCCTCCGCGCCGACGGCGTCGCCGTCGGTGCCGTCGGCGTCGGACAGCAGTCCGAGCCGGGTGAGCAGGGCCAGCCACTCCCCCGTGTCGGCGGCCGCCTCGGCCCGCTCCTGGGCCAGGGGGCGGGTCGACAGGCCCAGGCGGTCGCGGAGTTCGACGTGGTCGCCGGAGAGCCGGGAGGCGGTGGGCGGCAGATCGTGGGTGGTGACGGTGGCGAGGCAGTCGGGGCGCCAGCGTCCGGGCGGCAGCGGACGGCCGTCGCCGTCCCAGTCCCGTTCGAACCACAGCACCGACGTGCCGAGCACCCCGCGTTCGCGCAGCGCCTCGCGGACCCCGGGCTCCACGGTGCCGAGATCCTCGCCGATCACCACCGCCCGGGCCCGGGAGGCCTCCAGGACCAGGACGGCGAGCATGGCCTCGGCGTCGTAGCGGACGTAGGTGCCCTCGGTGGGCGGCAGTCCCTGGGGGACCCACCAGAGCCGGAACAGGCCCATGACGTGGTCGATGCGCAGGGCGCCCGCGTAGCGGAACAGGGCGCGCAGCAGGTCGCGGTAGGGGGCGTAGCCGGACTCGGCGAGCCGGTCCGGGCGCCAGGGCGGCAGGCCCCAGTCCTGGCCCCGGGCGTTGAAGGCGTCCGGCGGGGCGCCCACCGACATGCCCGCCGCGAAGTACTCCTGCTGCGCCCAGGCGTCGGCGCCGTCGGGGTGCACCCCGACGGCCAGGTCGTGCACCAGCCCGACCGGCATGCCGGCCTCGCGCGCGGTGCGCTGGGCGTCGGTGAGCTGGGCGTCGGTCAGCCAGGCGAGCCGGCTGTGGAAGTCGACGCGGTCCATCAGATCGACGCGGGCGCGGGCGGTGTCCGCCGAGCGCGGGTCGCGCAGCCCGCCGGGCCAGCGGCTCCAGTCCGGGCCGTGCACCTCCGCGAGCGCGTACCAGGTGGCGTGGTCCTGGAGCGCCTCGCCCTGGTCGACGAGGAAGTCGCGGTAGGCGGCGTACCGGCCGGGCCCGAGCGGCACCTCCCGGACCAGCTCCAGCGCCTCCCGCTTGAGCTCCCACACCGCGTCCCGGTCGATCCACGCCCCCTTCTCCAGCACCGTCTCGCGCAGTCGCGCGGCCCGGTCCAGCAGCGAGCGCACCCGTTCGCGGTCCTCGACCCGGGCGAACTCGGGGATGTCCTCGACCCGCAGGTGGACCGGGTCGGGGAAACGGCGTGAGGAGGGCCGGTAGGGGGACGGGTCGGCGGGCGGGCCGGGAACGGCCGCGTGCAGCGGATTGACCTGGACGAATCCGGCGCCGAGTGCGCGTCCCGCCCAGGCGGTGAGCTCGCCGAGGTCGCCGAGGTCGCCCATGCCCCAGGAGTGCCGCGACAGGAGGGAGTAGAGCTGGACGAGCAGTCCGTACGAGCGGCCGCCGGGAGCGGGCAGGCGGGGCGGGGCGACGACGAGGTGCGCCTGTGCCGTGCGGCCGTCGGGGGTGGTGGCGGTCAGCCGGTGGACGCCGGGCGGAAGGTCTCCGACGGCGGTACGGGTCTCGCCCTGTTCGGTGTCGACGCGCAGTCGGGTGCCCTCGGGCAGCGCGTCGAGCGCGCTGGGGGCGGTGCCGGTCCAGCAGACCACGGTGGGCGGCAGCAGCCGTGCGCGCAGGGCGCGTTCCCGGGCGGCGAGGGCGTCGCGGGCGGCCCGCGGGGTGCCGGCGTCCACGCCGAGGGCGGCCAGGGCGCTGGTGACCGCGGCGGCCGAGGCCTCGACGGTGCGGTCCGGGGAGGGACTGTAGGAGGTGGCGACGCCGTGCAGCGCGGCGAGCCGTGACAGGTCCTCAGGGAGGGGCGCGGCCGTCCCGGGTGCGGTCATCTACGGCCTCGTGACGTCGATGTCCGCGGCGGCGAGCGGGGGCTCGCAGGTCAGGGGCTCCGCGTCGGGCAGCGGAGGCTCGCTGGTCAACGGAGGCTCGGCACAGATCCGCTCCGCGCCGAAGGCCCGGCAGGCCTCGCGTTTGGAGGGGGCGGGGAGCAGGGGGCGGGTGGATGCGGGTGCGGCCACGGGGGCCTCCTTGTCGGGTACGGGTGACGCCGGACGGGGTCCGGAGGGCATCCGGACGGGATACCGCAGCCCTACCCACCGATGGCTGTCGCAGACGTCCGAGGCGGCTAGAACGTACATGTCGTCACATTCCACACCCGCACTCCACGCTTCGGCCGTCATTCCGCGCACGTTTCGCGACCACTATTCACTCAGTACATATATCGAGTGCATAATGATCGCCATGAGCACCCGTCACATCCTGCTGGGGCTGCTCGCCGGAGGGCCGAGCCATGGCTACGACCTCAAGCGACGCCACGACGAACGCTTTCCGCAGGCCCGTCCGCTGGCCTACGGGCAGGTCTATACGACCTTGCAGCGCCTGGTCCGCGACGGACTCGCGGAGATCGAGGGAACCGGCTCGGACGGCGGCCCGGAGCGGACCACGTACCGCTCGACGGAGCAGGGCGCCCGTGAACTGGCCCGGTGGGCGGCCCAGATCGCGCCGCCGGCGCCGTTCGTGACGAACGAGATCTTCGCCAAGGTCGTCGTCTCGATCCTGGCCGGCGGCGACCCCGCCGCCTACCTCGGCGCGCAACGCGCCGCCCATCTGGAGCGGATGCGCCGGCTGACCGCCCTCAAGACCGACCCGGGCGCCGATCTGGCGACCGTGCTCTCGGCGGACTACGCCCTCAACCACCTCGACGCCGACCTTCGTTGGATGACCACCACGGCGGCCCGGCTGACCACTCTGACCGCGGAGGTCGACGCGACATGAACACCAAGGGGGAAGGCCCGGTGCCACTCCTTCAGGCCCGTGCCCTGGTCAAGACGTACGGCGGGAACGAAGCGCTGCGGGGCGCGTCGGTGGACCTGGGCGCGGGCGAGATCCTCGCCGTGACCGGCCCGAGCGGCAGCGGCAAGTCCACGCTGCTGCACTGCCTGGCGGGGATCGTACGGCCGGACCGGGGCTCGGTCGTCCACGGCGGCGAACGCCTCGACCAGCTGTCCGAGCGGCGGCTGAGCGAACTGCGCCGCACCGACTTCGGGGTGGTCTTCCAGTTCGGGCAGTTGATCCCGGAGCTGACGGCGATCGACAACGTGGCGCTGCCGCTGCTGCTGGCCGGGACGGCGCGGGCCACGGCCCGGGAGCGGGCCGGCGAGTGGCTGGAGCGGTTCGGGGTGCGTGGGCAGCAGGACCGGCGGCCGGGCGAGCTGAGCGGCGGCCAGGAGCAGCGGGTCGCCCTGGCCCGCGCCCTGGTCACCGGGCCGAAGGCGGTGTTCGCGGACGAACCCACGGGGGCGCTGGACTCCCTGGCCGGCGAGCAGGTCATGACGGCGCTGGTGCACACGGCCCGCGCGTGCGGCGCGGCGGTCGTGCTGGTCACGCACGACGACCGGACGGCGGCGTACGCGGACCGCGAGATCCGGATGAGCGACGGGACCGTGCTCCCGGCGGAGGTGACCGCGTGAGGACCGACGTCCGTCTGGCCTGGGAGCTGACCCGGGGATCCGACCGGCGCGAGTGGTGGCGGGTCGGTCTCACGGCGGCCGGGGCGGCGCTGGCGACCGGCTTCGCGCTCGCGGCCGTGTCCCTGGCCGCGCTGCGCGGCCGGTACGGCCTCTCCGTCGGGCACGGGCTGCTGGACCAGCCAGGCACCCGCTCCGGGGTGATCGCCGGACTGCTGCTCCTGCTGGTCCCGGTGCTCGGGTTCCTCGGCCAGTGCGCCCGGATCGGCGCGGTCCACCGCGACCGGAGGCTGGCCGCGCTGCGGCTGGCCGGGGCCGCGCCCGGGCAGGTGCGCCGGATCGCGGCGCTGGAGACGGGGCTGGCCTGTCTGCTGGGCTCGGTGCTCGCCACCGCCGGGGCCGTGCCGGTGCTGCTGCACCTGTGGTCCGCGCCGACCGCCCTCGCCTGGACCGGATTCGCGCTGGTCGCCGCGGGCGTGCCGGTGCTGGGCGCGGCGGCGGGCGCGCTGGCGCTGCGCCGCGTGGTGGCCTCGCCGCTGGGCCTGGTGCGCCGGGTGCGCCCTGTCTCCGGGCGGGGGCCGGGGCTGCTGTTCCTGGGCGGGTCGCTGCTCGTGCTCCTGCTGGCCCCGGTCGCGACGGCGCTCACCTCCTCCGGGATGCCGGGCGTGGGGGCCGGGCGGCTGCCGCTGACGATGGTCGGCCTGGTCGTCACCGTCGGGGCGGGCGTGGTGTGGCTGGCCGGGGCCGTGTCCGGGCTCACCGGGCGGCTGCTGGCGCCCCGCGCCCGGTCCGCGGCGGCGCTGCTCGCGGCGGAGCGGCTGCGCGACGACCCGTGGGCCGCGGCCCGCACCCATGCGGCCGTACTGCTGGTGACGGTGGTGGGGACGGGCTTCGTCGGGGTGCGGCAGGGCCTGCTCGACGGACTCGACGAGATGCGCCGCCTCCACCAGCTCGGTACGGACATGACCTACTACACGACGGGACTCGACCTCGCGGCCGTCGGCATCCTGGTCGCGGCCGCGATCGTCCTGTGCGGGCTGGCGGTGGGCACCGCGGAGGCCCTGGCCACCCGTCGACGGGGCCTGGCCGCGCAGACCGCGGCCGGGGTGCCGCGGCGGGTACTCGCCCGGGCGCTGCTGCTGGAGACCGCGCTGCCGCTCGCCCCCTCGGTCCTGTCGGCGGGCGTGGGCGGCCTGGTGATCGGCGTCTGCTACTCCGCCGCCGTCTCAAGGCACGGCGCGCCGGCGATGCCGTACGCGGCGCTGTTGGTCCCGCCTGCGGTATACGCCTGCTGCCTGCTGGCGGCGGCCACCTCACTGCCCCTGCTGCACCGCTCGGTGCGCCCGGCGGAGCTGCGCTACGCGTGACCGGCCGCCGGCACGCGACCCAACGGGCGGACGACACCCGAACGGCGGCGTGAACCGACGTACGAGCAGCGCGGGGTCGGGCACGTGTGATCCGGCGTGCGGGCGCACGTGAAGGGCGCGTGAGCGCGCTTGAGAGGCGGGCGAGCGCGCCGGCAGTCGGGTGGACGGGGGCATGCGAACGGCGCCCGCGAGCGGCAGGCGCGAGCGGGCGCGCGTGGGACGTCCGGCCTTGGGAGCGCAGGGGGGCTGGGGCTCCCAGGGCCGGATCAAGGGGGCAGGGTGAACGCGAAGGCCCGGATCATCAGGCGGAGATGCCGTCGATCCGGGCCATGGCGTCGTCCGCGCCGAACGGCTGCAAGTAGGGCAGCCAGCGCGGGTCCCTATGCCCGGTGCCGATGATGCGCCAGGCCAGACCGGTGGGCGGAGCGGGTTTGTGGCGCAGCCGCCAGCCGATCTCGACGAGGTGACGGTCGGCCTTCACGTGGTTGCAGCGACGACAGGACGCCACCACGTTGTCCCAGACGTGCTTGCCCCCGCGGCTGCGCGGGATGACGTGGTCGACGCTGGTTGCGACGCCACCGCAGTACATGCACCGGCCGCCGTCGCGGGCGAAGAGCGCACGACGGGTGAGCGGGACGGGCCCTCGGTAGGGAACCCGGACGAATCGCTTGAGCCGGACCACGCTGGGCGCGGGGATCGTGACGGTTGCGCTGTGCATGAAGGCGCCGGATTCCTCTAGGCAGACGGCCTTGTTCTCGAGGACGAGGATGAGCGCACGGTGGAGCGGTACGACGCCGAGTGGTTCGTACGACGCGTTGAGGACCAGGACATGCGGCACGGATGCCTCCTTGGGCGTCGGCGGCGCGTGGCTCGCGCCGGGACGATCTGGAGTCAGTCTCCCCTCATGCCTGGTGAACGCGCCACCATGTCCCGGTAACGGGCTGGGAGTGTTTTCGACCACACGCCCGCGCGCCCCCGGAACAAGCCCTGCTCACGCCCGGGTGAGGGTGGTCCCTCCTTCGCGTATCGCGCCGAAGCACCCGCCGTGCCCCGTTAGTGTGGTGATTCTGTCCGTCCGGTGACCCTTCCGTGACCTCGACGTGCGTGTCGGCCTCGACCGCCGCACCGGACGCGGCAGCACAGCACCTGGAGGTACCTGCAGTGTCCTTGCCCGCCGTCCTGCCGGCCGCCGGCTCCACACCGTCGCCGACTCCCACGCAGTCGCCGTCCGTGACGGTGCCGTCCCTCCAGGACGCCCAGGAGAGCGCGACGAACGCGGCAAGCTGGGTCGAGCAGAACTGGTCGACGTGGCTCGCGATCGGTCTGAGAGTCCTGCTGATCCTGGTGATCGCGATGGTGCTCAGAGTGGCGGTGCAGCGGGCGATCACCAAGCTCATCGACCGGATGTCCCGGACCGCCGCGTCGGTCGACGGCACGGCGCTGGGCGGGTTGCTGGTCAACTCCGAGCGGCGCCGTCAGCGCTCGCAGGCGATCGGCTCGGTGCTGCGCTCGGTGGCGAGCTTCCTCATCCTGGGCACGGCCGCCCTGATGGTGCTGGCCACCTTCGAGATCAACCTCGCCCCGCTGCTGGCCTCCGCCGGTGTCGCGGGCGTGGCGATCGGTTTCGGCGCCCGCAACCTGGTCACCGACTTCCTGTCCGGCGTGTTCATGATCCTGGAGGACCAGTACGGCGTCGGCGACCAGATCGACGCGGGCGTGGCCACCGGCGAGGTCATCGAGGTCGGTCTGCGGGTGACCAAGCTGCGCGGCGCCAACGGCGAGATCTGGTACGTCCGCAACGGCGAGGTCAAGCGCATCGGCAACCTCTCCCAGGGCTGGGCGACGGCCGGCGTCGATGTGACCGTGCGCACCTCGGAGGACCTCGACCGGGTGAAGACCACCCTCGACGCGGTCGCCGAGAAGATGAGCAAGGAAGAGCCCTGGAACGAGCTCCTGTGGAGCCCGGTCGAGGTCCTCGGCCTGGACAGCGTGCTGCTGGACTCGATGGTGGTCCGGGTCTCGGCCAAGACGATGCCGGGCAAGGCCCTCACCGTGGAGCGCGAGCTGCGCTGGCGGGTCAAGCGCGCCTTCGACGAGGCCGACATCCGGATCGTCGGCGGCGCGACGGCCCCCGTCGAGGCGGAGCTGATCGACCCGGCCGCGGCGGTCGCGGCCCCGTCGGCCTTCGCCAACGCGGACTCCCCGCAGTCGATGGCGACGACCCCGATCACCCAGCCCCGGTCGTCGGCTCCGACGAAGTAGGCGCTACGAGAGGAGGGCGGCACCCCGGAAGCCCCGGGGCGCCGCCCTCCTCGCCTGTGCACGTGGGGCCGGAACGGTTCAGCACACTCGTTCGGGTGAAGGAGGTCAGGAATGCCGTCCTTCGCGCTAATCGCGTACCGCATCGTTCTGCCGGGGCACCCGGCGCGGGCTTAGCCTGGCGACAGCGGGACAGGAGATCGAGCGATGAGCGCCGAACCGATCATGGAGCCGGTCATGACGCACGTGGACCCCATCGACCTATTGATCGCGATCGAAGAGGCGTCACCGATGCCGATCCGACCCGAGTATGTCGAGGGGACGGTCATCGTGCCGCCGCAGCCGAACGACAATCACAACGACGGCGCCTTCGAGCTGGGCTTCCAGTTCCGCACGGCCGGATTCCGCCTGGTGGGCATGGGCAACGGATACCGTGCCGCCCACCCGGACGGCACGACCATGGCCTTGATCATTCCGGACTTCTACATCCGCCGACGCAGGCCGACCGAACTCGACGAGTCGTACCGCAGAGCTCACAAGGGCTGGTACCCCATCGACATGATCGCCCTCGTGGGCGAAGTCACCTCCACCAACCACGAGACCGACACCGGCCCCAAGTTCCGCACCTACGCCGCCGCCGGCATCCCCGTCTACGTCCTGATCGACCGCCACACCAGGACGGCCCACTGCCACTCGGACCCCGTCCTGCCGGGCGACGACCCCACCGAGGCCTACTACGGCACCGACCTCAAGGTCGACCTCGGCGACCCC